>CANAIR010000018.1 GCA_947361355.1 uncultured Clostridium sp.
AAGTAGCAGTGGTACCAATAGGATTTGCGGTAGTACCAGGAAAAGATGTAATAAAAGATGGATTAGTAATATCAGATGTAGCAAATGATACAGAAGATGTAGGAAATCAATTCGTATGGATACCAGTAGATGATATGAGTACTTTTGTAAGAGAGGTAGGGTATTATAATGGTCAGATTCAAACATCTGTAAATTATTACATAGATTTTTCAAAATGTGAGGAACCATATAGTGGTGCTAGTGAGAGTGAAATACAAGAATATGAAAATATGATGGCAAGCGTAGAAGAATATAAAGGATTTTATATAGGAAGATATGAAATAAGCAAAAGTGAAGATGGAGCTGGAAAGGCACAAAGTAAAAAAGGAAAAGAACCATGGGCAAATATTAAATGGGGAAATAGTATGACTGATTTAAGTGGAGGAATAGTGTCAGTAGCAAGAAGTTTGTATCCTAATAGAGAAGATATGAGGAAAGGTCAAGTAGTATCAACATTAATATATGGAGTAGCATGGGATGAAACAATAAGATTTTTAAAAACAAATGAGAAGTATAAAAATATAGATAAGGATAGTACTGGATTTGGAAATAATGGTGTAAGTAATACAATAAAAACGGGTAGTAATGAAACATATTGCTTAAATAATATATATGATTTTGTAGGAAATGTGAGAGAGTGGACAATGGAAGTATATAATGCTAAATCATATGACACTAGTATAGGACGAATTAACAGAAGTGGTGGATATGGATATAGTGGAGTAACTTATCCTGTATCTATTCGCGATAATTATATTAATAGTAATTATAGTAGTGATGGTATAGGGGGCCGTGTTCAACTTTATATAAAATAATATTATTTTGTAAAATATAATTAGCTAAAAGAAGTTAATTCTGTTAGCTAATTTTTATATTTAAGTATAGAAAATAGACATTTTAAAGTTTTATAAAGAATAATATAATAAGTAAAAACTATTTTATATCTGTGTTAAAATAGTTTTTACTATATGTTTACATTTTACATAAAATAATGTATAATAAGAATATGTAAAATAAAGGAGTGATATAATGGAAAAAGCATTAGAATTTGAAATAAAAAAGATAGATAAGAAAACTAGAGCAAGACTTGGTGTTATGCACTTACCACATGGTGATGTTGAAACTCCAGTATTTATGCCTGTTGGTACACAAGCAACAGTTAAATCTATGACGCCAGAAGAGTTAAAAGAAGAGGTTAAATCACATATTATTTTAGGAAATACATATCATCTGTTTTTAAGACCTGGACATGAACTTATAAAAGAAGCAGGAGGACTTCATAAGTTTATGAATTGGGATAGAAATATACTTACTGATAGTGGCGGATTTCAAGTATTTAGTTTAGGTGAATTAAGAAAGATTACAGAAGAAGGTGTTGAATTTAGATCGCATTTAAATGGTCAAAAATTATTTATTTCACCAGAGAAATCTATTGAAATACAAAATGCTTTAGGTTCTGATATTATGATGGCTTTTGATGAGTGTGCACCTTATGGAGCATCATATGATTATATAAAAAATTCAATGGAAAGAACAACTAGATGGGCAAAACGTTGTAAAGAGTATCATAAAAATACTGATAAACAAAATTTGTTTGGAATTGTTCAAGGAGGTTTTTATAAAGATCTTCGCATGCAAAGTGCAAAGGATTTGATTGAGCTTGATTTACCAGGTTATGCAATTGGTGGTATTAGTGTTGGAGAACCAAAAGAAGATTTTTTAGATATTTTAAGATTTACTGCACCACTTTTACCAGATAATAAGCCAAGGTATCTTATGGGTGTTGGATCACCTGATTATTTAATAGAGGCTGCTTGTGCAGGTGTTGATATGTGTGATTGTGTAATGCCTACAAGAATGGCAAGAAATGGTACAGCAATGACTCATCACGGACAAGTTAATTTACTTAATGCCTGTCATGCACATGCTTTTGAAACTTTAGATGTAGAATGTGATTGTTATACTTGTAAAAATTATACAAGGGCATATATACGTCATTTATTCAAAGCAAAAGAAATACTTGGTGCTAGACTTTTATCAATACATAATTTAAGATTTTTGGTAAAACTTATGGAGGACGTAAGAGAGTCCATTAAGGAAGATAGATTATTAGAATTTAGAAGTGAATTTTTCAAAAAGTATGGATATGAGGAAATGTAGTTATTGTTCATATTTTGAATAAAGGGAGATACTTCAAAAGATTTTAAAGGAAAAGTCTTTGAATTTTATATCAGTGATAGAAATAAAGAAACGAATTTTTTTTTAATTATAAAATAGTAAAAATGTTCGAAAGTATAAATTTTTTTTGAATGTTAATAATATTATTATGAATATTTATAGGAAAGCTAGTTTAAAAATGTTTTAATAGCTTGGAGGTAAGAAATGGATATTGATAAAGATATAAAAAATATGCCAAAAATAAAGAAAAAAGGTGAGAAAAGTACTATTGTAACAATTTTTAAAGTAGCAGCAGTATTATTACTTTTTGCAATACAAGTTGTTGTTATGTTATTGCTTTATAGCACCTGGAAAGGAATATATAATTATTCAAGAATAGTTTTTGATATTGTAAAAGTTATAACTATATTATATTTGTTATATAGGCATGATAGTGCTGCATATAAAATTTCTTGGATATTGTTTATTATGTTTTTTCCTGTTGTTGGTGTGATTGCATATATTCTTTGGGGTAATAGTAAACTTAAAAGAAAAAGAAAAGATGAAATCAATAAAGTTCAAATTGAAACAAAAGACATGTTAAAAGATTCAGATAGTATATTAAATGAACTTGAACCACATAAAGCAAATCTAGTAAACTATGCTAATAAAATAACTGGTTATCCAATATATAAAAATGAAGGAGTAGAGTTTTTTGAAATTGGTGAGAAATTCTTTGACAGTTTAAAAAAAGATATAGTAAATGCAAAAAGATATATTTTAATAGAATTTTTTATATTTTCTAAAGGGAAATTATGGGATGAAATATTTGATATCTTGAAGAAAAAATCAGCAGAAGGTGTTCGAGTAGAAATCATATTTGATTCATTGGGAAGTTTATTTAAAATGCCAAAAGATTATAAAGAGCAACTTGATAATGCTGGAATTAAATATTATAAATTTAATCCATTTACAATATTTATAAATGGATATATAAATTATAGAGATCATAGAAAAATTATAGCAATTGATGGAAAAGTGGCATATACAGGTGGTGTAAACCTTGCCGATGAATATGCAAATATTATTGAAAGATTTGGTCATTGGAAAGATGGTGGCATTAAAGTTATTGGAAAAGCTACATGGAGCTTTGTACTTATGTTTTTAAGACAAAAAGAACAAATTACCAAACAAAAGGTAGATTATTTATGGTATGAAGTAGAAAGTAAAAGTAATATAAAAAGTGGCTATGTACTACCTTTTTGCGATGGTCCAGATAATAGAAAAAGTCCAACTGAAAATATATACATACAAACGATAAATACAGCAACAAAATATGTATATATTACAACACCCTATTTTATTCCAAGTGAAGTGCTTCTTAATTCAATATTAAATGCTGCAAGGGCTGGTATTGATGTAAGGGTTATAACACCACATATACCTGACAAAAAATTAGTACAAGTAGCAACTAGGTCATATTATGATGTAATATTAGAAGCAGGAGTAAAAGTGTATGAGTATAAACCAGGATTTATACATACAAAATCTATTGTATCAGATGATAATACAGCAATTGTTGGGTCTGCTAATCTTGATTTTAGAAGTATGCACTTAAATTTTGAATGTAATGCGTGGATATATAATACAGGCGAAGAAATTGCTATAAAAGAGGACTTTATTAATATGACAAAAAACAAATGTATAGAAATTGATTTAGAAAAATGGAAGAGTAGACCTATTACACAAAAGTGGATGGAAGCAATTATTTCAGCCTTTTCTCCTATGTTATAATATATATAAGTTCTTTAAGAGTTAAAAAATCTTAAAGAACTTTTTATTTAGACTAAATTGCTACATATATGTTATTAAATAAGAAAAAATCGACATAATATTAAAAGTGCGGTAAAATATCATCGATAAAGTATATAAATCTTAAAAAAATTTTTAGGAGGAAACAAAAATGTGCAATGACAAAATTATTGTTTTAAAAAATGAGTTAGATAATTTAAAGAAGGAAGTACCAAAAGATGGTGAAGCAAAATTTACTGTTATACCAAAAGAAACAACTAAGGGATGGTTATTTTTTAAACGAAAGATTTTGATTGAACAAAAAGGTGAAATATACGAAATAGGTAATTATGTATCTTTAAAAAAGATTTGTGATATAATATCAGATTTTATAAATGATATATACTTTAAAATATTTTATGTGAAATATAGTTTAAATAATCAACAACACTATACAAATATAGATTTAGATTTAGATTGGGCAAATAAATTATTAAGAATTATTTTTATAAAATTAGAAAAAAGAAAAGAGGTAGTAATAGACTTTAAAAAGACAATTAAGATAGTTGAAGATAAATATAATATAAGTAATGAATGTAACATCAGAAAAAGTATATATAATTTGGTAGATACAATAAATGTTTATAAAAGATTTCAAGATACTTTAAAAAGTAATAAAATATTTATAAGCTCTTTAAGTTGGATAGAATTAGAAGATTTAGAAAATGGATTTTTAAGTCAAAAAAATCCTGCTTTAAATGTTTATTTTGGAGATGATATTCAACTTACAATAGCATATAGTATAATTATTACTAATAATGATCTATTTAGAAATAGAGATGTAAGAAGTATAAAACATTATGAAGTTCTATGTTATTCAAATAATAAAGAAGTACAAGAGTACTTGTTTGATAAGCGTTATAAAATCTTATCAGAAATTTTTATAGGTAAGGAAACTCTAAGTGATTTATTAGAAGTTTTAAAAGAATATTATTGATATAGAAAAAAATATTTTAGAGGAAGAAAAATGTATACTAAAAACAAAAAAACAATAGTTACAAGTGCAATACAATTAATTGTATATTTTGTTATTTTTGCAGCCGCAAAAAGTTATATCAATGAAAATGAGTTATTAAAAGAAACAATATCGAAGTATTTTGTAATAATTTTAATTTCATGGATAATAGTAAAATAAATATTTATCCATAAATATGATGATTTACCAAAATCATTTAACTTTTATATTTCTGTAATTTTAATTTTTTTTATGTCATTGTATGGATTTAATTTTAGGTATAATGCAATAAGTTACTTAATTTATATTATATTTATAGTAATATATGCTTTATTAGTAAAATATTTTAAAGAAAATTTAAAAAAAATAGATAAAAAAGTAGGTATATTTGGATTATTTATTATATATTTGATATTTCACATATTTACACTTATATGCGAAATGGAAATTTTTGATTTCATACCTTTTATAATATTTGTAAATAAATTTTATATTTATTTTGATAAAGAAGGAATTTTTTTAAAGGAAAACTATGAAATTATGGTTACTTTTATTATTGCTACAATTATATTTGACTTTTACTATTCTTTTTTACTTTATCTTAGTATATTTAGAAAAAAAGACATTTTAAGTAAAATGTTATAAGAGTAAAAAATACAACTTAAAATTATATAAATATTATTTTAAGTTGTATTTTTTAATTTACTTTTTTTGTCTTTTCTTTTTTTATATAATATGGTATAACATATATAGAAGGTGAAAATATGAAAAATGATTTTTTAAAATTAGTAGATAGGAAAAATGTAGCATTAAGTTTAGAAGGTGGAGGTGCAAGGGGAGCATATCAAATAGGTGCTGTAAAAGCATTGTATGAAAACGGATTTAAATTTAAAGCAATTGTTGGAACATCAATTGGCGCAATAAATGGAGCTTATCTTGCACAAGGTGATTTTGAAAAAATATATAAAATGTGGCAGACAATGTCATTTGAAGATTTGCTAGATTTAGATAATGAAGCAATGAAAAATTTAATTAATGTAAATTTAAGTTTTGATAATGTAAGATATTTATCAAAAAAACTTGGATCTTCTATAAAAAATGGTGGACTTGATATAACTAAAGAAAGAAAAATACTAGAGGAAGGAATAGATGAAAGTAGGCTTAGAAAATCTGATATATTATATGGTCTTGTAGCTACTTGCTTAACTGATATAAAGGGTGAGGAATTATTTATTGATCAAATAGATAATGGTAAAGTAGTAGATTATATAATGGCTAGTTCAAATTTACCTGTTTTTAAAAGAAGTATGATTGGTGAAAAAAAATATCTAGATGGTGGGCTTTGGGATAATTGCCCAGTACATATGTTAGAAAAGAAAGGATTTAAAGATGTAATAGTAATTCGTGCACATAAAAGAAACAGAATAAGAGACTACAAAAATATTGTAAAAAGGGGAAATATTAAAATTCATATGGTAGAACCAATTGATACATTACCTGGAATTTTAAATTTTGATAAGGATAATTTAAATGAGTTATTACTTCTTGGATATTATGATGTACTAAGATTGATAAATAATTATGATGGATTTAGATTTTATTTTCAAAATATAAATGATGATTATATACTAGAAAAATTAAATAACATTTCAATAGGAAAAATAGTTGAAATAATTAACTTGTTAAAAATTAAGATAGTAGTTGGAGAGGATGCAAATACAATATTAAAAACTAAAATAATACCACTTTTAGTAAGTAAGACAAAAGTTAAGTATGCAAAAAATTTAAAGGAGGGAGTTATTGCCTTAATTGAACATTTAGCTTTAAACGAATATATTGATAGATATAAAATATATAAAATTGATGAGATTATACAATTAATAAAAAGTGGAATTAATTATGAGGAACTATCACAATTTAGTAAAGCTATGTATATGGTAATTGTAAATTTTTTAGAGGAAGAGGAATAATATGAAAAATGATAATGGAGTAGTAAATAAAAAAAGTAAGAAAATTATAATTTTATTAGATGTTATTTTAATTATTGTAGCAATTGCACTTGCGGTATCTCTTGTTATAATAATTAAAAATAAAAAAGAAGATAATACTAATAATTTTAAATTTGTTAGTAATCAAGTTGTAGCTAATATAGATGAAACTAAAATGACAGAATATTCAAATAAGTTATTAGGTATAAAGTTTAAATATTATAATGAGTTTGAAAAAGTAGGAGATGTTACTCAAAACTCTTTGTTTTTAAACGCTGGTATGTATAGAAATCAAGGAAATGAGGGAATAAATGTACTTATAGGAAATATAAAAGAAACTTTAAGTTTTGAAGACTATCTATATTCACATATTTATGGAATTATGGAGAGTAATAATTTAAAAGAAAAAGATATTGAAATTGTAAAAGATAATGTAAAAATGGGTGGACTAGATTCTTTTAAAATATTATACAAATCTGATGATATTAATTTTTACCAAATGATGGTGCAAAAAGATAAAAAAGAATATATTATGACATATTCTGCTGAAGATTTATATTTTGATAAACAAAGAGCAGAAGATATGTTTAGTACATTTGAATTTTTAGAATAAATATATAAGTAGAAAATATTTAATTAAAGTTTTTTATTTTTTATATAAAAGAGGCAGAATGTTTTTTCTGTTTCTTTTTCCATTTTAGTAGAATATTTTATTTTTATTTAGAATATTATATTATATATAATTTATAGGAGGAAAGTATATGTATAATATTTGTATTTTGGGCGATGATAAAAGAAGTAAATATTTAAGAAAAATGTATGTAAAAAATGGAAAAAATGTTGTTTCATATAAAGAGGCAGATTTGATTGTAACTCCAATACCATTTTCTAGAGATGGAATAAAATTAAATGGTGAAAATATTTATATAGATGACTTTATAGATGAAATTAGTGGAAAAGTTTTATTATCAGGAGCTTTTTTAGAAAGTATAGAAAAAAAGTTGTGCAATATTAAATATTACGACCTAATGAAAGAAGAAAGTGTTGCGATTTTAAATGCTATTCCAACGGCAGAAGGTGCAATTTATGAAGCAATAAAAAATTCTGACATTACTATTTGTAATTCGAATTGTTTAGTAATGGGATGTGGTAGAATTGGTAAAATATTATCAAAAATGTTAAATGGTATTGGAGCTAATGTATATTGTGAGGCAAGAAATCCAAAAGATCTTGCATTTATACAAGCTATGGGCTATAATAAAGTTGATATAAATAATTTAGATAATGTACTATCTAATATGAATTACATATTTAACACTATACCTGTTTTGTTACTTGATGAAGATAAACTTAAATTATTAAATAAAGATACTTTAATTATAGATCTTGCTTCAAATCCTGGTGGAGTAGATTTTGAAAAAGCAAGAGATTTAGAATTAAATGTTGTGTGGGCTCTTTCGCTTCCAAGTAAAGTTGCTCCAAAAACAGCTGCATTTTATTTAAAGGAAGCAATAGATGATATAATAAAAAAAGAATTTAAAGATTAAAAGGAGTTAAAAAATGACAAATGATAAAAAAATTATAAACGTAAAAAAGATAGTAGAGGTAAAAAAAGAAGAGTTAAAATTAAAAATAGCTAAGTTAAAAAATAATGGAATTAATCCTAAAATTTGTGTTATTGTAGCAAATAAAGAGGAATCTTCAATAATATATGTAAAAAATAAAAGGAAAATTTGTGAAGATTTAGGTATATTATATGAAGATTATTTTTTAGATGAAAATGTAAGCGATAATGAAATATTAGATCTTATTGAAAAGCTTAATAATGATGTTAGTGTTAATGCTATTTTGTTACAGTTACCTTTATATGAGCATTTAGATGAAAGAAAAATAATTAATAAAATATCATACAAAAAAGATGTTGACGGTCTTACTAGTATAAATTTAGGAAAATTGTTTGTTGGAGAAGAATGTATAATTGCTTGTACACCTAAAGGAATCATAACTATATTAGAAAATGTTATACAAAATTTTGAAGGAAAGCATGCTGTTATAATTGGAAGAAGTAATATTGTAGGAAAACCTATAGCTCAGTTACTATTAAATAAAAATTGTACTGTAACAATGTGTCATTCAAAAACTAAGGATATTAGCAAATATACTAAGGAAGCAGATATATTAATTGTTGCTACTGGCATACCTCGTTATATAACAGGTGACATGGTAAAAAAAGACTCTATAATTATTGATGTGGGAATAAATAGAGTTGATGGGAAAGTAATTGGGGACGTTGATACAGAAAGTGTATCAAATATTTCAAAGTATGTAACAAAAGTCCCAGGTGGAGTAGGGCTTACTACTGTACTTTCTCTTGTAGAAAATGTGGTAGAAATTGCTAGTAAAGAATAATATATAATACATAAAAAACTCAAGTAAAATTGAGTTTTTTATGTTATTTGCTATGTATTTTATTTTTTTGTGTTAATTGGTTTTTAATAATACTATAAATATGATACCAACTATATGCTCTGTATATATTATCACCAATACAATTTATGTTATGATTTGCATGGTAACAAATTACAGGTATTATTGATGATACTTTTTTTATATTTGCTTCATAATCATCAATCATTATATCAATATTATTTTCTAAACATACTTTTAGCTTATCATCTGCATATAAAAATAACATATCATATGGAATATTATTTCTTTTTAGCCAATCTTTTATAATATTTGGCATTTTATTGCTTAGATTTCCAGTTCCATCAGAACACCTGGAACTAATAATATAAATTTCATTTCCATCATTTTTTAATTTTTTTATAATATCGCTTGCATATTTTCTTGCAGGTTCTTTTGTGGCATAACTTTCAAGTACGCTCATATAGCAATTAGTTGCATCTTCTTTAGATACATTAAACATTTTTGAAAGTAAAAACTCATCTAAATTTATATTTATTCTACCATATTTTTCATAAAAATATTTACTTCCGTAATCACAAAGGTATTGATTTATATTTGTTAAGACACCATCTATATCTATTCCTATTCTCATTTTTTAACTCCTTTTAGATTATTATAGCATAAAATATTTTTTTTACAAGCAAATAATATGATTTTATGTTTATTATAATTGCAATATCTATCGTCATTACTGATAGTTATAAATATAATAATATTGACAAATATGAAAAATTTAGTATAATATATGTTAAATAAAAAATAACTTTAAAATAATTATTTTGAAAGGATGAGAAAAATGGAAAGAATTATATTAGAACAAAATGTAAGGGATGAAGTATTAAAAATATTAAAAAAGGGTAATAAAGAGCGTAAATTAACAAATATTGTAAAAGAATTTAGAGATAAGTTTAATAGCACATATTTATTACATAATGATTTAGTAACTAAAGAATTTAAAAATGCAACTTGTATATATCACGATATAAATTTTGATGTGTTAAAAGTATGTTTTAATAATATTAAAATTTCTTGTGTTGAAGAAGAATTTGGCATTTCTAAAGATAAAAAAGTTTTATTATTAAATCAATACAAAGTAATATATAATAAAATATCTTTTGTTATATTTGTAATATATGAATTTATAAACTTTAAAATAGAATCAAACAATTATTATATACAACCATGTGTATTTTATGAAAGTGAAGTAGAAATTTATTTGATGTTAGATGATAATATACTTTCACATCAAATTCATACATTTGATGTATCAAAAGAAACATATTTAGAAGTTGTATCAGATGTTAAAATTTGTGTAAAGCCACAAATTAAAAAAAGAGGCTATGTAATAACAACGGTTGAAAATGAATTAGAAAGTAAATCTAATTGTATTAAAAAAACAAGTGAAGAATTTAATGATATTTTAAAAGAAATTTTTGATATTTTTATACAAAAAAGCAGTGATATTAATGTTAAAAGAGATTTAACAATTGAAATAAATAAAGAAGGAAAAAAATTACAAAGTACTACTATATCAAGTGATTTTTTGTATAATGGCGTTAAGATTGGTGAAATTACTAAAATTGATAAATTATATGAATATGAAATTATTTTTAAAATAGATGGATTTTTAAAGTATGTTATAGTACAAGTAAATCTTACGAGTAATGAGCTCAAAAAATCTATAAAAATTAAAGATATTGTAGATTTTAAAGGAAATATTAAATTTGTTAGAGCTGAAAGTTTGTCATTTTTTAGTAATGTATATCTTCTTAAAGATCTATATTATACTAAATTAGATAAAATAAATTCTTATGTACGCAATAAAAAGAAGGAGAAGTTTTTAGCAGACTTTCAAAGTATAAATGAATTTTTATCTAAGAATATAGTATATAGTCCTACTATTATTGATATTTCTGATAAAAAATTACCTTTTGAAAATGTAGTTATATATAATAATGTTATAAATGAAAAGAAATTTGTTGGTTCAGATTTTATTAAAATTTTTTGTATACAAGAAAATGTCTTAAAATATACAGAGCAAAAATTATTACATATTATAAGTAAGTACATAGTAATAATAGAAAAAGAAATATATGAAGTAGAACTTGTTAGCAACTTTGAACAAGTTATATATATTAGTTTAAATTTAAAGGTAAATCTTCCAGTATTCTTTAGTAAAGAAGTAATTGTACATTTTAGAAAAATTGATAATAAATGTATGCTTAATAATATTGTTAGTTTTAGCATTTTTGATAAAGATAAAAGTGTAAAAAAAGGATTGGGATATTTTGAAAGTAAATTTAATACTAAAAATATAATATTAGATATTGATATGAATTATAAGAGTTATTTTAATGATATTTCATTTGGCTTTGAGAAAAAAGATTATATTAATTGGTTAGAAAATGATGTGGAATTCTTTGGTAAGTTTGATATATTTGATTTTATTTCTAATGAACAAAATGTTTATAAAAAGCGGATAGGTGTAAAAAGTAGATTATTTTTAAATGATGATTACGAAAATGAAAGAAAAATAAATGTTGATTTATTTTCTAATGGATTTTTTATAGGACATGCTTGTTTTGATAAAAATAATTTCTTGGAACTTGTAGTAGGTAATGATGATGAAAATTTAGAGGGGTTAGCTGACGTAAATATAAGTGAAGAAGTTATAGGTTTAAATAAAAACTTATATTCGATTTTTAAGAGAATATGTGATATTACTTCTGTAAAGCTTAATGAAAATGATAAATTGACAAATATATATATTGAATCTATAATTTCATTTTACAATAATAAGATTAATAATTAAACTTTATAGTTTTGTTGGCTCTTTATATAAAAAGTAGTATAATGTTGGTATGAAATACTGGTATTTTATTCTAATGAATAAAAGTTATTGGCTTTTGAAAGGAGTTGTTGTTTAATGGGTTCAATTAAAGTAAGAAGTGGACAAGAAATAGTATGGGAATGTGGAAGTATTGCTTGTATTAAAAAATCTAATGGAAAATACATTCTTACTGTAAAAAACAAAAAATCTGCATTAAAAAATGAACATAATAAGTGGATATTTAAATCAGAATTTGATTTTGTTGGAAGACCTGATGAAAAACTTGTTTGTGATGTTATAAAAGATGGAAAATTAGCAATATTGAATTTTACATCAGGAAAAATAATTGAAAATTAAACTTTATAGTAATAAATGTAAATTGTAAAAATAAGTAGGTGAATAATTGTCACCTATTTATTTTTTATTAACTAAATATCAATTATTTTTTTATCACAAAACTTTCACATAAATTTATAAAAAAAAATCAAATATTACTTGACAAAGGTTTTTATTAGGTGTATTATATATATGCAATTAGCACTCGATAATTTTAAGTGCTAAAAGGTGGTTAGTATGAAATTAGATGATAGAAAGAAAAAAATATTATCATCTGTTGTCGAAGACTACATATCATCTGCTGAACCAGTTGGTTCTAAAACCCTTGTTGAAAAATATAGACTAAATTATAGTAGCGCAACTATTAGAAATGAAATGAAATTGTTAGAAGAGGAAGGATTTTTAGAACAGCCACATGTATCAGCAGGAAGAATTCCATCAACTAAAGGTTATAGATATTATGTAGATAATTTAATGAAGGAAAGTAAACTATCAATGGTTGATATAAATTATATAGATAATAGTATAACTGGTTTTGGGGATACTTCTAAGTTATTAGAACAAGCAGCAGATGTAGTATCAAAAGTACTTTTAAGACCTACAATTCTTACTTTAAAAAGTGAAGATTTATTAGATAGAATTAAGATTGTAAAGATATCGGATAAACTTTTACTTGTTATAATAATGTCACAAAATGGAACAGTACTTGATTGCTTTGCAAAATTAACTGATTCCGTGCCTGAGGAAACAATAGAAGAATTGACAGGAGTGTTAAATAAAAATTTGGTTGGAACGCCACTTGAAAAATTGAGTGTTGCACTAAATTTAGTTATAAAAAAAGAATTAACTTCATTTTCTTTTATACTTGGACAAATATGTGAAAGCATAAAATATGAGATGTCAAAAGAAAATAAAAAGTTAAGTAGTAATGTTGAAACAATTCTTGATTTGCCAGAATTTTCTGATGTAGAAAAAGCTAAAAATTTTGTTAATATGCTTTCAACTAAAGATATAATAGATAAAGCTTTAGATAAGGCTATTACAAATGATCTTGGTATTATAATAGGCTCTGAAAGTAGACAAGTAATGCTAAAAGATTATAGTATTATATCGTTAAACATTGAAACAGTAGATAAGCATGTAGCAAAAATTTCAGTTGTAAGTCCAAAAAGACTTGATTATTCTAAGACAATTTCTACATTAAAATATATAAATGAGAAATTTAAGAGTTTGATAGTGAGCAAAGAAAAAAAAGAAAATGAAGGAGGTACAGGATAATTGGAAAATAAAAATGAAGAACAAGAAATATTAGAATTTGAAGAGTTAGAAGCTTTAAAGGATGAAAATGGTGATGTAGATAAAGATATGTATATATCTAAGATAAATGAACTTTTATGTGACCAAAGGAAAAAATCCGATGAATATTTTGAACATTTAAAACGTAATATGGCGGAATTTGATAACTTTAAAAAGAGAGTGACAAAGGAAAAAGAAAATTTATACTATACAATAACTTCTGATGTTATTGCTGACATTTTGCCAATTATGGATAATTTTGAAAAAGCAATAACAGCTAAAACAAGTGATGAATCATATAAAAGTGGTATGGAAATGATATATACACAATTAAATGATACATTAAAAAAACTAGGTTTAGAAGAAATAGAAGCTTTAAATATAACTTTTGATCCTAATTTTCATGAGGCAGTAATGCACATAGAAGATGAAAATTATGGTGAAAAAGAGGTTATAGAAGTATTGAGAAAAGGTTACAAAATTGGTGATAAAGTAATTCGTCATTCAATGGTAAAAGTAGCAAATTAAAATGTGATATCTACTTATGGTATATATTTTATGTATCTTAAGTAAATAATATAAATAACTTTGTTTTTTAGGAGGTAATATTATGTCAAAAGTTATAGGTATTGATTTAGGAACAACAAATTCATGTGTTGCAGTTATAGAAAACGGTGAACCAGTTGTTATACCAAATGCAGAAGGTGCAAGAACAACTCCATCAATAGTTGCTTTTGCAAAAAATGGTGAAAGACTTGCAGGTCAAGTAGCTAAAAGACAAGCAGTTACAAATCATGATAGAACTGTTATGTCTATAAAAAGAGATATGGGTACAGATAAAAAAGTAAAAATAGATGATAAGGAATATACACCACAAGAAATATCAGCTATGGTTTTACAAAAATTAAAGTCTGATGCTGAAAATTATCTTGGGGAAAAGGTAACTCAAGCAGTTATAACTGTACCAGCTTACTTTAGTGATTCTCAAAGACAAGCAACTAAAGACGCAGGTAGAATTGCAGGTCTTGAAGTTTTAAGAATAATAAATGAACCAACAGCAGCATCTCTTGCTCATGGTTTTGATAAAGATACAGAACAAAAAATAATGGTTTATGACTTAGGTGGTGGTACATTTGATGTATCTATACTTGATATAGCTGATGGAGTATTTGAAGTAATGTCTACATCTGGTAACAATAAACTTGGTGGAGATGACTTTGATGAAAGAATTATAAGCTATTTAGTATCAGAATTTAAAAAGGATAATGGAATTGATTTAGCAACTGATAATATGGCAATGCAAAGATTAAAAGAGGCTGCAGAAAAAGCTAAAATTGAGCTTTCTGGTGTAATGCAAGCACAAATTAATCTACCATTTATTACAGCTGATTCAACTGGACCAAAACATTTAGACATAACACTTACTAGATCAAAATTTGAAGAATTAATTTCAGATTTGGTAGAATCTACTGTTGAACCAGTTAATCAAGCTATGAAAGACTCTGGTATGACATTTGATAAAATTGATAAAATTTTACTTGTTGGTGGTTCTACTCGTGTTCCATTAGTACAAGAAACTGTAAAAAGAATAACTGGAAAAGAGCCATATAAAGGAATAAATCCAGACGAATGTGTTGCAATTGGTGCAGCAATTCAAGGTGGTGTTTTAACAGGAGAAGTAAAAGATTTAGTATTACTTGATGTAACACCTCTATCACTTGGTATTGAAACTTATGGTGGAGTATTTACTAAATTAATTGAAAGAAATACTACAATTCCAACAAAAAAATCTCAAATATTTAGTACAGCAGCAGATGGTCAAACGTCAGTTGAGGTACACGTACTTCAAGGTGAAAGAGAAATTGCATCATATAATAAAACATTAGGAAGATTTAGTTTAACTGGTATTCCACCAGCACCAAGGGGAGTTCCTCAAATTGAAGTTACATTTGATATTGATGCTAATGGTATTGTTCATGTTACAGCAAAAGATATGGCTACAAACAATGAACAAAAAATTGCAATTACTGCTAGTACAAATTTAACTGAAGAAGAAATTCAACAAGCTGTTAAAGAAGCAGAAGCTCATGCAGCAGAAGATAAGAAGAAAAAGGAAGAAGTTGAAGTTAGAAATAATGCAGACTCTTTAGTATACAATACCGAAAAAACATTAAAAGAGTTAGAAGGTAAAATTTCAGATGAAGAAAAAGCAAAAGTTGAAGTTGAACTTGAAAATGTTAAGAAAACGTTGGAAGGAAATGACAATGAAGCTATAAAATCAGCTTCTGAAAAACTTACACAAGTATTTTATGATATTTCTTCAAAATTATATTCACAAGCACAAGGAGCAACTGCAGAAGGTACTAGTGCAAATAATGCAGAAAATACTGATAATGTAGTTCATGATGCTGATTATAAAGTAGAAGATGATAATAAATAGTTATAATAATATTTAAAAATAATATATTATATTTATTAACATACAATTAGTATATGGGTGGTAATAATACTTGCCACCCTATATTAAAGTTTAGGAGGAAATTTTTGTGGCAGAATCTAAAGATTATTATGAGATATTAGGAGTATCTAAAAGTGCAACTGATGAAGAATTAAAAAGGGCATATAGAAAGCTTGCTAAAAAATATCATCCAGATGCACAACATGATGAAGCTTCTAAGAAAAATGCTGAGGCTAAATTTAAAGAAATAAATGAAGCATATTCTGTACTTTCAGATAGTAATAAACGTGCACAATATGATAGATTTGGATCTAATTTTGAACAAGCTGGATTTGGAGGCTATGGACAAGGTGGATTTAGTGGATTTGATTTTTCTGGATTTAGTGGTGGCATGGGAGTAGATATAGATTTAGATGATATCTTAGGTAGTGTATTTGGTGGAAGTTTTGGAGGTTTTGGCGGTGCTGCTAAAAGATCAGGACCAGCTAAAGGAGCAGACTTAAGGTATAATATGAATATATCTTTTGAAGAAGCTGCATTTGGTACTAAAAAAGAAATAAACATATCACGACATGAAGTTTGTGATACATGTCATGGAAGTGGTGCTAAACCTGGAAGCAAAATAGTAACATGTGATAAATGTAATGGACGTGGTAAAGTTCAAATTACTCAAAATACTATAATGGGTTCTTTTTCTACTGTAAAAACATGTGATAAATGTTCAGGGGAAGGAAAAGTTATAGAGACACCTTGTGAAAAATGTAATAAAAAAGGCGTAGTAAAAAAAGTAAAGAAAATAGAAATTAATATACCAGCTGGAATAGATAATGGTCAAGCAATTTCATTACGTGGTGAAGGTGATTGCGGTAGAAAAGGTGGACCATCAGGTGATTTATTTGTAGTGGTTAGTGTTTCACCACATAAAATATTTACAAGACGTGGTTTTGATATTTTAGAAACAATTAAAGTTCCTTTTACTAAAATGGTATTGGGTGGCACTATAAAAGTACCAACATTAGAAGATGAAGTTGAGTTTAATATTCCTGATGGTACTCAACCTGGGACTACTTTTAAATTAAAAGAAAAAGGTATACAAAATATACATGGAAAGTCTAGAGGAAATTTAGAGTTTACTGTAAATGTTGATATACCAAAAAAATTAACTGATGATCAAAGGCGTATTTTAACTGAGTTTGCTGATACTTTTGGCGATGAAGTAAATTCAAAGAAAAAAGGATTTTTTGGAAGGTAACTAAAAATAAATTGATAATTTTAAGAAGATACTATTAAAGTGTCTTCTTTTCGTATAAAAATTTAATTAATTCTTTGAAATATATTAATATTATATTATGTATTATATAATTGATATACAATATTTATTAAATTTCTAATTATTTTTTATATTATTGTAATATTAATCTTAGAATGATATAATATATGTAGGTTAAGGAGTTTTTTATGGCAAGGAGATTTATAGTAAAACAAAAAGACATAATTTATATAGATGATAATAGTTTTAAAATTAGTGGTAGTGAAGTAAGACATATACATGTTTTAAGATACAATGTAAATGAGGAAATAGTAGTTAATGAATATGTTTGTAAAATAAAAGAGATTAAAAAAGATAGTATAGTTTTACAAAAAGTTAGATTAGCTCCTAAGTTTGGTGAACCTAAAGTAAATTTAACTTTATATGTTGCAATGTTAAAAGGTGATAAAATGGACTTGGTAGTTCAAAAAGCAGTAGAACTTGGTTGTAAAAAGATAGTACCTTTTTTTTCAAAAAATGTAGTGGTAAAACTAGATGATAAGACTAGAATAAAAAGAAAAGAAAAATTACAAGTTATAGCTGATGAGGCTTGTAAACAATGTGGTAGAACAGATAAAGTAGAAATTTTAAATTTTATATCTTTTAAAGAAATGGCTTTAAATTTAGAAAATTATGATATAAATTTTTTCGCATATGAAAATGAAAAAGAAAATTTTCATAATATAATAGATAATTTAAAAAATAAAAATATGGTGCATTTATCTTGTATAATTGGGCCAGAAGGTGGTTTTGATATTACTGAGGTAGAAGAAATAAAAAAATATCCTAATGTAAGATGTGTAAGTTTAGGAAATAGAATTTTGCGTGCTGAAACTGCTGTTTTTAAAACAATAAGTGTTATAATGTATGAATTTGATGATTAGAAGTGTTAAATATTTAATACTTCTAATTTTATAGTTATAAAAAAATAATAAAAAATACATAAAATATTGACATAAAAATGAAAAAGTAGTATAATAAAATTAGGATAATTATATCTAAATTAAAATTTTAATAAATTTAAGGAGAATGTAATATGAAAAATTATTATGAAAACAAAAAGTTGGAAAATGGACAGATTGTAATGAATTATCTAGAAGAGTTTGAGCGGACTGGTTCGAAACTTTATCTTCAATCAGTTTTAACTAATCTCATTTATGAGGAATTTAATGATGAAATTTTTGACACAGTGTACTTTTTTGATAACAGACCATTAAAAAATGTAGTTATAAAGAAAGCCCCAAAATCTTGGTTAAAAAATGCACTTCTTACTAAGCAGGATACTGATTACGTGGGTGCAATGCTTAACCGAATTCAAGAAGAAAAGTTAAAACTTGATGCAAATGAGCTGATACACGCAAGGCACTGGGAAGTACGTTTATACGCAGCACAGTTTGCATCTACTGAGGAACTGTTAGCTCAGTTACCGTGGGAAGAAAATCAGGCAGTTATCTTAGAAATTTTAAGAAGACTGTAATATGTGTATTATGGTGGTACTAATTAATTTAGTGCCATCTTTTTTCGTGATAATTTTGTGATAATTTGTCATATTCATTGAGTTATAAAGCTTTTTATTATATAATACTAAAGAAAAAGGTGATAAAAATGAATGAAGTTATATATTCTCTAAAAAATGTAAAAAAGATATATAAAAGTGCGGGGGAAACTACACATGCACTAGATAATGTATCTTTTGATATATTGAACGGTGAAATAGTTGTAATACTTGGGCCATCTGGTTCTGGAAAGTCTACTATGCTAAATGTACTCTCTGGAATAGATAATCCAACTAGTGGTCAAGTTATGTTTGAAAATATGAGAATAGACAAATATAGCGATAAAGAATTAACAGATTATAGAAAAGATAATCTAGGATTTATATTTCAATCATATAATTTAATATCAAACTTAAATATATATGAAAATGTTGAACTTGGAAGCCATTTATCAGATAATAGTTTATCAATAAATGAAATTTTAAAAGTTGTAGGATTGTATGAAATGAAAAATAAATTTCCATATCAACTGTCTGGTGGACAAATGCAAAGGGTAGCTATTGCACGTGCTGTTGCTAAAAATCCAAAAGTGCTTTTTTGTGATGAACCAACAGGTGCGCTTGATGAAAAAGTAGGAAAACAAACTTTAAAATTATTACAAGATATAAATAGAAAATATAAAACTACTGTAATTATAGTTACACATAATCCATCAATTGCTAATATGGCAAATACTGTTATAAAAATGAACAGTGGAAAGGTAGTAAGTATGACTAAAAATGAGAATGTAGTAGATGCTGAACAAATAGGGTGGGCATAATGGGATTATTATTTTTAAATGCCTTTAAAGGTCTAAAATCTAAAAAAGTTCAAATGATTGGTATTATATTTTGTATTATTTTATCTACAAGTATATATACAGCAATGAATACAGCATTGGATAGAATGGAAGATAGATATCATAATTATTTAAAGGAACAAAATGTAGAAGATTTTTCTTTTGTTCCTAATATTGATTATTCCAAAGATTATACAAAAGAAGAAGTTCAAAATTTAATTGAAAATGAATTAAAAGATATACCAAAAGAACAAATGGAATTAGTTATTAAATATCAAATGACTCTTGGAATGAGATCAATACCAAACATCGATAAACTTTATGAAGCAGTAGACTACATTTTTAATAATAATGGAGCAAATGATAAAAAATTAGAAGAAAAGATAGAAGAGACTAAAGCAAAGTACGACTTTAAGTATACTAAGCAACTTGCAAAAGTTACTACTGAAGAAAAATTACTTCATAAAGCTATGATTTATGATAAAAATATGAATATAGATATTCCATATTTAGTTGAAGGTAGAATGCCAGAAAATAACAGTGAAATAACTGTATTACCAAAATTTGCTGAAATTAATAATATAAGATTAGGTGATAAGTACAAAATAGGTGAAAAAGAGTATGATGTAGTAGGTTTTGCGTATTCTCCAGATCATATTTTTCCACTTATTTCAATAAATAGACCAATATTTAATGAAAAAACAGATAATATAATATATATGACAAATTCTACTTTTGAAGAATTTGGTGGAGTAAAAGAAAGTTCATATATAGCAGCTTTTAATGACAAAGATAAGACATTTGATTTTGAAACACTTTTTGAGATGTTTAAAGATGACAAAAATATTACATTGAGTCCACTTGCAGCTATGAAAATACTTCGTGTTAATTCTTTAGAAGCAGAAATAAAAACAGATAGATTATTTGCAAAGTATTTTCTATATTTATTACTTGCAATATCTGTATTTGTTATAATTGTAATAACTAAAAAAAGAATAGAAGATGAAAGATTACAAATTGGTGTTTTAAAATCACTTGGGTATAAATCGTTTGGAATAGCTATAAGCTATCTTGTTTATCCAATAGTAGGAAGTATTGTAGGAGGAGCTATAGGATTTGCAATAGGTGTTCCAGCACATGAGATACTTACAAAATTGTATGTAGGATACTTTAATTTACCAATTGCTAATTTTGTAATAAACTATAAGTATTTATATGAAAGTGTTATAGTTCCAATAGTAGTACTCTCTATACTTGCATTTTTAATTGCAATATTTATGCTTCGTAAGAAACCTCTTGATTTATTAAAAGAAGGAAGTAATTTAAAGGTAAATATATTTAGTAGATTTGTTACATTTATAACTAAAGGATTACCATTTAAAATGAGATTTAAATTATCTTTAGCTTCTCGTTCATTAGGTAAGCTATTTATAGTTACATTAACTTCATTTTGTACAGGATTATTAATTGTACTTATATTAATAGGATTAAATATGTTTTCTTCGATGATTGATAAAACTTTTGAGGGCTTAAATTTTGACAATATGGTATCTTATCAACAAGCAATAAAAGATGAAAGTAATGAGTTTGCATCTGATAAAGAAGATTTAATATATAATACAACTTTTGAGTTAGATAGAGTAAAAAAAGTAAATGGTGATGAAGTAACAATTGATAAAGAAAGTGTGTCTAATAGTTTTATAACTATAAATACAAATGAATCACAAAGTGATGAAAATAATAAAGAAAATGAAGATAATGAAAATGAGAGATTTTCAATTTCAATTTCTGGAATAGACCAAAATCCAAATTTTATAAAACTTTATGATATTAATGATAATGAATTACAAAATAAGTTAGTTAGTGATAATGATATAGTAATAAACAAAAATATAGCTGAACTTGCTAATGTAGATGTAAATGATACATTAATTTTATTAAATTCTGATAAGGAATATGAATTTAAAGTAGTTGCTATTCAAGATGCCTTTATGGGAAATCAAGCATATGTAAGAAGAGATTATATATCTACTTTATTTGAAGAAAAATTGGCATTTAATACTAAATATTCAAATGAAGAAAAATATTCTAAGGTATCAACAATATCAGATGAAGAAATGAATAAGATAACTAATATTTTTAGCATTTCAGATTTAAGAGAAAATATGGAAAAACAAATGCAATCTTCAAATGGTTCTATATATTTTGTTATTTCTTTTGCCTCAGTACTTGCTTTAGTAATAATATTAGTAATTGCAAATATTATTGTAGAAGAAAATAAAAAAACAATTTCTCTTATGAAGGTAATGGGATATAAAAATAAAGTTATAAGTCAAATAGTATTAAATATTTATACTCCTTTTGTTATAATAGCATATATTGCTTCTATTCCAGCAATGAAAGAAATACTTAAATTTATTGTAAAGCAACTTACATCTGATATGGAGCTTGCTATACCAATTGAATTTTCTATAACAAAAGCTATAATTGGTCTTGTAGGACTTTTAATAGGTTATTATATTGCAATATTTGTTTCAAGAAGAACATTAAATAAAGTACCATTATCAGTTGCACTAAAAAGAGAATAGAAGGTGATAAGTTTGAGTAAAAAAAAGGATAATAAAAATACTAAGAATGATAAAGAAGAAAATTTATTAGAACTAATTGATATAAAGAAAACATATAAATTAGGAAGTGTTGAAACAGAAGTTTTAAATGGAGTAAATTTAAAAGTTAAAAAAAGTGAAATAATAGTAATACTAGGACCATCTGGTTCTGGTAAAACTACACTTTTAAATATTTTATCGGGGCTTGATAGACCTACATCTGGTAGTATATTATTTAATGGAAAAGATTTAGCAAAAGTAAGTGAGTCAAAAATTACTAAGTTTAGAAAGGATAACCTAGGATTTATATTTCAAACATATAATTTACTTGAACATTTAAATGTTAGAGAAAATGTTCTTGTTGGAAGTAAATTAGGAAAAAATAAGGTGGATATAGATGAAATTATAAAAGTTGTAGGACTTACACGACATAAGAAAAAATATATGCACGAATTATCTGGTGGAGAACAACAACGTGTTTCTATTGCAAGGGCTTTGGCTAAAAATCCTAGTATTATGTTTGCTGATGAGCCAACAGGTGCACTTGATGAAAAAACTGGCAAAGTAGTTTTAAAATGTTTAGTTGATGCTAATAATAAACTTGGAACCACTATGATTATTGTTACACATAATCCAGGTATTGCACAAATTGGAGATAGAGTATTACATGTAAATAGTGGAAATATAGACAAGATTATAATAAATGAAAAAAGAGTAGATCCTAAGGAAATACCTTGGGGTTAATACTTATAAATAAAAACATAAGGTAATAAAAAACATCCTTATGTTTTTTATTTATACATTAATACTAATTCATTGAAAATTGAAAAAATGTATAGTATAATATTTATCATAGGTGATTTAGTTATGATAAAGTATCCAGAAAAATTATCAAAAGGAGATATTATAGGAATTACTGCACCAAGCCAAAGTGCAAACCTTTTAAAAATAGATAAAGCAATTGAAAATTTAGAGAAATTTGGTTTTAAGGTTAAGGAAACAAAAAATGTAAGAAATGAAGAAAAGTATTTTGTAAGTTCAGATGGAAAAACTAGAGCAGATGAGTTTATGTCCTTATTGGAAGATGAAAATATAAAACATATTATATCTGCTCGTGGTGGAGAATTTTTATTCGATATGATACCATATTTGCATGAATACAAAGAAAAAATACAAAATTTAAATGATGTAAAATATGTTCAAGGTTATTCAGATACATCACTACTTAATTTTTATCTTACTACAAATTATAATATTGCTACAATACATGCAGAAAATTTAAATGATTTTTGGATGAAAAACTTAGAAAAGACACAATTGAATGTAATTGATATAATAACAGAAAATTATAAAAATAATGAATTTATACAAGAAAGTTTTGATAAGTTTCAACTAGTTGAATATGAAGAAGGAAATTATAATGGATATAATTTAACAGAAAAAGTAGAGTATAAAACTATTAATAATATAAAATCTATAAATGTAAATGGAAGAATTATTGGTGGTTGTATAGATGTATTAACACAGTTACTTGGAACAAAATTTGATAATACTAAAAATTTTTGCTCACAATTTAATGAGGGAATGATTTGGTATCTAGATAATTGTGAATTAACATTTGTAGAACTATATAGAAGACTATTTCAAATGAAAATGGCTGGTTGGTTTGATAATGCCAACTGTATATTAATAGGAAGAACGTTTGTAAAAGATGTTGTATGTGAAATCGATATAAAAGTGGCTTTAGAAAAAGCTTTAGGTGATTTAAATATTCCTATTATATACGATGTTGATATTGGCCATGTACCACCTCAACTTGTAATGATTAATGGTTCATACGGAATATTTGAATATGATAATAAAAAGGGAAGGATTATACAAAAATTTATTTAAATTAATTATAAAAAACTGATAAAATAGAATATTTTCTAGATATCAGTTTTTTTATTTTATTATTTTATTTTCCAAAGACCAACATTATTTTTTCTTGCAATATCAGTAAAAGTTTTAAAATAATTTGCGTATTTGACATCAGGTGGGTAGGTAGCAACTTGTGCATAGCCATTAATTACTAAAATAGCATTAAACATTTTTTTCTTAATTTCATCTTCTGAAAAACGATTTGGAATATCAAGCCATACATATCTTAAAAGTCTGTTATATTTGTCAGTTTCACTTACATCTTTTTCTAAATACACAGTTTTACCATTTAACATTTTTGTTGTATATTCTGTTGCTTCTTTTCCATAAGCCTCAATTTTTGAAGTATATTCAGGACAGTTTATACCAATAAGTCTTAGTCTATATTGTTCATCATTATCAATAGTAACTATTATAGTATCTCCATCTACAACTCTTTTAACAGTTGCCTTAACAAACTTATCTGCGTTATTTAAATTATCATTATTAGAAGTATCATTATTTTCATATTTATTATCATTTGTATTAACATTATATGAATTATTATTATTTGTATTATTATTATTATTTGTATTATTATTACCACTATTATCTTTATTATAAAAAGTATCATATATTCCATATAAAGTTAAAGAAAGAATTATTAAAAAAACTATAATTGGTATAGGGTTAGTTCTATGTTTTCTTTTTATCATTATATCACCATAACAATTATATCATAGTACTTAAAATTTTAAAATATTTTTTGTTTTAAAATATTATTATTTGATACATCACCCTCAACCTTATTTACTATTTCTAAATACTTATCTATTGTTACAAATGTATATTTTTTTGAAAGGAGTCTATCTACTAGTTTTATGGCTGTTTTAACGCTAGTATCAAAAGAATCGTGCATTAGAATAATTTCATTTCCTTTGAAATATTTTAGTATATAATTATATGTTTTATTTACATTTTGAAATTTCCAATCTTTTGAATCTATAGTCCATAAAATATCAGTTAAATTTTTTGTTTTTAAAACTTCATCTACATTTTTGTTTCTAGAACCATAGGGAACACGAATAAAATTTGGTTTTTCATTTGTTATACTTTCTATTAAATTACTTGTCTTATCAATTTGTTCAATTATTTCTTTTTTTTCAAGTTTAGTAAATAATTTGTGTTCAAAACTATGTATACCAATCTTATTACCAGTATCAAATTGAAATTTTAATGTATTATTATATTTTTCTATATTTTCTCCAAGAACAAAAAATGTTACATTAACATTTCTTTTTTTTAGTTCGTCAACAAGTTTTGAAGTATATTCACTAGGTCCATCATCAAAGGTTAAAGCTACAATCTTTTTTTTCTTATATTGTTCAATATAAAAAGACATAATATCTTCGTTTTTTGAGTTTAAATCTTCTTCATGACTATTATCGTGTTCTAGACTATCACTAATTTCTTGATTTTTCAAATTTTCTACTTTAAAATTATTTATATGTGGAGTTATTATTGAAATTAAGTTAAACAAAAAAGTTATAATTATTAAGAATAATAAAATTAATATTATAATAAAATAGCTTTTTCTTATTTTAATAAGTTTCATAATACACCTCTTTTAATTCTAGAATAATTATATTATTTTTTTAAAACTAATATGAATAATAATTTAGTAACATATTATTTAGATTATTTAAATAATTAAATTCAATTGACTTAAAAACTAATGTTTGATATAATAAGTATGTATAAGATATATTGAAAATGAAAGGATGAAAATAGTGATAGAAGATAGAGTAGTATCACCAGAATATGTAGAAGATGAAACAGAAGTAGAAGAAATAAATTTAAGACCTAAGTCTTTTTCTGAATATATTGGTCAAAAAAAAGTTAAAGAAAATTTAAAAATATACATAGAGGCTGCTTTAAAAAGAGGGGAAACATTAGATCACGTTTTGTTATATGGACCTCCAGGGCTTGGAAAAACCACTCTTGCTACAATAATTTCAAATGAAATGGGAAGTAATATAAAAATAACATCTGGACCAGCTATTGAAAAAGCAGGGGATTTGGCAGCCATACTTACAAATTTACAGCCAAATGATGTATTATTTATAGATGAAATACATAGATTAAACAAATCAGTCGAAGAAGTACTATATCCAGCTTTAGAAGATTTTAGACTAGATATAGTAATTGGTAAAGGACCATCGGCAAGATCAATAGGACTTGACTTGCCAAAATTTACTCTTGTTGGAGCTACAACAAAAGCAGGTTCACTTTCTTCACCACTTAGGGATAGGTTTGGTATAATAAATAAACTTGATATGTATACAGAAAAAGAACTTGCAGACATAATATCTAGAAGTGCTAATATTTTAAACATTCCTATTGAAGAAGATGCAGCTTTAGAAATTGGGTCAAGATGTAGAGGAACACCAAGAATTGCTAATAGATTACTTAAAAGGGTAAGAGATTTTGCACAGGTAGATTCTTTAGAAAGAGTAAATTATGATATTGCAAAAAAAGCTTTAAATAGACTTGAAATTGATGAAATTGGTCTTGATAAGACAGATAGGACAATGCTTGAGACTGTTATATCTAAGTTTAATGGTGGACCTGTAGGAATTGATACACTTGCAGCTTCAATTGGTGAAGATAGAGATACAGTAGAGGATGTTTATGAACCATTTTTAATGCAAATAGGTTTTTTAGCAAGGAGTCCAAGAGGAAGAATTGCTACAAAACTTGCATACGAACATTTAGGTTTGGAGATGAAATAGATTGAGAAAGTTATTAATGCACACTTGTTGTGCTCCATGTTTTACATATATTCAAAAAGATATAAAAGAAAATGGAATATTAAATAATAATGATAAATTAGAAAGAGTAGATTATACTGCTTGTTTTTATAATCCTACTATTCATCCAAAAGTAGAATATGAAAGAAGAAAAAATGCTTTTGTTGAATTTTGCAAATTAAAGGAAGTAAAAAATGTAGTACTTGATGAGTACGATTTGAATGGGTTTGCAAAACATGTAGTGGAGGATGTTGGAGAGAATAAGAGGTATACTATACGTTGTGAGTATTGTTATTATAAAAGATTAAAGAGAGTATTTGAGTATGCAAAGGAAAATAAATTTGATATAGTTTCAACTACACTTACTATAAGTCCGTATCAAAATCATGATATAATAAAAAGGGTAGGAAAAGAACTGGAAAAAGAATATGGCATAGAATTTATATATGTAGATTATAGGGAACATTTTAGAGAAGGTCAAAAAATGGCAAGAGAGATTGAAATGTATATGCAAAAATATTGTGGGTGTATTTTTTCAATAGACTCAGGAAAGTGGGTATATTAATATGAGTAAAAAAGGTTATTCCAAAGGAGAGTTAAAGGCAAGAAGAACACTTAAATTTGTAGCTATCTTAGTCACTATAATAATCATTATTTGTATATGTTTTTTTGTATTTGTTGTATTTAAAAATAATATAGTAATGGAAAAAGTAGATTATACATCATCAAGTGTTTCAGATGATGTAGTAAATAACGCTACACCAATTATATTAAATAATGCTGTTATTGGTGCAACATATAATAAGCAGTGGGTAGCATCTGAAAGTTATTATTTTAGAAATCAAAATAAACTTGTAGATATAGATATATATAATGATTCAGGCAAAAAGGGAAAATACAAAATAACAAATTATGCAAATTCTGATTCAAGCGGAACTTTTTATGTTACAACTGATACACTAAATTCATCAGAAGAGTTCTTAGCAGTGGGAAGCTCTAAGACTGATATTATGATGCAACCTGCAAAACAAATTTTAACTGTTACAGATGAAGATATTAAATTAGTAAAAAAAGCATTAGGAGTTTATAAAATATTTAATACAACAATTAAAATAAATAGTGTACATAGTGTAAATATTGATACAAATAATAGAGGAAAGATATATTGTGTAACAAATGAATCTGGAAAATCTAGTGGCGCATATAGTGCAGTAATATATATATCAAATGTTGGTAAATCATATATTATAAAATATAATTACATAAAAGATTTAAAAAATTC
The DNA here is from genome assembly GCA_947361355.1 of uncultured Clostridium sp. Classification (GTDB taxonomy): domain Bacteria; phylum Bacillota; class Clostridia; order TANB77; family CAG-465; genus CAG-465. The sequence continues at coordinate 28,620 of CANAIR010000018.1, forward strand.
TTCTGATTGGCCTATATATAGTTTTAAATTTTTAGCAGATTTAAACCAAGATGGAATAAATGATATTATAATTCAAGAAACAAAAGAATTTGATGTAAAATATGATGTTATAGAATTTAAAAATAATAAGTTTGTAGAGGTTTTATCAACTCAAATGAAAATGAAGTAAATAAAAATAAAATATAAATATAAATATAAATTCCATCTATTATAGGTGGAATTTATATTACTGATTTGTATTGGCTTTTTATAATATATATTGTAAATTTACTAGAAAAGAGTGATAATGTGATTTTAAATGTTAGTGGAAGAACTGATATAGTAGCTTTTTATACTGAATGGTTTATGAAAAGATATGAGGAAGGGTTTGTTGATGTAAGAAATCCTTTTTACCCTAAAAATATTAGTAGGATAAGTTTTAAAAATGTAGATGTAATAGTTTTTTGTACCAAAAATCCTATACCTATAGTAGATAAAATTGAAAAAATAAAAATACCAATTATATTTCATATAACATTGACATCATATAAAGATGATATTGAACCAAATGTTCCAAATAAGTCTATGATTATCAATGCTATAAAACAAATAGCAAATAAAATTGGAAAGGATAGAATATATATAAGATATGATCCTATTTTTCTAAATAATAAATATAATGTAGAATATCATATAAAAGCCTTTGATAGAATGTGTAGTTTACTTGAAGGTTATACAAATAGTATTATTGTATCTTTTATAGATGATTATAAAAATGTAAGAAATAATATAGATGTGCTAAGATTAAAGAAATTTTCTATAAAAGATTTAAGAGAAATTGGAATAAATTTTTCTAAAAGTGCAAGAAAATATGGTATGTCTGTTCAAACATGTAGTGAAGAAAATAGGCTTACTGAATATGGTTTTATTTGTAGAGATTGTGTAACAAAAGAAATAGTTAAAGATGTGTCAGGAAAAGAATACACAAAAAAATGGAGGGCAAGAAATAACAAAAATTGTTCTTGTGTAGAGATGGTAGATATTGGTGTATATAATTCTTGTAAACATTTTTGTAAATATTGTTATGCAAATTATGATGAAAGGAAAGTAAATCAAAATTTTTTGAAACATGATGTAAATTCATCTTTACTTATTGGAAATATAAATGAATATGATGTTATAAAAGAAAGAATAAAATAAAACTATAAAAAAAGAACAAAAGTATAGTTGAAGTGAACCAAAAAAAGTTCACTTCATAACTTTTGTTCTTTTTTACGACTTAAATTTCTTTAATACAAGAAATTATTAAATTATTAAATTACCAACTTTGTTATAAAGGTTTCCGGCAACATTGAAAAAGATATTATTTTCAATATAAACAGGAGTTATGTTACCAGCGGTTATGACTTCATTAAAACCTAGTTCACTTACTAAATAAACAGAAGTAATTTTTTTGTTTTTTATTTTGTAAATGATAACAAAATCTTTATTAATAAATTCTAATTTAAAATATCCAGTAGACGTATATAAATTATTGTTATTACAGTCTTTATTTAAATCCTTTAGATTAATTAATTGTAATGATTTATTATGATTAGATGATACTAACAAAAATTCATTTATAGTATAAATATGTTCATATCCACCAGGAGAAGAATTAATTAATTCAATAAGTTCCTCTTTTGAATGAATAAATAATGAAACATACTTATGCTTAGTAGTATCATATACTTTGAATAAAGTATATCCTTGTTTAGTTAAATATGGTATTAAAATTTGGCTTTCTTCTCTTAATTGAGCTATATTATATGTTTTAAAATTTTTAATAAGTAAAACGTCTTTACACTTATTGTTATTAAAAATTAAAATATAATTGTTATTTAATGGCTTAAAGTAGTTGCTTTTATCTGTAAAGCTATGTAAAGTTTCATTAAGTTCGTTTAAAATTTTTCTGCATTTACCATCACTATCATATTTTAGATAAATTAATTTTATACTTAGTTCAGGGTACTGCTGCCCATGAAAATCTTCTTTTACCTTATTATAAGTATCATAAACAAATATTTTTACACTATAATCTTTATTAAACTTTACTACAGTATTTAAATTAAAATCAAAAATACCAATTTTTTTACCATCTTTTACTATGTAGCCACACATTAGCATATTATTATAATCTTTAAGGATTTCGTATGTTATACCTCTTTGAGCTTTGAGCACTTTATTAGAGGAGGCAGAATGTATTTTAATACATTCATTATCCTTTATAAAAAGAAATAATTTTTCATTATTTTTACAATTGCAAGCAACAATATTGATATCGTTTCTTTTGGTTTTAATTACTTCTTCTGAATCGTAATTGTAATATGCAATACATTTTCCAGCTCTAATCTTTTTAATATAAGAGTTATACTCATCAATAACAAGATAAGTCTCCTGAATGCAATTACTGTTTTTTGGATTTACAGATACAATAGTTTCGAAGTTATAATTAAGAATTTTTATACACTTATTTTTGAAAAATATTTGAATCAATTTTTCCTGTTTGTTTATTGTATAGTACCATCTTTCATCATTAATATCGAGTGTATTTTCTCTAAGTATTACATTTTTTTGTGAATTTATGAAAACTATTTTTTTTATTTGGTCATTTATACTTCCAGTTATTATTAATTCACAATCTGTAATTTTATTATAACTGTAAATTGACAAGCTAAGGTCCTCATCTGAATATAGATAATCATGTAATGAGATAATACTATCGTATTGAAAAATTGTATAGCACCTTTCATTGTTATAAGAACATTCTAATATATATTTTATAGATGAGGAATATTGGCAATTAATAAATTTAAAGTAACCTAAGTCAGATTTTAAAATTAAATTACGATTATTTGAATAAATAGCTTTTATTTTATTATCTTCTGTTTCAAAATAGAAATCATCTTTTATAAGAAATAAAGTATTACAATATGAGCCTTTGATGATTTCTTTTGATTTTAAAACATCGTATACTATGGTTGCTTTATTTATTTCAGCTATATTAATAATTAAAGAATATGGAGTAGGTATCACATCTACTATCTGATCTTCATTTGCTGAAAATATTTTTACTCCATTAGAGTTATATATAGCTACTATGTTGGAACATATATACTCTAATATATAGTTTTTTGCATAGTATGTAAATCTTTCATCTTTAATTTTAATAATTAAAAAATTACTGCCATTATTTGATTGTATAAGTGGATACATGTCATCTGAGTATATACCAATACATTTATTATCAGAGCATTCTTTGATAAAGTCTATTTCATATTTACTACTTGGGTTGAGTGTTTTTTTGTAAGTTAATGTTAAGTTATTACTTTTGTTGTTTAAGATATTTTTGCTAGTTTGGATACGCATATTTTTTCCTCCTAATAAAATAGTTAATTATTATATTTCCTTATAATAATCATTATAAGGTTTACTTAAAAGTACAAAAAGTATATCATAATTACATAAAAATTTCAATAGTTATTGACTTTTATGTTATATATGAGGTATAATATTAGTAACGTTGATGGGACGAGTAAAAATATATACTGCTAAAAGAGAGAACTAGTCATGGGCTGGAAGCTAGTTGAGAGTAAGGATATTTTGAAGACTACCCCGGAGTTAGTAGGAAACTACCGTTGATTTCGTAAAATCAAAATGAAGTAAAAATTAGGGTGGAACCGTGTAATAGATATATTGCACCCCTATGGATAAAGATGTAGTCCATAGGAGTGCATTTTTGTTATAAAAAAGGGGAAAAAAACTATGTATAGAAAAGTCACGTGTGTAAAATTATGAATTAATTTTAGTAATGTAAAAAAGGAGTGAAAGTAATGAAATATATAAATAATAAAGGTGAAATTTATGAAGGGGACGTTGATTTAAATGTACTAAGGCATACAACATCCCATATAATGGCACAAGCTATAAAAAGATTGTATCCTAATGCTAAACTTGCAATAGGTCCATCAATTGATAATGGATTTTATTATGATATCGATGATATTGAAATAGGGCAAGATGATTTAGAAAAAATAGAAGCAGAAATGAAGAAAATAATAAAAGAAAATTTAAAAATAGAAACTTTTAAACTTCCTAGAAAAGAAGCATTAGAGCTTATGAATTCAAAAAACGAACCATATAAAGTTGAACTAATAAATGATTTACCAGATGATGAAGAATTATCTTTTTTTAAACAAGGTGAATTTGTAGATTTATGTGTAGGTCCACATTTGTTATACACTAAAGCAGTAAAAGCATTTAAACTTTTAAATATAACAGGAGCATATTGGAGAGGAAATGAAAATAACAAAATGCTTCATAGAATATATGGAACTGCATTTGAAAATAAAGAACAATTACAAGCTCATCTTGATATGATGGAAGAGGCCAAAAAAAGAGATCATAGAAAATTAGGTAGTCAGTTAGAATTGTTTTTCTTAGATGAAACAGCACCTGGTATGCCATATTGGTTACCAAAAGGAATGAAAATGTTAAATACTTTAATTGAGTTTTGGAGAAATATCCATGAAGAAAGGGGATATCAAGAGTTTTCAGGACCTCAACTTAATAGTAGCTCACTTTGGAAAACTTCAGGTCACTGGGATCATTACAAAGAAGATATGTTTATACTTACTGATGTTGACGGTAATGAACAAGCTTTAAAACCAATGAATTGTCCAAACTCTATAAAAGTGTTTTCGTCAAAGCTTAGGAGCTATAAAGAATTACCATTAAGATTTAGTGATATAGATGTAATACATAGAAATGAAAAATCTGGTCAACTAAATGGACTATTTAGAGTTAGAATGTTTAGACAAGATGATTCTCATAACTATGTTACAGAAGAACAAATAGGATCTGAGATTAAAGATATAATAGAAATAGCAAAGAAAATTTATGGTGTATTTGGACTTGATTTTGTATTAACACTTTCTACAAGACCAGATGATTATATGGGTGAAATTGAGGTATGGGATAAAGCAGAGTCTGATTTAAAAAATGTACTTGATGAAATTTGTGGAAAAGATAATTACATAATAAATGAAGGTGATGGAGCGTTCTATGGTCCTAAAATAGATATAAAAATGAAAGATTGTCTAGGACGTCAGTGGCAAATGGGAACTGTACAACTTGACTTTCAATTGCCAAGTAGATTTAATATTTCATATGTAGATAAAGATGGAGAAAAGAAAACACCTATATTAATTCATAGAGCAATACTTGGCTCATTTGAAAGATTTATTGGTATACTTACTGAACATTTTGCTGGTGCATTTCCACTTTGGCTATCTCCAGTGCAAGTAAAAATTTTACCAATATCTGAAAATGAAGTAGAGTATGCAAATGAAATTAAAGATAGATTAAAAAAATCAGGATATAGAATAGAAGTAGATTCATCTAATGAGAAGATTGGTTATAAAATTAGAAGTGCACAGCTTGAAAAAGTACCATATATGATAGTTTTAGGAAAAAATGAAATTGAAAATAATAATATATCGATAAGATCAAGAAGTGGAGAAAAAATTGATTCTATAACAGTAGATAATTTTATAGCGAGAATAAATAATGAAATAGAGGAAACATTTAATAAAATATAAAGAAATATTTTATATAATATAAAAAAAGTATTGAAAATAAAAAATGAGTTTTAAACATATTATTGATTAAAACTCATTTTTTTTACTCTATTTATAGGTTACCATTTATTTTTCCCTTTCTGTAATTATTAAAGCTTAAGTGCTTTGTTTTTTACCCTTTCGGGAATTTCCTTTTGATTTATTTCGTTAAAACAACCACAGAACGGACATATCACTCCATAATAGGAGGCTCCTTTTTTTCTGATGTCATTTTCTGAAACGTTTAGTACGTGGCCACAAGGTCTTTTACCTTCTTGTAAATGCCAGCCGCCTCTACCATTGCATTCTACTTTTTTTCTCCAAAGTTTGTGGGTAACCTGTTCATTCTTAAATTTTGCCATTTTTTATTTCCTCCTTAAATTTTTTTGAGGTATTAAATTTGATACGCTATTAATTATATCATAGATTACATAAAAAGTAAATAGTGTTTTATATAATTTAATAATTATGTCGAAAAAGCAAGACGAGTTTTCTAGAAAAATCATTAAATATACTTGCATTTTTATTTTTTATTATATATAATTATTTATGTAGTAACAAACGTTACAAACAAATGAAAAATTATAGGGGGTAAAAAAATGGATATATTGAAAGTATCAGCAAAATCTAGTCCAAACTCTGTTGCAGGAGCAATTGCAGGACTCGTAAAGGAAAATGGAAAGGCAGAAATGCAAGCAATTGGGGCAGGAGCAATTAATCAAGCAGTTAAGGCAGTTGCAATAGCTAGAGGTTTTGTTGCACCAACAGGTGTTGAACTTGTTTGTTCTCCAGCTTTTACAGAAGTTACAATTGATAATGAAGATAAAACAGGAATTAGATTTACAATTGAACAAAAACTGTAATAGTTTAAAATAATAAAAAATATATTAGAAGCTCAAAAAGTAGAAAAAAGCTATCTTTTTGAGCTTCTTTATGATATAATTTGTAAAAACAACAGATAATATATAAAGAGCAGGTGATATATTATGAGTGCAAAGATTATAAATTCACATAGATATAAAAAGACTACAAGAAAAAAGGTAGCTAAAGCAAAATTAGCACAAAAAAATAATCTAAAATATAAAAAAGAAAAATTTAAAAATATTAAAGAAAAGAAAAAAGATAGTGTTACTACTTTTAATGATTTAAATAATGGCTATGGTGAAAATTTTATAGAAAAAAACTTTGAAGCTTCACAAAATAAAAAAAGTTATTCTAGAAGAAATAATAAAATAAAAAACAAGAGAAAAACTAAAAGTTTTTTTAAGTTTTTGAAAGTAGCTGTATTAGTATTTTGTATAGGAGCAATAGGTGCAACATCTAAGATTATAGTAAAACATGAAAATGAGATAGTAGTAGATGTAGAATCAAAACCTAAACAAAAAATAACTTTAGTGCAAGATTATGATTTTAAAATTGGAATGTCAAAACTTGATACAACAGAGTATTTGAAAACTAAAAACATAGTATTAAATGAACTTGTAAAGATGTCAAATAATTTACTTCTTAGTGTAAATAAAGATTATACAATAAATTATAAAGTGGCAAAATATGTAGAAAAAATAAATTCAAAAGAATATTTTATTGAAATAAATCCTGAATATAAAATTAGTGTAGATGAAATAAAAGATTCTATTGAGCAGATTAAAAGTTTAGGTGACTCTAGTATATATTTTTCTACTGTAAATAACATAGAAACAGTGACAAAACAGGGAAATACAGAGCTTAAAATAAATTTAAAAAACGATGATAATTATTTTTTATACAAATTAGATTTTCCTTTGGTAGCAAGTAGTAAAGAAAGTACTTATAGTATAAAAAATGTAGATGAAAATAGAAGTGTACTTCTTACAAATGAAAAATCTAAATCAACATTAAAAAGTATAAAATTTACTGGATATTCTGATTCAGATGTACTAGTTGAAGATTTTAGAAATTTACAAGTTGATATGTTTACTGCTACTTCAGATAGTATAATTCAGCTTATAGGAAAACATGAATATAATGTGAAAAAATATAGGGATGGTCAAACTGTATTTTTATTTGGAAATAAAGATTCACAAATATTTAAAATAAAAGAAGTAAGGCAAGCTTTAGCATATTCTATAAATCGTGAAGAAATTATAAGAGAAGTAAATCCATCGTTTTCAGAAATAATTGATATTCCATATATATATAGCGATGTAAAAATGAAATATGATGTGTTTGGAGCTACGAATGCTTTACTTTCTCAAGGATGGCAAAAAATAGATGGAGTTTACAAAAAACAAATAGGTGATGAGTTAAAGATATTAGAGCTTAATTTATTAGTTAATGAAAATGATGCTACTAAGATTAAAATTGCGGAAAAAATAAAAGAAATGGCAGAAATAAATGGTATAAAAATAAACATAAATAGGCAAAAAGATGATGCTTTACAAGAGCATATAAATAATAAAAATTATGATATTATTCTTGCAGATGTATATATAAATAATATACCTGATATATCATTTATACAAGATTATATAAATATAAATGATGAAATAAATAGTGCTATAAATATAGTAAATAACAGTTCAATAGAAGAATTATCTAAAAATATTTCTGCACTACAAAATATTATATCAAGTGAAGTGGCATGTTTTGGAATTTTAGCAAGAGATACTAATATTATTTACCAAAAAAATATTAATGGATTTGATGATATAGGTTATATGAAATTATTTAATAATATTGAAAAATTAGGGAAAATACAAAGTATAAATTCAGATATATAAAATATTAGTTTTAATTATATGTAATAGAAAATATTGTAAAATTATATTGTAATAAAAAAAAATTTGTTATATAATTAAAATGATTAAAGGTAAATATTGTAAACCTTTTGTAATAAATATAGAAAAATAACTTTATAAAATAATATGTAAACAAAGGGAGAGAAAAGTATGGAAACA
>CANAIR010000019.1 GCA_947361355.1 uncultured Clostridium sp.
TGTGTGTGTGTGTGTGTGTGTGTGTAGTACCTTCATACTTTTATCCCCTTTTGTTTACATATTATTAAAATTTAACTGTTTGTTCTTTTACTAACTTATCATTCAAATAAATTTTTAAAACAGCTGTATTATATCCATTTATTTCAAAGCTAGCATTCTTATCATTAGTTGTATATGTTCTTTCATGTACTGTATTAGTAGCCCCACCATCTATGCTTGCTGTAACTTTAACTTTTAAACTTTCTACATCTAATGGTGATCCACCTTGTAGTTCTAATAAATCAAGGCTAATATTTTTAGTAATCATTAATTTGTTTACAGTTATTTCTACTAAATCTCCTTCTTTTAACGTTTGATTTTCTGGATAGCTTTGAGATAATACAATAGCATTTGGTTTAGCTTTATCTTCTGAGTAACTAACTTTTACAGTAAGTTTTAACTCCTCTAATTTTGTTTTTGCCTCTGCTTCTGATTTACCAAGTACATTTGGCATAATTACAGAAACTTTTCCATCACCTTTACTTACTTTAAGTGTTATCTCACTACCATAAGCTATACTTTCACCTTTTTTTACACTTTGAGAAATTACTACTCCACTTGCTACCTTTTCATTTATTTCTTCTTCTACATTTACTTTAAATCCAAGTGTATCTTCTAATTCATATCTAGCTACTTTTATATCTTTACCAACAACTTCAGTCATTTCTACCATTTTTTTGCCTTTACTTACAACAACATAAATTTTCTTATCTTTAGTTTTTGTATCCTTATCTGGCGTTTGAGATATAATAAGTCCTTCTTCAACATCCTCACTGTATTCAACTTTATCCTGTATAATTTCTATATTTTGTGATTTATATTCTTCTACTACATCATCAAATTTTTTACCTACTAAATCTGGAACTAATATTTCTTCATTTGCTTTCTTTTCTTCATCTATTCTTGTTTTTACTTTTATTCCTATAAATACTCCAAGAACTATAACAATAACTGCAATTACAGCACAAATAATAATAATTTTCTTCTTCTTTTTCTTTTTATCTTCCTCATTTATTTCCTCATTTTCATCATTTACTGTATTATCTTCATCATCTTTATTTCTTTCTTTTTGAGATGTACTAATTCTTTTTGCTTGTCTAGTTCTTATATTAGGTACCTCGGAAATTTCGTCTTCTTTTATAGTTGGAATTACTTGAGTAGCTCCTGCTTCTACAAAGCTATCTTGCCTTACAATTGGCATATTTGGCTCCGTAAGTGCTATTGAAATATCGCGTAAAACTTCTGTTGCTGTTTGATATCTAGTTGAAGTATTTTTTTCCATTGCTTTTAAAATAATTTGATTTAAAGAAATAGAAATGCTTGGATTTTTTTCAATAGGTGGCACTGGAACTTCTTGTATTTGCTTTAAAGCCACTGACACTGGAGAGTCACCATCAAATGGAACTGTACCAGTTGCCATTTCATACATAACTACTCCCAAAGAATATAAATCAGATTTTTCATCAACATAACCACCTTTGGCATGCTCAGGCGAAAAATAATGTACTGAACCTACTGTACTACCAAAGCTTGTAATTGTTGCACTGGTAGTATTAGTAATCTTGGCAATACCAAAATCAGTTACTTTAGCTACCATATTTTGATTAAGAACAATATTATGTGGTTTAATATCTCTATGAATTATATGTGCTCTATGCGCTGCTTCAAGTGCAGATGCAATTTGTGCAGCAATTTTTAATGTCATTTCATTAGAAAAAGCTCCATTTTCTTCTATATAGTCTTTCAAAGTTTTTGTTTCTAAAAGTTCCATTACTATATAATTAATTTTTCCATTTTCCTCTTGCCCTACATCATAAACAGACACAATATTTGGATGAGTAAGAGCAGCAGCAGATTGTGCTTCTGTCTTAAATCTATTTACAAACACTTCATCATTTGCATATTCTTCTTTTAAAACCTTAATAGCTACAAATCTATTTAAAAGTTTACATCTAGCTTTATAAACTGTAGCCATACCACCTTCACCAATTTTTTCTAATATTTCATATCTAGACGCAAATACCTTACCTATCATATTCATATTAATCTCCTTTTTAAAGCTTAATTGCAATAGCAGTAATATTATCTATTCCACCCTTTGCATTTGCCTTTTGAATAATTTTATCTGCTATTTTGCAAAAATCATTTTTTGAAAATATACTTAGAATTTCTTCTTCTTTTAACATATTACTTACTCCATCTGAGCAAAGTAATAAATAACCTGCATCATTATCAAAAATTTTAACATTAGTTGTAATATTTTTAAGTATACCAACTGCTTTTGTTAAAACATGTTTTTGAGGATGATTTACAGCTTCTTTTTCAGTTATAACCTTTGTACGTATAAGTTCATTTACATACGTATCATCTACTGTTATTTGCCTAATAGATGAAAAGTCCTTTAATATATAATACATCCTGCTATCTCCTACTGACATATAATATATAGTTGAACATACTTTCAAAATTAAAACTATTGTAGTTCCCATACCTTTATATTTTTCATCAGTTTTTTCAAGATCATATATTTTTTTATTTGCCATATTAAGTGAAACGTTTAATATATTTTTAATATTATTTTCATTTAATTTTGGCAGCCTTTCTAAATTAGTTTCAATATAACTTGATATACTATCGACTAACATTTTACTAGCATACTCTCCACCTTCATAGCCTCCTAAGCCATCAGCTACTATATAAAGTGATATATCATCGTTATAACATTTAGCAAAAAAAGAATCTTCATTATTTTTTCTTTTTTTACCAACATCTGTGTTTGCTACAAACTCCATTCATTCACCTCAATTTTTTCTATATATATTATATCAAAATTGTAACTTTTTTCAATAGTTAACATTATTATTATTTATAATTTATAATATATTATATTTTTTACAAATTTATATATTCTAATATATTTTTAATTATGATTTTTTATCTAAATACTTTTTCCTTAACTGCCCACATGCTGCATCAATATCTGAACCAAGTTCTCTTCTAACTGTAGTCACAATTCCACAAGAATTTAAAGTATTCATAAAATTTTCAATTGATTTTAAAGTTGCTTTTTTATATTCTTTTTCTTTTATTTCATTTACTGGTATTAAATTTACATGTGCAATCATTCCCCTAAGTAATTTTACTAATCTCATCGCATCCTCATAACTATCATTTTTACCATATATAAGTGCATATTCAAAACTAATTCTTCTTCCAGTAATTCTTATATATTCTTTACATGCTTCAAGTAACTCATCTATTGAATATCTATTTGCAATAGGCATTATTTCTTTTCTTTTTTCGTCTGTTGTTGCATGAAGTGATATAGATAATGTACATTGTATATTTTCCTCAGCAAGCTTATATATTTTTGGAACTAACCCACAAGTAGATAAACTTATATGTCTTGCTCCAATATTTAACCCCATTGCATGATTTATTAAATGAATAGATTTTACAACATTATCATAATTGTCAAGTGGTTCTCCTATTCCCATATATACTATATTTGAAATTTTCTCACCAGTATATCTTTCAACTGTTAAAATTTGTCCTTCAATTTCACTTCCAAGTAAATTTCTTTCATAACCTTCCTTTGTTGAAGCACAAAACTTACACCCCATTTTACATCCAACTTGTGTTGATACACAAAGAGTATTACCATGATTATATTTCATAAATACTGATTCTATAGCACAATTATCTATAAGCTCAATTAAAAATTTCATTGTTCCATCTTTTTTGGATTTTTGACATTCAAGCACATTTAAATCTAATATATAAGTATTTTCTTTAAGTTTTTCTCTAAGAGATTTAGAAATATCTGTCATATCATCAAATGATAATACTTTTAATTTGTGTATCCATTTAAATATTTGTTTTGCATGAAACTTTTTTTCACCAAGTGACTCAATATATTCTTCTAATTGCTCAAGTTCAAATTCATTTATATTAATTTTTTCTGCCACAATTTTACCTCACTATATATTTACTACATTTTTGTTTACATATATAATACAATAAAATACAAAAAAATACAATAGTGTATAATTATTTACTAAATTTATTATAAAAAATTAACGTTGAAATTTTCAACGTTAAAAATTATAATTTATATAAATTTTTGGTTATATTCAATTTTATTTCCTGCTAAAAAGGCTTTTATGTCCATTCTTTTAGAATTAGTTGGCTGTATCTCATTTATACTTACATATCCATCACTACATTTTATACATAGTTTATCTTTTGAAACTAATAAAGCTGTACCATTTTCTATCTTTTTATCAACTTCTTTTTTTACTGGCTCTACACTAAACACTTTAAATTTTCTTCCATCATCCAAAGTCATATATGTACCTGGAAATGGTGAAAGCCCCCTTACAAAATTAAATATTTCTCTAGAAGATTTGTTAAAATCTATTTTTGTCATTTCTCTTGTTATCATAGGAGCCAATGTAAATTCTTCTGGCTGTTTTATAGCAGTAATATTTCCTTCTACTAATCCTACTAAAGTTTCTACTAAAAGATTTGCACCAACAACCATTAATTTATCATGTATAGATTCTAAATTATCTTTATCTGTTATATCTATTTCTTCTTTTAACAACATATCACCTGTGTCCATTCCAACATCCATAAGCATTGTAGTAATACCTGTTTTTTTCTCTCCATTTATAATTGACCACTGCATAGGAGCAGCACCTCTATATTTAGGTAACAAAGAACCGTGTACATTTATACATCCATATTTTGGTATATCAAGAATTTCTTTTGGAAGTATTTTTCCATAAGCTACAACTGCTATAAAATCTGGATTATATTCTTTTAAAATACCAATTATTTCATCGTTATTTCTTACTTTTTTAGGTTGATATACAGGAATATTTTTTTCTAACGCATATTCTTTTACACTAGACATTTTTAACTTCATTCCTCTTCCTGATGGTTTGTCTTCATTTGTTAAACATGCTACTACATTAAAATTTTCTTCTACAAGCTTTTTTAATGATTCTTTTGAAAAATCTGGGGTTCCCATAAATACAACTTTTATCTCACTATTTTTTACCATATTGCTCACCTCTAAAGTATTATATAATATATACTTTTTTTAGTCAAATTTTATACTCCTAAAAAATCTACAAAAAGCAAAAATACTACCACAATACATGTGATAGCATTTTTACTTTTTACTCAGGTAAATAATCTTCTTCTATCTGCCTAATTATTAAAATAGCAGCCAACAATACACGTGCTTTAACTTCCAGACAACCAATTTTAGGCGAATCAAAATTTAAACTTATATAACTTAAAACTCGCATTTTATTCTTATCTGAAGACTCGTCCCACCAGCTTTGTAACCGTGATTTTGCTTCTTCTATATTTTTCATAGACAGCTTTTTAAAGTTTATAAGTTCCTTTCTATAACCATCAGCCAACCAATCCATAACATTAATAATTTTTTCTTCCATTACTTTTCCTCCATAAAAATTATTTTATTTTTTTCATATTACCTATATTTTTATTATACTATATTTATATAATTATGTCGACTTAATTTTAAAATGTTTATTCTTTTTTGTCAAATTTTCCCGACCAAAAGTGTATTTTTTAATTCAAAAAGTGTTTGCAAATGAACTAATGTTTGCTATAATTATATCAAGAAAGGAGAACGATTGTACATTTTTAATTATATTATATTTTTAGTTTATATAAGGAGGGAAAATTTATGAAAAATGAAAAAAATGAAATTGTGCTATTTGAAAACCAAAACGTAAAATTAGAAGTAAATATGAAAGATGAAACTGTGTGGCTAACACAAGAACAAATGGCAAAGCTATTTAATAAGTCGAAATCTACAATAAATGAACATATAAAAAATATTTATAAAGACAATGAACTTTTAGAAAGTGAAACTTTAAGAAAATTCGGAAATACCGAATTTTCTTCTAAACCAATTAATTATTATAATCTAGATGTAATAATATCAGTTGGTTACCGTGTTAAATCTCAAAATGGTATTATATTTAGGCGTTGGGCAAGTAAAATTTTAAAAGATTATATGATAAAAGGTTACTCTATAAATCAAAAAAGATTAGATTACTTAGAAAAAACTGTAAAATTAGTTGAAATTGCTTCTCGTATAGATGAAAGATTAGAAAATAACGATGCAAAAGAAATTTTAAAAGTAATATCAAAATATTCAAAAGCACTAGATTTGCTAGATGATTATGATCACAAAACAATAAAAAAAATTAAGGGAAATATTAATAACAAGCAAATTAAATATGAAGATTGCATAAAAGTAATAAATAAATTAAGGTTTAATCAAGAAAGTAATCTATTTGCTATTGAAAGAGATTTTGGATTAAAATCAATCATAGGCAATATTTATCAATCTTTTAATAACCAATATCTTTATAAAAGTGTAGAAGAAAAAGCAGCAAATTTTTTATACCTAATTGTAAAAAATCATGTCTTTGTTGATGGTAATAAAAGAATTGCAGCTACGCTATTTATATACTTTTTAAATTTTTATGATATTCTATTTAAAGATGATATACAAATAATAGACAATAACACATTAGTAGCACTTACTCTATTAATTGCACAATCTAATCCAAAAGAAAAGGATGTTATAATTGATTTAGTGATGAACTTTTTAAATTAAATTTATTATAAATTATACAAAATAAAAATCGTTGAAATTGTTTCCAAAATCAACGATTTTTTTCTTTAAAATTTATATTTCGGCATCGTAAGCATCAATATATTCTTCTGCGCCATCTATCTCAAGTTTTTCTTCCTGCTCCTCCTCTTTCATAAGCTTTACATCAGCTTCCAATTCTTCAAATGTTTCAGGTACACAATCTTCAACTATTAATTGCGCAATTAAAACTATTCTAGCATGAACGCTGAGATTATTTATATCTTCAAAGAATAACTCTTCATCCCCCACAGCGTACCACACCCGCATTTGTTCTGCATATGATAATTCTTCAAAAAGCTGCCTGACCTTTTTTCTTGAAGCACTTGAACTTACTAAAGATAACTCTTTGAAGTCAACCGCAATTTTTTGCTTTTTTTCCTCCAAAGTACTCATAACCTTAATAACCTTTTCCATGTTCTTCATAAAATATTCCTCCTAATTAATTATAATAGTTTTATATATTTTTACATATTTTTATTATACCATATTTTACATAAAATTGCAAATATTCCCTAATTTTACTTAAAATACATATTTTTATTGACACCTAAACGAATGTTTTGTATAATATTTCTATATATGAAAATACATACAAATTTTGGAGGAAAATATGTTTAAATTAATATCAAAATACAAGCCTACTGGAGATCAACCACAGGCAATTGAAAAATTAGTAAATGGTATAAAAAAAGGATATAAAGAACAAACACTTTTAGGTGTTACTGGAAGTGGTAAAACTTTTACAATTGCAAATATTATAGAGCAAGTTCAAAAACCAACTATAATTATGGCTCATAATAAAACTCTTGCAGGACAACTATATAGTGAATTTAAAGAGTTATTTCCAGACAATGCAGTTGAATACTTTATTTCATATTATGACTACTATCAACCTGAAGCGTACATTGCCTCTACTGATACATATATTGAAAAAGATAGTAGTATAAATGATGAAATAGATAAACTTCGCCATAGTGCTACTGCTGCACTATTTGAACGCAAAGATGTTATAATTATTGCTTCTGTTTCATCTATATATTCTCTTGGTTCACCAGAAGACTATTCTAGTATGGTACTTTCTGTAAGACCTGGTATGAAAAAATCACGAGAAGAAGTTATTGAAAGATTAGTTCAAATGCAATATGTTAGAAACGATATTGATTTTTTACGTGGTAACTTTAGAGTTAAAGGTGATATTATAGATATATTCCCTGCTGATAGTACAGATGAATTAGTTCGTATCGAATTTTTTGGAGATGAAATTGATAGAGTTTGTTTGGTAGAAGCTATAACTGGCAAAGTAAAGGCTACCTCAAAACATGAATTTATTTATCCTAAATCTCACTATGTTATAGCTAAAGAAAAAATTGAACAAGCAATACTTAAAATTCAAGAAGAACTGAAAGAAAGAGTTAAATATTTTAAAGACAAAGATAAAATTGTAGAAGCATATAGGATTGAGCAAAGAACTAATTTTGATATAGAAATGTTAAGGGAAACTGGTTTTTGTCAAGGAATTGAGAACTACTCTGCTGTAATGAGTGGTAGAGCCCCTGGAAGTACTCCTTACACTCTATTTGATTATTTTGGAGATGATTTTTTAGTTGTAATTGATGAATCACATGTTACTGTACCACAAATTAGAGGTATGTATAACGGAGACAGAGCAAGGAAAGAATCTCTTGTAGATAATGGATTTAGACTTCCATCTGCTTTTGACAATAGACCTCTTAGATTTGAAGAATGGGAGAAAAAAGCAAAAAATAGAATATATGTAAGTGCTACTCCAGCTGATTATGAAAATAGTCGTAGTGAATGCGTAGCTGAACAAATTATAAGACCTACTGGCTTGCTTGATCCTAAGATTATTGTAAAACCTACTGAAGGACAAATTGAAGATCTACTAATAAATGTAAATGAAACAACCTCTAAAGGCGAAAAAGTACTTATTACTACCCTTACTAAAAAAATGGCTGAAGAATTATCTAGCTATCTTTCTGATAAAGGTGTTAAAGTAAGATATATGCACTCTGATATAGATGCACTTGATAGACTTGAAATAATACGTGATTTAAGACTTGGTAAGTTTGATGTATTAGTTGGAATTAACTTGCTTCGTGAAGGACTTGATATACCTGAAGTTTCACTTGTAACTATTTTAGATGCAGATAAAGAAGGTTTCTTAAGAAGCGAGCGTTCACTAATTCAAACAATAGGTCGTGCTGCAAGAAATGCTAATGGAAAAGTTATAATGTATGCTGATGAGTTAACTGATTCTATGGATAAAGCTATACATGAAACTAACAGAAGACGAAAAATACAAGAACAATATAACAAAGAACATAATATTGTTCCTAAAACTATTGTAAAGGATATTAGGGAAAGTGTTAAAGCAACATTTGAAGAATCTGAAAAGGAAGCTATTGATGTAAAAAAAGGAGAAACTATTGAAGAAAGCATTGAAAGATTAACACAAGAAATGATGACATATGCTAGAAAATATGAATTTGAAAAAGCTGCTACTATACGCGATTTTATTGAAGAACTAAAAAATATGAAATAAATAAAAAATTATATCGTTAATAAATAGCGATATAATTTTTTTATAATATAAGTTTCATATAATAAGCTTTAAGTACTATCATATAATCTTTCAATGGAATTATATAAATATTTTATATTTTCTTCATTTTGCAATAATATTTCGGGCTCTAAATTTACTTCTTTTAAACTATGAATTATATTTCCATATTTTTCTAAAAACTCAATTGCATCTTCTTTTCTATCAAATTTATCTATAAAATAGAAAAAATTTTTTATGATTTCTTCATTGTATATTAAATATTTATAATTCAACTTAGTCTTTGTATTTGAGCTTTCAAAATTATCATTCGACTCCTTTTTATTTTTTGGAGTATAATTACTATAATATTGACTTTGAATAGATTTTAATAACTCCCCTATTTTATATAAATCAACATTTTTTTCAATATACTTTTTTTCTTTCATGTCAAAATATAAAAGATTAAAAGCTTCTAATATTTCTTCTTCATGATATAAGCTACTTACTTTTGAACAAATATTAAAAATACAACTTCTAAGTAAGACCTGATCTTCTGCAAGTTCAAGACAATGTTCAATAACAACATCACGCAAAACCGGGTCTTCTATTTTTAAATCTACTCCATATGTATTATAACAAGTATTTTCATTTGCAAACTCAAAATCATTATGTGCTTTTTTATATTCGCTTAATATCATTTTTTTTAAATCACAAACATTTATTTTACTATCACTTAATTTTAATGTATCTAAAACAAATTCTGGTTTATAACATAACATCCATAATATCTCTTTTATATAATCAGAGTCTTTTTTTACTATTTTTCTTAATATATTGTTTAGTCTTTCTTCCACTAAAATCATATAATCAGCCTCCAGTCGTTTTATTCAAAACTCCATAATATATAAAATATACATAATTATAGCATTCTTTAAATTTAGTGTCAACATATATATAATAAAATTGCTTAAAATATACAATATTGGTAAAATTTACTAATAAATATATTCATTAAAATACTTGCAATTTAATATAATCTATAATATAATTAATTTGTCGAACAAAGGATGTGTAAAAATATATGAAAATAGCTTTATTATCTGAGACTTACTTTCCATACATGAATGGAGTAACGACTCATATAAAAACTTTAAAAGATGGATTAACTGCTCTTGGACATGATGTTTTAGTAGTTACATGTAGTCCTACTGCAAAAAAACATTATGTTGAAAATGGAGTTTTATATTGTCCAGCAAAATCTTTAAAAAGTATATATGGATTTGGTATTTCTTATCCATATAGTAAAACAAGACTTAACATTTTAAAAAAATTTGCGCCTGATATAATACATGTTCATACAGAATTTAGCATGGGGCTATTTGGAATATGGGCTGCAAAAAAATTAAACTCTACTTTAGTCTATACTTTACATACTGCATATGATGATTATGTATATTATGTTATGCCTAAAGTTCTTGCAAGAATGGTTGGAGGGAAAATATTAGATAAATTTTTAGGATTTTATGCTGGTAAATCTAAAGCAATAGTTGGCCCTTCTCCAAAATGTTTTGAATACATAAAAAAAACTAGCCATAGAAAAAAAGTAAGAATACTTCCAAATTCAGTAGAAATGAATTTGTTTAATCCAAAAGATGTAAAAAAGGATGAAATTGAAAGCCTAAAAAAAGAACTTAATATTCCAGAAAACGCTTTTATTGCTTGTTTTGTTGGAAGAATGGGATCAGAAAAAAGTGTTGATGTAACACTAGATTATTTAAACAAAACTTTACAAAAAAATGATAATATATACTTTGTTGCAATTGGCGATGGACCTGATTTAGAAAGTCTAAAAGAACAAGCTTCAAAATTAAAAATCTCAGAAAAAATAAGATTTACTGGTAAGGTACCTCATGAAAATTTACCAAAATATTATGCAATGTCAAAACTTTATCTTACATCTTCTCTTACAGAAATGAATTCAATTTCAATGTTAGAAGCAATGGCTATGGGGCTTCCAGTTCTTCAAAGAATGGATGAAATAAATAAGGACCAAATATTAGAAGGAAAAAACGGATATATTTTTTATGACGAAAAAGATATGTACAAACATTTGAAAAATCTAAGTAAATTAAATGATGAACAATATAGAAAAATTAAATTTGAAGTTGAAGAAACTGTTAGTCAAAAAGATGAGAAAGGTATTGCTAAAAAAGAATTAGAAGTTTACAAAAAAGCTATGGAAAGAGCTAGACTTCAAAATATGATGAAAAGAAAAAATAAGCAAAAGAGTATTGTTAGAAGAATTGGCAATACTATAAAAAAAGATTTTAAAGAAATTAAAGATATGACTAAATAAAAAAATTAAGAAAATAGCAGATAAGAAGTTTCCTTATCTGCTATTTTTATGTATTTCTATTTATAAGTTGCTCACCAAATTTTTCAAACAGTACTTTTTTTAACTCTTTATGTTCTAACAAAGTTGGATCACTAGACATTATATATTTAGCCGCTTCTTGAGATTGTTTTAAAATTTTTACGTCTGTTAGTAAATTAGCTAATTTAAATTCTGGTAATCCAGATTGTCTAATTCCAAAAAAGTCTCCTGGTCCTCTAAGTTCCATATCTTTTTGTGCTATATCAAATCCACTATTACTTTTTTCCATTATTTTTAGTCTTTCTCTTGATTTTAAAGATCTATTTTTACTTTTTAATATACAATATGATTGATGCTTTCCTCTTCCTACCCTACCACGAAGTTGATGTAATGCAGCAAGACCAAATCTATCTGCATTTTCTATAACCATAACAGTAGCATTCGAAACACTAATTCCAACTTCAATAACAGTTGTAGAAATTAAAATATTTATTTCATTGTCCTTAAAACGTTTCATTATTTCATCTTTTTGTTTATTTTTCATTTTACCATGTAAAAATTCTACATTAAATTCAGTAAAAATATTATTTTTGTATTCTTCATATAATTTTTCAACTGAATTTAAATCCAAAGTATCATTTTCCTCAACTAAAGGACAAACTACATATATTTGCCTTCCCTCTCTTATCTGTTTTTTTATAAATTCATTTACTCTTTGTTCTAAAGATTCACCAATTGCATAAGTTTTAACAGGAGTTCTTCCTGGTGGCATTTCATCAATAATTGATAAGTCTAAATCACCATATAACATGATTGATAAAGTCCTAGGAATTGGTGTTGCTGTCATTACCAATGTTTCTACTCCTACTCCTTTATTACTTAGTTTCATTCTTTGTTTTACACCAAATCGATGTTGCTCATCAGTTATTACTAATCCAAGCTTTTCAAATTCAATATTATCTTCAATTAATGAATGTGTCCCTATAATGATATCTACTTCATGTTTTTTTAATCTTTCAATTATTACTTCTTTTTTCTTTTTAGTTGTACTTGATGTAATTATTTCACAAACAATTCCAAGTTTTTCAAAATATTTACTAAGCTCCTCATAATGTTGTGTTGCAAGAATTGTAGTTGGTGCCATAAGTGCTGCTTGATAACCATTTTTTACAGCAATATACATTGCTAAAGCTGCTACTATAGTCTTACCACTACCAACATCTCCTTGTACTAATCTATTCATTAATTTTGTTGAATACATATCTTTTTTTATTTCTTCTACTACTTTACTTTGTGCTTTTGTAAGGCTAAATGGAAGTAAATCAAGAAACGGTTTTAATTCCACTTCCTTAAATATATTTATTTTTTTATGACCAATATTACTATTTTTTATGCAAATCATTGCTAGTTGAAAAAGAAATAATTCATCAAATATGAGTCTATTTCTTGCCATCTGTACATCTTTTAAATTTTTTGGAAAATGTATATTTTGCATTGCATAATTTAGTTCACACAATGAATATTTTTTTCTAAACTCATTAGAGTATATTTCTTTAAAAAGTGGTTTTTCTTCATATACCTTATTTATAAGCTTAAACAAATAATTTTGTGTAACACCAGCAGTTAAGTTATATATAGGATATATTCCTTGTATTTTTTCTACATCAGAAACATTAAATATTTCTGGTGATTCAACACATATTTTTCCATTTTCAAAAGATGGTCTACCAAAAAAAAGATACATATTTCCTTCCTTTAAAGAACTTGCTACATACTTTTGATTAAAAAAAACTAATTTACATATTCCAGTATCATCACCTGCAAAGGTAGAATATATAGCTAAATTTTTTCTTATTCTTCTTATTTGAATCCTATCACATATTTTTCCTATGAATAAACAATTTTCACCCACTTTGAGACTAGATATGCTACATAGTTTTGTCCTATCTTCATAAATTCTTGGATAATATTCAATTAAATCCTTTATAGTTTTAATGTTGAGTTTACTCAAAAGTTCAGCCATCTTTGGACCTACACCTTTTAAATATTGTATATCTGTATATAACATATTACTTTTCTTTTCCATAAAATTTCCTCACTTTTGTTTTAATTATACACTATAAACATTCGTTTGTAAATATTATTAGTAATATTTATTGCTATAAAAAAACTAAAATACACCTAAATTAGTAATTTTTACTAACTTAAGTGTATTTTCTTTTAATTTTTTAATCTTCTAATCTACCTTCTAATTTTGCCAAAGCTAAAAGTTTAGTATACCAAGAGACTGAAGAAAGTGATACTTCTTTTAAAAGTCTCTTATCTGATATATTTAAAATACAGTATTCAATATACTTATCAACAGAATATATTCTAGAATTATCTAATCCCGTAACTATATTTACAAACATCATGTCAGTAATTCTATTTTTTACATTATCAATTTTTTCAAATAAAACTTCTAGTTCATTAATATCCATATTATGGATATTATAAAATATTTTAGGTTCATCACTTAACATATTAAAAAAAAAGTCATCTGGTATATATCGAATAAAATTTAAACAAGAAATTCTATCCTCTACAATAAATTTCTTTGTATAACATCTACTAAATAAAGCTACCGCTTTTTTATACTCATTATATAATTTATATTCAATACTACCGCTTATTAAACGTTCATAATCTTCTAATCTATATTTAAAATATCTTTCATATAAAATATCAAAAATTCTATTATTATCTAAATTAGTTAATTCTTGTATATTTGAAATATCTATACTATTATCAAAAGATTTTTCAAAAAAATCTTTAAATACTAATACATCAAAATCGTCTCCTAATAATGACTTAAAAATTTTTATTAATACAAAATACTTATATGTACTTTCTTCAAATTCTAATATATGCTCTAAGAATTCTAAATCATTAATATTCATTAATGCTGCAATTTTTACTGATTTATACCCTTTATTAAATACTTCTTGCAATAATTTCTGGTTATTTGTTCCTTCAACAATTTTTACTAATTTTTCAGTATCCATACTTACCTCCACTTTAATATTAATTAATAGTTAAATTTATTTTTGTGTATTATATCACATTACATAATTAAAGTCAATTTATATATATACATTAACCTAAACTGTTATATTATCATTATAACAATTGAACTAAGAACTTTTATTTTATTAAATTACTTGATTTTTCTACAAAATTATGTTAATATATATACATTACTTTAAATAACCAAATTTAAATTTAAGTGGAGGGAAATAATTATGAGTCTAAAATTAGAAAAAGAAAAATATGAACTTTACCAAAGTGCTATTAAAGATGTAAAATATCATAATAATAGAGATGTATATACAAAGTTAGATATGCACATACATTCTAATAAATCAGATGGAATGTTTACTATCGAGCAAATAATTTTTATGGCCAGAAAATTTAACCTAGAACGGATATTTATAACAGATCATAATACTTGTTTGCCAGGATACAAAACATTAAATTCCTTACCAATAGCTATTAAGGGAAATTTAAAAGTTGATATTGGATGTGAAATTGCAACAAGAATTGAAGATCCTTCTACTGGAAAATTTATTCCAATTGAAATTCTTGCCTATTTTGCTGATCCAGAAAAAATACAAAACTTTTTAGACAAATATAATTTTAGTTATAATGTATCACAAGAAGAACAATTAAAAATGTTGCTTAAAATCTGTGATAATATAGGACTAAAGCATTCTGAAAAAATTGATTTACCAAAAGGTTGTTTTGCAACTGAGATACTTTGTAAAGATCTTAGACAATATAGACAAAATAGATCATTTTTTATTTCAGCAGCTCCTATTGTATGGGATGAGCCAAAATTATTTTATAAAAAATTAGTTGCTAATCCAAGAACTAAATTTTATATTGATACCACAATCGAACTTCCATATTACAAAGACACTATAAGTGAAATTATAAAAGCAGGTGGAATTCCAATTGTTTCTCACCCATTTTTGTATATTTATAACAGTGAAGTAAAGGTAAAAAAATTACTTGATTATATTTTTTCTACAACTGATGCAATGGGTGTTGAAGCTATTCACAGCTCTCATACAAACCTTCAAAGAAAATTTTTAATAAATTATGCAAAAAATAATAATTTATTATTTAGTGGTGGAACTGATTTTCACTGTGGTCCTCAAACAATACTTGGATATGGACAAAAAAAACGACCTGTAATATTAAATGAAGATATTATTGATTGGCTTAGATGAGGAGGTAAAAACTATGGACAGAAAAAAAGTATGCAAAGAATCAGCAGAAAAGTATGTAAATTATTACTTAACAAAGTATAAGATTGATGAGACAAAACAACCAAATTTAAAAAATGCTATAATCGAACTCTGCGAAAATCCTGAGCTTACAATTAGTCCAGAATCTATAAATGTGGACGATAGCAAAGAAGGTAGAACTTGTGTAAAGAACTTAAACAATTATACTTGCCTTGAAATTTCAAGAATTAATTCAAAATTTGAATCTATGTTTGATTTAATAGAAGATATAATTTCAAAAATAATGGATTTAGAAAACAAAGAATTACTTGCAATAAGAATTTTTTGTTTAGAAACAAAATTAAAAAGTTTAGCTGAAGAAATCGAAGATATAAAATCAATACATGCAGTATACAGAAGTTAAGTTAAGTTAAAAGAGAGTTTTAAATTATATTAAAACTCTCTTTACTTATATATTTAGACAATTTAAATTTTTCTATTTCATAAGTATTTTTCCTTCGATATCTCTATGCAAGCTCCTTACAAAATTTATTGGATCACTTTCAATTCCTACAATACTTCCGTAATGTGTAGGAATTGCATACTTTGGCTTTATTTTATTTGCAAGTTCTGCTGCTTCAAAGTAATCCATAGTATAGGTTCCAGCAACTGGAAGTAATGCAACATCACATTCAATATTATCCAGTTCTGGTAAATGATCTGTGTCACCTGATATATAGTATCTTATATTATTTAATGTTATAACATAACCAACCCATTCATTATCTTTTGGATGAAATGGTTTGTTTGTATTATATGCTGGAGTTGTATAAAACTCTATACCATTTACATAAAATTTATAATTTGGCTTAACTACTGTTATAAAATGTGGTTTGAATCCAAGTTTTAAAGCATCTGTTACATTATCTTCCACAATTACAATAAAACTATCTTCACTTTTTACTTTTAATATATCTTGAGGAGAAAAATGATCATTATGTGCATGTGTACAAAAAATCACATCTGCATCATGATACTCTTCTTTTATTTCATAAGGGTCTATATATATTGTCTTCTCTCCTGTTATTCTAATTGAACTATGACATAATACTTCTAAGTTATCTAACATGTTATCACTCCTCCAGCAAATATTATAACATAGGTACACATTGTTTGCAAATAAATGTAGATATATTTTTAAATTTAATATATTTATATTCTAATTTTTTCACCTACATATATTAAATTTGGATTTACTATTTTATTTAAATTTGCTAAATTTGCAACTGTTGTATGATATCTGTATGCAATACTTGATAACGTATCACCATACCTTATTGTATACATAATATGACTTGTATCGTGATTATCTGTACCATGATGAGTAGACACAACTATTCTCTCCCCTACAAAAATCAAATTTGGATTTGGTATATTATTTAATCTAACTAAATTAGAAATGGTAGTACCATATCTATTTGCAATTGCTCCTAATGTATCTCCACTTTTAACAATATACACTACATTTGATACATTACTTTGTTGTGTATTATTTATATTTATATTACTTCTAATTATTAATCTCTCTCCTACATATATTAAATTGGGATTTGATATATTATTTAATCTAGCTATATTTGCAACAGTAGTACCATATCTATTAGCAATCGCTCCTAATGTATCACCATATCTTACAGTATAAATTACATTATTTAAATTATCATTTGTAGGACGATTATCAACTTTTGATATAGTACTACTATCTGATAAAAATATCTCCTTAGTAAAATAATCTTTATCCACATTTGAAAAAATTCCATTTATTCTACCTTCATCTGTATACTGAAACCCTAGCCACTCATTCCATTTACCATTTGGAACAGGCCTATTTACACCATACTCTGCAATCCATAAAGGATATCTATTTGCAAGTTCTGTGCTAAAAACATTAATAGCATTTGATACGTTTGAATATACAATCACTTCTTTTTTACTCAAACTTTCTACTTCTTGCAAAAATGCAAATGATATTTCATTTACTTGATTTGCATTTAGCCAACCAAAATACTCAAAATCCATTGCAAGTTTGCAATCTGGACTTGTATTAGAAATTACAGATACAAAAAATCTTGCTTCTTCTCTTGCTTGTTCAACATTACGTGCTGTAACGTAATGATAAAATCCGACCTTTAAACCGTTTGCCTTTGCATTATCATAGTTTTGTTTAAAATATGGATCTATAAAATTAGTTCCCTCACTTGAACGTATATATACTATTTCTACACCCGAACTTCTTACTTGACTAAAATTTATATTTCCTTGAAATTCACTTACATCTATACCATTTATAAGTTCAGGGCTAGATGGTGAAAACGCAAACACTTTAGTAACACATAATGTTACTATCATTATAAATATATATATAAACATTACCTTTATAAAATTCTTAATTACATTTCTTTTCAAAACAAAATCCCTCCATAAAAAAAATAAGGCATAACCTTATTTTATTTTATGATACTATTTAGATTTTGTTAATAATTTACCAATTAAAAGAAAAAAACTTTAACAAGTACAATAATTGCAACAATTACCCTATAATATGCAAAAACGGCAAAATCATTTTTCTTTATATACCTTAACAAAAACTTAATACTAGCTACCCCTACTATTGCTGCAGTAACTATTCCTATAATAATAGAAAAATCAAATCCAATTATCAAATCTTTTACTTTTATTATTGCAGCACCAAAAATTATAGGTGTAGAAAGTAAAAATGTAAATTTAGCTGCTGCCTCTTTTGTAATTCCCATAAGTCTTGCTGCAAGTATAGTAGTTCCAGATCTTGAAAATCCAGGAATAACAGCCAACGCTTGTGACAGACCAATTATAAAAGTTTGTTTAAAAGTCATATGTTCATAATCAGTCTCATTTTTATACGTCTTTTGTGCCCATTTATCTCCAAGATATATAAATATTCCCATGATTGCAAGAAGTATTGAAATTATAACAACATTACTTCTAACTAAATCTTCTATTATACCTTCAAAAGCCATACCAATTATTGCTCCAGGAATAGTTGCTGCAACTAAATACCAAAACATTTTAGATTCAAAACTTTTCTCTTTTTTTACTACTCCTTTTAAGGCTCCAGTAAATAATGCCCACCAATCTTTCCAAAATACAAATAGCACTGCAAGTAAAGTTCCAAAATGAAGTGCAACATCAAAGGCTGTTTCAAATGTAGGATCTAATTGCTCAAAATTAAATAAATATCTTACAAGTATTAAATGTGCAGAACTAGAAATAGGTAAAAATTCACCTATTCCTTGCACTATTCCTAATATAATTGTATGTATTATAGTCATATTTTTCTCCCCTATTCTTTAATTACCTTCCTTGTCATCATCATTGTCATTAGTCTCTTCATCTATTTCATCCATTAAAATCTTTGTAGCAACTAAATTATTATCTGATGTTCTAAGATACATTGTATCATCCTTTATTGCTTCAAATTTAACATATTCTGACATTCTAGATATTCTTTTTAACGGATTTTTTGATGATACATCAATTACATATGTAGGATAAATAATATATGTACTAACATTATTTGTATACGTAGTTACAATATCACTATCTGTAAGTTTAATAGTATCTTTTATCTTATTGTCTTTTAATTTATATACACTTTTATTATCATCACTTAAAAAATAAATATTATCATCTAAGTCTATACCTATCATTTTTACATCAGTTTTAAATATATTAAGTTTTGTTGAACCACTATAAATATTATTATTAGTATCCTCATAATATACTCTATCTCTATGTTGTAACATTATCATTTTATCAAATATTGTACCTGACTTTACTTGTGACATACTATTAAACAGATCAACCCTATATATAGTATTATTAGTTTTTGTGTTATTTTTAGTTTCTATATTAATATATATTATGTTTATAATAGGTGACATATTCATATCTTTAATGCTTGAAAAATTAGTAACATTAAAACTATTATATTTACTCTTTCTTTTTGACTCAATATCATATGTATTTATAACTAACTTTGTATTAGTTTTTGATGTTTCTTCTTCAGTTATATATATAATTAAATTTTTATCATATAACAAATTATAGTAGCAAATTTTTTCTTCTTCTTCTATTACAGAAAAATTTTGTCCATCACTTACTTTATTAACATACACTTTTGAATCTTTTAGATAAGTATAATATTTATTATTAAAAGAATATTGTAAATTTGTTGCACCTTCGTCAATTTTTATCTTACTCACTTCCATAACAGAATCTTCATCGCTTTTTTTATCCTCTTGTGATATAAACGTATTACTTTGGCTCATTGAATATAAAAAATTATCTACAAAACTAAGTGAAACAACTGTGATAATTGTTCCAATAGCGATAAATACTATCAAATATGTTAATACTTTTTTCATATATTACTCCTATTCTTTTGCTTTTGGTTTAGTAATTATAAACGCATTTGGTACATAACGCTCTCCCATTATATCACTTGGTTTATTAACAACTTTTCCATCATATACCATAGTAGTAGATGCTCCACCATCAAGGTTAAACGCATTATATGCACCATATTTTAAAAATATGTCTTGAACATTTTTTAATGTAGCTCCAAGGCTATCTTTTTGTCTTCCATCAATTACCAGCATTAATACAGTACCATCTTTTTTTTGTCCTATTGCTGTTCTTGGTTGAATTCCCCAACCACCATCACCATTTCTTATAGTTGGCTGACCATTCATAATTATTACTGGACCAAATGTTACTGCACTTGTTAAGTTTAATTTTTGCATTCCCGCATAATTTAAAGAATTAGATATAACCATTCTATTTGAAGAATCTAAACCAACTATTTTGTAATTTTGTGTTTTACTACCTGACTTTAACTTTCCATCTTCTATAACTATACCAGCAGGTTTTCCACCTGTTCCAAGAGCATCATCTTCAAAACCTCCAGCATTAATTCCACCAACTGCATCATTTGCTTCAATAATTTGTGAAGTAGTTGCACCTACTTTTCCAAGTCTTGGTGAAGAAGCAAGTTTTACTCTTGACGGGTCATTAATAATTAACAAATATCCTTTATATGTTGAAGAACTTACATCAACAAGTTCAATACCATCATTTACATTTTCACTAACTTTTATTTCATCAACTTCTTGTAACTCATTTGTTTCCTCTGGTCTATTTGCTCTTAATATTTCATTTATCTTTTCCTCACTTAAAAACCATGTAGCAAAATACTGATGCGTCATTGTTGTCATAGCTGTTGTAACTACCATATCACGAGTATTAGTAAATGGTCCATAAAACACTAATAAAATAGTAAGCGCTGGAATATATATAATTTGAAATAATAAAAATAATATACCAATTTTAAACTTTCTTTTCATTCTTTACCTCACAACCAATAAAAAAATTACACTCCTAATATTTTATCAGATTATGTATTTTTTTGCAAGAATATGCTAAAACATTAATAAAAAAATAAGCAAGAATATAAATTCCCGCTTATTCCTAAAAAAATTTAATTATTTGTTTCTTCTAGATTTTTATTTTCACTTTTTTCTAAAATATATCTATAATCTAATAAATTTAAAATATTACTTTTAAATAGTTCATATTTTTTGCTTGCATCTTTTGATGGTCTTTTACCATTATAACTTATAAGTTTTTCTTCATTATTTTGGTTAATTTGCGTAATAAAGCTACATTCTAGCTTCATTTCCTGTAACCTTCTTTGGTATTCTTCATGGGCTTCTTGCTTTGATTTATCGCAAAAGCCCAAATATTCAAAATCTAAATCCCATTCAGTGCATGCAAGTATATCAGTAAAAGTTAAATCAATAAATTTATAATATTTATTATTTTTGCTTTTTGATACAAAACAAACTACTTTTTTACCATCTAAAGTATTAAAGATTATATTTCCTAAATACTTTCCTTCAAAATAAGATTCTAACTCAAATTTTTCTATATCTTCATCTATTATATAACATTCTGATGGTTCACGAAGTTTCCATTTCTTTTTTTCTATCAAACTAGTAGTCTGATAAGGATCAAAATTGGTAGATATACTATCTACATATAATGAAGGATTAAAATTTAAAAATCTTACATCATCTACTTGTTTACTTAAATCAATAATATTTATACCAATACCTTGGTATTTTTCATCTTCTGCAAATATTTTATAAATTATCTGTTTATCTTCTTTTTTAAATTGAAATTCTTGCATAATTATTCTCCTTTTTCTACATACAAAATTTTGCATTATTTATGTTAATAATTTGTACTATTTTATCATACTTTTACTAAAAACGCAAAAATAATATATAATTTTAAAAAAATTTGCTGTATTATATAACAAACTAGTACATATATATTATTTAAGGTGATATTTTGAGAAAAGCTAAATTATTTATAATAAACGTGCTTATACTTACTTCTACTTCTATTTTAATGCAAACGATAGGAATTATATTTAATGTGTATATTTCAAATAAAATTGGAAGTGAAAGTATTGGTTTATTTGGACTTATAATGTCAATATATACTTTTTTTATAACACTTGCAACATCAGGAATAAATCTTGCGACTACAAGAATAGTCTCTGAACAAATTGCATGTGATAACAAAAGTGGTGCTTTAAAAGCTGCAAAACAAGCAATATTTTATAGTTTTTGCTTTGGTTTTTTAGCATGTTTAATACTTATTACTTTTTCAAATTTTATTGTTAATGTATGCCTACATAACAAAATAACTACTACTCCACTGTATATAGTAGGTATAAGTTTGCCTTTTATATCAATGTCAGCAGCAATAAATGGTTATTTTTCAGCTAGAAGAAAAGTTTTTAAAACAGCTTCTTCACAAATTATAGAGCAATTTGTAAAAATAATACTAATATGTTCATTACTTTTTATACTACTTCCTAAAGGGTTAGAATATGCTTGTATTTGTCTAGTAATAGGAACATGTCTTAGTGAAGCTTTTTCATTTACATATGTATATATATTATACAAACTAGAGATAGCAAAAGAAAAATTAATAAATGTAAATACAAAAAGTTACAAAAAAGATATATTTGAAATTTGCATACCAATAGCTATAACATCATATATTCGCTCTGGTCTATCCACCTTAAAACAGTTAATAATACCTTTAAGATTAGAAAAGTCTGGTCTTACTTGTGAACAAGCTTTATCACAATATGGTTTAGTTAGTGGCATGACACTTCCTATACTACTTTTTCCAAGTGTATTTATAAATTCATTTAGTTCACTTTTAATACCTGAGTTTTCTAGTATATTTGTAACTAAAAACTATAAAAGAATAAATACTTTAACAACTAAAATTTTTAAATCTACTTTAATATTTTCGGCTTGTATTTTTGGTATTTTTTTAAACTTTTCTGATGAACTATCTAAAATAATATATAATAACTCAGAAGTTGGTACATACTTACTTTTCCTTTGTCCAGTTGTATTAATTATGTACTTAGACACAATAGTAGATGGTATGCTAAAAGGATTAAATGAGCAAGTAAATGTTATGAAATGTAATATTTTAGATCTATTTGTTAGCATTTCACTTTTATATTTTTTACTTCCTATATACTCCATTTATGGATATCTAATCGTTATATATATTAGTGAAATTTTAAATGGAATTATTAGTATTAGGCAATTAATAAAAGTTACAAAATTAAAAATAAAATATTTTTCGTGGATTATTATGCCTGTTGGAATATGCTTACTTTCTAGATACATTATAATATTTTTAAATATATCTACTTTTAATAATGTAGTAAATCTAATTTTAAATATAATAATTTATATTATAATATACATTCTTCTTTTATTTATAACAAATTGTATTACAAAAAAAGATTTTAAAATATAGTTTTAATTATAAAAATAATAAAATAACATAAATTTGACTTAACTTTTTTAGTATGGTATAATATGTAAAAAATTACTATTACATTTTTAATTAAAGATGGAGGAAAAAAATGAAGGATTTGCAAAACTTTTACCTAAACTATTTTAATGGTACATTATGTAAGCGTTCGGTATTAGATTCAAAAAACTATTTTTACAACTTTTTTGGTACAAATAGTGATTCAGCTAAAGAAGAAGTAAGACTTTTAGAATTAAAAAATCAATTAACTGATTTTAGTGAGAAAAAAATGGTAAATGAATCTTTATCTAAAGTGAAAATCATTAATACAAGAAATTACCATATTATAAGAGAAACTGAAGATGTACAAAATTATCTTTTAGAAAATAATTTAAAATATGACTTATTACAACAAGCTGTTTGGTTATGTAATTTATTAAAATATTACCCCGAGCAAGAAAAATATATTTTAAAAGATTATGGTGAATTTGTACTAGATACTGCAAAATTTCTAAACTCTAAAAATACCAAAGTTTCCTATGAATATATTAAATTAGTACTTAATTTTGGTGATGAATACAAAGATGCCATTTTATTTGCAATAAGAGCTCTTGGTGATAAAAAATGTAACCTTATTAATGAAAAAAAAGTTAACCATGCCTTGCAGGTAGGACTTGAAACTTATTTTATGGGAAGTTTAAAAAACGACGCAGTAGTTGCTGCAATTTTACTGGATGTTTTGCAATACTCACCTAAATATGATTATATAAAAGATGAAATGGAAAAGCTCTCAATAAAATATAACAGTAAAAAAATTCTAGATATATTTGTTAAAAGTGGATTAGAACCAAATATTTTAAATAAAACTTGGAGTCAAAGAAAAAAATATCAAATAGATTTAATTAATACTCCTGGACTTACATCGTTTAGTGCACTAACCATTTTAATAATATCAAAAAAAATAAATCTTAGTGAAATATCAAATTATTTTAAAAAGCTAAGATTAGAATATATAAATTCAAATACTAACGCAACAAATAATATGATTAACTCTTATATGAAAAAAATGAAAACTTCTTTTTGGTATGAATATTCAGAAATTTCAGAAAAAGATGCTAAAGAGTACTATTCAAAAATATTTTACAGTTGTTTAAGAATTGGGTATATTCCAAGTAAATTATTAGATACATATGAGAATTTTTATTATAGTGTCTTTAATGAATTTCCTGCATAATTATAAAAAATAGAAAAAGATATAACAAAATCTTTTTCTATTTTTCTAATTAAACAATAAAATTTTAATTCATAAACTGCACTGAGCCATATTCAATCATATATTTTGCAGCACACCTATCTTCTTCTTTTTGAATTTCATAAATTTTTTCAATAGCTAACAAAGTTTTATATTTTATAGTAAAAGCCTCATAACCTGCATCTAACAACTCATGTCCCTCACCACGAAGCCTTTTAAGTGTCGCCATATCTTTTACTCTATTGTAACTAATTCTTTTTTTATTAATTGATTCACCATAATCTAAAGTTTCTTTTAATAATTTTACTAAATCAATCATCATGAAAAAATCAATATTTTCCTCTTTACATACCTTATAAAAAGCGTTATAATTCCGGTTTGTTCTTACATCATGAATACTTAACATTCTTGTTACCTCCTTTAATAAAACTTGGTTTTTTAATTTTTGGATATTATATCATAGTATTTTAGTTATGTCAAATTTTAATTAATATTGTAATAAAATTTTACTTTCAATAATATAATTTGTTAAGGAGTGTGATAATTTTTATGAATCCATTTGAACAAAAGCCATTATGTATTGATGATACAATTATGAACTGGGAAAAACTATACCCCAAATCATATAATAAGTGCGATGTAAACCCTTATACCAAAACAAGAATTATACTTATGAATGGAACAGAATTTGAAGCTAATTGGTTTTCACATCAGTTTTCAAGAAATTGCAAAAATAATGATATAAGAAGAGAAATAGCAGTTACAAGACGTATAGAAAAACAACAGCAAATGCTTATACAAAATTTAAAACCAATAAATGAAAATATCTTAGAAACTACTATATCATATGAACAATTAGCAGTTGATTTGACTGCAAGACTTGCACAAAACGAACCCGATATTAATGTTAGAAATGCTTTAAATTTTGCGCTTTTAGAAGATTTTGATCACCTATACAGATATAGTAATTTACTTGAATTAGAATATAAGATTTTACCTGAAAAATTAGTTGGTAGATATACAGAAATAATGCCTGCAAGACCTACCATCTCTCATCATCGTGATCCAAAAGACTCTATAAAATGCTATACATGTAAAGATGCTGAACTTATAACTAAATTAAATGTAAATATAATTACTGCTGCAGAACAACAAACTATGAACTATTACATGAATGTTGGAGGATTTTATACATCAGATATTGGAAGAAAACTATACCAAGAAATTGGACTTGTAGAAGAAGACCATGTTACTCAATATGGAAGTTTAATCGATCCAACACAAACATGGCTAGAAAATTTATTAATGCACGAGTACACTGAGTGCTATTTATATTATTCATGCTTTAATGATGAAACTGATCCCTACATAAAAAAAATCTGGGAAAGATTTTTTGAATTTGAAATTGTTCACTTACATAGAGCATGCGACCTTCTAAAAAAATACGAAGGTAAAGAATGGCAACAAATTATTCCAAATGGCAACTTTCCAAAATTACTTTGTCTTGGTCCAAATATCGAATATGTACGTGATGTATTAAAAAATACTGTTAATTTTACTGATGTTAGAGAAAGTTATGCACCTGTATGTGAACTTCCAGAAGATTTTGATTTCTTTACATATCAAAAAATAGTTAACAATGATGTTTGTCAAGTACCAAGTCACATGATTATAAATGAATATATTTGTAATAAAGGTATTGATTATAGATTTGAAGTTGCTCCAACCCCTATTTTAGAACTTAGAGATAGAAAATGTGATAATGTATGTGTAGGAAGACAACCACTTTGCAAATAACTTAGCAATACCTATTTTAAAAAAATAAAAGGAGTAGAAAATTAATCTACTCCCTATTGTTTTTTAAACCAAACAAACACCAGCCTTAGCTTCTAAGACTAAAAATCCCTTTGAGAAACATCCGCTTTTTACATCATACTGTGCAGAAGAAAGATTTGCTGCTTCCATGCTTTCTTTAGAATCCCAATAAAAATTCTCGTACACTTTTATATCTAATTCTTCTTCTTTTAACTCATATTTTACATGAAAACTTTTACTGTCACACGCTAACTCCTCTTTAACTTTGTTCTCATTAAAATCAACAAAATCGAATCGGTGTAAATAAAACTTTACATCTTCTAAAGATTTGAAGTTTTTCTTTAATTTTCTAAGGTAATCTTCAACAGTGTCTGCAACTAAAATCTTTGGCAATATGACTTCTTTATACGACTCAGTAGTAATTAGTTCCTTTGTAACTTCGCTGTCCTTTACCTGATAGAAAATTACCCAAGTTGCATTTGCCACATTTGCTACACTTTCACCAGCCACTTCCGAAATAATGTTTACTTCACCATTAGTAAAGAGATTTGTCTTCACCTGCCCATTATTTATCAGGCTATAATCCTTATTTGGATTTTCTCTTACATATTTGGTAAACTTATGCTTCTTTAAGAAACAGTTAAACCGATTATCACGGTAGTAAACATACCGTTCATCTATGTTACCTCCAGATAGTCCGATGGTACCACTAAGCTCACCTTTATTTGACGTAAGATACGTGCTTTTTAGCACCTTTGTTTCAAACGTCTCATTCGTTTCATTTTTTTGAATACGCAATGTAACTATAAGCTTATTTTTTTTGTTAATTACTCCTCTAACAGAGTGAATACCATCTTGGCACTTCTGAAAACAAAGAGCTTCAATTTCTTCATTCTGTTTTCTAAGAAGCCACCCATTCCCCACTACTTTTTCGGGTGAAAAGGATTTTACCTCTCCTTCAGCTGAAACAAACTTTCCATTTTTTACAGTTACTTCAAGTGTTTTCTTCATTTAAACTACCTCTCTTAATATATTTTTGTATATTAAAATAACATCATATTAAAATAATTATTCTAATATACTTTACAAGTATTATGTAAATTTTTTTCAATATTTACCAATAAATTTAAAATAAAAAACTATGAGTAATTTTTTATTACTTATAGTTTTTATATTTTTTATTTTATAACTTCTACATCTTTTATAACTAGTTTTTTATCTTCATTAAGTTTAAATTTTGTTTTAACTTTACCTGATGTCTTCTCAAGCTCTCCTTTATTACTATAAAGTATATTTTGTATTCCTACAAGTTCTAAATTTTGTTCTTCATCTTGATTTACTTCAAATTCACAAAACTTATTAGCCATATATGTAAGTCTGTAATTATCTTTATTTACATTTGTATCTTTATAATCAAGTTCAATTTTTTCTTCCTTTTTAGTAAGATAATCCCTTCCAAAATTATCTAACGATACTACTAGTTTAGTCTCATCTTCCTTTTTAAATTCAGCTTCAATTGTGTACCCACTAAAATCAGATGAAAAGCTATCAGCAATTATATTTTTTACTTCGTTTTCTTTTAAATATAGCAAAGCAATATTACCAGTAGAAGTATCTGATACCAATATATAACTATTTTCTTTGTCTTTTTTTACCTGTATATTAACATCTGTTCCAAAGGACTTTTTAGTATCATATCTTTTAGTTTCTTTAGTATTTCCATCAATATAATCTATACAAATATTATTATACATTTCAACATTAGATAGTAATTTTTTCATATCTGTACTTTTAGTTGTATCGTTATCTTCATATTTTTCTTCACCTAAAAGTACTACATAATCTTCAGTTCCATCTTTATTAATATCTTCTTTTACAATCTTTATTATCGTTTTATTACCTTGTAAATTTATTTTGTTTTTTAATTCTTTTTTATATATTTTTGTTTTTCCTATATCTGAATCATAATAACTTTTAAAATAGTAAACAATTAGTCCTAAAGTAGTTAGGAAAATTATTATACTCAATGCAGTAAATATTTTCTTTTTCATATTTCTTCTATACTTTAATAACATATCTAAAACCACCTTTTTAGCTATGTTGTATTTTTACATAATCTAAAAATACAACACCACTTAAATGATCTACTTCATGTTGAATACACACTGCCTCTATTCCTTTTGCATGTTTAACATGTCTTTTACCATTTAAATCTAAATATTCTACTGTTATTTTTTCATGTCTTTCAACTTTTTCAAATACATTAGGAAAACTTAAACAACCTTCTTCAACTATAACCATTGATTTCGATCTTGAAGTTATTTTAGGATTAACCATAACAACTGGAACTTTTTTAGGTCTTTTTTCATCTATATAACTTACATCATATACTACTAAGGATTTTAACATACCTACTTGACATGCAGCAAGTCCAATACCATCATTTTCATACATAGTATCTAGCATATCTTGTGCTAATTCTTTTACTTTATCATCTATGTTTTCAATCAACTTTGCTTTTTTTGTTAGTATTTCATCTTCTCTATATCTTATTTGTCTT
The DNA here is from genome assembly GCA_947361355.1 of uncultured Clostridium sp. GTDB lineage: Bacteria > Bacillota > Clostridia > TANB77 > CAG-465 > CAG-465. Next base: position 29,528 of record CANAIR010000019.1, read on the forward strand.
ATAGCCATATTTATTTTCCTTTCTATTATTATTTTTTTACTACAATTCTATATTATATCTAGATTTAGATTTAACTGAATCATTACTAGCAGCATATTTAGTAGACATATCTACTTGTGCCATTTCAACAGGTACATTATCATATGGTACTTGCGAAATAGACTCACTAACATCTTGACTTGTTTGAGAATTGTCATCTTGATCTGATGAATTATTTGCACCCATTTTTAACTCTTGCCATTCAGCCTTTGAAATAAGTACTTGTCTTGGCTTACTTCCATCATAGCCTGATATAAGGCCTCTTTCCTCCATTTGGTCAATTATTCTGCCTGCTCTTGAATAGCCAATTTTAAATCTTCTTTGAAGCATTGAAGCAGATGCACTTCCCATATCTATAACTAAGTCTATTGCATCATTTAATAAAGCGTCTCCACTATCTGCCCCTTCTGAGTCTTCAGAAGAAGATGCTCCACCTTTTGCACCTTTACCACCAATATTTGCCTTTTCTATACTTTCCATTATCTCACTACTATATGTTGAATCTGTTGTTTCTTTTATATGTTCAACTATTTTTTCTATTTCACTTTCTGATACAAAACAACCTTGCACTCTAAGTGGTTTAGTTTCACCAACTGGAAAATATAGCATATCTCCCTTACCAAGTAATTTTTCTGCACCTGCAGAATCAAGAATTGTTCTAGAGTCTACTTGAGATGAAACTGTAAAAGCTATACGTGAAGGAATATTTGCTTTAATTATACCTGTAATTACATCAACAGATGGCCTTTGTGTCGCTATTATAAGGTGCATACCTGCTGCCCTTGCCATTTGTGCAAGTCTACAAATTGCATCTTCTACATCATTTGGTGCTACCATCATAAGGTCAGCAAGTTCATCAATTATTATAACAATTTGAGGTAATTTTACTCCTTCTTCTTTTTCTACTACTTTATTATATCCTTTTATATCTTTTACACCTTTTGAGGCAAATAAATTATATCTATTTACCATTTCCTGAACTGCCCAGTTTAAAGCACCTGCTGCTTTTTTAGCATCTGTAACAACTGGAATTAGCAAATGTGGTATACCATTATATCCAGAAAGTTCAACCATCTTTGGATCTATTAACATTAATTTAACTTCACTAGGCTTAGCTTTATAAAGTATTGATACAAGTATAGAATTGATACATACACTCTTACCAGAACCTGTTGATCCAGCAACTAAAGTATGTGGCATTTTAGCTATATCTGCAACTACAACTTCTCCTGCAGCATCTTTTCCAAGAGCAAATGCAACTTTAGAATTATGCTCTGTAAAAGTTTTAGACTCAATAACTTCTCTTAAAGCAACTGATTCTGCAACTCCATTTGGAACTTCTATACCAACAGCTGCCTTTCCAGGTATAGGAGCTTCAATTCTTATACTTTTTGCCGCAAGATTTAATGCTATATCATCAGATAAATTTACTATCTTACTTACCTTTACACCAGTACTTGGAGATAATTCATACCTTGTAACAGTTGGACCCTTAGTAATATTTGTAACTCTTGCTTCTACGCCAAAACTTGCCAGTGTTTTTTGTAACTTAACTGCTGTTGAATGAATAGCCTTTTTATCAAAAACTTGAGCATCTTTTGGAATATTTAAAAAATCTATTGGAGGAAATTCATAATTATCTTCCATTACATGATTTACATGATCTAATGTTAATACCTCTTTTACACTTTTATCCTCTTTTTCTTCCTTTTGCTTTTTAAAAAACTGATCACGTTGTTGTTTTGCTTGTATTTCAGTTTCACTAGGCTTACCACCCAATTTGTTAAAATCAAATTCTACTTGTTCAGTTCTATCATAATCTAAACTAGCCTCAGGTGTTTTACTTCCCTTTTCTTTCATTTTTGCTATAAGAGATTTATCAATAATACCTTTTTTAGCTGGTTTAATTAATTTTTCTTCTAACTCTTCTTGACACTCATCTTCAAAATCAAAATCTATATCTTCTTCTAATTTTTCTTTTTTACTAATTACATTATCGTCTTGTCTAAATAATATTGAAATTGCATTAGTAAGTACATCCATCACATACTCAATACAATTTGAAATAGCATTAAATAATTGTGAAAAAGATATATTAAATATACAAAGAGTTGATATAAATGTTACAGCAACAAAAAATATTCTACTTGGTAATATTCCTATTAATTTTACAAAAATTGAAGAAATTAAGCCTCCTATTACACCAACAGTTCCAAGATTATACGAGTTAACTAAATATTTTACAAAATTATCAAACAAACTAAAATCATTTGAAATAAATAATGCTAAAGTAGGTGCAAATAAAGTTGTAATTAAAAGTCCTTTTTTAAATTCTGACTTTAATATTACCTTTTCATCATTTACAATTGAATACATTCCAATTATTATCATAGTAACTGGTATTAAAAATGTAGCTTTACCAAATATTCCAAATGACAATTTTTTTATAAATTCTGCAAAATTTCCAATATTACTAAATGTATAAAATACAAAAAGCATAACTCCAAATACTACTAAAAGACCTCCAATCATATCATTTGCAAAAGTCTTAGATTGCTTCTTTGACTTTTTAGATACTCTGCTTCTTTGAGAATTTCTTTTACTTGTAGTTTGTTTCTTTCTTCCCATAAATATCCTCAACCTCTATTTCATTATCACTATATTTACTACTTTAATTCTTGTCTATTATTATGAACAACATCTAAAGTCTCTTTTAATATATCTTCTACTTTTTCTAAAATTGCATCAGCGTAATCACGAGTACCAACACTTATTTCCTTAGATACTTTATTTGCATTTTCTATAATTTCTTCTTTTTGTTCTAATGCTTGCTTAGTTATAACATGCTCATCAACTAATGTAACAATTTTAGCTTGAGCTTCTTTTATCATTTTTTCTGCTTCAGCTTCTGCATCAGAAATAATTCTTTGTCTTTCTTCTTTAACCCATTTAGCCTGTTTTAACTCATCTGGTAATTTTAAACGAATATCTTCTAATACTTCTCGAAGTTCATCTATATCTACCATAACTTTACTTGAAAAAGGTACTTTTGCACCTGCCTCTATTAATTCCTCTAAATTTTCCAAAAGTGTAAATATCTCCATAATTTTACCTCCACTGATATAAATATAACACCACATTGCTATAATACTTTTTATCTACCAATTCTAGATTTTCAAAACTTTCTAATATTCCTTCTTGTTTTTTATTACTTTTATTTGTAAAACTTTTATCTGTTTCATATATAATTATTCCATTTTCTTTTAATATATTTCCTTTATTTTCAGAAATATACTTTAAAGTATTTATTCCTAAATTACTTTCATAAGGCGGATCTAAAAATATAATATCAAATATCATATTCTCTTTTTTAACTTGATTCAAACATTTCAAGTAATCCTTCTTAGTTATTTTAACATAATTTTGTGATTTAGTCAACTGAGTATTAGATACAATTGTCGATATTGCAAGATTTTTATCATCATTTAACCAAGCAAATTTTGCACCACGGCTTATTGCCTCTAATCCTAAATTTCCAGTACCAGAAAACAAATCTAGTACATTAGAATCATTAATATATCCATCTATTATACTAAATAGAGCTTCTTTTACTCTATCTAATGTTGGTCTTGTTTTATCAGTTTTTGGACTATTTAATCTTTTTGCCTTATACTTTCCAGCAATAATTCTCACTTTTTAAACCTTCTTTCTAAAACATATTTTTTAAATATCTAAAAAAATGTAATCTGAATTATAATATATTAAAATTTCTTTTATTTTTTTTGGTGAAAAACTAATAGATGCGGTATTTACATTTGGATGAAAACATACTTTTTCAAAATTTAGTAATTCTTTATCTATAACAAATTTTACTTTTGTATCTGGTTTTAAAATAATATTTAGTATTGATGCACTTCCAGATTTTATACCCAAGTTTTCAAAAAGTTCTTCATCACTAGCAAAAGAAAGTCTACTCGTATTTAGTTTACTTGCAATTAGTTTTAAATCTGCACGTTTATTAATTTGCAAAGCTACTAGAAAATATTTATTTGCTTTTTTATCTTTTAATAATAAATTTTTACAGCACACAGCGCCTTTAAAATCTATCATTTCATGTTCAGTATCAGTTGATTTAAAAAGTGCTGGATGCAATATTAATTCATATTTTATATCTAATTTTTCAAACAAACTATATACGTCTTTTTCCATACTTTCTCCTTTTTTCACATTAATACTTATTCAATTATATCTAGTACATGTGGTTTTTGCTTTATTTTTAATGCTACATCTGAGGCTACATCATCTATTACAATTGCATCTTCAATATATGAAAAAGCTTCGCTAAATTTATCCTTATCGTTATATATAACTTTTAAAATTGTATCTCCAACTTCTACTTTATCTCCAGACTTTTTAACAAATTCAAATCCAACTGCATAATCTATTTCATCTTCTTTAGTAATTCTTCCTCCACCTAAACATACAAGTGCTTCGCCTATTTTCTTACTATCTATTGCTAATATATACCCACTATTTTGTGCATGAATTTCTTTTAAATATTTTGCTTTATCTTTTAAAATTGGCATAGCTAATTCCTTTTGCTTCCAATCCATATATACATCACAAATTTCTCCACCTTGTGCTTCTACTAAATCAATAAACTTATCATATGCTCTACCTGATACTATACATCTTAAAATATCACGTTTATTTTGTTCTATGTCATCTCCGCATCCAGCCATTTTTATCATATAAGATGCTATTTCAAATACAACTTGCTTTAAATCATACATTTGAGATGAAAGCAACGCTTCCTCATCAGATAGTAAAAATTCAATTGTTTCTTTCAATTCAAGTGCGTTACCAACACATCTTCCAAGAGGTTGCTCCATAGAAGTTATAATTGCTTTTGTCTCGACTCCTGCAAGTTTTCCAATTTCAACCATTGTTTTTGCCAGTTTTCTAGCATCTTCTATATTTTTCATAAAGGCACCACTACCAACTGTAACATCAAGTAAAATTTTATCTACTCCAGAAGCCAGTTTCTTGCTCATAATAGATGAAGCAATTAAATCAATTGATTCAACAGTCGCAGTTGTATCACGAAGTGCATACATCTTTTTATCTGCAATTGCTATTTCACTACTTTGTGAAATAAGGCAAACACCAATTTCTTTTACTTGAGCTATTGCATCATCAAGTGAAATATTTATATCATAACCTTCAATTGATTCTAATTTATCAGCTGTTCCACCTGTATAACCTAATCCTTTTCCGGACATTTTGCATACATCAACACCAAGAGCTGATACAATTGGTAAAACAATTAATGTGATTTTATCACCTACACCACCAGTAGAATGTTTATCAACTATATATTTTCCTTCTTTTTTTAAGCTAGATAAATCAAGTCTTGCAGCAGAATTTGCCATTGCAAAAGTTAAATGTACTAATTCTTGATTTGTAAGACCATTTAAACAAATAGCCATAAGCAAAGCAGATACTTGATAATCGGGTATTTCCCCTTTACTAAATCCTTTTACAAAAAACTCTATCTCATCTAAAGTTAGTTCTTGTTTATACCTTTTTTTTTCAATAATATCATACATTCTCATATTAAAATCCTCCGTTTTATACATATATATATTACTATATATACTACTTGTTTTCAAGTTTTTTTTACAAATTTCACATAACATAACAATAAAAATAGCTAAGATGAAATTATACCTCACCTTAACTATTTTCATTAAAAAATTATAATTACGATTAAATTAATATTTGTACAATTATTATCTATATTTATATAGATGTGTGTTAATAATCATACTAAATGTGTGTTATTACCATAACTATACCTTTTTAAAAAATAATTGTATAAAATATAAAACAATAAGTTTTATACTAAAATTATATATCAAAATTTTACAAATTACAACATCTTTTTTTATTTTTTTCCAAAATTCTCCAGAGAATATTGATAAGTTTTAATGAAAATACTTAAACATATACTTTTTAGCCGTTTATAAATTAGATTATTTTTCTATTTTTATAATTATTTTAACTATTGCCAACTAAGTATTGGATAACCATTATTTATATTTACTGATTTATCTTCTTTCCATGAATTTTGGCTATATATTCCAGAATTTAATCCTGCTACTGTCGCATTTGTTGTATAGCTGTTTATATCTAGAGAAGTTCCACCATTTGCATTAACCCAACCAGTTATATTTCCTATATCATAACTTCCTGAAAAACTACCCAAATTATAACAATTATATGTATATACTGTAGGATAGCCACTTGTGCCACCTGCACCACATATTCCACCTATAATTTTTGTTGAACTTATTCTTCCAGTATTATAACAATTACTACGCTTCCCTTAACATTATATCCTACAATGCCACCAGCTGTAAACCCAACTGCATTTACATTTGCTTGATTAAAAGATTCTTTTACACTTAACTGAGAATTAGATACATTATATCCTACTATTCCTCCTACATTACTATAACCTTATATATTTACTAAATTGCTACATTTTGAAACTTCGTCAACATTATATCCTACTACCCCTCCAACAATATCGCTTGATACAGCTGCTATATTAACACTACTATGACAATTAATAATCTTACCACCGTTAGAAGCTACTACACCACCTATAAACTTACCAGAATTTTTTATCGTTCCACTAACTTTTACATTTCTAATTTCTCCTACTGAATAACTAAATAATCCTTGCAAATTATTTGTTGTATCTATATATAGACCACTTATCATTTTATTATTTCCATCAAAAGTACCTTTAAATACCAATTTATCATTTGCAGAATAATTTGCTATTGGAATCCATTTATTACTTGCACTTCCTCCTAAATTTATATTTGCTCTTACTGTTGCTTTCTTTGTCTCAAATGTTCTTCCACTATTTACTTTATTCCTAAAGCTTTCCATATCTGCTCTATTCCAGATATCCATATCTTCTGTTATTTCTTCTACTTTTACTACTACCTTATTTGTTGTTCCATCTTTTGCTTTTACTTCTACTTCATACTCTCCGTTTTCTAACACTTCTTTACTTACTGTATATTTTCCATTTACTTTATTTGGTACTGTAATACTTTCTCCATTTATTTTTAT
>CANAIR010000020.1 GCA_947361355.1 uncultured Clostridium sp.
AGGATTTGTTGGTGGAGCGATATCTAGTTTAGGTACTAAAATATCTGATGCAGTAAAAAGTTTTGGTAGTAAATCAAGTAATAGTAGAATAAAAAGAGTACCGATAAATGATCTTAATTATGAGGATGTATCATTAGATGATGAAGGATTTCTGGCTTGGCTTAATGAAGGTGAAGAAGATACAGTTGTATACCATGCAAGGAATAAATTTCTAAAAAAAGTATATACAGGAATAACTAAACAACCTTTAAAAAATAGATATAAGCAACATATACGAAACGGAAAAAATTTTAAAAATTTAGAGCAAGTAAGTAATAAAATGCAAAGGAATAAAGCTAGAGCATTAGAAGAAATGTTTATAAATAATGGACCATATAATGAAGAAAATAAAATACATAGTATAAGTCCTGATTTTGAATATTATAAACATGTATTAAAATGGGCAGAGTTAATGAAAAATGAGTTGTTGTAAAGTAGAAAGGAATGAGTAAAACAATATGTGTGGTTTATTATATACTAGTAAGAAATCAAAAGGAGAAAATAATTTAATTAATGAAAAAAATGGCGTAATTGTATATCATGCTATTGATAAAAATGGTAAAAAAGTATATACAGGGATAACCAAACAAGTTTTAGGTAAAAAATCTAATCAATGTGTACGTAATGGTAGAAGATTTCAAAGATTAGAGTCTGTAAGTAAAAAAATGCTTAGAAACAAAGCTAGATCATTAGAAGAAATGTTTATAAATAATAGTACATATAATAATAAAAATATAGTACATAGTATTAATCCTAATTTTAAATATTATAGACACGCACTAAAATGGGCAGAGTCTATAAATGAAATAGATGAAATAACAAATGATGAAAATCTTTTGGCAATTGAATATAAGCAAAGATACAATTCGTTAAGTTGGAGTATAAAAAGAAAATTAAAAAAATCAGAGGAAAGTGAATATCAATTAAAATTTATAAAAAGTGATGAGAAAGAAGTAAAAGAGGGAGACGTATTTGTACTAATGCCAGAAGAAGGAATATATTTTTATGGAAAAGTGTTAGAGGCAAATATAAGAAACGAAAATAATTATTTTATAAAAGATCAATATTTAGTTACTATATTTAAATGTAAAACAAAAAATATAAGTATAGAAGATTTTAAACCAGATTATAATGATTTATTAATTCAACCAGCTGTTGTATCTAAAGGGTACTGGACACAGGGGATATTTTATAACGTAGGTAATATACCTCTTACAGAAGAAGAAAAAAATCTTGATTATGGTTTGTATAATTCAATAGATGGAAAATTTTATAAAGCTAATGGAACTTTAATAGAAAGAAAACCTAAAATATATGGTGGTTATGGTATAACAACTGGGATAGGAATAGCAATAGAAGTAGAAGAAGAATTAATAATAGATCCAAGTTTATTAGAATTTAAGTAAAATATAAATAACAAAGAAGCAAAGACTTAATATTATAATGAAAGAGTCTTTGCTTTGATGTTTAATAAAAATATTTGGTAAGAAAAGGAGAAAAAAATATGGGAGCATGGGGATATAAATTATATGAAAATGATGCTGCATTAGATATTGAAGCAGTGTTTGAAGAAGAATATGAAGAAGGAAAGAATATAAAAGAAATAGAGAAAAAGGTTAAAGAAGAGTTTACTAGTATGTTAGATGAAGAAGATGATGAAGCAACAAATTTTTGGAGTATTTTGGCAGACTTAGAATGTAAATATGGAGTATTAACAGAAGAAACAAAGAAAAAAGCATTAGAACTTATAAAAAGTGGTAGAGAAGTAGAATTTTGGAAAGAAGCGTCAAGTGAAAAATTAGCCAAAAAAAGAGAAGAAGTGCTAAAAGAATTAGTAAAAAAAATAGAAGAAACAGAAATAAAATAAAAATAAAATAAGCAAAGACATATTATATAATTATAATTAATCTTTGCTTTTAAAATATAGAAATATAACACAATAAGAGTTAAATATATAACTAAAAGAATTTGTATAAAATATGTTGACAATAAAAAAGTTTAATGATATTATTAAAGTGTATTTAATATATACAAGATAATTGAACTTGATCAAAGACTTAATATGTATAATTAAATGGTCTTTGATTTTTGTTTAATAAAAAATATTTAATAAGTAAAGGGGAAAATATAAATGGAATTAGATAATGATGTATCGAATATAGAAGATTCAGAAGATGAACAAATAATTGATGGACAATGGAAAATGGCATATTTACCAGGAGAAAATTATAAAAGAGTGCACAAATTATATGTAGATGATTTAATTTCTGAAAAACGATTTTTAAAGTGGTATAGAGATCCAAGAAATTATAGACCAGAATTAATAAGAAAGAGTAATAATAAAACAAAAGACAAGGCATGAGGAGGAAAAAATATATGAGTATGGTTAATATAGAAAAAGCTGATATTTTTGTTGTAGCAGAATTTGGAAACATGAGGCTGTTTAAAAAAAAAATAAAATTAATGGATAAAAAAATAGATGATATTAAAGATTTAAAAGACGCAGATGGAGTAAGTTTGTTGCAAAGGAGTATAATAGGAAGAAATTTTGATATTTCTAAATTGTTGTTAGATAATGGAGCAAAGGTTAATAATATTTCAAACGAAGGGTATAATGAATTACATTATTTGGGAATGAGATTATTTTCAAAAAGCGCTGTAAAAATTGCTAAAATTATTATACAAAATGGTGGAGATTTAAATCTAAAAGACAAATTATATAAAAATACATCGTTCTATTATATAATTATGGAATTAACAACAGATAAAAATCAAAAAAAATATTTTTATGATTTTTATAAATTTTGTTTGAAATATAAACCTAATCTTGATATAAAGAATGTTAGTGGTGTAACATGTAGAGATTTAATAAATGACTCTAGATTAATAAGCTTAATAGAATTAATATAAATTTTTAAATTTAATTATTGATGGAAGTATACAAAAAATAAATTACGTATTAAAAAATTATTAATATAAAAAAGCAAAGACATATAAAAATTTAAAACCATTGAATTTTAGTGTAAATAGAAGTATAGTAAAACAGATATATAATAAAATAAAAAATTATCCTATTGGAACTAAATTTGGAAAATTTACAATAAAATAGGGGGAGATATGATGTATGAAAACTTTAGTAATTTTTATAAAATAGAAGATATAAATAAAATTAAATTAAAATATAATAAAGAACTAAATAGGCGTTTTGAAAAAATTTATGGTTTTAGGGAATTAATGTGTAGATTTCAAGGATTATCTTTTGGAAGAGGTGAATACAGATTAAATAAAATTGATGAAATTAGTAAATGGAATGAAATTATTTGTATTGCATTTCCACATTTGAAAGGAAAAATAGAATGTTTTGCAACTGATTGGTTAGGAAGGCAATTTGCAGTATATAGAGAGGAAGAAGAAAAACATAAGATATTAAATTTTGAACCAGGAACAGGAAATATATTGAGTATTGATACAAATTTTTATGATTTTAATAATAATATACTAATAAATAATTATGATGAATGTATAGAAATTAGTTATTATAACAGATGGCTAGAAAAAAATAAAAGATTAACTATACCAGTAGAAAAATGTGTTGGTTATAAAATTCCATTATTTCTAGGTGGTAAAGATAAAATTAGTAATTTAGAATTAACAGATTTAGAAGTATATTGGTATATAACAGCACAATTAATTTTTAAAATACTATAATATATATGTAAATGGGAAAGAGGAGATGTATTCGCATATAAAATGGAACTAAAATATTTTGATATTGCAAATACTAAGTTATGAAGACTTGTCAGATTTAGTTATGTATATTAAATTTGATAGATCCTATTATCTTGATTATTTAAAAAGAAAAAAGAAATAATGGATACAAGTTTTTAGTATTTAAGTAAACATTTAATATAAAAAATAACACAATAAGTATATAAAAGTTTGTATATATATTTCTATTCCGAAAAAATGAAAAAAACTTGATTTTTCGGAATAGAAATATTATAATTAAATAGGTGATAAAATGAAATTAATAAAAAGAGAAAAATATTTAAATAAATTGATTAATGTTTTAGGAACACCGGATATAAAAGTAATAACAGGAATAAGGCGTTGTGGGAAATCCAAATTATTAGAAGAATTTAAAAATTATATAACTAATAATATTAATAACAATAATATAATTCACATTAATTATAATTTACCAAAATTTGAAAATTTAAAAAATTATGAAAATTTAGTAAGTTATATTGAAGATAGTTACAAAGAGGGTATGGATAATTTTATATTAATAGATGAAGTTCAGATGTGTGAAGACTTTGAAAAAGCTATAAATGGATTTCATGCAGAAGAAAAATATGATATATATATAACAGGCTCTAATGCTTTTTTAATGAGTAGTGATTTAGCAACATTATTTACAGGTAGAACTTTTAAAATAGAAGTATACCCTTTTTCTTTTAAAGAATTTTTAGAATATTATAATTATTCTGATATACAAGATGCTTTTTCAAAGTATGTATATGAAGGTGGCATGTCTGGTTCATATTTGTATAAAACTCAAGAAGAAAAATATCAGTATATAAAAGATGTTTTCAATACTTTGATAGTAAGAGACATAAAACAAAAGTATAAAATAAGGAACACTGACATAATTAAAAATTTAACTGATTTTTTAATGGATAATATTTCAAATTTAACTTCCGTTAATAATATAACTAATGTTTTAAATTTCAATAAAGTAAGTATAACAGACAAGACAATTAATAATTATATTGAATATTTATGTAACGCTTTTGCTTTTTATAAGGTAAAAAGGTATGATGTTAAAGGTAAGAAATTTTTAAGTACACAGTATAAGTATTATTTAGCGGATCATTCTTTTAGATATGCTTCGCTTGGAATTAACAATTTAGATTATGGTAGAATTTATGAAAATCTTGTTGCAATAGAATTATTAAGAAGAGGATATGATATATATATAGGAACGTTATATAAAAAGGAAATAGATTTTGTAGCACAAAAACAAGGTGAAAAAATTTATATTCAAGTATCTGATGATATTAGTAATGAAAAAACATTTAAAAGAGAAGTTGAATCATTATTAAAAATACAAGATGCGTATCCTAAAATTGTTATAGCTAGAACCAAACATGATACTTATCAATTTGAGGGAATTGATATTATAGATATTGCAACTTGGTTAAGTGAAGAAAAATGATATTCCGAAAAAAATGAAAAAAACTTGATTTTTCGGAATAGAAAATTATATTTAAATTTTTGATAAAAAATAAAATAATTAATAATATGTAAAAAAGTAGTTAAAGGTAGCTACTTTTTTTATACAAATTTTGACATAAATACTTTTTTTACATAAAATTTATTGACTTTAACTCTTATATGCGTTATAATATACAAGTCAAATATTATGCTTAATTTAAATTACATAATATATAATGATGTTCGGAATAAGAATTGTTTTTTTGAAAGGATGAGATAAATGAAAAATTTAAGAAATGTTGCTATAATAGCTCACGTTGATCATGGTAAAACAACATTAGTAGATGCGCTTTTAAAACAAAGTGGTACATTTAGAGAAAATGAGCAAGTAGCAGAAAGAGTTATGGATTCAAATGATATTGAAAAAGAAAGAGGTATTACAATATTATCAAAAAATACAGCAATACAATATAAAGATATAAAAATAAACATAGTTGATACACCTGGACATGCTGATTTTGGTGGAGAAGTAGAACGTGTACTAAAAATGGTAGATGGAGTTATACTTGTTGTAGATGCTTTTGATGGTCCAATGCCACAAACTAGATTTGTATTGAGTAAAGCTTTAGCACTTGATTTAGTACCAATTGTAGTTATAAATAAAATAGATAGACCAGGTGCAAGACCAGAAGAAGTAGTTGATGAAGTATTAGAGTTGTTTATGGATTTAGATGCTTCAGATGAACAATTAGATTTTAAAGTGGTTTATGCTTCAGGTAAAAATGGATTTGCTAAAAATTCATTAGAAGAAGAAAGTACTGATATGAGACCTCTATTTGAGACAATTGTAAATACTATACCAGAACCTTCTGGAAGTAAAGATGAAGATTTGCAATTACTTGTTACAAATATTGACTCTGATGAGTATACTGGAAGAGTTGGTATTGGTAGAATTGAAAGAGGTACTATAAAAAATGGTCAACAAGTTGCACTTTGCAAAAAGGATGGTTCTATTAAGAATTTAAAAATAGGTAAACTATTTACTTATTCAGGTTTAAATAGAGTAGAAGCAGAAGAAGCATATTGCGGAGACATAGTTGCAGTAAATGGTGTTGAAGGTATAGAAATAGGTGAAACAATTGCTAGTGTTGAAAATCCAGAAGCAGTTGATTTTGTAGATATTGATGAACCAACAGTTTCTATGACATTTAGTGTAAATAATGGTCCATTTGCTGGAAAAGAAGGAAAGTATATAACATCTAGACATATAAGAGATAGACTATATAAAGAACTTGAAACTAACGTTTCACTTAGAGTAGAAGATACTGAAACTGCAGATTCATTTAAAGTGTCAGGAAGAGGCGAACTTCATCTTTCTATTCTTATAGAAAATATGAGAAGAGAAGGTTATGAATTAATGGTTTCAAGACCAACAGTTATATATAAAACAATTGATGGTGTAAAATGTGAGCCTATCGAAAATTTAACTATTGATGTTCCAGATGAATTTGTAGGAGCAGTTATAGAAAAAATTGGACAAAGAAAAGGTGAAATGACAAATATGTCAGCTTCAAGTTCACAAGCAGGTTTTTCAAGACTTGAGTTTAAAATACCAGCTAGAGGATTAATTGGTTATAGAGGAGAATTTATGACTGATACTAAAGGTAATGGAATAATGAACCATACTTTTGCAGGTTATGAGCCAGATAAAGGTGATGTAATGACAAGAAGTAGAGGAACAGTTATTGCATTTGAAAATGGAAAAGCAACTGGTTATGGACTTTTCCAAGCTCAAGAAAGATCAACATTATTTATAACTCCTGGAACAGAAGTATATAAAGGAATGATAGTTGGAGAAAATTCTAGAAGTGATGATTTAACAGTAAATGTATGTAAAGAAAAGCATTTAACAAATACAAGGGCTTCTGGTAGTGATGACGCATTAAAATTAATACCACCTAAAAAGATGTCATTAGAACAAGCAATTGAATTTATTTCTGATGATGAATTAGTAGAAATTACACCAGAAAATATTAGACTTAGAAAGAAAATATTAGATCCAACTCAAAGATTTAGAGCTGGTAAGTAATATTATAAAAAAATATACAGTTAAATAGAAGTAAAAACAATCTTTACTTCTATTTTTTTATAGTTTATAATATCATAATAAAGAAATATTTATTTTAAAAAAAACGTATATCAAATTGACATAATATCAACATTGTGTTATAATGTATACTACGTGATACAATAATCTATATACTAATGTATAAGGAGGTAAATATGGAAAAATATAAAAAAGCTGATTTAAAAAATCCATTTATGGGATTAAATAATCAAGTTTGCAAAGATCCAAAATATTGGTGTAGGCTATATCAGGTATGGCTTTCAAAGGAAGACGTAGAAAAGAAAAAATGTAGGCAAAGGCCAACATATGATATGATTTCTACATATAGTTGCAAATGTCTTGAAGAAAGGTTATAAATACTAAATGATTTTTAATACAATTTAAATTTATTCATTTTATATAACTCATACAAATATAAAAAAGAAAATTGGAGGAGAAAAAATGAGCGTAGAAAGTAGAGTAGTATTTGTTGGAAAAAGTGAATTAGGTATTGAAGATTTATATTTAGATTTATTAAAAATTTGTAATTTTTGTGAAATTGAAGATTACTTTGATGAAAAAGTAATCAAGGTAAAACCTGGTAATGATTATAGGTTGGCAGCTGCATATGGAAATATATTTGCAGTTTCAAAAGATTATGATGTAAAATGGGTTGATTTAGATGGCAGAGCAAAAGAGAAAAATGATTTTTGTATATGTCGAATTTCTAGGTCATATCTGTCAGATTATCCAGGGGATGAAGTGGAAGAGTTTACTAAAAATTTAAGCAAAGTTTTAAATATACCGCTAAGCTATAAATTTGATTTTAATTCTTCTTCAAAGTATGAAATTCATATTAAGCTATCGGATATTGTACTCGATGCACCTATTTTTATGTATAATAAAAAGATTAATTTGATATTTGAAAAACTTAAAAAATTTGTGGATGATTACTTAAGAAAAAATAATTACATGTATTGTGCAATTGAAATTGTAGATTTAGATATGCACATTTTACATACTAATTATCAGGAAGAATATTTAAAAATGCTATCGTTAAGAGAGTATTTTTTAAGTTCTTCACTTCATTTAGGTCTTTTTCATCCAGATGGGAAAAATATATCACCAAAACCAGATAAAAAATATTTCGAAGATGAAACAGGAGTACATATAGGTGCATATTCTTATGGAATTATAGACTTCACTAATGGTAAATTAGAAAAAGAAGAAAACGGTGTTTCTTCTAACAATAATTATGTTTTTTATTGTAAAGAAGATTATGAAAAGAAAGACAACTTTTTTAAATTTACTGATAGTATGGTGGCAGATTATAACATTGAATTTTTAAGTGATAATAAACTTATAGTTACCACAAAAGCTACTTGTAAAAGATTGGTAGAGGGTAAAAAATTTGGTACTACAAAAAGAGTGTATGATGAATTGCTTAAAAACAGTAAGTATCAGGATTGTGAGTATTCTTTTGAAGTTATAGATATTTACGAAATAATTGATGTAAATTTAATGATCCACTATACTGATATTTCAAAGTATTATGAAGTATATGAAATTCCAGTAGGTTTTAAATTTGAAGATGGACTAAAATCAGTAATAAAATCAAGAGTGTATGATGATTGTAGTGATGACTATATTTGTCATAATGATATTTCTGAAGTAATAAAAAGCTTAATAGCTAATCATTAACAATTAGTAAAATTTTATATTTTAGTAACATTTTAAAAATAGATGAAAAAGTGATTTTTCATCTATTTTTTTTAATATCTTTTTACTTCTTTTTAGTTGCATATTTTCCTATTTTATTATATAATCGAATATATAGATAATAATATATATGAAAGGATTGAAAGTAATGGAAGCAAGACTATATAAATTGTTTGTAGAAGCAAATAAAAATTATAAAATAATTTTTAAAACATATAAAATTTTAGAAAAATCTTATGAACTTAAAATACCAATTCATTCTGCTGGTCAATGGATACTTGATAATATGTACATTATTGATCAAGAATATGATAATATAAAGGAATCAGCTAGGTCACTAAAATTTAAAAAGTTACCTATAATAAAGACGCATGATGGTAATAAGTACATAAGTATTTTTTATTTAGCTTATGAACTTGTTGAAAATAATACAGGATTTATAGATCAATATTTAATTTTAAATTGCTTAAAAGAGCATCAAAAACTTTCATATTTGAAATCAGAAGAATTAGACCTTTTCATCTTAATGATAAAATTATCTCTTTTAAAGTTTATAGCAAGAATATGTATTAATATTACTAATTCTCAACAAAGAAAAATGGATGTTGAAAATATAATTTCAGTTGAATATAAAGATAATAATTTAGCAAAAGAGTTATATAATGAATTTAAATATTTTAATAATTTTAGAGAATATTTAATTGATCCAATTAAAATAAAAAATACTAATACTGCTTTTGTAGAATATATGGCATATAGATTAAAAGAAATGGGGCAAAAGGGAGAAAAATATTATAAAGTTTTAAATGAAGAGGCTGAAAAAATTGGATTTACAATAGAAGAAGCAATTATTAAAGAACATATGGAAATTGCTAAGACAACAGATTATATTGGAAGAGCAATACTATCATATAAAAAATTAAATGGAATAAACTTTAGAGAAGTATTTGAAAAAGTAAATAAGATAGATGAAACATTACTTGAAGATTACACAAATGAATTTAAAAAATGTGATTATAAAACAAAAACTAGATATAGAAATTATATTATAAAACTTGCAAAAAAATATAATTTATCAGAAGTATATATTGCTAAAAAAGTTGTTGAATGCTCAAAAAAATATAAAAAACATGTAGGTTTTTTCCTAATAGGAGAACAAAAATATTTATTAAAAGAAGAACTTTCTAAACCATATACTTTTGATACAATATATTATAAATATATTGAGCCTGTGTTACCATATACGTATATATTATCACTTATAATACTTTCATTAATTATCACTATAATTGTTGGTAATAAATATTTTAATTTTAATTTGTTACTAAATATAATATCATATATAACATTATTTTCACTTTCTTTAGAAATCTCTGATAAAATTGTAAACTATATTTTAAGAAAATGTGTGCATCCAAAAATTTTACCAAGATTTGATTTTGCTAAAACAGTAGATGAAAAATATCCAACATATGTTGTAATGCCTACTATAATTTCTTCTATTGAAAAACTAGACAATATGATAAACAAGATGGAAGTAACATATCTTGCAAATCGTAGTAAAAACATGTATTACATGTTGATTGGAGATTGTATTAGTAGTGATAAACCAGTAATAGACATAGACAAAAAAATTGTAGATTATGCCAAAAAAAGATTAGAAGAATTAAATAGTAAGTATAAAGCTCCACATAAAATATTTAACTTTATGTATAGAAAGCGTGTATATTCAGAAGGTGAAAGCTGTTATATGGGCTATGAAAGAAAAAGAGGTGCATTACTTCATTTTAATGAATTAGTACTTGGGAAGCTTTCAAAAGAACAAATAAAAGAAAAAATGTATTTAATATATGATGATATTATTAGTGCAAAATATGCAATAACATTAGATGAAGATTCACAGCTTTCACTAAATACTGCAAAAGATTTAGTATCAATTATAGCTCATCCATTAAATCAACCTATACTTTCTAAAAATGGTAAAGTTGTAAAAAAAGGTTTTGGTCTTATACAACCAGCTGTTGGACTTGATATAGAAGCGGCAAATAAAAGTATATTTTCTAAAATATTTGGTGGAGTAGGCGGTTTAGATATTTATACTAATGCAATATCTAATGTTTATCATGATGTATTTAATGAAGCAATATTTTGTGGGAAAGGAATATACAATATTGAACTATTTGAAAAATTAGTATCAAAGGAAATACCAGAAAATCTTGTATTATCACATGATTTACTAGAAGGGTCAATTATAAAAGCAGGACTTGCAAGTGATATAGAATTGCAAGATGGATTTCCAAACAATTATATAGCATATATGAAAAGAAATCATAGATGGTATAGGGGAGATATGCAAATTATAAGATGGTTGCTAAGTCCAAAATCAAAACTATCTATTCTTTCAAAATGGAAAATATTTGATAATATAAGAAGACCGATGCTTGATGTATTTTGTATAATAGCAATTTTTATTAGTATGATATTTGCACCTAAATATTTAGTTGGCGTAATACTTGGAGTATTTTTAAGTATAAATTTTGGATATTTTTTATCAATTATAGATATAATATTATATGGTAAGATAAGACATACAAAAGAAGTTCAATATATTCCTATAATACATGGTATACAAGCTGATTTGCTTACAATGTGTTTTAATTTTGTAACTATACCATATAGAGCTTGGATGTGTATTAGCGCTTTTTGTTTATCACTATATAGAATGCTTATATCAAAGAAAAAGTTATTAGAATGGACAACTGGTGAAGTGTTAGAAAAAAATGCTAAGAGTACATTAAAATATTATTATTCAAATATGACTATAAATGTTATAGTTGGAGTGTTTATATTAATTTATTCAGTGATAACTTCGTATAATATTTTGGCTTTGAATTTTGTAATAGCTATATCTGTTTCATTTATATTAGCACCAGCTTTTGCATATTTATTAGGTAAAGACCATTTGTTTGGAAGACATAAAAAATTAAATCAAAAACAAAATGAAGAAATAATTGAGATTGCTAAAAGAACATGGTTTTTCTTTAATACAATGATGACAAAGACTAATAATTATCTTCCAACAGATAATTTTCAAGAAAATAGAAGGTATAAAATAGCAAATAGAACATCATCTACAAATATTGGTTTTGGAATTTTATCTATAATTAATGCCTATGATTTGAAATTTATTTCACTTGAAGAGGCAATAAGTAAACTAGTTAATATATATTATACTATATCAAAACTTGAAAAGTGGAATGGTCATTTGTATAACTGGTATAATATAAAAACATTAGAACCATTAAGACCAAGATTTATTTCAACTGTTGATAGTGGAAATTTTGTTTCTTGTTTGTATGTTGCAAGACAATTCTTTATGAATATAAATGGAAGAAACCATACATTAAAAGAAGAAATATTTTCCGATGAACGAGTAGATAAAATGCTTGCTCAAACTGAAGAATTAATAGAAAATACTGACTTTACATGTTTATATGATACATCTAGAAATCTATTTTCAATTGGTTATGAGCAGGAGACAGGAAATTTAGTAGATAGTTATTATGATATGTTAATGTCTGAGAGTAGAACACTAAGTTTAATAGCTATTGCCTCAAGACAAGTTACATCAAAACATTGGTTTGCTCTTGCTAGAAATCTTATTAGAGTAGATGGGTATAAAGGTTTACTTTCATGGTCTGGTACAGCATTTGAAGCATTTATGCCATATATATTTAATAAATCATATGAGCACACTTTAATAGATCAGTCGTTGTTTTTTAATGAGTATAGTCAAATAAAATATGCAAAGACAAATAATGTTGCTTGGGGAATTTCTGAGAGTGCATATGCTATCAAAGACAATGATTTGAATTATCAATATAAAGCTTTTGGTATTCCATGGCTTGGACTAAAAAGAGGTCTTAATGATTACTTAGTTATATCTCCATATTCTACATTACTTATGGTAGAGTATGACCCTGAAAAGGTATATAAAAATATATGTAAACTAAAAAAATTAGGACTTTATTCATCATATGGATTTTATGAATCTATTGATTATACAAAACAACATTTAAGTGATAATTTAAATAGCGAAATAGTAAAAACATATATGGCACACCATCAAGGAATGATTTTATCTGCTATAAACAATTACATAAATAATGGTATAATAAAGGAAAGATTTCATTATAATCCTAATATTAAAGCTTGTGAAATATTACTTAAAGAAAGAGAAAGAATGAAAGTAAATATTAAAAAAGGAATAAAAGATAAAGAAAATATCTTTAAACAAAAAAATACACAAAAGTATACCTCTTATGTAAATTGTACATATGCAGATAAAAAATATGTAACTGATGGAGACGCTAGTCATAACGTAAGTATTTCTTTACTAAAAGGTTCTAACCTTTCTGCTATTATAACAAATGGTGGTGCTGAATATATTAGATATAAAGATAGGATTGTTAATAGACAAAGATTTACAGAACCTGAAACAACAGGAAATTATTTGTATATTACAGATAAGACAACTGGTGAGTGCTTTAATGCAACAGATTGTAATATACATAGTATATATAATAAAAATACAAACAAATGTAATTGGGTAAACAGTTTAAACTCAATAGAATGTTATTTGGAAGGGGAATCATTAGAGTTAACAACAAATATTGTGCTTTCACAAGAGTTTAGTGCTGTTGTAAAGAAAGTAAGTTTATATAATAACTCTAATATTAAACGTGAGATATTAATTAATACTTTTTTAGAACCAGCTATGACAGACTATATGACTAATGTTGTTCATCCTTCATTTAGTAATTTACTTGTTGAAACATCATATGACGAAGATCTTGATATTTTAATTGCTAATAAAAGAAAGAAAAATAGTAATGAAGCTGATATGTTTGTATATTCTAAACTTGTTGGAATTGATTTGGAAAAAGATGTTGAAACAGAAAAACAAAAAATTATTAAAAAAGATTTGTCAGCATATAATGGTGAGGTTGTAAAATATCCATTATGGCCTATACTTTCATATAGAGCTAATATTATTTTAGATCCATATGAAAGACAAGATTTCTATTATATATTAGGTGTTAGTGATAGTAGATATAATATTTCTAATGCAGTATTAAAACTTGATAAAAATGGAATTGAAAAACAATTTAAATTATCAAATGAAATTAATAGTGTTGTAGCAAGATATTTAAAACTGGAACCTACTAGGGCAGAAATATATAATGATATTATAAAGGATGTATTATTTAATAAGAATGTTCAAAATGATGAAAAATATTGGGATGAAAATTTAAGTCAATCACTACTTTGGAAATATTCCATTTCTGGTGATTTGCCAATTATTTTGGCATATGTAGATAAAATTGAAAAAGCTGGTATTGTAAATGAAATTATAAATTTTATGGATTATGTAAAAAATAGAAAAATAGATTTAGATATAGTAATATTAATTGATGAAAAACAAAAAGAATATGGGCCTATATATACATATATTAAAAGTAGACTTGATAGAGCAGTATATATGGATTATAGCAAAGGTAACATTTTTGTATTAAATATAAAAAATTTAACAAAACAAGAAGTTACATTACTTTCATTTTTATCAAAAAAATATATACAAAATGTAAAAGAGCTACTTTGTATGAACCCTGATGATGATGGAAGTCCAACAAAAATTATAGATACAAAAGAGAAGGAAGAAAAAGAGGAGGTAAAAGTAGATGATTAGCAGTAGTAGCGATGATACATCTAAATATATAGCTTTTAATTCATATGGTGGTTTTAGTTTATCAAAAGATGAATATCATATTTTAAATCCTAAAACCCCTCTTCCTTGGTGTAATGTTATGGCTAATGAATCTTTTGGTACTATAATATCATCTTATGGTACTGTATATACATATTTTAAAAATAGCCAAGGATTTAAAATTACTAATTGGTGTAATGATTGGATTACTTTTGAGCCTGGTGAAAAATTTACTGGAATTTTTGAACAAAATTATAATTTAGTATACGGTTTTGGTTATACAAGAGTTTTAGAAGAAGATGAAAATTTGATCAAAACAATGGATATATTTGTACCTAATGATGAGAATATAAAAGTACAATATATAACTTTAGAAAATACTTCATGTGATCAAAAGCAAGTGGATATTGAATATAAATTAGAACCTGTTCTTGGCGTATCTCAAGAGACAAATATGCAACACATATTATGTAAAAATGAAAATGAAACTTTATATTTTAAAAATCCATATAGTATAGATTTTTCTAATATTTTAGTATTTACAAAAGTTTTTTCACAAGATGAAAATATAAATATATTATATGATAAAGATAATTATAATGTTAAAATAAAGTTAAAAATTGAACCAAATAAAAAAGTAAAATTTGCTATTGTTTTAGGGGCTACTGAAAATTCAAAAGAAGAAATATTAAATATAATAGAAAAATATACTAATTTTAGTAATTTTGATATTACATATGAAAATACAAAAAAATATTGGAGAAAAAAAGTAATAAAAAATTATAAACTAAAGGATGAATACTTAGAAATAATGGCAAATGGGTGGCTACTTTATCAGACCATTGTTTGTAGACTATTTGCTAGATCAGGTTTTTATCAGTCAGGTGGTGCAATAGGTTATAGGGATCAATTGCAAGATACAATGTCTTTAATTTCGTCATGGCCTGAAAAAACTAGAGAACAAATTATTTTGCATTCTAGTAAACAATTTGAAAAAGGTGATGTACTTCACTGGTGGCACGAGCATAACAATGCTGGGATTAGAACATATTTTAGTGATGATTATTTATGGTTACCATATGTACTTACTGAATATGTAGAAAGAACAAAAGATCAATCAATACTTTATGTAATGACTAAATATCTTGAAGACAAACCAATGGGAGATAGAAGAGAAGTTTATGATATTTATAATCCAATAGAAATAGAGGCTAATGTATATGAACACGCTAAAAAGGCTATTATGTATGGCTTATCTAGAATAAATGAAAAAAATGGACTATTAGACATAGGTGATGGCGATTGGAATGATGGATTTAGTAACATACGTGGTCAGTCAGTTTGGTTAACTTTTTTCATGATGGATATATTAAAACGATTTGTAAGTATCGCAAAAATAATGAAAGATGATCAAATGGTAAAAACATGTGAAAAATATCGTCATATATTTAAACATAGTATAATAGACAATGCTTGGGATGGTAACCATTTTGTTAGAGCATTTTTTGAAAATGGAGATGTTTTAGGTTCAAGTAAAAATAAAGAATGTAAAATAGACCTTATATCGCAAGCTTGGGCAGTTATAGCTATGAAAGAATATCCAGATTTAAATGATGAATTAGTAGAAAGTTTAAAAAGTGCTGAAAAATATTTAGTGGACAAAGAAAATATGATTGTAAAATTACTTTATCCAGCCTTTGATAAACCTGAGAATAATCCTGGATATATTAACGCTTATGTACCTGGTATTAGGGAAAATGGAGGTCAATATACACATGCTGCAACATGGCTTGCAAAAGCATATTTTGAAATGAATGAAAAGGAAAAAGCAATAGAAATATTAAGATATATTTGTCCTATAAATCATTCAGATTCAAAAGAAAAAGCAGATAAATATATGGTAGAACCATATGTTATTGCAGCTGATATTTATTCTAATCCAGAGCATCCAGGTAGAGGAGGATGGACTTGGTATACTGGTTCATCTGCATGGATGTTTAAGGTAATAGAGGATTATTTAACAAATAATAAATATTAAAATATATTATAGATATGAAAAAAGAAAGTATCATTTTACTAAATTTGGTACTTTCTTTTTTTATTATGCTATATATTGATATATAAATTATTGACAAATTAACATAAAAGTTATATAATACCTTTCATAACTAGTAATATAATTATACTAATGTATAATAGGAGGAAAATCATATGTATTCAAAAAGTAGGATAGTATTTATAGGAGAAGGCAAAAAAGGTATCGAATCTTTACATGAAACCTTATCACTTATTTGTTGTTTTCCATGTATGTTAGAAGAATATTTAGAACATAAAATTATAGTTGTTAATAATGATTTAGATTATAAAACAGCTTTAATTGTTGGAAATATGTTTGCATTTAATAATTCATATGATGTAAAATGGGTTAGTAAATATGGACTTGCAATGCCAATAAATGAATTTTGTATTTGTAGAATAACTCTGAAATGTTTTAACGAACACGCATCAGCCGAAGTAGAATATTTTGTAAGTAGTATGGCTAAAAGCATAAATATACCAGTAAATTTTAAGTTAAATGAAATAAAACAATACGAAATTTATATAAACTTTTCTGATATATTTTCTGATATTAGGGGATGTTCAGTAGATTATAATTATATTGTAACAATTGCTGGTCTTAAATTGGATTATGTAAAATCATTTATTGATAGTTATTTAAATGAAAGAGACTATAAAGAATGTTTTGATTCAATTGATGTAATTGATTTTAGTGGAAATATTGTTCTTACAAAAACTCAAAATGAAATAAAAAAATTAGAAAAACTGCACAAATATTTTATAGAGTCTTCTTTATGTACAGGTTTAGTTTCTCCTAATGGGAACAATATTGCTGCAAAAATAACATGTAGTGATATAGATTTATTTGATAATGGTGATTATTACTTATGCGATTATTCGTATAACTTAAATAGTTTTGAAACTAATATAGATAATAAAAAAGCAATAATTAATGCCTATTTAAATTCATTATATGAAATAATTCCAAATGATATTAAAGTTGATAAAAAAAGCAATAATAGAGTAGTAGTTACTACAAAGTGTAAGTGTTTTTATGAGGAATATTATAATAGAAATATTGATAAAGTAGTAGTAGTTCCTATTCCATCAAAATTTATAGTTGAAGATAGTCTTGAGATAGTAACTTTTATCAATATTGTAAGTAATAAAAAACTTGTAGTTACATCTAATGTTAATGTTAAACGGCATGTAATAAATAAAAGAAAGTGTAATGCAATTACAATAATTGATAAATTGTTTGGAAGATTTGATTATGATGAGAATGAATTTTCTTTTACATATAAAGATTACTATGAAATAATTGATATGAATTTGCTTCTTCATTATACTGATAGATCAGCTTATTATGAAACATATCAAATTCCTATTTGGTTTAAATTTGAGGATGGATTAGATAGTGTAATGTCAACACGTATAATATACGCTCAAAGTAATCCAGAAAGAATTGTTTATGATAATATTTCTAAGGTAATTGAACACTTAAGAAATAGTAATATATTAAAAAATTGAAGTAAATAATTAAAAAACAAACTAAGAATAATATTAAATTTATAGTTTTATTCTTAGTTTGTTTTGTATCTTGTTATTTGACATAATTCATAAATAATGTTATAATACAGTAAATTATAAATAAAAATTCTTTTAAAATTAAAAGGAGGCTACTATGAATATATTAGAAAAAGTTAAGGAAATTGAAAGACAAGAACAAAGTTTAAAAAAACTAATTGAAGAAATAAAAAATGTTATATTTAAGACTTTTATAAACGTTTCATTTGAGGTTAAACTATTAAACAAATTATTTAATATTGATTTTAAAAAGGATGCTTTTTATCCTATACTTGATGTTCCAGAAGATTTTGTAAAAGAAAAAGAAAGATGTTATAAAATACCAAGTTCGAAAGCAAATAACATTATATATGAGTATGAGTTAAATAAGGATGGTACAAAAATAAGAATAGTTGAAAATACACAACTTTCAGATATTGTATCAAAATCTTCAAGAAATTCACAAAATTATATTTCTTTTAAAAACTGGTATATTCCTGTAAGAAAAATTTCATATGTTGTTACAATAAATGGAAAAGTTTTTGAGTTTTATAGAAGTGTTAATTATAGTGAAATTTTAAAAAGTATATTGCAGTTAAGTAATATAAAAAATCCTTCAAAAGTTATTACATTTAATAAAAAAGAACAAATAAATCCAAATATAGCTGTTATAAATGATGAATATATTGATATGATATATTTTAATGTGAAAAAAAGATATATAAATTTTCTTAAAAAATGTGGATGTAAAAACATAAAAGATTTAAAGCAGTTGATACTTTTAAAAAATGAAGATATTTATCTTTCACACAATAGATATATTAAGATAGATATTTTTAAATTTACAATTAATGTAAATGCTACATACAATTCTTCAATGTTTTCAGCTAATTTGTATTTTGAAAATTGCACAAAATATTTAATCTGTGTAAAGCTTTATGAAGGTGCAAATGTTGTAAAGGATGTAATATTTCAGTTTATTCAACACGAAAATGGAAATAATTTAAATAAGTATATTTCTATTGAAGATGTAATTAAGTTATTTTAAATAAAAATATAAAGTGCCTATTTTTGAATTTTATTCAAAAATTAGGCACTTTATATATTTGTTAATTAAATAATATAAATTTATAAATAGAGGTAAATTTTACTAAACTTCTTGAAAAATATGGATTTTATGATATAATATAGTAGTTAAAACTAAAATTAATTATATATTGGAGGAATAAAAAATGAATGTAAAAGTTGACAAACAAGAAAATTCAAAAGTAGTATTAGAGTTTACTATGACAAAAGAAGATTTTAACAAAAATTTAGATAAGGCTTTTAAAAAAAATGCAAAATATTTTAAAGTTCCAGGATTTAGAAATGGTAAAGTTCCTAGAGCAATTGTAGAAAAAATGTATGGTGAAGAAATACTTTTTGATTCAGTAATAGAAGATAATGCAGATGAAGCATATAAAAATGCAATTGAAGAAAATAAACTAGATGTTGTATCAAAACCTGAGTTAGATGTAAAACAAATAGGTAAAGATAAAGATTTAATTTATACAATTACAGTGTATATAAAACCAGAAGCAACTGTAAAAAAATATAAAGGATTGGAAATTGAAAAATTTGATACAAAGGTAACTAAAGAAGATATAGAACATGAATTAGGTCATATTAGAGAAAAAAATGCAAGAACAATTACAGTAGAAGATAGAGATTTACAAGAAAATGATATTTCTACAATTGATTTCGAAGGTTTTGTAGATGGTGAAGCTTTTGAAGGTGGAAAAGGAGAAAACTTTGAGTTAACAATTGGAAGTGGACAATTTATTCCTGGTTTTGAAGAACAATTAGTTGGAATGAAAATAGGAGAAGAAAGAGAAATTAACGTTAAATTTCCTGAAGAATACCATGCAGAAAATCTTTGTGGAAAAGATGCGATGTTTAAAGTAAAATTAATAAGTATAAAAGCAAAAGACTTACCAACATTAGATGATGATTTTGCAAAAGATGTATCTGAATTTGATACTTTAGAAGAATATAAAAAAGATATAGAAAAGAAATTAAAAGAACAAAAAGAATCTCAAGCTAAAGCTGATAAGGAAACAAAAGCTATTGAAAAGTTAGTTGAAAATACAGAAGTAAATGTTCCAGATGCAATGGTTGAAACTCAAATTGAAGAAATGTTAGAGCAATTTAGTGCTAATCTTTCATATCAAGGATTAGATATAAAAACATATTGTAAGTATATGGGTACAACAGTAGAAGCTTTTAAAGAAACTTTAAAACCACAAGCCTTAAATGATGTTAAATTAAAATTGGCTTTAGAGTTTGTAGCAAAAAATGAAAAAGTAACTGTTGATGAAAAACAAATAGATGAAAAAATTGATGAATTGTCAAAACAATACGGTAATGAAAATGCGGATTCATTAAAGAAAAATGAAAATGTAAGAAATTATATGAATGAAAAATTATTACAAGAAAATACTTTAAATATTATATTAGATAATGTAGTAATAAAATAATTAATATTTAATATATATGTTTAATATAAAAGGGGGTTATATATATGTTAAAAAATAGTTTAGTTCCTATGGTTATAGAACAAACAAGTAAAGGTGAAAGGTCTTATGATATTTATTCAAGGCTTTTAAAAGAAAGAATTATATTTTTATCTGATGAGGTAAATGATGTTACAGCCTCTTTAGTAATTGCACAATTATTATTTTTAGATGCTGAAGATCCTGGAAAAGATATTTCTTTATATATAAATAGTCCTGGTGGAAGTGTAACAGCTGGTATGGGAATATTTGATACAATACAATACATTAAATCAGATGTATCAACTATATGTGTGGGTATGGCAGCAAGTATGGGAGCATTTTTACTTGCAGCTGGTACAAAAGGTAAAAGATATGCACTACCTAATTCAACTATTATGATTCACCAACCTTTAGGTGGAATGCAAGGTCAAGCTAGTGATATGAAAATACATGCAGACTATATTATAAAAACTAAGGAAAAATTAAATAAAATTCTTAGTGAAAGAACAGGAAAACCTTTAGAGCAAATAGAAAAGGATACTGATAGAGATAATTTCTTAACAGCGGAGCAAGCAAAAGAATATGGCTTAGTTGACGAAATTATGGATAGTATTGAAAATATTGCTAAGGAGAAATAGTATAGTATGAGTAAAAAAAATAAAGATGGAAATGATAATGTAAAAAACAAGTATAATGAAGACATGATATTTTGTTCTTTTTGTGGCAGATTAAGACAAGAAGTAAATAAGCTAATTGAAGGACCTGATGGGATTTTAATATGTGATGAATGCGTTGAAATGTGCCATAAAATTATAATGGATGAGGATATAGAAATGTTAGACGATTCTAATACTGATTCAAAGAAAGAAGTAATTTCTAGTGGAGATTTACCAACACCAGCTGAAATAAAAAAAGTATTAGATGAATATGTTATAGGTCAAGAACAAGCTAAAAAAGTTTTATCAGTATCTGTATATAACCATTATAAAAGAATTAAAAATATGAATAAGTTAGATGAGGTAGAAATTCAAAAGTCTAATATATTACTTCTAGGTCCAACAGGTTGTGGAAAGACTTTACTTGCACAAACTTTGGCAAAAATACTTCATGTACCATTTGCAATAGCTGATGCTACTACATTAACAGAAGCTGGTTATGTAGGCGAAGATGTAGAAAATATTTTACTTAGGCTTTTGCAAGCAGCAGAGTTTGACGTTGCAAAAGCTGAAAAAGGTATTATATACATAGATGAGCTAGATAAAATTTCTAGAAAATCAGAAAATCCTTCAATAACAAGAGATGTAAGTGGAGAAGGAGTACAACAAGCTCTTCTTAAGATAATTGAGGGAACTGTTGCAAATGTTCCACCACAAGGTGGAAGAAAACATCCTCAACAAGAATTTATAAAAATAGATACAACAAACATATTATTTATATGTGGTGGCGCATTTGATGGACTTGAAAAAATAATTCAAACAAGGCTTGAAACTAAAGTTATGGGATTTGGTGCAGCTGTTGAATCTAAAAAAGATATTGATATTGGAAAAATATTTACAGAAGTATTACCACATGATATTGTAAAATATGGTTTAATACCAGAATTAGTAGGGCGTCTTCCTGTTATAACAAGTTTAAATCAGTTAACTAAAGAAGCTTTAATTGATATAATGTCAAAACCTAAGAATGCTTTGATAAAACAATATCAAAAATTGTTTAAAATGGATAATGTAGAATTAGAAATTACCAAAGAAGCTTTAGATGAAATAGTAGATTTAGCTCTTTCAAGAAAAACAGGAGCTAGGGGGCTTAGAGCTATACTTGAAAATATAATGATGGATGCTATGTTCGAAGTACCATCGTGTGAAAATATATATAAATGTATTATTACAAAGGATGTAGTAAATAAAAAAGGTAAAGCTACTTATGAATATTTAGATGCTAAAAAGGAAGCCTAGAGTAATTAATAATTTATGTTAAATATAAAAAAAGCTGATAATAAGTTTTATCTTATTATCAGCTTTATATATTACATGTTAGATATTAATATGTACAGATATCAAATTGTCTTTTTCTTCAAAAGAGTTAATTTTATAAACCTTATCGCCTTTAAAGGAGATATAATCACCAATATTAACTAAATAGTATTTAAAGCTATTATGACCTTTCATTTTTATTTCGGTCATATTGGTATGATCAACGACTTTTTCAATTTTAGCATTATTTAATAGAATAGTTCCTCCTTTAAAATTTGTAAATCTTATTGTTTTATAGGTTACATCAGAAAAATCTTCTTTTTCTTCACTTTCTTCAATGTTTAAATTGTATCCAATAAGATTTTCAAAATCTTTTTGGTATAAATACGATTTTACATTGTATTGTAAAGATTCCATAAATAGTGTATAGTCATGAGTAAGAATATAAAACTCATGATTTTTATAAATATTTTGATAAAACATAGTCAAATTAAGCAAAGAAGTGTCTACGTAATTATAATATAATTTTGTATATAATACAAATTTGATTGAAGGGTTAAATTTTGCTGCATATAAAATAGTAAAAAACTGATTTTTTACTTTTAACTCTTCAAGTATTGGTAGAAAAACTAACTTAACTGAGTTTCTTTCTTTAAGCATATATTTGTATACTTGCTTTTTATAGTCTGGATTTTTGTTATTGCTTTCATTAGCAATAATAAAACATGTATCAAGTACATATACTTTTTCAGTATCTATAACATCATTTTCCTTTGGTAATTTGTAATCGAAATAATTTAAAGTGTCATTGTTATTTAAATAATCAAGTCCATATTCAATTACATTAACCTTTGAAACTCTAATTCCAAAACAAAAATTTAGTGCATTTAATGCTGTTTTTTGAAGATTAGTTGCAATGTATATATCTTTTTGAGTATATCTAGAAAGCATTAATGCTTGAGAAAGGATTACATCATTATCAAAGGCAATAAATCCACTATCATCATTTATTTTATTAAAGGCATAATTGCTTGATACAGAAAGTATTCTAAGGTTAATATCACTAATATTTATATACTTAGTAAGCTGGTATTTTTTAGTTGAATGAATTTGTTTATCTTTTAAAATCAGTTCTAAAGTGGAGGAAAGTATAATTTTTTCCTCATTTCCTAAAAATTCATCTTCTAAATTTTCCGAGTTTTTTAAGTATTCGTAAGTATAAATAACAATTTTATTAGCATCTATAACATCAATTGAATTAACAACTTCAATTGAATTGTTAGTAGTGTTATCTGTATCAGATGAGATTATGGAATCTGAATTTTTGCCTTCTTGATTTTCATAACTGCTATGTGCATCTGATTTTTCCTCAGAATTATTATAAATTACTATAACTTTCAGATTTTTTTTGTTATCTTTTATCTTATTTTCTAATATTTTCTTTAACTCGGGTGAAATATTTTCTCTTTCTAACATTTTGTTAAAGTGATATTTAAAAGTAGAATAATCAGCATGTCCCATTTTTCGCATGATTTCTACTTGTGAGTTCCTAGCGTTTGCAAGATGGGTTAATATATTAAAAGTAAATAAATACTTTTTGTTAATATTATTTTTCAAATAATTATCATTATTTTTCTTAATAGTAGAAAAATAGAGATTAACTTTTTTTGTATCATTGTCACAACATTTTATGAGAAGTTTTTTCAATGAATTTGCTGCACCCAAATTTACGTTAAGCAGAATAGATAAATCCCAAATAGTATAATTTTCTTCCATAATTAACCGTAAAACTTCTGATGAATTGATTGTTTTAACTTGTTTTTCTTTCATGTAATATGTTCCTCCTGTTTGTAATTACTTTTTTGTAAACTAAATTTAGAAATACTTTTACATAATTTACTTTATACATTATATAACAAAATCGAAATTATGTCAAATGAAGACGTACTTTTATAGTTGATATTAGTATTGAAATCAATCTACTTTTATGATATAATTTTTTTGGTGAAAAAATGAAAGATGTATATACTTTAAAAAAAACAGAGGATAAGTGCAAATATGGTGAAATTTCAAAAGGTACTTTAATAGAAAAAAAATCTACGTTTATCTCATATTTATTTAGAATAGATGATGAAAATAGTGCAAATGAATGTATAGAAAAAGTTAGAAAAGATAATAGACAAGCTAGGCATATTGTATACATTTATTCATATTTAAAAGATAATGTAATAAATATAAGATTTTCTGATGATGGAGAGCCAAAAGGAACAGGAACAAAGGCAATTTATGAATTGCTTACAAAAGAAAATATTACAAATGTGTGCATAGTAATTGTAAGATATTTTGGAGGAATTTTACTTGGAGCAGGACCTTTGGCTAGAGCATATCTAAATACAGCAAAAGAATCAATTAAAACATGTCAGAAAGAAATTATATACAATTATATTAAGTACAATGTCAAAATAACATATAGAAAATATGAAGTGATTAAAAATTTAATAGATAAAAAAGTAAAAGAGGGTATAATAATTATTAATGATATCGAATATTCAGATAAAATTTATATTAAAGTATTAATTATCGATAAGTATTATAACAAAATAAAAAGTATATTTGAGGATTAAGCTTTGTTCTACAAAAAAGAACAAAGTTTTACTTTTTTTAAAAAAACTATTGACAAACAATTGTTTGTATATTATAATATATATATAAGAAAGAACATTTGTTTTAAAGGTGGTTAATATGAAAAGAGTAATAAAAAATAAAAATAATAAAAGAGTAGTAAAAAGATTAATGTTTAATATAATGTTTTTATTTATTGTATTATCAATATGTGGAATATTTTTGAATTTTAATTTAGCTAAAAAAGATATAAAAACTAGTGAAGTTGTTATAAAAAAAGAGGATACAATTTGGTCTTTGGCTAAAGTTATTTGTAATAAAAGAAGCGATTTAAATATACAAAATATTATAATAGAAATTAAAGAAATCAATAATTTAACATCAAGTGATATTTATGAAGGACAAGTTATAAATTTACCTGTATATTAATTTGAATGCTATATGTAATAACCCTACATATTTATAATAACATATTAAATAAAAAGAGACAAATTATTCTAAAAGTTTTTGTCTCTTTTTATTGTTATATATTATTTAATGGATTACTTTCAAGTGCAGATTTTACTTGTTCACTATCTATGTGAGTATAAATCTCAGTTGTAGATATACTTTCATGACCAAGTATTTGTTGAAGTGAACGAATGTCAACACCTCCATGTTTGTGCATTAAAGTAGCAGCCGTATGTCTTAATTTATGAGGTGAATATTTTTTTGGATCAAGACCAGCTAAAGATATATATTTTTTTACCATCATTTCAACTGTTCGTCTTCCAATTCTAGTGCCTCGTTTTGATATAAATAAAGCATTTTTTTCTTTAATGTTAGTTAGTAGTTGTCTTTCTCTAAAATATGCTTTTAATGCTTTTTGACAAGCACTGTTTAAATAAATGCTACGCTCTTTGTCACCCTTACCAGTAACAGTAAGTTCATTATCTCTTATATCCACAATGTTTATATTTACTAGTTCTGAGAGTCTAAGGCCACAATTTAAAAATATTGTTAATATACATAAATCTCTTTTTTCAAATTCGCCTTCAACAGATTGAAGTAAGGTTACACTTTCATCTAAAGT
The DNA here is from genome assembly GCA_947361355.1 of uncultured Clostridium sp. Lineage (GTDB taxonomy): Bacteria > Bacillota > Clostridia > TANB77 > CAG-465 > CAG-465. The sequence goes on from CANAIR010000020.1 coordinate 26,675, forward strand.
TAAATGTTTTGGTAATCTTTTTGATAATTTTGGTGTTTCTAATTCGACAGTAGGATTTTTGTCTAATAGTTTTTCTTTAAAAGTTAAATAGTTAAAAAATGATTTTAAAGCTGCAACTTTGCGTGCTCTAGTGGTTGGCTTGTCTAAGTTATTATTTGCTAAAAAGTTTAAGAATTTATGCAAATCTGTTAATTCTAGTTGTTTTATAAAATTTAGATCTAAATCAATTATTGAAGTATTATCAATAAGTTCTTTAGTAATTTTTTTATCTAAATAATTTTCTTTTTTAACTAGTTTCAAATATTTAAAGGCATATCTTAAATCATAATAATACTCTTTTACAGTTGCATTAGATCTATTTTTAATTCCAGACATGTATTCTAAGAATTTTTTTATATATATTGGTACATCTTCATACATAAATTAACCTCCAAGGATATTAATATATAATATTATATATTAAATAATGTATAAATTCAATCTAAAAAAACATTTATTTTCAATTATCTAGTATATATATTGGTATTATAAAAATTGACAATATAATGTCCTTGTGATATAATATTTACATAAATTTTATGAACTTTTAAATTAATATTTAAAAAATATTACATGTGTAAAGGAGAAAAACAGTATGAAACAACAAAACTATGAAACTTGTAACCATATATTGGTATATTCTAAAATAGAATATGATAGATATGAGGGACGAACATATAAATCCCGTGGTTGTATAAAATGTGGGTTAGATAATAGTATTTTAGATACTAATATTGATTTTCTTCATTCAAAGGAAAAAATTAAATATACCTATTTAAGAAAGAAATATCTTACTGGAATTGAAACTAAAGTTACATGCGATTTAGACTTAGCACGGGCAATATTTTCTAAAATAAAAGAAGCTCACCCAAAGATTGATAACAAGACAGCTATTAAATATTTCGAAATTGCATTAGACAATATTAGAAATATTAAAGTAAATGAGGATAGAAAAGTTAACAGAGCAAAAAGATTATCTTTAAGTCCTGATTTTAAAAGATGGGATGCGAGAGATGTTTGTATTGGATAAAAATAAAAGTTAGATGGTAAATGATATGGAAAGTATAGAAAGAAAAACAAAAAGCTTAATAAGTAAATTTTGTGATAGCCCAGGAAAAAGATGTAAAGAAAAAGAAATTAAAAGCATTGTAAATGCTATCTTAGAAATAGAAGAAGTTAAGTTAAATCAATCTACTCCAATTGTAAGAATATCAGAACATTATGGTTTAAAAGTTTATAAAAGTAATAATTTAAAATCAAATGTAGCCTCCAAAATGTCTTTAAATGAATCTGAAAAAGTTATTATTATTAACAAAAAGGAAACAATTTATATGAAAAGATACTTGATTGCAATTGAGTTGGGAAAATATATATTTGATTTCTTAAGTAATGAAAAATATAAAAGCAATGAGCCATATTTTCATCAATTAGAATATTATGAAAATAGTAGTAACAATATAGAAAAAAGGTTTGCAACTGAAATTTTAATGCCTGAAATTTCCTTTTTACGGCAATATTTGATAGCTAAAGAATCAAATTCAAATGTAGCGTTTACATATATCTATTTATCTAAGTTTTTTGAAGTTCCTGAAAGCTTAGTTAGGAAAAAAATTAGAAGTTTCATTATTGATAAAGACATCTAAATAGATGCAATTGTAAAAGAGTATATATGTTTACATAAATGTGTATACTCTTTTTGTAACATATTTTTATGTTAAATTTGAGGATTATAAAAACACAGAAGAGTAGGGGGACTAAGTAAAATTAAGTTATATAAAATGTTGAATAAAAATTTTTAAATTAAAGTAAAAATAAAATTATCATGTAACTATATATAGAGATATATCAAAAGAAATTTTTTATTAAGTTAATTTAGAAAATAATTTAAAAATAATAATTTTAAAAATTAAAAAACAAAATTTATTTATTATAATTTTTATCAATTATTTATTATAATTTTATAATTCAAATTTGATTATTTTAACTTTATTTTAATATTAGCAAAAATTAATCATTTTAAAACAAAAATTGATTAATTTTTATATTATATAAATCCATATATTTGTAGATTTTAAAATTTTAAGATTATTTTAAAATTATATAAAATGTAAAAAAACGACGCACGAGAATCGATTTTAAGACGTTTTTAATTGTATAGGTATATAATTACATGGCAGAAAAATAGACGAAAATAAAAGAAATATAGAAAATATTGATTTAGACCAATAATCGAAATAAAGGTTTAAAATTTTAACGGTAAAATTACTCTAGTTAAAAATAAAAATCGATATATGAGGCAATATGGACGTCGATATATAATAAGTATAATTAATATATTATATAAGTATTATATTAAAAACTTATCACCTTATTTTCACAAAATTATTATTTTGCGCAGTTAGTGCAAACATTATAAATATAGGCTTTCACACCTACTTTCATTAGTTTGCCAATATTTTTGCGCAATTCGGAAACTAAAAATAAAATAAATTTAATTGTTAATAAATTTATATTTTAATACTACACTATATTTTTATATTTGTCAACATTTTTTCTAAAAAAATTAAATTTATTTTTTAATTTAAATAAATTTATAATTTTATCTTGTTTTACATTTTCTTTTTTGATATTTTTATATCTACTTAAATCTTGTAAAATTTTAAAATCTTTTTCTTTTGTACATAAATAATCCTTTTGTCCCTTAAAAAATACATCATTTTCTATACTATAAAAATCCTTATTCCCTTTCGAACTAAGTATTCTGTGTAATATTCTTATACAGTCATAATCATCTACATAATTATCATAATTAAAATAATGTTTAACTTCATCTTTTATATCTGTAATTTGATAATGATACTCCATACATCTCATTAAAAAATTCAGTGAATTCAGTATATATATAAGATTTCTTTCAGATAATTCAATTAACAATTTTCTCTCCTTTCTTGTAGTATTATGTAAACATTATAGCATATATAACTTATTATGTCAAATAATAAACATGTTGGCCTTGCATATTATTGTTATTTAGTGTAACACATATATAAATGTTGTAAAGAATTTTTCTCGGCATAAAGGAGCTAAACTACGAAGTACGAGCATTTTATTCCAATTCCACCCTTTACAACATTTATATATGTGCTAGGATGTCTATAACAAAAGGCAAGGCACACATGTAACATGAAAGGGGGTGATTAAAATGAAAATTATAAGTAAAATACTAGCATTAGCAAAACTAATACTAGTAGAAAAGCGTAATAGGCTAAAAAGACACAAAAACTTTTTAAAAGCAAACTATTACTATAAAGAATTATAACTCAAACTTTAAAGAAAAGCAAGTTTAATCTTGCTTTTCCTTTTAAATTATACTTATACATATATTTGTCGAGTTTTGTCGAAAATATATAAAAAAATGTAAAAAGTTGTATAATTTAAATGTGAGGTGATAAAATGATTCAATTAATAATTTTAATTTTAACTATATATCTAATTTACTCAATACCAATTTTAATTAATAATTATATAGTAGAAAAAGGTAGAAAAAACTATAATTTTAAAGGTGATTTAAATAAAAAATTACTTACTGATAATGAGTATGATTTCTATAAAAAATTAAAAAATATAACAAATAAATACAATTTAACAATATTTTGTAAAGTAAGATTAGCTGATATAATAAAAACTTATGATTACAATAGTTTTAATAAAGTAAGAAGTAAACATATAGATTTTGTAATAACAGACAATCAAACAAATTTAATAAAATTTATAGAATTAGATGATAATACACATAAAAAAAATAAAAATAAACAAAATGATATAAATAAAAATCAAATATTTGAAAAATTTAAAATAGAAATATATAGAATTAAAATAAATGAAGAAACTGAAAAGCTTCGCAAATTAGACGAAGCTTTGGCAGTTATTTATAAAAACTAATTTCCCTTTCTTTGTTTTCTTTGATCCTTTCTTTATTAATAAAAAAAATATTTTTAAATTTAAAAAATAAAAATTTAAAATTTATTTTTATCAAACTAAATAAATTAAATGGCGGCGTGCTGGTACCGGCTACCAGCACACTCACCGACCCGATTTTTAATTTCTATTTCTTTTTTATCAAAATATGTATTTTCTATAAAATGTGTATCATATTGTTTTAAATCTTTTTTATGTATAATTTTAAATAAATATCTACAATTAAAATCTGAACTAAAATTATTAGGATTCATATATTTTTCAAATTCCATAATATCTATAAATTCAAGCCCAAAAGTCAAGAAAGGTTTATTAACAATAGGTATTTTAAAGGTCTTTTTCAAATAAAATACGTAATCTGAAAGCTCACGTATTTGCAAATCTATACGATTTGAAGATTGTGTTATAAAAAATATATCAACTTCGTAGTGTCTACACATTGTTAAATAATCAAGAAGTTGCATACCAATTCCACTTTTTGTTAATTTCGAAAATTCTCTACTATTAAAATATAACTGTGCTTCATCAATTAATATTGCACTTTTTAAAGGAAAACGGAAATTAACCCAGTCGGTATGATTAATTTTTTTAGCAAATTTAACTGGAAAGTTTGAAAAAATATTACTATACTTTTTTTTGTTTTTTAACAAATATGAAATTGTATAAAGGCTTTTGCCTGTACCTTTTTGCCCACAAATTAAATATATCATATTACCTCCAATTCAAAAAAATAGGGGCTTTAACCCCCTATTCTATCTTTTTTTCATAGGTAACAATTTCTTTACAAGTGATAACACTACAACTAAACCAGCAGCAGCTACAAAAAATACGATAGGTGGTTCTAAGAAAACCGACATAGCAGATTTAACCGTAGGTATTAAACTTGAAACTGATGTTATAAAATCAGCCATTTCCATACATCTCCCCTCCTTAAAAATATTTATATAAGCTTACATAAAGTAAGTTTATAACTTTATATATTCCACTTAATAAGTAATTTAACAAATATACCTATAAGCCATATAAAACTAAATAAAATTAATAATTTGCAAACATCATTTCCCCAGAGGGTTTCAAATTGCATTCTATTTACAAAATCAATTATACTTTCCATCAGTCCCCAGCACCTCCATATAATTTTCTAATTATAAGACCAACTATACATACAAGAAAGAAAACAACAATAAGTCCAAAAAAATTATAATATAAAGTTTTATCAAATAAACTAATAGGTAAAGGTATAGGAATAAACAGCACATTGATTAATAAACTTATAATTTCTTGCATATATATTACCTCCCTAAAATACGTAATACAAATAATACTACTAATGTAATACTTATAAATGTCCATATGAAACCAGGTAATATACTAAACGCTAATTTAAAAGTATTAAAACTTTCTTTTGCAGAATTTAAAATATCACTCAAACTTGAATTTTCATTTAAATTTTCAAAAGGATTATTTGATGTTATATTACTATCATTTAAATCTTCACCATTCCAATTTGTTATAGTACCCGAATTTACAGAACCAACATTTAAACTTGACAAAGTTATATTATATTTCTTTGTTAAAACAATTCTTTTACTATTTCTGTCAACTACCCTAAAAGATACATCAAAATCTTTATTATTAGAAAACATTTTAGTTAAACCAATAAGATATGAAGTAGATAAATCTATTTTATTAAAACTAATATATTCAGATATAATATCTTCATTATTAGAACTTTTTAACATCCTTAAACCATCAGCATTAGAAACACTAAAATAAACATCATAAAAACTAAAAGAATTATTGTCTAAATTAACATCAAAATTTAAAGCTCCCTTATTTGTAAAATTAAAATTAACCTTTAACAAATCAGAATTAAAACCTACAATTCTGTAAATACTAATACTATTTGTATCTATAAGATTACCAGTAGAATCATACAAATAAAAATTTATACTTTTATTTTCTGTTATAGTTATACCCATATCAGGAAAAATCTTCTTTGTATCTGTAAAAGGTGAAGAGTTAGAAGTATAATCATCATAGTATAATACTTCACCTTCTTGTTTATTTTCTATTTCAACATCTATTTTACAAGTAACAAAACCCTCAGAAAATTCAGGCCAAATCTTTATTCTACTATTGTCATTAGTAACAACATAATCAAAGCCCGACTCTCTAAATATTGTCATTTTATCTTCATTAAATATGTTACAATTACATAAAGTTATATTAGAAATAGGATTATCAACAGTATTTGAACATACATAAACTTGAGATGATGTACCAGAAAAAATCCAAGTTTCTGTATCAAAATCATATGTATAACATTTATATGATAGCCAATCGGCTTCATCGTTGAAACCTAAAACTAGATAAGGATAATCAGGCGTATTTTCATTATAAACTACATGAAAACTATCATTACTAGTATATAACATTGTAGTTTGTGTTTCTGAATTTTCAACAATAAACCAATTGTTTAACAAATCAGAATCAGAAACATTGTTATTATTAGGTATTCGAGGAACTTTTATAGAAGGAAAATCAGGTATAACAGGAATATCAGGTACATCAGGAACTTCAACACCAACTCCTCCAACATCACCTATACTTGTATCTGTAGCAAAAATATTATTAAAACTAATTAATATTAAAAATATAAACAATAAACTATATATAAACTTTTTCATATATCTACCTCATAAATCTAAAAGCATATTTTATTGCTTTAAATAAATTACATATTTTCCAATACATTTTTTTAACCATCATAATCACCAAAATTTTTAATAATTTTATATAATAAATAAGTAAAATATATATCAGTAATAATAAGTAAAATTAACAATATATTATACATATCAAACAACCTCTTTCATCTCAAAAATATCTATAAAATCAGATTTATTACTATATACTATACTAATTTTATTACTAGTAAAATCAATACCTAAATTTTTAAGTTCTTTAATTTTTCTGTAGTAAGTCGATTTACTTGTATTATTTCTAACACTCTTACAGCCATCAATGACGAGTGACAAATAAAAATTATATAAAGAACTAGCATAATTATTATCATAATTTTTATATATTCTATTTTTAACACTAACCTTATTACTTACTTTTTTTAAATCTGTATAATTAACTTTTAAAACTTTCATAAATTCATCACACCAAACTTTTTCTAACATTTCATAATCAAAATCTTTACAATATAAATTTTTCATTTTAGAAGTATATTTTTTTTCAAAAATACTTTGTAATTTCTTCTTTTTAATTTCCACTTCAAATCTAACAAACCCCTTTACTTTGTTTTCAAAATCTTCTACATCAAAATCAGTTTTTAATAATTTAGATTTATCATGAACTTTATACTCTAAAAATTTATTATATATCTTTAAAGTTGTTGTAGTACCTGTAAAATATAGACAGCTATCTTTATAATACTTTAAATTTCTCCTAGGAAAATCAAGATTACTAAGAGAATTTATATAATTTATAACCCTACTTTGTGTTAATAAATCAAAGCATTTAGATATATCAACACGTTGTAAAAACCAATTTGAATAGCTAGGAAGTTTAATATTATAAGCATTTTCAACAAATTCTTTTAAAATACAAACAACAACTTCTAAATCATAAAAACCTTTATAAGCGTTTTGTCCCAAAACAAGTTTATGACAACTTCCTTCAACAATTAAAATATAATCCTTATAAAAACCGATACTTTTCACCTGTGTCAGCGCGAACAAATAACGAACTATCGTACGAACCTTTTAAATTATCTGAAGAAATTTCATAAAAAATTTCTTGTGTATTCGCTCTAAACTTACAGCTTGTAACACTAGAAGATTTTATCTTCAAAAATGTTTTTTCATCGATTTTCGTAAAAACTCTTACAGTATCAAGCATTTGCAACCAACTCTCTTATTTTTTAAATTGTCCCACCGGTGGGACTTTCGGAGGGTGTTACTAAGAACCCTCCTCAAATCGAAATTACAATTTTTTACATTTCAAAAGTTTGTGGAATGAAAATAAAAGTATGTTCATCTTTTATTTTGAATTCTCCTAGCAAACATATATCACTTAACCTATCTACTTTAGATAAATTTTTAAATAATTCTTCATCGTTATAAAATAAAGTAACAACTCTTTTTTCAATTAATATACTAGCACTATAATATTTTGTAGAGTCTGTTCTTCTTTTATGTTCGGCAACACCTAATAATTCACACATAATTCTATTCATAAAAATTTCCCCTTTCATTAAATATTTTTTATGCTGTAAATTGATATATGAGAAGGTAAAAAGGAAATTTATAGCACAAAAAAATACTTATATAAATTCAATTTACAATTAAACTTATATAAGTATTTTAACTTTTCCGTGTAAAGGTATTATGTATTATAATACCCCTACAATTCGCTTGTAACTTATTATTTTGCGCAGTTGCATGTTTCTTTAAAAAAGGAATGAATAACTACATCCTACTACACTAATTATATTATATAACTAAATCATATAATTTTTAAAAGCTATTTTATAAATAATTTAAATATAAAACTTAATACTACACTATATTTTTATATTTATAAATATCTTTCAAAAAAAATAAATATATTTTTGATTTAAATATTTTTTTATTTTTTTATATTTTTATATCTACTTAAATCTTGTAAAATTTTAAAATCTTTTTCTTTTG
>CANAIR010000021.1 GCA_947361355.1 uncultured Clostridium sp.
GCTTGCATATTTGCTACATCACTGTTTATTCTTGCTTTATTTGCCTCTACCATTGAATTATTATTTTGTAATGATACTATAACTGCTACTGCCAAGATTATTACCACTATTATTGTTATAACTAATACAATAAGTGATATACCTCCACTATGGTTAGTTTTATAAAAAAGTTTTTTTACATGCTTTTTATTCATTTGTTGTTTGTCTTTTTTCATATTCTCCACCTCAAATTTTTACTTATATTTTATTATTTTTTCCTTTATCTTATATTCTATACTATTATTTCAAATTACTTATTGGAAATTTGTTCTAATTTTTATATTTATTTTATATTTTTCTTAAATCTCTAGTAATACATATATTATTTCAGTTATATTTCATTTTTCCATCTTTTTTATTACATACTTTTAAACACACAAAACCTAGCTAAAGAAATTCATCTTCTTTAACTAGGTTTATATATCTATATTAATTTACATTTCTTACAAAATTTGTATTAAAGTTTTCTTCTATTTCTTACCTATAGCACCTGTGTGTGTGTGTGTGTGTGTGTGTGTGTAGTATTAATACCACTCCATAGCTTTTAGTTAACATATTTTTGCCTTCATTTTACCAAGTATTTCTTATTTTTTTTATTATACCTAAAACATATTTTACTTTTTAAATATTATAACATATTTTTTTATATTTTGTCTACTAAGAATTCTAACATTTTACTATATTTACTAATTTTTTACAAGTAATTAAACTATTTTCTATTTTTCTTTACTTTACATACAATTTATGTTAAAATATTTTCATAATGTTTTAGTATATTATAACATAAAATATTATAAATTATATAAGGAGATGAGTTTAATGTCTAAAATTAAGGCAATAGTTTTAGCTGGAGGAAAAGGAACAAGAATGAAATCTGAACTTCCAAAAGTACTTCATAAAATTTATGATAAATGTATTATTGATTATGTATGTGATGCTTGTGAAGAGGCAAAAGTTGATGAAATTTTTGTAATCGTTGGTCACAAAGCTTCTCAAGTAGAAGAACATTTAAAAAATAGGAAAAATGTAAAATGTGTATTACAAAAGGAACAATTAGGTACAGGTCATGCTGTTATGCAAGCAAAAGATTATTTAGATGATTCTGACCTAGTATTTGTTATTAATGGTGACCAACCACTTATATCTTCACAAACTATAAAATCATTAATATCTTTTTGTGAACAAGGAAATTATGGTGGCGCTGTATTATCAGCAATAATAGACAATCCTGGTTTACTTGGAAGAATAATTCGTGATGAATATGGAAATCTAAATAGAATTGTTGAAAGAAAAGATTGTAACGAAGAAGAAGAAAAAGTTAATGAAATTAACATTGGAGTTTATTGTTTCAAAGGAAATTTACTTAAAAATTCATTAGGAAAATTAGATGATAATAATGCCCAAAACGAATATTATATAACTGATATACCTGCACATATAAAAAAGATGGGGTACAATTTTGGAGTATATGCAATAGCTGATATTTCTGAATATCAAGGTATAAATTCAAGAGAAGAATTATCCTTAGCTACCTCTACTTTACTTGATAAAACTAGAAAATTACATATGAATAACGGTATTACCTTAATAGATCCATGTAATACATATATAAGCTTAGATGCTACAATAGGTAAAGATACTATTATATATCCTGGAACAAATATTCAAGGAGCTACTGTAATTGGAGATAATTGTGTTATTGGTCCAAATTGTCACATTATTTCATCAAATATCGGAAGAAATACAATAATTGAAACAAGCAAGGTTGAAAATAGTATAATTGGAAATGATTGCAAAATTGGTCCATATTCACATTTAAGACCAAATTCTAATATTTCAAACAATTGCAAAGTTGGAAGTTATGTTGAAACAAAAAATGTAAATGTTGGAGAAAATACTAAAATTCCTCATTTTATATATGTTGGAGATGCAGATATTGGAAAAGATGTTGAAATAGCATGTGGTTGTATAACTGCAAATATGAATGTAAGCTGGGAAAAAAATAGAACAATAATAGAAGATAACTCTTTCATAGGTGCTAACTCTACTCTACTAGCTCCTGTTACTATTAGCAAAGGTGCTGTAATTGGTGCTGGTTCTGTAATAACTGATAATGTTCCAAAAGATGCTCTAGCTATTGCAAGGAATAGACAAGTAATAAAAGAAAATTATTCAAAAACTATTATAAAAAAGAAATAATATTAATCTGCTAAAGTACACATTCTATTAGTATACTTTAGTAGATTTTTTTACTTATTTTAGACTTGTATATTTTTTCATTTTATTGTAAAATATTTATACAGAGTTATACGGAGGATAAAAATGTTAAATTATTTAAATAAACTTAAGGAAAAATGTAATATTAATGATGAATTATTTCAAATTATAAATGATATGTTTGATAAATTACTTAATTTTTCATATATATCAAAATACCAAGCTAGAGAATTACAAAAAAGATTATATAAAAATATAGATGTATTATTAATTGGAAATGAAGTAAGTATTGATTACAAATCTGGATATTATGACGCTGTAAAAAAAGAACTATACTTAAAGGATATAAAAAATTTAGAATCAGTATATTTAAGAATATTATATGCTATGACTACTACTGAAGTTTCCAAAGATACATATAACGTTGGTTATTCTACTTCATCACTTTCTTTAAGTGATTATAAAATTAGACATGAAAATTTCGGTTTAAATAGAGCTGTTGCTTCAAATTTAGTATGTAGACTTTTGTATACTCTTCCAACAACATTAAGTATTATGCCAACATATAGGACCTATGAAAATGATTTTTTAGGAAATAAAATTTCAAGTGATAATGATATATATTTTTTAGAAGGTACTTTACTTGCACAAATCTGTTATATACTAGATATAAATGAAGAAGATTTGTATAATCATTTTTTCACATCACCTATGAAATATTATAAAAAATTTATAACTAAAATTTCTAATAATTTTGGTTATGATATTTGTAAATTACTAGATAGTATAAGCAAAAATTATTCGCTGTATAACAAATTAAATTATTTTAATAAATGTTTAAATGATAATTATATAAATATTAAAAGAAAATTTTTAAAAACAGATATTAGTTCTTTAGAAAAAGAAAAAGATAAAATTAAATTAGCGATTGCAGATACACTATCAAAAGTTTCTAATAAATTTAATGATAATGATGAAATCCAAACTAATATTGAAAATTCACTTGCAGAAGAAATTAACAATCTTGAAGAGTTAATTTTAAATGACATATCTAGTTTACAAAATACTCTTGTAGACTATTTAATAAATGATAAAACTAGATACTCAGCTATATCTTATGCTGTAAAATTAAAAGAACTAGAAAAAATATTAATATTAGAAAATAGAACATTAAAAAAAGCTATATATGAAACAATTTCTATTGACCTTATGAATACATTTGAAAATACAGCTTCAAATAAAATAGAAAAAATTAAATATAGCATTATAAATGAAATATTATCTAGTGATAAATATATTAAAATATATAAAAATATGAGCTTTCAAAAACTAACAGGTTTAATAGATAGTGATAAAGAAATTGTTGCTGTAACTGTTGATGATACATTTATACAACTTATCGAAATAAAAGATTTATGTTATTCAATGAAAAATTTAGAAAATAATACTATCTCAATTAATTTAAATAATATGAGCTATTTACTAAATACCCCATCTGTTGCAAAGGATATAAATATTTATGAAAGATTATTTACAAAAATTCATACTAAATTTCCTAAATTTAATACTGTAAGAATTGAAAATATGTATTTAATAAATGAATCTAACTTATCACTTGTATTAATACTTCAAAATAATTCATTTTCTGTTTTACAAATTGTAGATAATAAAGACAATACTTCAGATTTAAAAGTTGTTAAACTTAGTGAGCCTTACACATTGTTTAATTTACGAAATTCTTCACTTCCAATGATTTATAATAAAAAAGAGTCTATACTAAGAAGATTTTTCTCCTTCTTATTCTTAGCATAAAATAAATGATGAAACATATAAAAGTTTCATCATTTATTTTTATATTTTATTAACATTATTTATAATCATAGTAATAAATAATATTATAAATATATAAATATAGTGTTTATTTAAAAAATTTATTATAAAAGTATTATAATTACTTTTGTTTCTATATATATCAATTAATAACCATACCACACTTATAACAATAAAAATAAATAATGGTATTGTTAAAATATTATACTTAAAGGCATTTAAAAAGTTAAAATTAAATAATTCATAAAAGGCTCTTGAAAGTCCGCATGCTGGACATGAAAATCCAGTTATTTTTTTAAATATGCACTCCATCTTTACGTCAAATTGATATATTAACAAGTAAAACACTATTACATTTAATAATATTACAATATTTACTACTATATTCTTATATTTATAATTTTTAATATTACTTAATCTCATTTAGTCTCTCAAAGTTATTCCATCTGCATCTGTTGATATTTCACCTGTTAAAATTAGTATTCCTTCTATTAGCCCCCACAGACCAGATACAGCTGACAATATTCCGCAAGATAAAATTGAAATTAAAAGTTGCGCTACTGCCTTTCCAGTATAACCTAAATAAAAATTATGAACACCAAGTGAACCTAAAAATATTCCTAACAGTCCTGCTGCAATTTTTGATTTTGGAGTTTTTGTACTTCCATTATTATTAGTAGTATTAGAATTATTATTACTTTCTACTTCTTTAACAACCTCTACTGTTTCATTATCTGAAACTTCAGTTTTTAAAGTTGCCTCACATTCTGCACATAATTCTTTGTTTTCTTCCCCTAAATTTTTACCACAATTTTTACAAAACATAAATTTTCACTCCTTTTTATATACTATATTATATCATAAATATTGATATTTACAACTATGTTTGAAAAAAAACTCTTAAAACATAGCTACTAACTATAGTTTTAAGAGCTTTAAATCAAATTTAAATTGACAAAAATTTAATTTTTATTTTATGTTCCATTAGAATATTCTCTCATTACCGAATTATATTCTTCATATAATTTATTAATTTCCATCATTTCATTATTTAGTTTTTCTTCTTTTTCATTTAATTGTTTTATTATTTTCTCTTTTCCCTCTTCTTTTTTCTTTTCAGACACTTTTTCATTTGAAGATGATGAAATTCCTTCTGAAACAATTATTTTATTATCTGCTAATTTACTTTTTATATCATTTATTTCTTGATTTAATTTTTTTATAGCTTTTTCTTTTTCATCAATTTTTTCTTTAACAATTTCTAAACTGCTTTTATTATTACTTTGAATATTATTCTTGTTATTTGAATTGCCTGAAAAGTTATTTTTATTATTTTTCAGTAACAATAATCTATACAACAATATGGCTACAACAACAAATACAATAACAAATATTAAGATTATTATTTTTTTATACAAATTTTTTTTATTGTTTATTTTGCTACTTTTTTTATTACTCATTAATTATCAAAACCTTTCTAAACATTAATCATTTTAAATATTATTATCTATAATATGTTGCTTTATAACCACCACTTGTTCCATTAGTTAAGGTTGCTCCAGTTCTTACTTTAGTTATAGAACCTTCATAAGATTTTTCTCCACCTCTTATTATTCCATTATAAAAATTAAATGTACCTGTACTTGAGCCTGTAATACTATCTTCATTTTCTACACCAATAGTTTCACCTGTTATAATAGGGTTAGATGTACTTAATGCAGATGATGTACTTCCAACTGTAATTGTTCCGTATCTAACATACATAGCTACAAATGTTTGTGAAGTTACACTACCGCCTGTAACAGTTGTATTAGATGGTTCTTTAACATTATATATTGCAAAACCTACCGCATTTATTATTCCAGATGATATATTAAGTGTTCCAGATTCATTTTTAACAAGAGTAAATCCTCTTTGCTCTGTATCGCTTACATAACCTGCTTTTTCTCCTCCACTTATTGTTCCACCAGTTATTGTAGTTCTACCAGCATTTGTATATATAGCTACTCTTTGCGCTGTTAAATTTCCTCCACTTACAGTTACAATTCCTGAACCTGGACTATCAATTACTGCATAATCATCATTTGTAGACATGTTGCCACCTGTTACTTTTATTGTTCCTGTTGTAGAATTTTCAATTACGTGCATACCTGTTGATTTATATGTACCACTATTTACTTCTATTGTACCACTACCTTTATTAAACAATACAGGAAATCTGCCTGCATTTATATTCGCAGTTGGATTATTTACCTTTATTGTACCGCTACCTTCATTAAACATAACAATACCTTGTGTAGTTGAAATATTTCCACCTGTTATTGTAACTTTTCCTGTTTCTGTATTCATAATTGCATTTCCTTGTGTTGAAGCTGTACCTGCAGTTATTGTACCACCTGAAATGTTAGTTATAGCCCCTGACATTGTTTTTACACCTAATGCTGCACACGAAATCGTTCCCTTAATTATATCAACATTTCCTGCCTCATTACTAACGCCTGAACCTGTAATACCAGAAATATTTGCTCCATTTACAATTACTGTACCTGTATTATTTACAACACCTGAACCATTTGATGTAATTGTTCCAGCATTTAGGTCAATTCTTCCAGAACCTGCATTATAAACTGCTACAAGATTTGTTCCTGTTGAAGATATATTACCACCATTTATAGTCATCGTTTTAGCTCCTGAATTTACAACAGCATTTGAACCACTTTTTATTGTTCCACCTTTTATTTCAAATATTCCATTATTTACTACTGCATTTCCAACTTTAGCTTCAACAGATGCTGTTTGTGAAATATTTGATGTTAAATCAGAACTATTTGCTATACCAATTCCTTTATTAGCTACTATTTTTCCGCCATTTATTGTTAATATTCCTGTTTGATTTGCAACAGCAATTCCACTTTCACCATTTCCTGTAATATTTCCACCTGTTATTGTCAATGTCCCCCTATTATTGTATACACCTGAACAGTCTGTATTAATGTTTCCATTAGTTATTTGTATAATACCTGTTGAATTATTTACCACTGCATATTTATTAACAGTTGCACTACTTGATATTGTACCACCTGTTATTTTCAAAGTCTTTGTTCCAATATTTGCTACTGTATTTGAGGCACTTTTAATTGTACCAGCCTTAATTTCAAATACACCAGTATTAGAAATAGCAACTCCAGAAGCACCATCAATTGTTCCACCAGATACATTTGAAGTATCATTTAAAGATTCATTAGATAATCCTATACCTGTTGCAGTAGATATGCTTCCATCTGTCATAGTTACAATTCCAGATACGTTATGAACAGCTGCATTAGAACCTGTACTTTTAATATTTCCACCTGTTATTGATATAGTACCAGTTGTATTATATATACCTGCACCTGCTGTAATTACATTACCAGCACTTACTTGTATAGTACCATTTGAGTTATTATATATTGCAGGTGATGATGTAGATGTTGTAGATACTCCACCACCAGAAATTTTTACAGTACCAGCACCCTCATTTAATATAACATTAGAACTACCTATTAGTGTTCCATTTTTAACTTCAACTAATTTTCCTTCTGATAAAATAACAACACCCTCTGCAGTTTTTATATTTGTATTTGCACCATCTATTGTAACAATTCCCTCAGCACCTTCATTTATAATGGCAACTGAACCCGAAGTAAAAGTTCCACCTGTTATATTAACTCTACCACCTGCTACATTTCTTAATGTATTTCCTGCATTAATACTACCACCTGCTACATTTATTGTACCAGTGCTTTCATTATATATTCCATAAACTTCTGAATTAATATTTCCTGAATTCATAGTTACTACACCATTTGAATCATTAGAAACACCTATACTTCCAGAAGCCGCTGTTATCTGAGTCCCATCAATTAATACATTTCCAGATCCACTATTAGATACAGGCATATAACCTGGATTTGTTGTTTGAATTGTGACATTTTGCAAACTTAATGTACCAACTCCTAAGTTTTTAACACCATTTGTTGATGATACTATTTTTCCAGTCCCTCTTATTGTAAAAGTAATATTACTATTATCAACTGCTATTAAAGAATCTCTAGTTATAGTCTTTCCATTAGTATCAAGTACAACTGTCTTATCAATAATTACCACTGAGCCATCAGTAACATTTTTTAAAGTAACAATAGTTCCGCCATTTGATGCTCCACCATTTGAAACTGCATCTGCATTAGCTTGTGCCAAAGTAGTATAATATGTTGTTTTTCCAGCATTTGTTATACTATAATTGGCATCTTCAACTGTTAACAGCGCTGGCACACAAGCTTTTGTACTTGTATTTCCATCTATTTGTAAACTTACTTCACAATAGTAAAATCTGCCATTCATAGCTTTTGTAGCCACTGCACTATATGTAGGACTAGTTGCACCATCAATTCTTGTTCCACCTTCTGGTAAACCAGTTGTATTATAATACCATTGATAATTAAGTGTACCATTTCCTGAAGCTGATACATTAAATTCGAAAGTATTCCCTTCTATTACTGTTACAGATTGTGGATTACTAATAATCATTACTTCTGGACTTGAACTCCAATGAGCGTAAAGAGTAATATTTTCTGATGGCATTAATGTATTTGAATTTACTAATTCCCCATCTGTTCTATCAGTATACCATCCTGTAAATACATAACCGCTTCTTGTAGGTGTTGGTAAATCACCTAATCTTTCGTTATACTCTCTTGTTAATGTTTTAGGATCTACTTCAACACCACCATTTGAATCGAATGTTACTGTATAAGTATTTGATTGCCAAATAGCATATAACAATGGCGCCATATTTTCACTATATGTTCCACCTGCATTATATTTTGGAGTTGTAGCTCTTCTATCTATATCCCAACCTAAAAATGTATATCCCTCTCTAACAGGAATAGTAGTAGATAATACAATATCTTCACCATATTTTTTTATTTGTTCACCAGGTGCATTACTTCCATTATTTGCATCATATAAAATTTGATAATTTATCACATAAGGATTTGATTTTTGAACTTTTATTGCTCTATTTCCAGCTCTATCATATACTTTAGTATACAAATAATATGTTCCACCTTCTAGCAAGTCTACTATTGTTGAGTTATTAGTAAAGTTTTTCCAATTTGGATCATTATCAGATGGTATTGTTGCTGATTTAGAAAATTGATATTGCAATGTTTGTAGATTACTTCCACCTTCATCACTTGCATCCAATTTTGTAGATACATCAACATTTAAATACCTAGCTGCTATTTTATAATTACCACCATTTGTTCCTATATTCACTATTGGTGCAATCTTATCAATGTTATCTATAACAATACTTCTTTTTGTTACATTACCTGCATCATCTTTTACATAAAAATAATATGTTCCATTCTCTGTTATAGGATTAGTTTTTTCTATTTCATCAGTTGTTTTGGTAATTTCTATCCATCCATCTGAATCAGATGTTAAATTGTCTACTGTGCTAAACTGATATGCTACTATCCCACTTGTTATATCTTGAGCTTTACCTATTATTGAAATATCTTGATTTGTAGGATTTGTATTACTTGATGTTAAACTACTTATAACAGGAGCATCTTTATCTATGTTAGTTATTACTATTTCCTTTTTACTTATATTTCCAACTAAATCTCTTACATAAATATAATATGTTCCATTACTTGTAATTTCAGTTGTTAATGTTACCTCATCAGTTGTATTAGTTATTGATTTCCAGCCAGTTGATGATGCTTGTAAATTATCTGCTGTACTAAACTGATATGCAATTAATCCACTTAGATTATCAATTGCTTTTGCTGTTAAAGTTAGATTTTCGCTTATAGCAACATTATTATTTAACTCTAAACTATTTATTATTGGATTTTCTTTATCTATACATGTTACTTTATATGTAGCATTTCCACTTGTTTGATTATCAGAATCAACTAGTCTTGCATATACAGTAGTATTATTTGTAGAAACAACAACTTTTATATTATTTTCATAATCTTCTAAGTTAGTCCAATTTATTCCATCTAGACTATATTGTTTTGTTGTTCCTGTTATCACTGGATAAGAAATTCTTACGTCTACATCTTTGTTTGTCCATTCATTAGATGCACTTATAGTTGGTTTAGTCATACTTGTTGTACTTATAGTAGATACACGCGATTCAGTTGTATTTCCAAGCGTATCACTTACCATAGTTTTTACATCATAAGATGTTTCCATATCTAAGTTTGGGAATGTATAACTTTCACTTCCACCACTTGGTATCCACTCACTCCATGTATCCTCATTTGATTTTTTTATAGCAAATTTTATTGTATCTTTATCTATACCACTATCATCAGTTTGAGTTATTGTAGCAGTTATGCTATTTGTATTTGAAATTAGCTGTGGTGGAGTATCTGTTGGACCTTCTCTATCAATATTATCTATTACTAATTCCTTTTTACTCATATTATCTGCTGCATCTTTTACATAAAAATAATATGTTCCATTTTCTGCTATATTATATGTTTGTGTTATTTCATTTGTTGTTGCTTCAATTGTTGTCCAACCACCAGAATTTACATTTAGGTTCTTTGATGTACTAAATTGATATGCTACTATTCCACTTTTTCTATCTATTGCTTTTGCTGTTAAAACTATGTCACCATTTGTTATTTCAGAAGAACTAGTTGTTTCAAAACTAGTTATTTCTGGTGGTTCTCTATCAATATTATCTATTATTATTTCTTCTTTACTAACATTTCCTACTGCATCTTTTACATAAAAGTAATATGTTCCATTTTCACTTATCCTGCTTGTTTCTGTTATTTCAGTTTTACTATTTATTATTTGTTTCCATCCTTGGGAGTCAGATGTTAAATTATTCTCTGTACTAAATTGAAAATATTCTATTCCACTTTGTGTATCTATAGCTTTTCCGATTAATGTAATATTGTCATTTGTAGGCTCAGTATTATTTGATCTTACACTATTAATTACAGGACTTTGCTTATCAATGTTATCAATTATAATTTCTTTTGATTTTCCTGCTATATCCTTATCACCATGATATATAAATCTAGCAAATACACTTTTATTTTCTGTTATTTCTTTTTCATAAACTTTTGGAACATCATTCCATGTATTTCCATCCTCTGAAAATTGAGGTGTATAAATATCTTCTGAAGAATATGTTAATTTTAATTTTACATTTTGATTAGTCCAAGTACTTGGTACCTTTTCAACCTTAACCCTATTTTCATCATTTGCGTTTGGAACACCTACTACAAAAGACTTAATTATTTCTTTTTTATTTCCAGCATTATCAGTTATTATTACTTTAACATCATATACTCCATCTGGTAAATTTTCAAAAGTTTTTATTTTATTTTGTGTTGTTTCTATTTTTTGACCATTTAAGTAATATTCATAATCCTTAATTCCACTTAAATTATCTCTTACATCTACTAAAGTTACTGTAATATCAGACTTATTTTCTTCTTTAAGTGTTACATTCCATTGTGCATTTGCCTCTGGTGGTTGTTTATCTATTTTTACTATATACTCTTTAGTTACTACATTATTTCCTTCCTTTGTTGTTACAATTACTGTTGTCATACCTTCATTAGTTAATAATGATTCTCCACTTGTTTTATTTACAGTATTTGCGCCAGTTGCTTTATATGAAATATCACTACCGTCTACTCTTAAATATATATTATCTTTTGCCCATGTACCTTCTTCATAATTTTTACCATTTTTGTTATTAATTTTCATTATTAATTTTCCAGCATCTGTATCTTCTGTTTTCTTAGTTACAACTTCTTTTGGATTACTTTCTTCTTCCTTATCATCTTTTACAACTTTAACTTTTACTTCATATCTTGTTCCTTCTTCAAGACCATCTATTTCTATTTCGTTATTTGGTGATCTATATTCGTTCCATTCTTTTTCTCCAGGCTTTCTTATATAATATATATATTCATCTACTTCCTCATCTTCTGCAATTTGTACTTTTACTATTACACTATTTGTATTTCCAATAAGTGTGAAATCTTTAATTATATCTCCTACTTTGCCTTCACCATATGTTTGATCTCCTACCTTTAAGGTTAAAATACCATCATCATCGACATGCCATACTGTTTCTTCATTATATATAGGAAGTTGTTTACCAGTATAAAAACTACCATCTTCATTTTTTCCTTTATCAAAAGTAATAGTACCATTAGATACTTTATCTTTTTGAGGATAATTAACTATATAATGTGCCTCTCCTGTTGCATTTTCTACTCCATTTGTCACTTGATTTAATTGTCCTGGCACCACTTTTATAGTTGACTTACTCTTTGACATTACTTTTGCTACTGTACTTGTAAACACTGATTGCATACTATCTCTATCATATTGAAATTTAGCAATTTTTCCTTCTTCAATTGGATTAGTTGTTGATAGCATTACAAATATTGTAGATGCTAAAATTATAATTACTACTATAGTTATAAAAAGTATCATTAATGATATACCTTTTTTTTCTTTTAAGACATCCTTTTGGAATAATACCTTATGTTCTTTCATTTTACTTCCTCCATCTAAATATTTATATATTTAATTTAATAAATACTATAAAAAATCATAGTAAATAAACACAAAAACCTAGCTGAAAGTAAAGTTCTTTCAACTAAGTTATAATATATTAATTAAAAAAGATTATATTTATTTTTTTCACAATTATGTGCATTTAGTTTATTTATTTTTTTATTCAACATAACACACCTCTTATTATAAATAATACAATATTTACAAAATAATTTTATCATAATTTGCATTGTTATGCAATATAATTTACAACAAAAATAAAATAAGTAATATTAAAGAAATATAATTGTAATATAATGTATTTTTTATGAAACTTTAGGACTAAAATAACAAAAAATACTATACAGATTAAAATTAATCCATATAGTATTTTTATATTTTATTTTTTCATATTAATTGTATCAGGCTCTACTGATTTAACATTTTCTTCCTCAACTTTATGAACCTTTTCTGGCTGTATTTCTTTTGTTACAGATTGCGTATTTTCAACTTTAGTATTCTCATTAGAAATTTGCTCATTATTATTGATATTATTATTTTGCTTATTTGAAGGTTTAACTACAAATAAAATAGTAATAAGTATAACTATAATCAAAATTACTGCACCAACTAATACATATATTTTTTTATTTTGATTTTTCTTAATTTGCTTACTCAATTTTTCCCTCCTATATTTATATTATTTGTATTTTTTCATTTACTGAGGTGCAGCTACAGTGGCATTATTTGCACTTTCATCTTTCTCTATAACCTCCTCTTTACCGTTGTTTTCAACTCTCATTTCCATAGATTCTTTTTCCACAGATTGTGGTTCAAAAACACTTGGATCCTCAAATTCTACCATTTCTTCGCCATTCATATTGCTAGGCATAGAGACATTTTCACCACTATTACTCTCAATAGGAACTTCGTCATCATTTTCTTTAAACTCTAAGTTCTTTACATTATCATCTGTATTTTTATTTTTATTTAACAAACAAACACCTACTACTATTATAACTATAACTACTACTATTGCTATTAACATTATTCTTTTATTTTTAAGTACACTAGCTATATCTTTTTTAGCTGCATTTTTATTTACTTTAGTTTTTTTATCATTTTGATTATCTTTATTTTTTATATTTTGAGCACTTTTATTATTCTTAACATTTTTTACATTTTTATCATTTTTCATGTTTTCCTCCTAAAAAATTTTATTGATAGTACGCTGTATTATACTTACCATCTTTTCCAGTCGTATAAGTAGCTCCACTTCTTTTATTAGTAATTGTTCCACGTACAACATCTGCATCTGTATCTGATTTAAGTATGCCATTATAAAAATTAAATATTGCACTGTCTTTATTATACACAGTATTACCTCCTATAACACAAGGATTAGTTATACTTATATCTGCTGAAGCATCACCTATTGTTAATGTTCCATAATTATTTATTCCGACATATTCTAAATTTCCAATTATCTCTCCACCATTTATTATAAGATTTGCCCCTGTTTCATTCATAATCGAACTACTATTATTTGCTCTTATAATACCTCCATTTATAGTTAAATTTCCTATATTATATAATGTAATCTCTTTATCACTTACTAACGTTCCATCTGTTATAGTCAATACACCTTCACTATATATTGCACTAGCTGTTTTAGTACTTATATTTCCTCCTGTTACATTTATTATACTTTCACTACCATTACTAATTATTGCTGGATATACACTTTCAGAAGCAATCTCACATCCTATTATTTGTCCACCACTAATATTTACTTGACCTGTTTCATTATTAGTTATAACATGTCCTTTTAAAGCCCTCATAGTTCCATTACTTACTGTTATTATTCCAGCTTTATTATATATTACTGATGTATTAATAGATTCTATTGTACCACCATTTATATTTACTTGTCCTGTTCCTTGATTATTTATTACCCCATTATTTTCTGACATTATATTAGTATTATCACCTGATATTTCTATTATTCCTCCCGCTTTATTATATATTACACTAGATGCTTTAGAACTTATATTTCCTCCTGTTATTTTTATTTTTCCTTCATTATCATTATTCCATATTGCTGGATAAGTACTACCATCTTCAATTTGAGCCTCAGTAAGTTCATTTTGTCCTATTAAAGTTCCACCATTTATATTTACTTGTCCTGTTCCTTGATTAGTTATAAGAATTGATTTTAGTGCCCTCATTATGCCTCCTGATATTTCTATTGTTCCTCCTCTATTGTATAATGCTCTTCTATTTTGAGAATCAATTGTTCCTCCTTTTATATTTATTATACCTGTTGCACTATTATCAATTGCATCATTATTTTCCGATGATATATTAGTAGTATCACCTGATATTTCTACTGTTCCTCCTGCATTATTTTTTACTGCATTAGCTGTTTTAGAACTTATATTTCCTCCTGTTATTTTTATTTTTCCTCCATTATTATTATTCCATATTGCACTACTAGTTCCTTCTTGAGCTCCTATTATAGTTCCTCCACTTATATTTACTTGTCCTGAATTAGTATTATATATTCCATAAAACTTTTTTGAAGTTATCTTTGCTTCTCCTGAAACATTTATTTTACCATTAACTACGTACATAGCAGTAGATTGATTTGCTGTAATTGTTCCTCCACTTATGTTATAAGTACCATTTGCATTACTATTCCACATTACTGGATTAGTTCCAGTAATACAACCATTTATTGTTCCTCCTAATATGTTTATTGTTCCAGTAGAATTATTTTTTATTACAGTTGCAATTTCTGATTCTATTATTCCACCACTTATACTTACTTCTGTTGATGAAGAATTATCTATTGCAATATTTTTAACTGTACTTATTCTTCCATTTGTAATATTTAAAGTTCCTGTTCCATTATTTCCTATTCCAAAAGAATTATCTGATCTTATAGTTCCTCCACTTATATCAATTTTTCCTGAATTTGCATTAAATAATCCATAATAATTTTGTGAAGTTATACTAGCATCTCCAGATATATTTGCATTTCCAGATGCAACATATATAGCAGTAGATCCAATTCCGGATACAGTTCCTCCTGTTATATTTAAAGTTCCATTAGTATTCCATATTACAGGATTTGTTCCAGTAGTACAACCATTTATTACTCCATCACTTATATTTACTATTCCATTATTTTGTATTGCTCTTCCACTTGTAGTTTCAATTGTTCCTCCTTTTATATCTATTTTACCTGTTGTAGTATTCCCTATTACATTATTATTTTCTGATGATATATTAGTAGTATCTCCTGATATTTCTACTGTTCCGCCTCCTTTGTTATATATTGTAGTAGACAATTTTGAACTTATATTTCCTCCTGTTATTTTTATTTTTCCTTCATTATCATTATTCCATATTGCTGGAGAAGTAACGGTACTTCCTTCTTTATATTCACTTTGCCCTATTATAGTTCCTCCACTTATATTTACTTGGCCTGCTTCACTATTACTTATAACATTTGATTTTAAAGCATTTAGTGTTCCTCCTTCAACTGTTAGTATTCCTCCTCTGTTACTTATTGTAGCAAAATTTATAGTCTCTATTATTCCGCCTTTTACATTTATTTGACCTGTTGCACTATTACTTATTACATGACCATTTTCTGATGATATATTAGTAGTATCTCCTGATATTTCTACTGTTCCGCCTCCTTTATTATTTATTGCAATAGCCACTTTAGAACTTATATTTCCTCCTGTTATTTTTATTTTTCCTCCATCATCATTATTATATATTACTGGATAAGAATCAGTACTTCCTTCTTGATATTCATTTTGTCCTATTATTTCTCCTCCACTTATATTTACTTGTCCTTCTCCTCTATTATTTATAACATTTGCTTGCAAGGCTTTTACTGTTCCTTCTACTAACGTTATTGTTCCACCAACATTATATACTGTATTACCTAATTTACTGCTTATATTCCCTCCTGTTATATTTATTCTTCCTGTTGCACTATTAAAAATTGTAGTATTATTTTCAGATGATATATTAGTTGTATCTCCTGATATATCAACTGTTCCTCCTGCTTTATTATATATTGTATTAGACAATTTTGAACTTATATTTCCTCCTGTTATTTTTATTTTTCCTTCATTACCATTATTCCATATTGTTGGATAAGTAGAAGTGCTCCCTTCTTTATATTCACTTTGCCCTACTAAAGTTCCTCCACTTATATTTACTTGTCCTGCTTCATGGTTAGATATTATATTTGAAGTTAAAGATCTTAAATTTCCACTTTTTACATTTAATGTTCCAGTATTTTTTATTAATGAACCCTCTATATTACTTTCTAAATTAACATTATCTATTTCTAATGTAGCACCTTTAAAATTTTGAATTAGATAACCTACTAAAGGGATCATAGTTCCTCCACCAGTTATTTTCAAAGTATGTTCACCTTCATTGTTTCTTATAGCATTTCTCATTTTAGCAGTTTTACCATTTGTATTAAGTGTTATACTTTTATCTATATTTGCAACAGATTCATCAGTTACATCATTTAATACAGTTATAGTTCCGCCTTCTTCAGCAGTAGCACCTGATACTGCCTCTTTAGCTGCATCAGAAAGTGTAGCAAATTTTATCACTTTACCAGCTTTTGTAATACTATAATTAACATCTGTAACTGTTATTAATGCCGTTTTACTTGTATTAGTTATTACTTCACCTTCTATAGTTGCACTAACCACACAATAATAATACTTTTTATCTATTTCAGTAGTTGCAGTAGTAGAATATGAAGAATTTGTAGCTCCATCTATTGCAGTACCACCAACTGTACTATTTATTATATTAAAATACCATTGATACTTAAGCTGATCACTACCATTAGCTTCAATACTTAATGTAATATCATCCCCCTTAAATACTGAAATATCACTTAAATTTTTTGTTATATTTATACTCTTATTTGCCATCCAATGTGCATAATATGTTACATTTGATCCTGGTACTATTGAAGTTTCAAATACTTTTTCACCGCCAGTAGGTAATGTATACCATCCTTCAAAGGTATAATTTTGTCTGCTCGTTACAGGAAGAGAACCTATACTTTCATTGTATCTTTTTGTAATTGTTTTAGGATTTGGTTCATTTCCTCCATTAGCATCGAAAGTTAATACTATATTTTTAACATCCCATATAGCATATAATACAACTGATTCGTTATTTTTATACGTTGCTCCAGCTGTATATTGTATGTTAGACTCTGATTGACTTGTTGACCAACCAAGAAACATATAACCAGGCTTTTCAGGAATGCTAGTATTTAGTTTTAAGTCTATATCCTTATTTTTTAATTGCTCTTCTGGAGCATTTGTACCACCATTTGCATCATATTTTATCTTATTTCTTACAACATATGGATTTGATCTTTTTACATTTGCTTCATTTCCTGCATTATCTATAACTTTTAAGTATAAATAATATGTTCCTATTTCTTTTTCTTCTACTATTTTATTATTTCTACCAATATCTTTCCAATTTGTGCCACTACCTTCAGAAGTTGTATCAGAACTTATTAATTTATATTGTAATATATTTATACCACTTGTTCCCTCATCTTTTACATTTAGGTTTATATTAATTTGTGCTGTATTACTTCCTGGTTCTACTGCATATTCACCACCATTATTTTCTATAATTACTTGTGGTGGTTCCTTATCTATACTAATTACTACAATTTCTTTTTTATTATAATTTCCAGATCTATCTTTTACATAAAAGTAATATGTTCCATTTTCACGCACTTTATATGTATAAGTTACTTCTTCTTTTGTGTTAGAAACAGATGTCCAGCCTTCTGAACTTCCTGTTAAATTACCATTTCTGCTAAACATATATGCTGATATTCCATCATCTTCATCTATTGCTTTAGCAACTACATCAATTTCAGTGTTTGTAAAATTAGGGCTACTTACTTTAAAACTTATAATTGTTGGCGCATTTTTATCTATTCCACCTGGAGTTTGGCTAGTATTATGTTTTACTGTTTTTATATAGCTTTCTTCTTCTTCATCCCCGATTTTTACCTTAATCTTTATTTCATAATCTGAAAATTGATCTATTCCATCTACTATAAAACTACTTTCTGTAGAAGAAAATTCATTCCAATTTTTTTCTCCAGATTTTCTTATATAATATGTATATTCATTAATTTCTTGTATTTTATCACTTTCAACTTTTATTTTTATATCTAAATCGCTTCTTACAACGGTAAAGTTTTTTATTATTTTATTACTACCAATTGATGTACTACTATTATTTTTTCCATAAACTTCATCGCCTACTTTTAATGATATATTTCCATCTTCATCTACTCGCCAAGTAGTATCAGCAACTTTATATATTGGAAGTTTTACTCCAGTGTAAAATTCATTATCTGTGTCACTTTGTTTATCAAATATTATTCTTCCACTTTCTGTCTTTGTACTACTAGCAAACTTAACAGTATATTGAACTTGTCCTGTTGTACTTTCCACACCACTTTTTATATCATTTAATTCCACTGGTTCTATAACTATATTAGCTCTTTTTTTAACCATTACTTTTGATGCTGTACTTGTAAACGCTGTTTGAATATTATCTACATCATATTCATATTTTGCATCCTGACCTTCTTTTATAGGATTTGTAGTACTAATACTAACAACTATTAATGATGCAAGTATTATTATTACTATACTTGTAACAATTAAAACTGTTAATGATATACCATTTTTCCCTTTATAACATTTTTCACTTAAACAACCATAATTTTTCATAATATCCTCCACATATAAAAATAGTAATAATAACACAACAAAAACCTAGCTAATTTTTTTAGCTAAGTTATTATATTAATTCTTTTTTATCATACTATTTTTAAACATAACAAACCTCTTATATATACCTATATTTATATGTCATATTTTATCACAATGATTATTATTATGCAATAGATTTTAAATAAAAGTAATACAAAAAAATGCCACATTGAAACATGGCATTTTTTATTTATCTAACTTTTTCAGAATTTATTTGTAAATTTTTCTCATCTACTACTTTTTTAGAATCTTCTAAATTAACTTCTACATTTTCATTTTCAAATAACGTTTTCTCATCCAAATCTTTCATAAAAACTTGTCCATCATTTTCTATGTTATCAACATAATTTTGATCATTTGAATTTTCTACATTATTCTTATCTTTTTTATTAAATAACATTATAAATAAAATTATACATATTATAACAATAAGTAAAAATATTACTATACCTGTTATAATACTTTTCTTATTTGCATTGTTATCACCTTTTTTTACATCATTAGATTTACTACTATTCACCTTTTTCCTCCTATCTTCTTTTGTTTTTTATCTATTGTCACAACTTATTGATAAAAAGCTGTTTTATAACTACCTTCTGTACTTGTTGTGTATGTTGCACCACTCCTTTTATTATTAAGTGTTCCTCCATATATAGCTCCTGAACCTTTTATAATTCCATTATAAAAATTAAATGTACCACCATTACTATTTTTAACTGAATTTCCACCAGCAATACATGGATTAGTTTTGCTTATCGCTGCTGAAGCATTTCCAACAGTTACTGTTCCAGTGCTATAATTTACTACTGATACTTTACCCGTAGGTGACGTTATTTTTCCACCATTTATAATGATTGTACCAGTTCCTGCATTTGTTACTGCAGCACTTACTGTTGAAGTAATTACAGGATTCCCAGATAATGTAATAGTTCCAGCAAGTTTATTATATAATACATTCGTTTTAGCACAACTCATATTTCCTCCTGTTATATTTATTTTTCCTTCATTACTACCATTAATTATTGCTGGATAAGTAGAAGTACTCCCTTCATTATATTCACTTTGTCCTACTAAAGTTCCTCCATTTATATTTACTTGTCCTGATGTCGGATTATTTATTATATTTGCTTTTAAAGCTTTTATCGTTCCTCCATCTATAGTTATTGTTCCTTTATAATTATATATTGCAGTTGAATTACTAGACTCCATCTTTCCACCTTTTATATTTATTTGACCTGCTCCAGAATTCCATATTACATTACCTCTTTCTGTTGTTAAATTAGTAGTATCACCTGATATTTCTACTGTTCCTACTCCAGAATTCCATATTACATTACCTCTTTCTGTTGTTATATTAGTAGTATCACCTGATATTTCTACTGTTCCTACTGAATTACTATATATTGCACTACCTACTTTAGAACTTATATTTCCTCCTGTTATTTTTACTCTTCCGTTTTCACTGTTAGATATTACATTATTAGAACTTACTCCTTCTTGAGCTCCTATTAAAGTTCCTCTAGTTATATTTATTTGACCTGTTCCTTTATTATAAATCATATTTGATTTTAATGATTTTATTGTTCCTCCATTTATATTTACTATCCCTTTATTATTTATTGCTGATGAATTAACAGATTCTATTGTTCCTCCATTTATATTTATTTGACCAGCGCTTATATTATCTATTGTATTTTTATTTTCTGACATTATATTAGTGGTATCACCTGATATTTCTACTGTTCCTCCTGTTTTATTATATATTATATCAGCCACTTTAGAGCTTATATTTCCTCCTGTTATTTTTATTTTTCCAGTATCTGTCTCATTCCATATTGTTGGATAAGAAGAAGTACTCCCTTCTTTATATTCGTTTTGTCCTATTATAGTTCCACCACTCATATTTACTTGTCCTGTTCCTTTATTATTTATAACATTTGATTTTAATGATTTTATTGTTCCTCCCTCTACTGTTATTGTTCCGTCTTTATTATATACTGCTGCTGAATTAATAGACTCTAGTATTCCACCTTTTATATTTACTTTACCTATTTCATTATTATATATTATATTTTTATTTTCTGACATTATATTAGTGGTATCACCTGATATTTCTACTGTTCCTCCTGTTTTATTATATATTATATCAGCCACTTTAGAGCTTATATTTCCTCCTGTTATTTTTATTTTTCCAGTATCTGTCTCATTCCATATTGCTGGAGAGCTACTACCTTTTTCAATTTGAGCTTCAGTAAGTTCATTTTGTCCTATTATAGTTCCTCCATTTACATTTACTTGTCCTGTTCCCATATTACTTATTACATTTGCTTTTAAAGCTTTTAGTGTTCCACCACTTATATTTACTTGTCCTTCTCCCATATTTCCTATTACAGCATTATTTTCTGACATTATATTAGTAGTATCACCTGATATTTCTACTGTTCCTCCTGCTTTATTATATATTGTACTAAACACATTAGAGCTTATATTTCCTCCTTTTACATTTACTTGACCTGTTGCACTATTTACAATTGCATTAGTATTCTCAGATAATATATTAGTGGTATTACCTGATATTTCTACTGTTCCTCCCGCATTATTAGTTATTGCATTAGCTACTTTAGTACTTATATTTCCTCCTGTTATATTTATTTTTCCAGTATCTGTATCATTCCATATTGTTGGAAAGTTAGTACCATCTTCAATCTGAGCCTCAGTAAGTTCACTTTGTCCTATTATAGTTCCTCCACTTATATTTACTTGTCCTGATTCTTTATTATTTATTACATTTGCTCTTAAAGCTTTAAGTGTACCTCCTCTTATATTTACTGTTCCTCCTTTATTTACTATTGTAATATTACTTTCTGATGATATATTAGTTGTGTCACCTGATATTTCTATTGTTCCTTCTGCTTTATTATATATAGCATTAGTAGATTTACTACTTATTGTTCCTCCTGTTATATTTATTACTCCTTCATTATCTTTATTAAATATTGCTGGAGGTGTTTTTTCATCACATCCTATTAAAGTTCCTCCACTTATATTTACTCGTCCTGCTCCTCTATTACTTATTACATTCTCTTTTTTACAATTTAAATTACCATTTTTTACATTTAATATACCATAATTATGTATTAATTCTATTGAATCTAAATCAAGACTTAAATTTGCTCCATCAATTTCTAAAGTAACGTTTGATGAATTTTGTATTACAGTACTTGTGTTACTTGTTAATGTTCCATTTCCAATTATTTTAAATGTATATTCTCCCTCTTCTGTTGTTATTGTGTTTCGTGTATTTAAAGTTTTTTCATTTGTATTAAGAGTTATTGCCTTATTTATCATCATAAGAGTTTCTTCTTGCACGTCTTTTAGCATAGTTATCATACCGCCATCTGTATCTGCTGCACCAGATACAGCTTCTTCTTGTGCATCTATTAATGTATTATAATTTGTTGTTACATTTGCTTTAGTTATACTATAATTTGCTTCTTTTACTGTTATTTGTGCTAAATTACTTACTGCTTCTTTTGTAACATCATCTATTCTTGTACTTGCAACACAATAATAGTATCTTTGGTTCATTTCCATACTTGCTGTTACACTATATTCTTTATTGGTTGCTCCTTCTATTATTATTCCATTTTCTGTACTATTTGCTGTGTTATAATACCACTGATAACTTACTTCTACATTTCCAGTTGCCTCTATACTTAATGTAAGATTATTTCCTTCAACTATATCTTGATTTTCTATATTTTTTGTTATTTCAACTCTTGGGTCTGGTAGCCATTTTGCATAATAAGTTACATTTTCTTCTGGCATAATATTTGTTGATTCTACTTTTGTTCCATCTGTTAAAGATGTATACCACCCTTCAAATATATAGTTTTGTTTACTTGTTGTTGGTAACTCTCCTATACTTTCATTATATTTTTTTGTTATTGTTTTTGGATTTGGCTCACTTCCTCCATTTGCATCAAAAGTTATTGTACATATCTTTTTTACTGTCAATAATGATGTATTACTTGCTTTAGTTTGCGTATGTGTATCAATTGCTGAAGTTACTATACAATAATAATACCCTTGATTCATATCCATAGAAGTAGTTACTGTATATTCTTTACTTGTTGCTCCTTCTATTATTGTTCCATTTTCTGTACTATTTGTTGTATTATAATACCATTGATAAGTAATATTACCATTTCCTGTTGCTTCTATACTTAAAGGAACCTCTTCATTTTCTGATACAGTTATATCAGATATATTTTTTGTAATTTGCAAATTAAAATCCGGTGTCCATCTTGCATAATATGTTGTATTTTCAGATGGTATAGTTGTTGTTGACTCTATCTTATTTCCACCTGTTAAAGATGTATACCAACCTTCAAATATATAGTTTTGTTTACTTGTTGTTGGTAACTCTCCTATACTTTCATTATAATTTTTAGTTATAGATTGAGGATTTGGCTCACTTCCTCCATTTGCATCAAACATAACAGTATAAGATTTTATATTCCAAATAGCATATAGTACTACTGATTCGTTATTAGTATAACTTGAACCAGCCATATATTTTATTTCACTTTCATCTTTGCTTGTTGACCAACCTAAAAATGTATATCCAGTTTTTGTTGGTACATCTGAGTTTAATTTTAAATCCTCATTATCGCCTTTTAGTTGATCTTCAAAAGTGCCTGTACCACCATTTAAATCATATTTTATTTTGTATTTTACATAAAAAGGATTTGATCTTTCAACTTTTGATTTATTACCAGCAACATCTACTGCTCTTACATAAAGATAATATGTACCAGCTGGTCTTTTTTCAATTACTTGTACATTACTTGAAATATCTTTCCAATTTTCATCATTTTCTTCTGGAATAGTCTCAGATGTTGTTAATTGATATTTTAATTCGTCAATACCGCTTATCTCATCTGTTGCTATTATTTTAACAGGAATATTTACTTCTTTACTACCAGGTTCTATTGAAAATTCACCACCATTAGTATTTATTGTTACAACTGGTGGTTCATCGTCTGGTACATCTGGATTTGGATTAGCTATATGTTTTGATACTTTTATTGGACTTTCCTCTTCTTTTTCTCCTGACTTTACCTTTACTTTTATTTCATAATCTAATTTTTCATCTAAACCACTTATTACTGTTTTACTGTCATTTGAACTAAATTCTTGCCACTCTTCTTTTCCAACTGATCTTATATAATACACATATTGGTCTATTATATCATCTGATTTATGTTTTTGTACTTCTATTTCTATATTTTTTCCATTTCTTACTGCCAATACTGCACTAATTATTTTTCCTTCTAACATTTCAGCACCTTGGCCAAATCCACTCTCACCGACTTTTAATGATATATTTCCATCATCATCTACATACCATGTTGTCTCTTTATTATATATAGGTAATTTTACACCTGTATAATACTCATTTCCAGCACTCTTTTGTGTATCAAAAATTATTACTCCTCTTTTTTCTCCAATAACTTCTGTATCCTCTACAATATATTCAGCCTGTCCTGTTGTCTCCTTTACACCACTTTTTACATTATTTAATTCTGTTGGCACTATAAATACAGTTGAGGCCTTTACAGCCATAATCTTTTCTACTGTATTTGTAAAAGCAGATTGTAATTGATCTCTATCATGTTCATATCTTGCAGAATTTGATTCATCTATTGTATTTGAAGTATTTAAAGTTATTATAATTGCAGATGCAAGTATTAATATTACTATAATAACTATTATAAGTATAACCAAAGATATACCTTTTTTTCTTTTACTATACCCTCTGTATTTATTTATACTATCATGATTTTTCATTATCTTCCTCCATATTAATATTGCTATAGCTAATATTTTACTAAGTTTTCCTACTACTCTTGTTCTTCTACTACTGTATTAGTAGTTTTTCCATATGTCTTTTCTCCTACTTTTAATAATACATTTCCATCAATATCAACTGACCATGTTGTTTCTTCTTTGTATATAGGTAATTTTACACCAGTATAATATGTATTTTGTACATCATCTTTCTTATCAAAAATTATTTTTCCTTCTTTGCTTTCTCCCGATTTAGCATATTTTAATTTGTACTTTAATTCTCCTGTTGTACTTTTAACACCACTTTTTTCTGTATTTAACTCAGTTGGTTCCACTGTTAATGTAGTACTTTTTTCTGTCATTATTTTAGATACTACATTAAGAAGTACTGTTTGCATATTATCCACATCATATTCATATTTAGCATCTTGTCCTTCTTCAATTGGATTAGTTGTACTTATTGATATTATAATTGCTGACGCTAAAACAAGCATTACTGATATCACTATTATTAATATTATTAAAGATATACCTTTTTTTGATATTTTACTTTTATACAATTTATTTATTTTTTCATTATTTTTCATATTAATCCTCCTATTTTTATTATTACTTTTATAAAAAAAATGTAAAAAAACCTAATTGAAACTTTTTTGCTTCAATTAAGTTTTTTATATTAGAATTTGTATTAAATATTTATTTACATATTTTATAATTTTATTTTTAGTTATCATAATACACCTCTTTAAAATATAAATTTAATTTATATCTAAGCTTAATTTTATCATAATTAATATTAATATACAATAATATAAAAAAATATTTTTTAAAATTTATCTTTACTATTATATTTATCTAAATTTATATAAATTAGAAGATACATGGTTTAAATTTATCTAAAATCACTCTTACCATAATATCTTCTAAATATATTAAAATTCTAATTCTTACTTACTACTGAAATAGCTACTCCATCACCAATATTTAATACAGTTGAATTAAGTCTATCATCCTCATTTATAATCCTTATATATTCCTTTAACCTATTTGTAGCTGTTCTATGCCTATGTTCATTATATCCATTCAAAACCCTTCCATGAAAATATACATTATCAGCAATAATAACAGCGTTATTTTTAGCAAGTCTAATTGCCTCTTCTAAAAATATAAGGTATTGCCCTTTAGCAGCATCAATAAATATAACATCATAATTTTCATCTTTTTCGTCTATTGTCTTTAAATACTTAGTTGCATCTGCATTTATAATTTCAATAACATTATTAAGTTTCATATCATTTACATTTTTTAATGCTACTTTATACATATCCTCTTTTAATTCTATTGTTTTTATTTTTTTATCTTTGCCACTTAAATATTTTGAAAATTTTATTGCAGAATAGCCAACAGCTGTTCCAATCTCTAATATTTTATTTGGTTTTTTTAAATCTAATATAACTTCTATAAATTCAAGAGAAATATCTTGTAAAATTGGTACATGAT
This sequence comes from uncultured Clostridium sp., assembly GCA_947361355.1. Taxonomy (GTDB): domain Bacteria; phylum Bacillota; class Clostridia; order TANB77; family CAG-465; genus CAG-465. The sequence continues at coordinate 26,895 of CANAIR010000021.1, forward strand.
TTTCTAATGCTTCTTTTTTTATTTTTTCTAATATTATATTTTTTTCATTATTCATTTAAAAAACTTCCTATCTTTTTATATATTTTAATACATTTTCTACCCTTATATTTTCATAAATAACATTATATATCATCTCAATTGATTTAATTTCAACTTCAATATCTTTTAACATATTATATATAGATTTTAACGAATATAGCCCCTCGACTGTCTTTGTTTGCATTTTCTTTAATGCTTCATCTGTTGTTAATCCTTCACCTAATAATTTCCCAAAAGTATAGTTTCTGCTTTTAGAACTCATACATGTAAGTAAAAGATCTCCAATTCCTGCATATGTAAATACTGTTTGTAATTTTCCACCAAGTAGTTCTATAATCATTCTCATATCACTTACTAAACAAGTTAAAACTGCAGCCCTTGTAGAATCACATTTTTTCATACCATCAAGCATTCCTAAAATTATAGCATAAATATTTTTAGTTGTTGCAGCAAGCTCAACTCCAACTATATCTTTTGTAACATTTACATTAATTCTAGAATTTTCTAAACAAACTTTTACAGTAGCTTGTGATGTTAAAGATTCAGAAGCTACTATAAGACCAATTTCATTTTCAGCATATGTTTCTATTGCAAAACTTGGGCCTGATATCATACATATATTTTCACACCCTGTTTCCTCAAATACTACTTCACTCATAAGTTTATTAGTATCTGGTTCAATCCCTTTTGATACAATACATACAACTTGATCTTCTGTCAAATACTTTGATATATCAGATGATACACTTCTTACAGCATTCATTGGAACAGCAAGTACAACTATTTTGGAATTTTCCATACTTGTTTTTAAATCTGTTGTTATTTCTATTTCCTTTGGAATTTTTACTCCCTTGAATACATTTATATTTTCCCTTTTTAATGAAACAATATCAGCTTCATCTTTAAATTTTGTATACATTATTACTTTATTGTCATTTTCATGAAATACCCTAGCTAAAGCTATTGCATATGCTCCTAAACCTATTACTGTTATTTTCATATATATTGTCAAGTTCTACTAACTTGACTACCTCCTCTCAATTTTTAATATTATATATTATATCAAATAAAATATAAAAAATAAATACATTTTATTTGTATTTATTTTTTTATATTAAATTATATCAAAAATGAATCAAAATTATTTCCTTTAATATTAAATAATTTTAATTCATTATATTTTTAAATATTGCTTATATTTGTACACCTTTTACTAAATTTGCATCTGGATAAGAAACTATAAAATTATCTACTAAATTTTCTTTTCCCTCGGCATAATTTAATGTTATTTGCGAAGACTGATCAGAAATCCCCTTATAAAATGTTTGATGTACATTTCTAAAACTTCCCCTTATATTTAATGTAGCTTTTAACTTTGTAGTATATGAAAACATACTTTGAATATCTACACTACCACATATATCTAGACCTTTATTGCCTAAACTAATTAGTCTATTACATCTAAAAAACATAAAACTCATGTCAATTACATTTGATGTATCCCATCCATCCAAATTCAAAGAAATAAATGATGAATCTTCAAACATACTTCCCACTCCTGTTACACTACTTATATCAAAATTACTTAAATCTAAATTCTCACACATATACCAATTTCTAAACATACCATTCATATATTTTACATTACTTGTATTAAAATTACTCAAATCTAAACTTACTATACTATTGCAATAACCAAACATGCTTTTCATGTTTTCAACATTATTTGTATTAAATAGGCCTATATTTTTAATTTCTGTTACTTTTTTAAATTCATAAAATAGATAACTAGAATCTGGATTTGCAATTATTTTTTCTTTTCCTGCTATTGTAAGAATATATCCATTGCTTCCATCACTTTCTACCCATGCCATTATACTTTTATCTTTATCTTTTGATACATCCCACGATTCTATCTTGTTACTTGATACTTTATCTGAAACTACAAATATTATCTTTGTTATTTTTGTTCTATACTCCTCAGCATGAAAATCTGTGTTGCATTATTTGTCCAACTTTGTAGCATTGGATTATCTGACTCTGCTATTTCTTCTCCTACTTCTACTGATATCATTCCTTGTTTATCTACATACCATTTGTTTCACTATTATATATTGGTAACTCTTTTCCTGTATAATATGTTGTTCCATTTTTTTGACCTACACCAAATACTATTTTTCCTTCTACTACTGGGTTTCCATCTTCTCCTGCTATTTTATATGTTGTTTCTCCTTGTGTTTTCTTACCTTCAGTTGTTACACTATTTAATTGTTTATCATCTATTTCTATTACATCTTGATTCTCTACCATTATCTTTCCTACTGTATTTGTAAATATTGCTTGCATATTTGCTATATCTGACTTTATCCTTGCTTTATTTGCCTCTATCATTGGATTGTTATTTTGTAATGATATTATCACCGCGGCTGCTAAAATAATCACTACTATTATTGTTATTACTAATACTATTAGTGATATTCTTCTTCTATTTTCCATACTTTTTATACCTTTTTTCATACTCTTACCTCATATTTTTACATTTTCTTTTTATATTACTATTTTTCCCTTTATTTTATATTCTATAATTTTATTTTTAAATAGTCATTTGAAATAAATTCCAATTATAACATTTTTTATCAATTTATTATTTTTTTATTATTAAAACAACTTTTTAAAGCAATATTACATTTTTTTCTTTTTAATTACAATTTAATTACATATACATTTACACAAAAAAACCTAGTTGAAAAAGTTGCCTCCTTCAACTAAGTTTTTATATTCAATATTTACATTTTTTACAAAATTTATATAAATTCTTAAACTCCTATCTGTATAGTGTGTGTAGTACTTTCATACTTTCTTCTCTTTCTATTTACATAATGCTATAATAATATAATATTATTTATATATATTCTACTATATAATTTAATCTTTTGCAAGTAAAAATTATTTTAAACTAAGCTTACTTTTCACTTACTTTTATACTATCTAATTTTATATGAACATCTTTTAATTGTTCATCAAATACCTTAGCTGGTGCATTCATAAGTAAATCTCTTGCTTTAGAATTCTTAGGAAATGCTATTACCTCACGAATATTTTGTTCATCTAAAAGAAGCATCACCATTCTATCAATACCAGGAGCAGCTCCTGCATGAGGTGGAGCACCGTATCTAAATGCGTTAAATAATGAACCAAATCTAACTTTTACATCTTCTTTAGAATACCCAGCAATTTCAAAAGCTTTTACCATTATATCAATATCATGATTTCTTACAGCACCTGATGCTAACTCATATCCATTACATACCAAATCAAATTGATGTGCAACTATATCAAGAGGAGATTTTGTAAGTAAACTTTCCATTCCACCAACTGGCATAGAAAATGGATTATGATTAAATTCTAATTTTCCTTCATCATTTAACTCATACATTGGAAAATCTACTATAAAACAAAATTTATATACATCTTTTTCTAACAGATCTAATCTATTTCCTAGTTCTATACGAATTTTACCTGCATCTTCGCATGCCCTCATATATTCATCTGCTATAAAAAATATTGCTTCATTTTTACTAAAATCTACTATCTCTTTAAGTTTTTCTAAAACTTTTTCATCAACAAATTTTGATATTGTTCCAGAAATATTTTCATCTTCATCTAATTTTACCCATGCAAGACCACCAAGTTCTAAATCAGAAACAGCAAATTTAACCATATCATCAAAAAACTTTCTAGTTAAATCTTTGCAATCTATTTTTATTGCTTTTATTGTTTTATTTTTAAATACTTTAAAATCAGAATTTTCAAATGCTTTAGTTACATCATTAATTACTAAAGGATTTCTTAAATCAGGTTTATCAATACCGTATTTTTCCATAGCCTCTTTATATGTTATTCTCTCAAAGCCTTCTACTCTTTTTGTTGTAAATTTTTCAAAAGTAGAACCTACTACTTCTTTTAATACTGCTTGTACATCTTCTTCATCAACAAAAGACATCTCAAAATCTAATTGATAAAATTCCCCTGGACTTCTATCTGCTCTAGGGTCTTCGTCTCTAAAACATGGCGCAATTTGATAATATTTATCAAAACCAGAAATCATAAGAAGTTGTTTAAACTGTTGAGGCGCTTGAGGTAGAGCGTAAAATTCTCCTGGATGTATTCTACTTGGAACTAGAAAATCTCTTGCACCTTCAGGAGATGAATTAGCAAGAATTGGTGTTTGAATTTCTACAAAATCTAACTCATCCATTTTATCTCTTAGTGCTTTTAATACTTTTGATCTAAATACTATTTTTTCATGTATTTCATCATTTCTTAAATCTAAAAATCTATACTCAAGTCTTAAATCTTCTCTAACCTTTTTACTATCTTCTACTTGAAAAGGAAGTACTGATTCACATTTTGAAAGTACCTTAAAAGATTTTACTTCTACTTCTATTTTTCCAGTTGATATATTTTCATTTATATTTTCTTCATCTCTTTTTATTACTACACCATTTACTAAAATAGTAGATTCAGTATTAACATTTTCTCTAAAATTAATTTGCAAACCTTCTTCTTTTATAACTAACTGAACCACTCCATAATGATCTTTTAAATCTACAAAAACTAATGCTCCTAAATCACGTATTGTTCTAACAAAACCGGATAAAACAACATTTTTAGATATATCATCTATACCCAATTGACTACACTTATGTGTTCTATATTTACTCATTTTTCCCTCCTACAAAAAACAATCTGTAACTGTAACAAAAATATTGTTACAGTTACACAAATAAATCTAATATAAACAGTTTCCAGGTGTTCTTGGAAATGGGATTACATCTCTTATATTTGACATACCAGTAAGATACATTATAAGCCTTTCAAATCCTATTCCAAAGCCAGAATGTTCACAACTTCCATAACGTCTAGTATCTAGATACCAAGAGTAATCCTCTTCTTTTAAACCAAGTTCTTCCATTCTTTTTTGTAACTTTTCTAAATTTTCTTCCCTTTGAGAACCACCTAATATTTCACCAATTCCAGGTACTAGTAAATCTACTGCCCTAACAGTTTTTTCGTCACTATTTAATTTCATATAAAATGCTTTTATTTCTTTTGGATAATCTGTTACAAATACAGGTTTTTTATATATTTTTTCAGTTAAATACCTTTCATGTTCTGTTTGTAAATCAGTTCCCCACTCAACTTTATATTCAAATTTATCATTTTCTTTTTCTAATAATTTTACAGCTTCTGTATATGTGATTTTTATAAAGTCAGAATTTAAAATATTTTTCAATCTTTCAATTAATCCTTTATCAAAGAAATTATTAAAAAATTCTAATTCTTCTTTACATTCATTCATTACATCCGAAATAACTTGTTTAATTAATTCTTCTGCTATAAACATATTTAAATCTAAATCACAAAAGGCCATTTCAGGCTCTATCATCCAAAATTCTGCTGCATGTCTTGCAGTATGAGAATTTTCTGCTCTAAATGTAGGTCCAAAAGTATATACATTTGAAAAAGCCATTGAAAAACATTCTGCTGCTAACTGTCCAGATACTGTAAGTGCTGTTTTTTTACCAAAAAAATCTTCTTTTTCATCTTTTTGACCATTTTCTAAAGTTGTAACTCTAAACATTTCTCCAGCACCTTCACAGTCTGAAGAAGTTATAATAGGAGTATGTACATATATAAATCCATGTTTATAGAAAAATTCATGAATTGAATGTGCAACTACTGATCTTACTCTAAAAACCGCTGAAAATGTATTAGTTCTTGGTCTTAAATGTGCAATTTCTCTTAAAAATTCCATTGAATGTCTCTTACTTTGAAGTGGATAATCAGGTGTAGAGTCCCCAACAATACATATTTCATCTGCCACCACTTCAAAAGGTTGTTTAGCATTTGGTGTTACTATTACTTTTCCAATTATTGCAAGACTTGTTCCAACATTAATTGCACTAACTTCTTTATAATTTGATATGTTTTCATTTTCAACTACAACTTGAATAGATTTTAAAAAACTCCCATCGTTTAATTCAATAAAAGATATTGATTTTGAATTACGTATATTTCTAACCCATCCACAAAACAAAAAATCTCTATTTGAAAAATCTCCATAATTTGCAAAAACTTCTTTTATAGATATTCTATTTTTTACTCCAAACTTCTTTATTTTTTCTTCCATTTTTTATCTCCTTTATTATTTAAATATTTTCTCTTTTATAGAATTACTTGAAAGCACTAGTTTTTCTTGTATGCCTGTTTCCATATTTTTTAATATACACATATTATTATTATATTCTTCTTCACCAATTATACAAACATATTTTGCATTTTGCTTATTTGCATATTTCATTTGCGAATTAAAACTTTTACCAACTATATCATAATCAATTACATAATCTAAATTTCTCAATTCATTAATAATTTCATATAACTTTTCAAATGCAGTATTAATCAAAACTATAAAATAAACATCAATATTTTCTTTTATATTACTACATAAATTATATTGTTTTAATAAAATTTCAATTCTATCCATACCAAGTCCAAATCCAACTGCTGGTGTATGTGCACCTCCAAGATTTTCTACTAAAGTATCATATCTTCCTCCTCCACCAACTGCTAAATCCAAATCTTTAGATATATACTCATATACTGTTTTATTATAATAGTCTAACCCTCTTACTATTTTTTTATCAACCTTATATGGAATATTTGCATTATTTAACGCTAATTTTAGATTTTCAAAATCTCTATTACATTCTTCACACAAATTATCTGTAATCATTGGTGCATCTTTTAAAATAATTTTACATTTTTCTTCTTTACAATCTAGCATTCTTAAAGGATTTTTTTCATATCTTATCTTACATGTATCACACATTTTATCAAGATTTGGCTTTACAAATTCTTTTAACTTTTGTATATATTCTTTTCTACATGTACTGCAACCAATTGAATTTATATTAAGTGATATTTTGTCTTCCAAATTTAGTTTTTTGAATAAATTATATGAAATTAATATAGTTTCAACGTCTGCCAAATACAAATTGCTACCAAATATTTCAACACCAAACTGTGAAAATTCTCTATATCTTCCTTTTTGCATCTTCTCATATCTATACATATTACCTGTATACCAAAGTTTCACTGGTGTTGACATTGAATCAAATCCGTTTTCTATATATGATCTAACAACTCCAGCTGTAAGTTCAGGACGCAAAGTTATACTTCTCCCACCTTTATCTAAAAACGTATACATCTCTTTATTTACTATATCGGTCTCATCCCCAACACCACGTGCAAAAAGTTCAGTTGCTTCAAATACAGGTGTTCTTATTTCATTTAAATTATATGCTAAAGCTATTTCTCTTATTTTAGATTCTATATATTGCCATATATTTACTTCTTCAAAAAATATATCTTTTGTTCCTTTTTGTTTTGATATTTTCATTTTCTCACCTTATTTCATTTGTAGATTATACCACAAAAGCCTAACATATGCAATAAAACATAAAGGGAAATTTGTTATTATAAAAATAAAACTTAGCCTAACAAAGACTAAGTTTTATTTTTATTAAATACTTATTTCATTATTTAGTTATTTAATTTCTTCTATTTGATGTAGAGTTGAACACGTCCTCCCAGATCCGAACTAGAATATGTTACAGTAGTTGCTCCACCACCTCTATATGATATAGGAAAGAAGTAAGCACTAGTATTATAACCACTACCACGATTAATATGAGTAGAATTATTATAATTTTCCATTGTAAATTCTGCCACATTTCCTACTATATCATATATATTATTCAATGAATAATTTTCATTACTACCTGTTAATATTACTTTATTTGTTGCATCATATCCCACAGAATTACAATTTATTCCTGCATTTCCAAATCCTGTACTATCTTTATCTATATTTTTATATTCATCTTTTGTTTTCAAAAACCTAACTATTTCATCCCAAGCTACTCCATATGTTAATGTTGATACTACTTGACCTTTTCTTATATCATTCCTGTATGGATACATACCTCTTGCCTTTTCCACTATTCCACCATCTGTTTCTGTCATACTGTTTCCAAATTTTATATTTACCCATGGACTTTTCCCCCTTTTACTTTGTGCCTTTGCAAGTCCATCTTCACTCTTACTTATTTCATATCTTCCTATATAAAATCCTTTATATTCTTCTACACTTGCCATCATATTTTCATATTCCTGCTTTTCGCTTAAATTATACTCATATGGTTCTGAACATTTTTCAAAATCTGATGTTTGAATTTCCTCCTTATTATATCCTGCTTCTCTTACAAAAGTACTCATATCATCTACTGGTATCCATACAAATTGATTTCCTGTGTCACCTGTATCATTTGCTACATCTGATATTACTAATCCATCCTTTATTACATCTT
>CANAIR010000022.1 GCA_947361355.1 uncultured Clostridium sp.
TTCGTTTCCTTCTGGAATATTTGGTATACTAGTACTTCCTTCATCTTCTGTGTCTATTGCACCTTCTATATTGTCAAATATTTCTTCATTTGTTACATCTGATTCATTTGTATTGCTTCTTGTATTTTTTCTTACTTTTTGTATTCCTTCTGGTTGTGGATCTGGAATTGGTAAATCTGTCTCTGAACTTAACTCTTCTGTACAGTCAGCTTTTCTTTTTATTAGGCTTAATCCATATGTATTTTTTGCTCTTTCTTGTCCACCTATATTAATTTCTTGTATTACTTTATCGCCATCATATACATATTTTCTTACATCGCTATTTTTTTCTCTTCGTATTCTTTTTCCTTCTGCATCATACTTATACTTTTCTATTGTATTTTCATTTTCTTTTACTTCTTCTAATTCATTTTTTTCATTGTATATATAGCTTAGTATTTTTTCATTTTCTTGCTCTTTTGTCTGATTACCATTTTTGTCATACTCATATGATTTTTGCCCTATTACTTCTAAATTTTTTTGAGATACTGTTTTTATTAATTGATTTTTTGCATTATAGTTATACGCAGTTACTGTTCCATCAGCTTTTGTTTTAGTTAGTATATTTCCTGCCTTATCATATGTATAGCTTGTACCATTATTTACTGTTTTTATCCTGTTTAAATTATCATATGTATATGTTTTTTCTTTTTCATTTGTTATTTCTTTTGTTACATTACCATTTAAGTCATATTCATATTGACTATATGTTAGAATTTTATCATTTAAATCTTTTGTAGTCAAGCTTTTTAGATTATTATTTTTATAGTATTCATACTTTGTAACATTGTGTGGATTTTTTGTTTTGCTTAGACTACCATTTGCATTGTATATATATTCTGTTTCTTCTTCATCTTCTATTACTTTTTGTAATCTATTTTCATTATCATATTTTTCTGTTTTTATACTTCCACTACTATTTATTACTTTTCTTGTTTTTTCATTATCATCATATTCATAATTTACTTGTTTACCATCTTGTTCTACTTTTGTTACCCTATTTAAATTATCATATGTTTTAGTTATTCCACCAAGTGTTAAAACATTATCATTTGCATCATAAGTATATATAATTGCCTCTTTATCACCACATTTTTCTTTAACCATTCTTCCATGTACATCATACTCATATACAAAAGTATCATTATTATTTGTTGTAATCTTTATCAAATTACCATTTTTGTCATATACCTTTACTTCTTCATTTCCTAATTGATCTATCTTTTTAGTCTCATTTGAACGTTTATCAAACTCATACCTTGTTATATTACCTTTTCCATCTGTAAGCTTTATAACATTTCCTGCATTATCATACTCATACAATGTATTTTCATTTAAAGCATTTGTTACTTTAGTTAAATTATTTTTATTATCATACTCATATTTTGTTACATTACCATTTTTATCTGTATGTTTTGTTTTATTATAGTTAGCATCATATTCAAATGTTTCTACACTCTCTAACTCATCTACTATTTTTACCACGTTATCTACTTTATCGTATTCATATTTTATACTATTATTATTTGCATCTATTGATTTAGTTTGTCTTCCTTGCTCATCATATTCTAGTTTTTCTATTACATTTCCATATGAATCTTTTTTCTCTATTAATCTATTTAATAAATCATATACATATGTTTTTTTATTACCTAGATGATCAGTCTCAGAAATCATATTATCAAATCTATCATATTCATATATTGTAGTGTTTCCATTAGCATCTGTTTTTTGTACTAGATTATCTTTTGAATCATATGAATATGTAGTTGTATTATTATTTCCATCAGTTTCACTTATCTTATTACCTACTTCATCATATGAAGTCTTTAGAGTAATATTTTCAGTTCCATCTAATTTTGAGCTTTCCTCTTTTATTACATTATCTTTCCAGTCATATTCATACTTAACTTTAAGATCACTATTATCAATTTTTAAAGCAACATTTTCATCTTTATAATATTTATTTTCTACTTCATAACCTGTATCTACCTCAGTTACTTTAGTTAAATTACCCCTATTGTTATATGTGTATAATATTTCATTTCCTAATTCATCTTTACTACTTATTTTATCATTTAACAAATTATATGAATTTTCTTCTTGTACTACTCCAGCTATATCTACTTTTATTAAATTATTTCTATCATCATATGTATAATTTGTACTAACACCCTTTGCATCAATTACTTTAGTTACATTTTGCAAAGCATCATATTCATATGTCTTAGCATTTCCATTTGCATCTATTTCTTTAGTTACTTTTCCCTCTTTATTATATGTATATACTGTCGAATTTCCATTAATAGTTTCCTTAGTCAAATTACCACATTTATCATATTCATAACTTGTAACTGGTCCTATTTTTTCTTCTGCTTGTTCACCTTCAGTATAAATTTGTGTCTTTTTTATCTTTTGATTAAGATTATTATACTCATATAACACTTTTTGGTACTTAGGATTTTCTCCAACCATTATAACTATGTTAAGTGGTCTTTTTTCACTTTTTAAATTACCAAGCAAATCATATTCATACTCTGTATTATGAAACTTAGAGTCTGTTTCCATAACTTTTTGATTTAACTTATTATAACTATATATAACATCTGAAATTGCATATGCTTTCCTTTGAATTCTTGTCACATTACCAGAAATATCATACGCTTTAGACTCTGACATTTTTCTATCAACATAAACTGGACCCCAAATATCATCATCTTGCGAAGGTTCTTCTCTAACGTATAAATCTTTTTTAAGCTGTCTACCATTTTTATCATACTTATACTCATTATATTTATAACTATTTTCCTCGTTGCTAGGTAAAATTTCTTTAATTAAATTATTTTGTCCATCATATTCATATCTTGTTACAATATCAATTTTATTTTCTTCTTCATTTTCACTTACTACATTATTGTCAAAATCATATATACTATTTTTATCTACATGTTCAATTTTTTTAGTAACCTTACCTGCATAATTATACTCATAATCAGTCTCTTTATAATTTCCATCAGATATTTTTATTTTATCTTTTATTTTGTTATTATCACCATCATAAGTATATATTATCTCCTCACCTGAAGAAGTAGTAGTTTTAACTAAATTATTTGCATTATCATACTCATATGTAGTTATTATATAGTTTTCTGCTTCAGCATTATTTGATATTTTCTCTTTAGATGTATATTCTTTTATAACATTTCCTGCTAAATCATAATCATACTTAGTAATCTTATACAAATCATCTTCTACTTCTTCGTACTTTTTAACTAGCCTATCCAAATCATCATAGTTATAATATATTCTTCTACATATTTCATTAGTTTCACTCAATAACTTATATGTATTAGAATATACTTTCTTATATGCATTAGTTTCTAATTCTTTTGAAGTTACATCACCATTTGCATTATATCTATCTATATATGTAGAATAATTTGTATCATCTTTATATTTTTTAGAAGTTATTACTTTACTACCGCCAGAATATACATATGTTTTTTCTTCTAGCACTTTAACTTGTCCATCTAAATCAACAGAAGTTTTTACATTTCTATTTGCATCATCATACTCATACATATATACTGCTTGATTTGGCTTAGTCTCTTTTACTTTATTATTATATATATCATACTCATATATAGTAGCTACACCTTGTTTATCTACCTCTTTGGTTAAATTTTGAGAAACATCATACTCATATACTAGTTCATTTAAATTTCTATCAATCTCTTTTGTCTTATTAGATTTATAATTATACTGTGTTACAGTACTTTTTCCATCTTCTGTAACTTTTATAACATTACCATTTGAGTCATATTCATAATTAGTAACTTTTCCAGTTGGTGATGTTTTAGACATTACCCATCCTATATCATTATATGTATAACTTGTAGTATTAGAATTTCCATCACTCTCACTTATTTTATTTCCACATGCATCATACCCATAAGTAGTTACATTACCTTTTCCATCTATCTTCTTACTTGGAAGCCCTTTAAATGTTGCTTGCTCATCATACTCATATGTTACTATACTACCATCTTCGTATATTTCTTTTAATAATGTAACACCATCTTGTGCATATTCATATGTTACCACATTTGAATTTGGATCAGTTTTACTTGTTACAGAGTTTTTATCATTATACACATAATTTGTACTTTTACCTGCAACAGTTTCAGTTTTTATATTTCCTTTATTATCATATGTATATGAAGTAGTCTTTCCTGTAACATCTTTTTTAGAAGTTAATTGATTATATAACGTTTTACCACTAACAGAAGAATATGTAGCAGTTGTAGTTAAACTACCTGGTTCAATAGTTGATGTAGGATAACCTTTTGAATTATATATTTCCTTTCTTGTCTTTGAATTTTGATCTGTTATAGTTGTTCCAGAACTAGTATATTCATAACTTTCTATTTTCCCTGATACATTTTTTAAAGTTTTTAATTTTTTAGATGTTTTATCTTCTATATATGTCATTTCATTTACTATAACATGTTCATTGTTATCATTTTCTTCAAGTATTTTGATTAAATAACCATCATTATCATAACTAAAGTATGTAGACTTTCCATCTACTCCTATTGTTTGACAAAGTAATCCTTTATCATCGTACAAATATCTTGCTTCTCTACCTATTGGATCAGTAATTTTACTTATCTTTTCATTTTCATATGTAAATGTATACTTTTTATTTCCATATGTTGTTAGAGTAAGAATTTTACCTTTTTCATCTAATGTTAAATTAATTTCATTTCCATACTTATCTATAACTTTGTGTAAATACCCATTAGAATTAAATATATACCTTGTCATTGCTAATGTAACAAGTTCAAATGTACCTTCATTTTCAATTAACTTATTTCTAGAATTCATACATTCATATTCATTTGTACCTTCTATTTTTGTAAATATGTTTACACTTCCGTTAGGTAGGTATACATATTTTTTCTCATTATCATATAATGAATTTACTATTTTAGAACTTGCACCAAAATTCCAAGACTTTCCCATTAATCCTGTTTCATCATTTTGTGAATTATATGTATATGATAAATTTAGATCAATATTATTTATATTAAAGTTAAAATCATCATATGAAGTACTATAATTTCCTGTATATCCATTTACACCATTTATACCAAATAAATTTCTATCTTCTATTTTTTCTTCTTTTATTATATCTCCAATTTCAAAATCTGTTTTTAAGAAAGTTTCATTATATGGTGTACAAATAATATTATTATTTTTATTTAAAACTTCTGGATCTACACCTTCACCCCAATAGTTATAGCTTAAATCTTTTATTTCTTTTGAACCATTATATACTTTGTTTAGATAATTGTATCTTATAAAATATGACTTGGCATTTGAAATATTCAAATTTCCATTATTTTTACTTCCCATATCACAATTTATCATATATATAGTATTATAGCTTCTTATTCCTGAATCTGCGAAGTTAACATGATTTGCAATAATTATTCCATAACTGATAAGGCCACTATTTACTAATTCAATTGGTTCTTCCTCAGTTCCATTTAATATTAAATCTCCAGAAAATGCAAAACCATCTTCTAGGTTTAATGTAAGTTTCGTACCTTTTTCAAATTCACACACATCAGTTACACCATCTGTGTATATATAATAATTATTTTTGCAAAACTTACCAGATATATAATATCGTGAGTTCCAATTTTTACTAATATAAATATAATCTTTATCTGGTACTTCATAATTATGGTTATTAGACATCTCATTAAAATATTTTCCATCAATTGTAACTATATGATAATTCATATTTACATATATTGGATAATTTGTTCCTTTTATAATATTATTATGAATTCTCTTAAGATTATCTGCATACGTATCTGAATAGTTTAATTGAATTCCATATGAACTTCCAGCATAAATTACATTATTTAATATTTCAATATTTTTATTTACTTCTGAATCTATTTCTACTCTTATTATTTTAGAATTTTTTATTGATATTGTTTTATTGCTACCAGAACATATACGAATTGTTCCTCTTAAATTTTCATCATATTCTACATGATCAAAAAATATATCGCCATCTCCTTGAATGTATGTCATTGAACTTCTTATTTTAGTATAATTTGCTCTAAGCACTGAACTTTTTGAACATAAGAAATTCCCACTTGATTTTTGTGGATTAATTTCACTTATACCATCATCATTAATATTTGTAACAATTACATTTTCTTCTTCTGTACCATTAAAATTAATCGTTCCAATTAATGAAAGATTTGACATTGGCATTTTAACACAACATCCTGCATTTACATTTATTGTTCCACGTAATCCATTATTTGGATTTAAATAATATGCCTTCTTTTTTAATGTATAACCAATATCAGGCAATGAGCCAATTTCTATACCTGTAAATTTACCAATATCAGGAGAGATATTATCTCCAATATTATCAAATATATTATCATTTGCATTTAAAGCAAATACTTTTACTGGTGACACACCCTGTTGTTTAATATTGTTATTTTTTATTATTGCTTCTGAAAATACATTAGGTGTATACTCAATTGCTGTATCTATATTATTATTTAAAATAACTATATTATTTACTTCTTCCATTGTAGTAGGTATTTGAATTTTAAAACTTGGTATACTAGAGTTTTGAATTTTAAAACTTTTATATCCCACATCTAAATTTAATCCATTTGTCAAATTAGTATTATATATTTCAGTTGTACTAGTCTTTTTTGAAGCAATGTTACTTCTATTTGAACATTCTTCAAAAGTAATATTATCTAATTTAGCATATCCTTCATTTGATATAGCAACCGTTCCATTTACTCTACCTGCTTTTTTTATAACTACATTTTCTGCTTCTAATCTTCCTGTTTCTCTTACAACAATATAATTCCAAAAAACTTCATCATTTGCATTTTCGATATGTATTTTTTCATCACTAGTACCATGAAGTATAAAGTTATTATATACATTCAAATAATTCTTTTTCTCTACATATATATAACTTCCTTTTTCAACTTCCATATTTGACTTTATATCTTGAAATTTAAATAAATATTTGTCTTTGTTTAAACTTATATTCTCATTTTCTGGTATATTTTCTATTACAATATTATATTTGCTTTCATTTTGATTTATATTTCCAGTAATATTATTTAATACATTTTCTACTGTATTAGTTAAGCATCTACTAAGTGATAAATTTAAATATTGTTCTGTTACATTAAAAGTATTATTTTTTATTTCACTTATACTACCATCTACTGGAACATACGTAATCTTTGTGCCATCTAAAAACTCGTTATTATTACAAACAAATTTTTTGGCCTCTACTGTATTTTCTTTGCTTAATTTACAGTTAATACTACTTGATAACTTACTATTTGTTATACTAGCTCCATTTCCATTAATATTAATATCTTTATTGTTATCTATTACTTCTATGTTATCAAAGTTCAACTTTCCATTGGATGATACAAAACCATAAGTATAACTATTTTGTGACGTTTTAAATTTTCCACTATCATATATATTTACATATTTTGCTGTTAACTCACCATTAGCTAATACTATAAAAGAGCCCCATTTTTCTATCTTAGTATCAGAGTATTTTTTATCATAACAATATACATCTATTTTTTTGTCTAATGTACCATTAAGTTCTACTTTTTTTCTAATATTTAAATTTAAATTACTTAATATATTTATTTGTGAACCAGCTTCTAATGATAAATTACAATCTAAATTTATATCAGTTAAAGATGAATATATAGTTTGAGAAAACAAATAATTTGCCTTGGGTAGATTTAATGTACCATCTGATACTGGAAATCCATCAATTTGTATATCAATTGCTTTTTGACTAGTAGAACTATTGTTATTAGTTCCTAACATATTTTCCAAGTTTTGTGATGATGTAATAGCACTTAAATTAAGTTTAAGTATTGCTCCATTATCATTTACACCATAATTATCCCTTATGTTACATTTTATATCATCATATAAAAATACACCTAAATTTCCATTTTTAATATTATTGTTTTTTATACTTGCATTTGATATATATCGTGGTTTTATTTCTCCACTATATATTTCATTTCCTTCAAATATAAGTTGCTTTTTGGTATTATTAAAAAATTCTACAAATACTTTTCCTACAACCTTACAGTTTCTTACTATTATATTTTCTTGTAAACTGTTACTTGGTCGCAATCCAACACTTTTACTAAAAAAAACTATATTTTCAAAATTATCATCTTTTATACCTATATAATCTAATAAAAAGTCTTCATTTGATTCATCATAATTGCCATCATATTTTGAAGATGCTATTATTGTTTTTTCATTTTCATTACCTTCTACTTCAAACTTATTTCCCTGCACTCCATTAAAATTTGGTTTTTCAAACTTTAAAACACATCCAGCTTCAAACTTTACACTACTATTTACAGTTACATATTCAACGTCAATATAATATGTATCTTTTTTATATACTTGCTCTCCTGATAAATATTGTATAAGTTTTGCTGTATGTACATTATTTATTTCTTTTTTTGTTACTACCTCATCAGAAGAATTTAAAAATTCTACACTAAAATTATATTCTTTAGTACTATCCAAATTTGTAGCTTTATATTCTTTTTTAGTTACAGTATCTAAATATTCATTATCTTTATATATTTTATAGCTTACTATTTGGTTATTAGTATCTTCAAAATCTTCCCAAGATAGAGTAACACCATCTTTTTGTTTGTCTTTTATTTTTATTTGTATATTTAAAACTTCATTTTTTTGCTCATCATTTGTTTGTATATTTGAAACATTTTTTAAATAGCCTAATATTTTTATTTTATTGCTACGTTGCATTGCTATAACTATTGCAAAAATTACTAAACTAAAAAAAATTACAATACATACTTTTTTATATCTACTTTTTCCTTTTTCATTATCCATAATTTTTACCCCTATTTTCTTTTGTTTTTATATTTTACTTCAATAAAAAACAAAGTTTAAAAAATATGACTTTTCCATATCGATTTCTCCTTTAATTAATTATATAATATATTCTTTTAGACAATTATTTTTCCTTCTGAAATGTCGTTTTTTGATGTCGAAATTTCTTTTTTAATATTTTAAGATGATTTTTAAACATTTCACGGCAAAAAATATAGCTGTGTGAAAAGTTAATTTTCATACAACTACAAACTATATAAATATGATAATAATATATAAAAGATTATATAAAAATGTATAAAAAAAGAGCATCCTTAAAATTTTATAAAGATACCCTAATTTATTTATTATAATATAAGATTTAATAAATTACATTCTAATTTTTTCATTTTATATTTATTTAGTTTATAACAATGTTCTTTTTCCAATTGTATAACAATCTATCAAAAGTAAAAGTAGCATTTGCACTACTTGTAGAAGGAAGCACTGTAATTTTAATTTCCTTATTTATTTTGTTTTTTACATATTTAGAAAAATATTTGTATGTTGTTTTACCATTTAAATATATTGCATCTATTTTAGTCTTTTTTAAAATATCACAAATATCATTAACTTCAACATTACAAATACTTGCATCAGATGAGCCTTCTATATCACAAGATTTTATAACATCCCAAAGCGCAATGTTATTTTCAAGTAAAAATCTCCTTTTTTGCCCAACAGTAACTGGAGGCTTTTGTTTACATACTCTAGCCATAATACGCCAAAATCTATTTTGTGGATGTGCATAATAAAAATTAGCTTCACGTGATTTTACTGAAGGAAAACTCCCTAAGATTAACATTTTACTATTTTCATCATAAATAGGATTGAACGGATGTTCTGTTTTCATCTCTACTAACACCTCATGTAAATATTTTATCACTTAATACTTAAAATTTCAATAAAAATTCTACTTTATTGTATTTTTTAACTCATATATATTATCCATCATTTTATCGACAAATTTTTGCAATCCTTCTTTATCTTTAATAATATCCTTTGGAACATCTATAGGATCACCATATACTATATATACCTTTGAAAAAAGTTTAGCATTTTTAGTTATATACACTGGAACAATTGGTACATCAGCTTTTACAGCTATATATATTGGACCAACTTTTGCTGGTATTCTATCTTGTTCTTTTTTTAACCTTTCCCCTTCAGGAAATACTAATAATTTTCTTTTATCTACATTCTTAAATAAATTTATAGCGTGTATTAAGCTACGTATATCATGCTCTCCTCTGTGTATTGGAAATACATTAAAATATGTAAAAATTTTATTCCAAAATTTCTTTTCAAACAATTCTGCTTTTGCCATAATTGATATTTTTTCACTTTTTGCATATATCCATGCTGGTTCAACTGTATTAGAATGATTTGGACAAATCAAACATTTATCTAATAACTTTAACTTATCTGCTCCAATGTATCTTACTCTATAAAATATATGGCATAAAAATATTTTAATAAACCACTTAACTATCTTTCTCATTTACACCAATCCTTTTATTTATTATATCTATTGCAATATTTAAAGTTTCATCTTTTGTTAAGTTTGTATTATCTACTAAATAAGCATCCTCTGCCTTTTTTAATGGTGATTCTTCTCTGTTATAATCATCATGTGTTCTTTCCTTAATTGCCTTTAATACCTCATCAAATGTTATACTTTCACCTTTTTTATCAAAATCTACTTTTCTTCTTTTTGCCCTTTCAAATACATCACATACTAAAAATATTTTTACATTTGCATTAGGAAATACTGTTGTTCCTATATCTTGCCCATCAACAACACAATTTGAATCTTTTGCAATATTTCTTTGAAGGTCTAATAGCCTCTTTCTAACCAATTTATTTTTAGAAACAGTTTTTGCAGCCATACTTGAAGTATTACTTCTAATTTCATTTGTAACATCTTCTTTATTTAATAATACTTTCACATAATTATTTTCAAGTATTAGTGTAACATCTACTTTATCTATATATTTTTTGATATTTTCATCTGTTATATCAATACCATTTTTCACAAAATACAATCCGACTGCTCTAAACATAGCTCCTGTATCAAGGTATAGCATATTAAAATGGTTTGCAATTGACTTTGCTAGTGTGCCTTTACCAGCAGCTGGCTCTCCATCAATTGCAATAATAACAGTACTAGATTTAACCAGATTTTGCTTTGTTTTTTGCATAAATATATAACACCTCTTTATTTTTAATCAAAAGTATGATATCATATAAATTATAAAAAGTAAAGAAAGAAGGTAGATGTATTTGGAAAATAAAAAGAATGTATTCGATAGTAAAATTATAGTTTTATACATATTAAATAACTCTTCTAGATCTTTGACTATAGACCAGATAATAAAACTTTGTGAAGAATTTGACAATATCACCTACTTTGACATATACACATATATTGAAGAATTAAAAGCTAATAATTTTATCGATGAAATCCTAGAAAGTGGCAATATGACATATTTTATTACAGATCTTGGTAAAGAGACTTTAAAGGAACTATTAGAACTTATACCAGGTGTAAACATACATAATATAAAAAAATTATTTAATAAAAATATGATAGAAGTAAAAAAAGATTTTTCAGTTGATACTAGTATATTTCCATTAAGTAATGACAAATTTAAAGTATCTTGTTATATAAAAGAAGGAAATGACGAACTTATTAATATCTCTGTATATGCTACCTCAAAGGAACAAGCAAAAGATATATCTAAAGTTTGGTCTGAAAAATTCGAAGATATTTACTCTACAATACTTAGTATGTTAACTAAAGAAGAATAAATATAAAATATGAATAAAAATATAAAAGTTAATAATAATAGTAAAGGTGAACCTCTATAAAAAATTTTCTCCTTTACTATATTTTTTATACAATATATACTTATATCATTATTTAAAATCATTTTCATGCTCTTTAAAAAAATTATAAAAAAATCTTACATTATCTAGGTCACTCCAATTTTTGACAGAATAATATTTATCATCTAAATCGTATATCTTTGCATTAAGAATTGCAAGCATAAATGGAGAATGCGTAGATATTATAAATTGTATACCTAAAAATCTTGCCATATCATTTATCTTATTTGCAAGTATAACTTGATTTTGAGGTGAAAGTGAAACTTCTGGCTCATCTAATAAGTATATATTATCTGGTTCGATACTATCTTCTAAAATTTGAAGAGTAGTTTCACCATTAGAATATTTTTCTTGTGCAAATTTAAATCTTTCTATTTGTACTTTTCCATATTCACTATTTAAATTTTCTTTTGCCTCTTTAACACTCATTTTTTTATTCCTTACCAAATTACTTACATATCCTTCCTCTAAAATATTATCTTGCTGTATTTTTCTTATTTCATATAATATTTCTTCACTTTTTATATACCTACTGTTTTTAGGAATAAAACTTATCTTTTTTTCATATTCATTTATACCAAGCTCATATTTACAATTTTGTACAAACTCATCAAAATAGCTACTAGACACTCCATCTAGTTTTGGATTATTTCTTTCTTTTCCTTTTAAATCTAACTTATGTGCAATAATATTAAGTATAGTTGATTTTCCAGATCCGTTATTTCCATATAGAACAGTTATATTCTCAAATACAAATATATCTGGCTCCTTATTTTTAAAAATATTATATGGATAAATATTATTACATTTTATATTATTATCTGATACCTTGAATGTTTTCAAGTAAATCATACTATAACCCCCTATACCAAAATTAATTATATACTAAATTAACAAATGTTATTTATTTCTTCTTTACTAAAATTTAAAATGTTATTTCTTTTATTTTCACTATCAAAAATACTTACTACCTTTTCAAATTTGCTTTTATCATCTAAATTATCATATATATAATATAACTGTTCTTTACTATTAATATATTTAAGTTTTAACAATAGGGTTTGAACCTTTTTATATTCAATACATTTCTCTTCAAGCTTCTTAAAATCACATGTTCTTACAGAGATATTAGATAATGGCATATCTTGTTTATGATGATATAATTTAGTTGATTTCTTTAAAATCTTATCTACATTTTTACTTAAATATAATAATTCAATTTGTAAAAGATATATATACATTTTTTTACTTTCTGTACTTTCAAAAGTTCTATACTTTTCTATATTTTTATAATTTACTTTTTCAATATTTTCTAAACTAACAGGTATCATATTGTTTATATTTAATACTGATAAAAGAATATTATTTCTATCATAAATTTTAAATAAATCAACGTCCTCTTTCATATTCGTATATTTATCTAATTTTCTTTTATTTTTCCCTATGGAAGATATCGGAATATAATAATCAAAATTAGAGATATTTAATATAATTCAAACATATGGCTTAAATTTTTCACCATAATTAATATATTGTACTTTATTATCATATCTTCTTAAATATTCAATATACTCTTTATCGACAGCATACCATTTTAATACATTTTTCAAATTCATCACCACTTCAAAGTAATTATATCAAACAAACGTTCATTTGTAAATATATTTTTCAATTTTTATATATTTTTATAAAAAAAATAAAATGAAGAGATTAGAAAACTCTCCATTTTATCTTTTAACACTGTTTTTTTTACTGGTTACAGGAAAACCACTTTATATAACTGTTTTTAACTGGTACAGGAAACCACTTTTAATATCACCTATTTGGTGTTATTACTATTATATACATTTTAACATACAAAATGCTTTTTTTCAATACTTTTTCCAATTTTATCTTATTTTACTTGAATTTTAACTCTTTGTATAATATAATAGTTATATTATTTATAGTATAAGGAGTTGACGTTATGTTAGATATAAAATATATTAGACAAAACAGTAATTTAGTTAAAGAGGCGGCAAAAAATAAACTAATTAAAATTGATATTGATAAGCTTTTAGAGTTAGATGAAAGTATGCGTAATTTAAATCAAGAATTAGATTCTTTAAAAGAAGAAAGAAATAAACTCTCTTCTTCTATTCCTACACTATCTGACGAAGAAAAGAAAAAAACAATTATATATGTTAAAGAATTAAAAGAAAAAATAGCTGATTTAGAAAATAAATTATCACCTATTAAATCTGAATATACAGACTTAATGTATCAAGTACCAGGTGTTCCATATGAAGAAGTTCCAATTGGTGAAACTGATGAGGATAATGTTGAAATTAAAAAAGTGGGTCAAATTCCTACATTTGATTTTGAAATAAAAGATCATGTTGAACTTGCAGAATCTCTTGATTTAATTGATATACCTAGAGGTGTAAAAATTGCTGGTTCAAGGTCTTACTATTTAAAAAATGAAGCTGTTTTACTTGAAATGGCTCTATGTAGATATGTAGTAGATAAATTAGTAAAAAAAGGATTTACTCCTATGACTGTACCAACTTTAGTTAAAGAGGCTCCAATGTATGGTACTAGTTACTTTCCTGGTGGTCGTGATCAAGCATATGCTGTTACTGAAGATGATTTATATTTAGTTGGTACATCTGAGGTTGCACTTGTTTCATATAATAGCAATGAAACTTTTGAAAGTAAAGATGTTCTACCTAAAATGTATTGTGGTTATTCAAGTTGTTTTAGACGTGAAGCTGGTACATATGGTAAAGATACAAGAGGTCTATATAGGGTTCACCAATTTACTAAAATCGAACAAGTTATAATGTGTGAAGCAGATTATGATAAACAATATGAGTTACACGACTTTTTATTAAATAACGCAGAAGAAATTATGCAAGATCTAAAAATACCATACAGAGTTGTTAAAGTTTGTACAGGTGATATGGGAATTGGACAAGTAAGAAAGCATGATATCGAAGCTTGGATGCCAAGCCGTGGTAAATATAGTGAAACTCATTCTTGTTCTTCATTTGGAGATTTTCAATCTCGTAGAAGTGGTATCAAATATAAAGATGAAAATGGTGAAACTAAGTATTGCTATACATTAAATAATACAGCAATTGCATCTCCAAGAATTCTTATTCCACTTCTTGAACTTAATCAAAATGAAGATGGTTCTGTAAATATTCCAGAAGTATTAATACCATATATGGGTGGAATGACAAAAATAGAAAAGAAAAATTAATAGATTAAAACTATAAATAAAGTAAAAAGTCGGAAGAATATATTTTAATTCTTCCAACTTTTTTTATATACTACTGCATATTATTAATAACTAACATAAACTGTAAATTTATCTAATGTATCATTTTCTAGTTTCACACTATAATTCATTAAATCATTAAAAATATTTAAAACATTTTGTAACACTTCTTTGCTTGAAACACAACATGTTGAATTTGTTTTATCATATATTAAAACAACACTTCCATTTTCAAGATATCTTGATAAAATAGTAACGCTAAAACTATCAAGTCTATATTCATCTAAGTTTTCAGCTAATCTTCCTAATAACCAATAAAAAAGCATTAATTCTTCTTTTTTCTCTTTGGTTACTGGAAAATTATTTTTGTCTTTTACAAAATTTTCTAAAACTTGTATAGGACTTTTACAGTCACTATCATTTTCAACATTATTATTAATATTATATTCTGTTAGTAAAAATTGTATAATTCCAAGCAAAAATCTAGAGTTAGTGATTTTTTTATTTTTTGCACAAACACCAAACAAAAAATTTTTCATATTAATATGATATATATTAGTACTGTTCCAAAAACATTCCTTAATATACCTTATATCCCGCTCTATACGCTCATAATTTTTTTCATCATAATTTTGTGCTACTATTTCGTACGCCTCTATAATATTTTTATTTTCAAAAAGCAATACCTTAATAATATATTTTAGATATGCAGTCCCCTTATATCCTTGAACCCCTAAATATGTAATTAGTAAATCAAGCCGTTCAAACATATCTAAATCAAAATTTAATATTTGAAGATAATGACCGTTTAGGCCTATTCTATAAACATCTGACTTATTCAACTCAATAACTCTTCCTACCTTTTGTACATTTTTC
This sequence comes from uncultured Clostridium sp., assembly GCA_947361355.1. Taxonomy (GTDB): domain Bacteria; phylum Bacillota; class Clostridia; order TANB77; family CAG-465; genus CAG-465. Next base: position 16,085 of record CANAIR010000022.1, read on the forward strand.
ATAATTTTCATAATCCAATCTTCTCCTTTAATTAAAGTTAATTTTATATTTTTACGCAAATATTATATCACGAAAAGTATATTATGTCAAACACACCAACTTCAAGCACTTATACTAATATATTATTTAACCAAATCATATGTATCTTGTGCTATCATAAGTTCTTCATTTGTAGGTACAATAAATACCTCAACATTTGAATCAGGTGAACTAATACGCTTTTCAACACCCTTAACATCATTTTCTACTTTATCTATTTTAACACCTAAAAACTTTAAATATTCACAAATTCTCTCTCTTGTTTCTTGACCATTTTCTCCTACACCACCTGTAAATACTAATACATCTAGGCCACCTAAAGACACAAGATATTTTGCAATATATTGTGCAGTTAAATAACATTGACTATCTAAAGCTAAAATAGATCTTTCATCATTTTGAGAATATGCCTCTTCTATATCCCTATAATCTTCTGATACTCCTGATACTCCCCATGCTCCAGATTTTTTATTTAGCATCTTTTCCATTTCATCAGGTGTTAAATTATCGATTTTCATAATATATGGAATAATAGATGGATCAACATCTCCACTTCTTGTAGCCATCGGAATTCCCGCAAGAGGAGTAAGTCCCATACTAGTATCAACTGATTTTCCATTTTTTATAGCGCAAATTGAAGCCCCTTGTCCTAAATGACATGATATTATTTTTAAGTCATCTATTTTTTTATTCATTAAATTTGCAACTCTGTTTGCAACATATCTATGACTTGTTCCATGAAAACCATACTTTCTAATTTTATGTTCTTCATAATATTTATATGGTATTTGGTAAATATATGCTTTGGGCTCCATAGTTTGATGAAATGCTGTATCAAATACTGCAACCATTGGTTTGTTTGAAAGAACCTTTTGTGCCGCCCTTATACCTGCAAGTCCAGCTGGATTATGAAGTGGTGCAAGAGGAATACATTTTTCAATTTCCTCAATTACCTTTTCATCTATTATAACTGATTTACTAAATAACTCTCCCCCATGAACAATTCTGTGTCCTACAGCCATAATTTCATCAAGGGAATTTAACACATTATATTTTTTGTCTAGAAGTATTTCAAGTACAAATTCAATTGCCTCATCATAATCTCTTGCAACATGAATTATAACTGATTTTTCTCCTCTTACATTTAATCTAAGTGATGATCTTTTACCACCTATTCTTTCATAGTTTCCTTTAACTATTCTCTCTTGCTTTTCCATGTCTATTAGTTGAAATTTAAGTGATGAACTCCCACAATTTAATACTAATATTTTCATATTCTCATCTCCTTTTAAATACATTTAAATAAATTTAATAAATTACTATAAATTCCGATTCATTAAATTTTTAATTATGGTTTAATTATACTTAAAGATTTTTTATTTGTCAATAAAACATTTTGTAATTTTACATATCTTTATTTTACTTTTTACTATTTGATTTTTATTATTTTTTATGTTATCATATTAGAAAGTTTTGTTTAAAGGAGTAGACAAATATGATAAATAATATAAAATTTCAAACTTCTGTTTTTAAAAAGGATAAAATATTAAAAACCGATTTAAAACAAATTGTTCTTGTTGGTAAATCAAATGTTGGTAAATCATCTTTTATAAATTCTATTGCTAATCAAAAAAGACTTGCAAAGGTTGGCCAAACACCTGGCAAAACAAGAAGTCTTAATTATTACAATGTAAACAATGAGTTTTTTATTGTTGACTTGCCTGGTTATGGCTTTTCAAAAATGTCACAAGCTGAGAAAAAATCAACTGATGAACTTATAAACAAATATATACATAATAACGATTTAATTTCACATATATTCTTTTTAGTAGATATAAGACATAAACCTACTGAAAATGATAGAGTAATGTATGAATGGTTACTTGAACAAAACATTCCATTTACTATTGTTGCAACAAAAGCTGACAAAGTTGCAAAAACAAAAATTGATTCTTATTTATTAGATATTACTAAAACTTTATTTGCAAAAGAAAAAATAATAGCATTTTCCAGTGAAAAAAAGATAAATTTAGAATTAATTGAAAATATAATTAAAGAAAGTATATATAATTAAATTATTAATAAAAAAACATAAAAGCTTTTATAATTTACTTTTATGTTTTTTTATATTTATATATATTATATTTTCTATTTTTTAACTTTCTTCCTCTAATTTTGCTTGCGCTCTACTACTTATAAAATAACCTATTAAACCAATTATTATAAATGTTGTAACAAGTACTACTGCAATTGTAAAACTACCCTCAGATAAACTATTTCCAGCAAATACAGTTATAAACAAACCAGGAATTCTGGCAAGAGTCGCTATTGCCAAAAATCTTTTTGGTCTTACTGGACTTAACCCACCTAAATATATAAATATATCTTTTGGTATCATTGGTATTACAAATATAATAAATAGTAAAAGTTCAAACTTAGCAGGATTTTTAAATATTTTTGAGTTTTTCATTTCGTCTATTTTTTCTGGGCTAAAAAATAACTGAATAAAATTTACACCTGCTTTTCTTACTATATAAAATACTAACGCTGTCCCTATAAGTATACCTACTAAGCATAGTATCATACCTCCCCATGTTCCATATAGCATTCCTGATACTATTTCCATAGGTTGTCCTGGTATTACTGCAACTATTATTTGTAATATTTGAAGTAATAAAACAATTAAAACACCTTTAAATCCCATATTAGATATATTAGTTTTAAACTCCGCTCTATATGTTTCGTCTGATAATTTTGTCATCATTGGCAAAAAATAAATTGTTGCAACTATCATAAGTGCTATTACAATAAATGTAATTATTCCCCTAACTATTGCAAGTCTTTTTTCTTTTTTTGATAATTTTCTCATATTTTAACCTCAATATAAATTATATCATAATGATAAAATTATATCAACCTATAAATATTTTTGTCGATAACTTATGTTATTTTTTAATAAAATTAAAAGTCACTGAATCTACAATGGTAGTAGTAATCAGTGACTCCTTTTCTTAACCTCTTTGTATATAATTTTTAGCAACTTCTTCAAAAACCTCCCAATAATTTAATGGATCTAAACTTTCATTTTCTAATAACTTGCATATTTCGTATGAATTATCTTTTAATGTTGTCAAAAAGATATCTATTCTACGTGGAAATTGTTTAAACATTGTAATTAAATAATTGTTTACAAAGATATCAACAGCTGTATTTTGTGATATTAACTTATCACTTTGTTTAGAAATCCATAAATCCTTTTGGATATGTCCTATAGCTACGATTTTTTCACAATTTTTTTCATGAAAATATAATCCCCTTACAATAATCTTTCTAAGCTCTAAATTGTTTCTTTCTTGAAAATCTCCATTTTCAATTTTTACACTACCACCATAAAAAGTATCAAAAATTTTTAAAAGTTCTTCATTACTTAAGTTTTTACATTTTTCTTTATCTCCTTTTTCTAAGTAATCAAAGTAATAAAATATTCCTGTCTCTTTGCTAATAAAGCCTGAAAAATTTAAATATTTAATAGTAAAATTATTGTGTAAGTTCATCTCTTACCTCCTATTTTTTATTAAACAAATAGTAAAATAGTTAATTTCACTATTAGTATATTCATTTAAAAATTATTTGTCAAGCTTTTAACATATTTTTTTATATAATAAATATACTTTTAATAAGCTATATGAAAGGTTGTGTTAATATGTTATTTAAAGGTTCAGGTGTAGCACTTATTACACCATTTGATAAGTATAACAAAGTAAACTATGAAAAATTAGATGAATTGATTGATTTTCACTTAAAAAATAATACAGATGCAATTATAGTTTGTGGAACTACTGGTGAGTCTTCTACTTTGTCTAATGAAGAAAAAAAAGATGTTATTAAATACGTTGTAGAAAAAGTTAATAAAAAAATACCAGTTATTGCTGGAACTGGTTCTAATAATACAAAAATAGCTATTGAAATGTCAAAATATTCTCAAAGTATCGGTGCTGATGGTCTTCTAATAGTTACACCTTATTATAATAAATGTACTCAAGAAGGATTATTTTTACATTATAAAGAAATAGCTAATAATACTTCACTTCCAATAATACTATATAATGTTCCTAGTAGAACTGGTGTTAATATTTCAGTAGATACAATAATAAAGCTTTCTAAAATAGATAACATTGTTGGAATTAAAGAAGCTAGCTCTAATATTTCACAAGTTTCTGCAATACTTGCTAAAACTAACAAAGACTTTTGTGTTTACTCTGGTAATGATGACCAAGTACTTCCTTTACTTTCCCTTGGTAGTGTTGGTGTAATATCTGTACTTGCAAACATTTTTCCAAAAGAGGTTCATGACTTGTGTTACAATTTTTTTGATGGTAATTTAGAAGAATCAAGAAAAATACAGTTTAAATATTTAGACTTAATAAATTCCTTATTCGTGCAAGTAAATCCTATACCTATTAAAGAGGCTATGAATTTTTTAAAATATGATGTTGGAAATTGTAGATTACCACTTTGTGATATGGATAATAGCCAAAAAAATATATTACATCAAAATTTACTTAAATTTAAATTGTAATACTAAAATAATTATAAAAAGTAGTAAATAAATTAAGATGTTTTTTAAACTTATATGATATTTTTTATTTACTACTCTTTTATTTATAATACATGCTCAAATGTAGGCCTTTGCTTTTCTACAATCTGTGCAATAACTCTATTAATTTTTTCTATTGAATCTATTGCCTCATCCTTTTGCTTTGTCTCAATGTTTGCTTTAAGTACAATCATTGACTCTTCTAAATAGTCAATTCTTTCATGGTTTACAAAAATATTCCATACTTTAACCATGCTATTCCAAGTATTTTCCATATTATCATATGCTTTATCAGCCATATCATAATTTTCATTTTCTACAAAATTTCTAATACTATCAACATCACTTTTTAAATACCTAGAAGTGTTTTCTAAATAATTTATTTCCCATATACCACAAAAAATAAGTAAAAATAAAGCTATAAGTAAAATTACAATTTGTTTTTTCATTTATTTCACCTCTTTTAGTTGATAAATAAACTTAGAATTTTCATCCATAGTTCCAACTAAAACATCTTCTAGTTTCAATTTATTTTTCTTAAGTAATTTATCAACATCACTTTCATTCATATTTAAAAGTTTTATATTTGTATCTGATACTTTCCCATCTTCTATTATATTAAGTGGTACAAATTCAAAATTATCACTATTTTTTATAACACTTACATTTCCATTTGTTTCTACTATTGCACATTTAACATCTTGTATCTTAAATACATCTTTTTCTCTTAATTGCTCCATTAAATCTGTTATTGTATATTGCAATTTAGATAATTCTTTTTCATCTATTTTTCCATCTCTAATAATTACAGACATTGTACCGCAAAGTACATCTTGTACTTTATTATTTGTCTGTATTACTAAAGTAAATACTATATATGCAACAAGTAGTGTTACAATTGGAATTATACCATCAAAAATTGATATTCCTCTTGCAGACATAGGAGAAGATGCAAGATCTGATATAAGAATTATAATTGCAAGCTCAAATGGTTGAACTTTTGATAATTCTCTTTTTCCCATTAATCTTATTACTAAAAAAATTACCGCATATAAAATTAATGCTCTAAAAAATACAATTAACATTTAAATCACCTAAAATTATTTTTTGCATAATTTGAAAAAATATACAAATAATAATGTTATTACAAAAAATATATTTTGGAGGTTTTATAATTATGCAAAATATAAAAAATTCTATTGATGCTTTAAGGGTAAAACAACTTTCAATTAGATTTTTAACTTCACTATCAATTTTTGCAATAACTGTTTTTTTTACACCAAATTTTAAAATATCATCCTTTTCTATATTAGTATTAAGTAGCATTACTATTATTATATTAGATTACTTAATGTCAATTATTACAGGTATACATGATATTCCTCTAGGTCGTGGAATAGTTGGATTTACTAGTGCTGTAGTTATATTATATGTTACACAATTTTTTGTAGATGGATATTATATATCAATTTTAAGTAGTATTGTTGCTGCCATAATATATGGTATTATTGATACTATGTTACCAAATGAAGTAAGATATAATACATAGTTATATTAGAAAACATAATTATTAATAATTATTGACAAATGTTAAAAAATTTAATATAATATTATTAAGGAACTAATATAAAAAAGCGGTGAACTCCTACCCTCTAAGTGGAGAGCTAAAAAAGCGGTGAACTCCTACCCTCTAAGTGGAGAGCTAAAAAAGCGGTGAACTCCTACCCTCTAAGTGGAGAGCTAAAAAAAAGGAAGATTCTACATCTTCCATTATTTTTATTTGACAAATAAACAAATGTTTGATATAATATTATTGGTGATTATCTTGAATTTAAAAATTTATAAAATAAAAGAAGATTATATCGAATTTTTAAGAAAGTACGATAATAAAGTACTAATGAACAAAAATGAAAAAAGACCATATGTTGGAATATTATTTGAAATTAAAAATTTATCATACTTTGCACCTATTTCATCACCCAAACCAAAACATAGAACTATGAAAAATACTATTGATTTTATTAAAATAAATCATGGAATTTATGGTGCGATAAATTTAAATAATATGATTCCAGTTACAAAAGATAATATTATGATTTTTGATATTTCAAAAGAAAAAAATCATAATTATAAAAACTTGTTATATAATCAAATTAAATACATAAATATCAATTATAACAAAATAATTAATTCTGCTATCAAATTAAGAGAAAAAGTAAATAGCAATTCAAACTATTAAAAAAATAGATGTGTAGATTTTAATTTACTTGAATCAATATATATTAATTTTAAAAATTATAAAATAAATAAAGGGAGTTAAATATGTTTAAAATAGGTGATTTTGTAAAAATAAATAATACCAACTTAGTTGGAAAAATATCAAGAATAAAGACTAATAAAAACAATAATTTATATACCGTAAATATAGTTTCTACCAATTCTAATATAATAGTAGATGATAAAAATATATCAATTATTAATTCAAAAAATAATGTAATAAGTAACAAAAAGAATAATGTAAATATTTCATATAACTTTGATAATTCTAATTTTACTAACGAAATTATGATAAGACATCAAACTGTTGAAGAAGCTTTAAGTAATTTGGAAATTTTTATATCTAAAGCAATTTGCAATAATGAAAAAAGAATTAGAATAATACATGGTAGACATGGTGGCATTTTAAGAAAAGCAGTTCATAAATATTTAGATACTTGTCCATATATTTTAAATTATAAGTTAGGTGAATATTACGAAGGAAGCTATGGTGTTACCATCGCATATTTAAAATAACCTAGTTAAAGCATATAAACTTTAATTAGGTTATTATTTATATTTTATAGTTTATCTTAAATTTATTACATTACGTAAAGTGCTATACGAAAAGTAACTGTACTATAAGCATTTCCATTATCATAACCACGATGTGAGGCTCATAGTCACGATTATATGGTCCTCCTCTATTACAATATTTATTATCATCATTATAAGAATTTTTTTCTGCTACATATTCAAAAGCATTTCATTCTAAACCATATTGTTACATACTTTATCAGAAAGATTATTTCCTGTTAATACTACTTTATCTCCTATATGTCTGGTACTATCATATTTAGTTTAAATTAGCTTTTATATTATTTTTTATCTGCCTCTGTATCTTCTGGATTATCAGATATTACTAGTACTTCTGAGATTACATCTAATCCTGGAACAATTTTAAAACCTACTAGAATAATTGCTATCCCATCTTCCATTACATATTTTTTATTCTTACCTGTAACTTTTTTCCAGTATAATATGTTGTTCCACTTTTTTTGTCCTGCTTTAAATATTTACACGCACAAAACCTAGTTAAAGAATTCATCTCCTTTAACTAGGTTCATATCTACTTTTTTATCTATATTTTTATTTACATTTTTTACAAAATTTGTATAACAGTTTCTTTCTATTTTTGGCTTATAGCATATGTGTGTAGTTTTATCATACATATCTCTTCTTTTGTTTACATATTATTATTGGATTTTTTTTGAATAGATAATATAACTTTATTATCTTCTTTTATTATACTAGTATTTTTTACAGAAAGAACTAATCTGCTTATAAGATAATATTTTGCTTGTTGTATTTTTGATAATTTATCACTATTAATTTTTAAATACCAATTATCTTCATCTTCAGCTATACTTAATTCAATACAATTTCCTCTTTCTTCTACATTCATTAATTCTTTTATTAACTCACATATTATAAATATTGAATCATTAATACCACCACTAATATATGAATTAGGTTTTAATGACATTTTTACATCAAGTCTTACACCTGTCTTTTTAGATTCATTAGATAATATAGCATTTATAATTTCGACTGTATCTTCTCCAGCTAAAATATAATCAGTATTTTCAGTTGATTGATTAAGAATTGCTGTAAGAGTTCTATCTATTTTTTCCAAAGAATCTTTATTTTTTGTATAATATTTATTTATTTTCTCTATTTTCTCTCTTTGTATTACTGTATCTGATTCATTCATAACCATATTAGTTACTTCAAGACCTGCACTAATAGATAGCAAGCTTTCTTTAATATCTTGTGCTATTCCAAATATCATATCTCCAATTGCTGTTGTTTTATATTTTGCAAGTTGTATTTCATTTTGCTGATTAAATATTTTTACAGCAGAAATAATTTCAAGATTTAATCTATCTATGCCTTCTGTTTTATCATGATAATTTTGTATATTTAATTTTTTCATAGTTTCAATTGGAGGTTTTTGACCTGAAAAACCAGTTTGCAATATTATTATTATTTCCTTATTTGTTTCTCTAATCTTTGTTATAACTTCTTCTCCGTTTAAACCAGGCATGAAATAATCAAGCAGTGCTATTTGATAATTATTACTTTGTAATTTTTCTAAAGCTTGTTCCCCATCTGTTGCTATATCTACATTATATCCTATTTGTTTTAAGAAAACATTTGTCATCATTATATAATCTTCATCATCATCAGCTAGTAGTATATTTACATTCTTTATTAATTCTTCATAATTTTTCATATTTCAAATCTCCTTTTATGATTACATTATACCTTAAAAAAAACAAAAAATAAAGTAAAATGTATAAATTTGTTATATAAAACTAAAAATGAAATATAAAAAAAATGTATATAATAAAATACTTAATTTAACAAGTAAAAATATTGTATATTTAGTAAATTATTGTTTTTACATACTAAATATTTCACTTTGGTAATATATTTTCAAATATTACTCCATTACTACATTTACTTGCTTTTTTAAAATCTTCTCCATTATCTATTGTCCATAAATACAGTGGTATTTTCTTTTTACTTATCCTATCCATAACTCTTTTATCTAAATCTTTAAATTTATATGCTATAAAATCTACATTTAATATATTTAGCAATAATAATAATTTAAATAATGTCCCTACTATCTTTCCTTTTAGATTATTATATACTTTACAAACAAGTATACCACAAAAATAATTAGTTTTTTTCTTTAAATATCTAACTACAAAAGGATTAAAACTCTCTAACATGAACTCACCATTATATTTTTTTAAAATATCAATTAATTTATCTTCTAGTTTTGATACCATTCCTTCATTTTTTATTTCAATTAAAAGAGGGACTTTACCATCAACCAATTTTAAGACTTCATCTAATGTGGGAATAGTAGAAGAAGCATTATTTAAAGGTATATTTTTTAATTCATTTAAAGTTAAATCTTTTACATATATATCTTTATTTGTCATTCTTTTTAAATTATAATCATGAAATACAATAATTTGTTCATCTTTTGTTAACTGTACATCAAGCTCAATAGCATACTCATTTTTAATAGCATTTTCAAAAGCCTCTATTGTATTTTCTAAAAAGTTTATGTCCTTATTATGAAGTCCTCTATGTGCTATATATTTATACCTTGTAAGTTGCATAAAATCACTTCTTTCTTTATACATTATACTATATAGTTAAATTTATATCAATATTCTATTTTTTCATGATTTTTTTAATACTTTTTTGTTAACTACATATAATTTATATAGGTGATATAAATGAATAGAAAATGTTATCCTTTTAAATTAGAGCCTCTACCATATGCGTATAATGCTCTAGAACCACAAATTGATGAAAAAACTATGAAATTACATCATGATAAACACTTAGGCAAATATGTAGAAAACCTAAATAATATTTTATCAAACAATACAATTTATCAATCTTATACATTGGAAGAACTAATATGCAATATCTCTTTAATGCCTTGTAACACACGTCAAGATATTAGAAATAACGCGGGCGGAGTTTATAACCATAATTTGTATTTTAAAATTATGGCACCAAATAAAGAAAATAGCAAACCAAGTTCAAAATTAAAAATACTAGAAAGAATAACTATGGAATTTGGAAGTTTTGAAAATTTTTCAAAACAATTCAAGGAATGTGCTACTAAACTATTTGGTTCTGGGTACACTTGGCTAGTTATATGCAAAAATGAAAGAAAATTAAAGATAATAAATACTTCTAATCAGGATTGTGTAATTGAAAAAGGTTATTTTCCACTTTTTCTAATAGATGTATGGGAACATGCCTACTATTTAAAATATAACAACAGAAGAAATGAATATATAGATAATTTTATGCAGATTATAAATTTTGAATATGTTAATAAAAGATATTGTGATTTTCTAATGAATAATAAAATGTAAATAACAAAAAAGAATACAAAATATTAAAATGTATTCTTTTTTATCTTTTAATTAATATTCTTTTTTTCTAAATTTAATAAATATTCTTTTATATCAAGTCCACCATAATATCCAGTCAAATTACCATTTTTGCCTATAACTCTATGACATGGAACAAATATAGCTATTGGATTTTTATTATTTGCCATTCCTACTGCCCTACTTGCATTTTTATTTCCTATTTTTTTAGCTATATAACTATACGTTACTGTTTTTCCATATGATATATTTAATAACTCATTCCATACTTTAATCATAAATTCACTTCTTATTGAATCTAAAAAATCATATTCTAAATCAAACTCTTTTCTTTTACCTAAAAAATACTCATCTAGTTGTCTAACTGCCTTATTTAATATATCTGTTTTTTTTAATATTACATTTTCAGATACTTTTATTTCATTAAAACATAAATCTGTTATTTTTCCATTTTTTTCGCCTATTGTTATTCTACCAAATGGTGCTTCATAGTTACATATATATTTTATATTTTCCATCATTTTATTACACCTCGACTAAAAACTACTAATTTTTAAATTAATCATATAATTTTTTTACAAATTCCCTTACTTGTTTCCATGCTAAATCTGATTCGAATAATATTCCTTTAAAACTTTGAAATATATGAAACATTCCTTTATATATACCAACTGTTACATCTACATTGTTATTTTTAGCTTTTTTTACTATTTCAAGAGTGTCACTAATTAACATTTCATTTGTTCCAACTTGCATTAACATACTAGGAAAGTCTTTAAAATCTCCATATATTGGCGATATATATGGAGTTTTCTTATCCATACCTTCTGCATATCTTGATGTAAACACTATTGTTTTATTTGAAACTCCAAATATTGGATCTATTTTATAATTTTTACTAAACGATTCCTCTTTATTTGTTAAATCAGTCCAAGCAGACATTGTTATTATTGCCTTTGGAAGTTTTATATTATTATCTCTTAAATACATTACTGTTGCAATTGCAAGTCCACCGCCTGCTGAATCACCAACAATAATAATATCTTCATTACTATACCCTTGTTTTAAAATATATTTATATGCTTCGACTGAGTCTTCTAATGCTGCTGGATATTTATACTTAGGTGCAACTCTATAATTTATTGTAAGCACGCTAAAATCTTTTATAACTTTACTATATTTTTTAGCAAAGTGTAAATTGTTATATGGTAATCCAAGCTCATAACCACCACCATGTAATTGCAAAATTATTTTTTTAGATTTTTGCTTTTTAGGCACAATTAATCCTGCTTTAACTTTATTTATAGTTATATTTTTTATTATATATTTCCCAAATTTTTTTTCTTTTACTTTCCAATTTTCATCATTGCCTTTCCTATATTTTCTATTTAATTTATTTATATAATCTGCAAATAAATAATTTGTATAAAATAATAGCTTCCTAACAATATAACCAAGTACACTTGCTCTATCACCAAACTTCATATATTTTAGAAGAATTATTATACATATGAATAAAATAAAAATTATGTACTTCACTTTTTATCTCCTAACATTATATACATATTATACACTAAAAAACATGATATATAAATAAATTTATACAATTTATTTATAATAACTAATATAGACATTATTATTATATAGTGATATAATTTATATACTTAGAGGTAAATTTATGAGTTTGAAGAAAAAAAATAAATTATTAAACCAAATTAAATGGAGAAAATTAGATAATACAGCAAAGATTTTTCCTATAATTTCTAGTAAAAAATTTAGTAATAATTTTAGACTATCTGTTATACTAAAAAAAGATATCAAACAAGATATTTTACAAAAATCTCTAGAAAAATCTTTGGAAACTTTTAAAGCATTTAAAGTAAAATTAAGAAGAGGTCTTTTTTGGTATTATTTTGAAACTAACTTAAAAACGCCTATCGTAGAGATTGAAACTGGTTCACCATGCAAATATATTGCAACAGAAAATAATAATGATTTCCTATTTAAAGTAACATATTATAAAAATAAAATAAATCTTGAACTATTCCATTCAATTACAGATGGAAATGGTGCAATTGAATTTTTAAAATTAATTACATATAATTATCTAAGTTTACTTAAAACTAATAACTATCATAAAATAAAAAAAGGTGTTGACGATTATTTATATAGTATTAATACTGAAGATAGCTATATAAAAAACTATGATAAACATTATAAAACTTCTTTAAATAATAGATCTGCTTTTACTATAAAAGGTAAATCATTACCTTTTTATAACAATAGAGCTATTCATGCAAATATGTCTACTGATAAATTACTTAAATATTGTAAATCTAAAAATATAACTATTGGAGAATATTTTACTGCAAAATTAATTTATGCTATATATAATACAAAATATAAAAATAATAAATCTAGAAAAAATATTAAAATATATATACCAGTAAACTTAAAGAAGTTTTTTGATTCAACTACAATCACTAACTTTTTTTCATACATAACAATAGATGCAAATATAACAAAAAAAGATTATGAAAATTTTGATTTTATTCTTAATTTTGTAAAAAATGAATTTGCCAAAAAACTAAATAAAAAAGAATTTGCTAGTAAAATATCAAATAATGTATCAGCTGAAAAAAATATATTTGTTAGACTTATACCACTTTTTATAAAAAAATATAGTGTTAAGCTAGGATATATAAAGGCTAGTACACATCATACTACTACTTTATCTAACTTAGGAAAAATTAAAATTTTAGAAAAATACAAAAATGATATTGTAAGTTTCTTATTTTTAATTTCCCCATCTCTATCAGAAAAAATAAAATGTTCTATATGTTCATATGAAGATAACCTAGTAGTAACTTTTTGTTCATGCCTACAAGATGATAAAATAGAACAGTATTTTTTTAAAAGTATTATAGATGACGGAATTTATATTGATATTTTTGGAAATAACGTAACTGAAAATATAAAAAGTTCAAAAAAGCAAAATGAGAATACAGATCCAATAAACAATTATAAAAACTTATATTATCCAATAAACAATTTAAAAAATAATAACTTTATTTTAAATTTAATGTTAACAATTTCTTTAATTATTGGATTAACATGTGTAATTATAAATATGCTAACCACACCTACTATACACTGGTCCCTAATTTGTATAATTGGAATAGTATACACATGGATTACTACAATGTATTCTATAAAGAAAAATAAAAATATTGCATTTCATGTATTAGTACAAACTCTATGTATATTTTTTGTTACACTATTTATAGATATTTCAATAGGATATAAAGCATGGTCTTTAAACTTTGCACTTCCAATAATTATCATAGCCTCAAATGTTACTATGATGACTTTACTAATTATAACTAGAAAGAAATATTTTAAATATATGATATATCAAATACTTCTTACAATTTTTAGTACAATTCCTTTTATGCTACTTAAGTTACATATCACAAAAAATTTAATTTTTACAAGTATAAGTTCTGGTATTTGTATAATTAGTCTTATTCTTACTATTATTCTTTGTAGTAAAGAGTTTAAGGCTGAACTTGAAAGAAGATTACATTTTTAATAAAAAATTTAAAACTACAAATTAATAATTTACTTAATTTGTAGTTTTTACCGTTATACATCATACATTTTACTAATTTAAATTAAAAAATTCCATAATTTGAAATGTTTCATTTACTTTTGTAAATAAATCTGACTCTCCATCAATTTTAATTTTCCTTGCATACAATTTATCTATAAATTCTTCAGAATAATTCTTATCTATAAATTCTTCTATTATATTATCTGCTACTAAATTGTTTTTCCTCTCAATATTTCTTATTCCAGCCAAATATGATATTCCCACATTAATTATCATTACCATACAACATATTACAGATGCAATCCTAAATTTTTGGTTAACAGAATATTTTTCTAGTTTTATTAATATAGGTAGTAAATATTTTACAAATGCTATACCAAATCCTCCCCAATATATACAATGAAGTAAACTCGTTCTACCATTAATGTTAAACATTAAATCACTATAATCCCATGATACAGTTCCAAACAATTTTTCTTGACAATATGAAAATATATATTCTGTTATACCTCCAAGTATCATACTTACAAAAAATATTTTTTTATAACCTTTTAATTTTGAAATTGAAAAATAATATACTAAAAGACCAAATCCGTATACAGGTACAAAAGGCCCATATACTAATCCTTGTCTTATTTCAATTAATCCATTTTGAAATATCCCAACTATTGTTTCAATTATACTACCTGCTACACTTCCTATAACAAATACCCAAAAACTATTTACAATAATTTGTGCCACTTTTTCAAAGTTTATTTTTTTTTGATTACTACAACTACTATCTATCATAAGTTACTCCTATTTTTTTATGAATATTTTCATCTATATATATTATATATGTTATTTGTATATAAATAAATAGTTTTATGCAAATTTTTCCTTACATTTTTGTAATTTTACTAGAATTTTGTATTTTATACTATTTTAATTGCTCCAAATCAATCAATTTGTTTTCAATAAATGTAAGTTTTAACAAGCAAGGAGATGTTATATCTAATATTTTATCTTTATATACTAATTTTACATCTTCATTTATACTACACCAATTAAGTAAATAAAATTTAATAGCTCCACCATGACTTACAACTGCAATTTTTTTACTGGAATATTCATTTAACATTTTATTTAAAACTATATTCATTCTTTTATTTGTATCTTCTGCACTTTCCCCATTTGATGTTTTAAAAGTTGTGTCTAAAAGTTGTTCTTGAGATGGATCTCTTGTTTTTTTATTTTTCATAAATATTGCTAATTCATCTAAATTACCTAATTTTCTTTCACATAACATAGAATCTAAATTTACAGAAATATTATTTTCATAAGCAATATATTTTGCTGTAGCTTTTGCTCTAGTATAATTACTTGACCATATAACATCAATATCTCTTAATTCTTTTATCTTACTTAAACTTTCTGATTGTTTTTCACCATCAATAGATAAAATTTCCTTTTCATTAATCATTTGAGAATCTTCATTTGTATTTCTAATTCCATCTTCTTTAACAGTATCTGCATGTCTAATTAAATATACAATTGTCTCTTTCATATTTTAAATCTCCTTTATATTTTCCTTCTATATATAATTATTCAACTCTAAATAATTTTACCATACATTTCGCAAAAGTCATTATTTTATATTTATGCGAAACAGTTTTTTCAAAATTTTTAGCACTAATAAGTACTTATTTATAAAAAATTTGCAAAAAATGATACCAACACTTACTAGAAATGTTGATATTTATATGGTGAAATATATAGACCCGAACTACCGACCTTTGAGTTCAATCAAAAAATACACTATCGTAGATTATTCTACTGGTAAAACATACTATGGGACAAATAATAAAAATGTATGTTTAAAGAGGTAAAAATATCCTCTTTATTATAGTTCATCCCTTTTTCTATTTTTTAGTTTAAACAATACATTAAGAATTTTCTATTTCTTTTATTATAGGAATAAATTTTTGCAATTTTTCATTTAATCTTTTTTGACATTTTTCAAATATATCCACCAATGGTTTTATATTACTTGTAGTTTGAGCAATATACAAAGCTTCTCTATACTCCTTATTGTACTCGTTATCAATAGCAATTAAATCAATATTATTTTCTATACACTGTCTTAATATAATAAACCTACCTATCCTCCCATTACCATCTTGAAAAGGATGAATATGTTCAAATTTTTGATGAAAATCTGCTATACTTATTATATCTTTATTACTTTCATTCCAGTTTTCTATAAGATTAAAAATACTACTATCTACAAGATTGGGTTCGCATAATTTTAAATTTGTGTTAGTTAAAAGATTTGAATATTTTTTCCAACGACCTATATTTCCAATTTCATCATCTACACTACCTTTTTTTAATGTTCTATGCCAATCCCATAATAAACGTTTGTCAAGTGGTTCCTTTAATGTAGTAATTACCTTGTCAAAAAGTTCTAATGAATTTTTTGTTTCAACTATATCATCGACAAAATGTTCTCCAATTATCTTTTTTTGAGCTAATAAAACAGAAATATTTTCTTTATCAAAAGTACTTCCTTCCAATTTATTAGAATGATATAAAAATTCTATTTTAAGTTCATCATAAATTGAATTGCTTATTTTAGACATTTTTTGAATAGTATCTATTGAAATTTTCACTTTGTCATCTCCTTTTGTTTAAAATAATTTTAAACAATTTTTATTTCATGGAAAAATATTAGGAATTCCCATAAAAAAGTAAAAAACAACATTCTTGAATATCAAAAAATGTTGTTTTTTCAATGGTTGCGGGGGATAGACTACTTGTTTATATATAGCCATTTATTTCACTTTTGTTTAGCTTTGTGTTTAAGTAGAAAAAATTAAAATAAATTAACAATAGTGATTTTTACTGAAAATACAGTATTTAGACTATATAAAAATGTCAAAATTCTATTTTGATATTTTTATGTAGTTTCGTGGAAGAGTTTGAGAAACCGAGTAAGGTTTCTCAATAGTTTAGCTATCAACCTAAACTACCTTATAACAATGTGCAAATATTGTTATAACACGATTAAATATTTAATCGTGTATAAAAGGATTATTAAGGAAAACTTTAGTTGTCCTTAATCGCACGGAACTTCTGTGAAGTTCTAGTGTGTTAGAACTTCAAGAAAGTTATATATAGAAAAATCAAAGGAGGTATTTATTTTGCTTGAGC
>CANAIR010000023.1 GCA_947361355.1 uncultured Clostridium sp.
GAGGCATCACTTTTTAAGAGTATGATTTATGGTAATGACCTTGATTTATCTGAAGAAATTTCAAATAATTTTAAAGAAAATGGTATATCACATATGTTAGCAATATCAGGACTTCATATGATGTATGTAATAAAATTATTAAATGTTATATCAAAAGATATGAATTTAAAAATAAAGAAGTTTTTGTATTTATCTTTTATACTTATTTTTTGTATAATTTCTTCTATGTCTATGTCTGTAATTAGGGCTGCAATAATGTCTACTATTACTATATTAGAAGGAAAAAACAAAGAAGATAAGTTTTTTTTATTATCGTATAAAAAATTGTTAATTTCATTTGTTGTTTTAATATGCTATAATCCATATAATATATTTAATGTTGGATTTCAAATGTCATTTCTTGCTACTTTTGGTATAATTACATATAAAAGTATTATTGAGTCTTTTTTCTTAGTTAAATTAAAAATAAGTAAAAGATATATATATATTATTGAAATTTTATCTATTAGTTTATCCTCAAGTATAGTTATTTTTCCGTTACAAATATATTATTTTGGAAGATTTGAACTAATCTCTTTTATATCAAATATTTTATTATCATTGGTTATTTCTTTTGAGTTTTTTCTAGGTTTTATATCATTGTTTTTTTGTTTTGTGCCATTTGTATCAGATATTTTATTTACTTCAAATTATGTTATTTTAAAGATAATTATAAATTTAACTTGTTATATTTCAAAGATAAATTATTTTACAATATTTATACCAAGATTTAATTACCTTGAATTGTTTTTTATATATACAAGTTTAATATTAAATACTTTTAAAAAATATATACCAGCATTATTTAATAAAAAAATAAAAACTATAATTAGGAAGATAATATGTATAGTAACAATTATATCTTTTTTGTATATTATATCAATGTATATATATCGTAAATATTTTGAAGAATTTATATATTTTTTTAATGTAGAACAGGGAAATATGGCAGTTATTAGAAGTAAAAGAAAGATAATAGTAATAGATATAGGCTCAACAACAAAAGGTGTTTCATCAAGAATTTTAAAAAGCTTTTTAGAGGCAAAAGCAATTACAAACATAGACGTTATATGTATTACACATATGCACGAGGATCATGTAAATGGAATTTATGAAGTATCAAAAAATTTTAATATAAAAAGTGTTGTATATTCAGAGCCTTTTACCACACAAAAAGGAGAATATGAAAAAGTTAATAGTTTGTTAGAATTAAAAAAAATACCTAAAATACAAATAAAAAAAGGTGATGTAATTAATATAGGTGGTGTAAAAATAGATGTTTTAATGCCTTTAGATGATGAAATTATAATATCAAAAGATATGTTAAATTCAAATAGTTGTATATATTTACTAAGTAAAAATTCAAATAACTATCTATTTATGGGAGATTCTACAATAGAGACAGAAAATAAATTAGTTAAAAGTATTTCAAAAAAAGAAGAAGAAAAATTAAAGAATTTAACTGCTATTCAAATTGGACATCATGGTTCAAAAACTTCTTCTAGTGAATTGTTTATAAAAAGTATAAATCCATGTGTTGCTGTTATTTCTAGTAAAAGGGAAAAGTTTAATCATCCAAATAAGGAAGTAATAGATATTTTACAAAAATATAGATTTAATATAAAAGTAACTGAAAAATGTGGTGCAATAAAGTTAAAATAAAGAAAAATTAGCAAAATATATTTTTGTTTTGTATAATTTAGAAATAATTGTAAAAAATATTCTTAGTAGGTGATTTTATGAATAATATGAATGAAAAAACAAAATATAAAATTTTTGTAGCAATATTAATGTTTTTTTTATTAACTTTTGGAGTATTTGTAGGTTTAAATATATCATATAATAATAATGTATCAAATGATTTAACATCATATACTCCAGATGATATGGAACAAGATTTAAAGGGAATAAATGATAATGAAACAGAACAAGTAAATACAAAAAGCTATGATATTGAAGTAGTATATATAGATAATTATACTTTATGCAATGAAATGGTTGAAACAAAAAATGTGGTTTATGGTACTAATCTTGAAGAATTAAAAAAACAAGAAAAAATAAAACAAGATAAAGAAGATAAAATATATGAAATAAGAGAAGAAACAAAAGATAGAATTGTTTATTATCGCGATGTTAATCAAAATTGTCCAAATCATTTTAATATTAAATTAGAAAATGGTAAAGTTAATATATATAATATTGTGTCAGATGGTGTAAATACAATTTATCAAACAATAGATGTATCAGAAGAGCTAATAAGACCAGAATTAATTGAGGAATTAAATAAGGGAATAAAGGCAAATTCAAAAGAAGAATTAAATTTAATTATAGAAGATATTGAAAGTTAAAAAGATTACTAATATGAAAACATTTTTTATTAACAAAACTATTTTTCTTTACATATAAATTTTTCTATGCTATAATCAATAAAAAAATCAATCTTATTTTTAATAAAAGGAGAGAAAAAATAGAGTTTAAAGATGTAGTAAAATATGAAGATTTAATTAATGTAAATAAAATAGTAGTTTCAAAAGATATGCTTAGCCAAATATCAAAGTATTTCTATTTAAATCAAGATTTTGTATATGTAGATTATAATTTTGATTGCATTAATATAGAAGTTTTGTTATATTCAAAGGTAAATATTTTTATTCAAAGGAAATCTGAAGAAATATTTTCTGTTACTTTCTTTTCTGATGAAGAAAAGCTATTATATTTTGAAATGGAGAATGTTTTAAATATTTTATTTTCTGCATATGATATAGTTGAATATGAAAATATAAAAAAATATAGCGATACATCTGAAAAATTAGTACTATTTGTTTTAGAATGGTATCCAAAGATTATATATTATATAGAGCAACATTCTTTAAAAGCTAAAAGTAGTATGTTTGAAAAGATAACTTTTTTTGTAAATACACCAAATAATAAATTTATAAGGGAAAATAAAAAAAAGAAATGAATAAAAAAATAAAATAGTAAATACAAAAAATAATAAAAAGCGTATAACCTATTTAATCAGGTTATACGTTTTTTTATTAAATATTAGCAATAACTTTATTATTATCTATATTTAGAGTATATGTTTTATTTTCTTTTACATTTCCTTTTATAAATTCAACTGCTAGTAAATCTTCAATATATTTTTGAATAGCACGTCTTATTGGTCTTGCTCCAAATTTTTCATTATAACCATTATCTACAATATATTTTATTACCTCAGGTGAATATTCAAATAAAATGTTTTTTTCTTTAGTTTCTTCTTGTAGCTCTTTAAGTAATATATCTGATATTTTTAGTAAATCTTCATAAGAAAGTTTATTAAATGTTATAACATCATCAATTCTATTTAAGAATTCAGGACTAAAAAATTCTTTTAACGCATCTCTAGTCTTATTTTCCAAAAAGTCAGATTCAATTTGTTTATTTGCAAATCCATATCCATCACTTTTAAAATTAGTACCTAAATTTGATGTAAGTACTATTATTGTATGTTTAAATGATACGCTTCTACCTTGTGAATCAGTAAGTTTTCCTTCATCTAATATTTGAAGTAAAATGTTATAAACACTAGGATGTGCTTTTTCAATTTCATCAAATAGTACAATACTATATGGATTACGCCTTATTTTTTCTGTTAATTGTCCAGCTTCATCATATCCAACATAACCAGGAGGTGAACCTATAAGCTTTGAAGTAGAGTTAGATTCCATATATTCTGACATATCAAGTTTTATAATTGCCTCTTTATTATCAAATAACTCAAAAGCTAGTTCTTTTACAAGTTGAGTTTTACCAACGCCAGTTGGCCCAACAAATATAAAAGAAGGAGGGCGTTCAATGTTTCTTATATTAGCTCTTTTTCTAATAATGGAATTTGAAATAGCTTCAATAGCCTCACTTTGTCCTATTATTCTTTTTGAAAGATTTTCTTTTAAATTAAGTAGCTTTTCAGTTTCCGTTGTTTTTACCCTTGTAACTGGAATTTTTGTCCAAAGTTCAATAACTTGAGCCAAATTATTAAAAGTTACTTCTTTTGGTTTAGATTTTTTTATTAACTCATCAAGTTTTGTTCTTAATTTACATTGTTCTTCTTTTATTTTAGCAGCTTTTTCATAGTTATCAATACTAGTATCATTATCACTTGTATTATTTTCAGAGGATTCTATTTGTTGCTCTAAGTCTTCTTCTTGATTTTCGATTTCTTTTAATTTTCTTTCTAATTTTTCAATTTTTGCAAGTATGACATCTTCTAAATTTACTCTAGCACAAGCCTCATCTAGTAAATCAATAGCTTTATCAGGTAAAAATCTATCATGTATATATTTTTGTGAAAGTGAAACAGAAAGCTTTAATATATCATCAGAGACTTTTACTTTATGATAATCTTCATAGTAACCTTTAATTCCTTTTAGAATTTCAAAACATTCTTTTGAAGTTGGTTCATCAACCATAACAGGTTGAAATCTTCTTTCTAAAGCACTATCTTTTTCAATATATTTTCTATATTCTTTTAAAGTTGTAGCACCTATAAGTTGAACAGAACCATTTGCAAGTGCCGGTTTTAACATATTTGCTGCATTCATAGAATTATCATGTTCTAATCCTCCAACAATATTGTGTACTTCATCAATTGCTAAAATTATATTTCCAAAAGACTTACACTCATCTATTAAACCTTTTATTCTAGATTCGAATTGTCCTCTAAATTGAGTACCTGCAACTAAAGATGTCATATCTATTAAATATACTTCTTTGTTTATTAGTTTTCCAGGTACATTTCCGTCAACAATTTCTTGTGCAAGTGCATGAACAATTGCAGTTTTACCAACACCAGGTTCTCCAATTAATGCAGGATTATTTTTATTTCTTCTATTTAATATTTGTATCATCCTTTGAAGTTCTCTATTTCTTCCAATTACTTTATCGAGTTTGTTTTCTCTTGCTTTTTGTGTTAAGTTTTCACCAAAAGTATCTAAATATTTAGTTTTTTTCTTTTTTTTATTTTTTTTGCCAGCTAATTCTTCATTTTCAGAATTTTCTTTATTTTTAGAGGAAATAGGATTTGTAAAAAGATTATGAAGTCCGAAATTCATTTTTGGTTTTTCTTCATCCATTTCATCATAGTCTAAATCTTCGTCAAGGTTCATTCCACCTAACATTTCATCAAATTGCTTGGACATATTTTCCATTTCTTCAGGTGATATTTTTTCCATCTCTTTCATTATATTAGCAAGGGGATCAATTCCTTGCCTTTTTGCACATTCTATGCAAAGACCTGTTGATTCATTAGTAGATTTTCCATCTTTATCTAATTTATTTATAAATATTACGGCCATATTTTTTTTACATACTGAACATAATACCAAATTTATCATCTCCATTTTATTTGTTTTATATTATACAAGAGTTAATTGATTTAATAGTGTATAATAATAAAAATAATATTGTATAGTATAACATATTTTGTAATACTTTACAAGCATTAAATAAATCATATGTGAATAATCTATGATAAAATCCCCTTATGAAAATGATCAAATAAATATTGAAAAAGAAGTTGTATAAAAAAGTTCACTAATATGTAAAAATATAATATATAAGATTTTTTATTTATGTATATATTTTATGTAATTTGATTGACAAAAATGTACTGTTATGATATAATTGTGTAAATTTTTAAAATATAAAAAATCAAATGATTTATTAGGAGGACATATTTTATGTATGAAATGAAATCAAAAAAATATACTAATATGAGGAGGAATAAGTGTGAAGGTTAACGTTCATGGAAGTTCACATTCATTATTAGGTGTGAAAAATCAAGATTCTTGTTTAGAAATTTCAGATGGTACAAGGCGGTTAAAATTAGTATGTGATGGATGTACTAATATAGATCCTAAAAATCCAGAAACATATTTAAAGACTCATAATGAAGTAGGGTCTGGTCTTTTTTGCTCAAAATATTCACTTATTGAGGATCCATTTAATCATGAGAAGTTTGTTGAAAACGCAAATAATATCATGAAAAAAATGTTAGATTTTATTGATTTTTCAAAAGAGAAATACTTAAAAAATGAAAAAATGATAGAATTTATATCATACAATTATAGTTTTACTATATTTGCATGCTTTGAAACAGAAGAACATTTTTATGTGTATCATTTAGGCGATGGTGTAATTATTGTTCAAAACTTAATTGGAAATATTTCATATATTGAAAGAAAGTTTGGAAAGTATCCACCATACCTTGTTAACAACTTTATTTTTGATGAAACAAAGGAATTTACTAAAATCACTTTTAGTAAAAAGGATGTAAAAAATGTAGGTGTTGCATCTGATGGTATTATGGCTATCACCAAAAATATGCTTGAAAATAAAGATAAAAAGCTTTTTGATAGTTTATTATCAAATGATGATAGTTTATCATATATAAATCAAGGAAATGCAATTACCAATTTTATAAATTCTAATAATGGTATTTTTTCAGATGACACGACAATTGTGTTTTAACTATTAATAAAAAGTATTAATCAAAAAGGAGAAATAAAATGTTTTGGAATCCAAAAAATGAAGATGAAAAAGCAAGAAAGAAAAAAAAGTCTGATATTAAGGAATCAATAAAAAAAGATAGCATACAGTCTTTTGAAAAAAAAGAAAGAGAATTTCTTGAGGAAACAGGAAAAAAAGGTGAAAAAATTGATTTAGTTACAGGTCAAGTATATAAAAAAAATACCCATGAAAAGGATTATACACCTATTAAAAGGTATTATAATGAAGAACAAAGTGCCTTTAACCAAATTTTTAATAGGCCACCCTTACCAAGACCAGTAAGTGTACTTAAGAAAAACCCTGTTATAAAGAGTAAATTATTAGTTTTATGTATTGAACTTTCCTATTTAGAAAGTCAGATAGAAAATATGATAAATCTTTTTATAAAACAAGAAAATCCAAAATTTTTGAGGATTATCCTTTTTAAAAATGGTGTTTATTTTACCAGGGTAAAGTTTTGTGAATATATTAAGCCAGGAGAAATATTGGATTTTATAAAATTAAAAAAAATGGCTTCTAATACTATAGTTGATACTATGGGCATTAATAATACTTTATTATTTGATGCAGTTGACGAAGCTATAAGTACAGAAGAGAAGAAAAGTTTTTATCCAAAAGTAATAGTCGGTGAGTATGACTATTATATTAATGATATACAGTATGTTTTTGTTTTATCTGGATTAGATAGAGGTTCTAAGACAAATAAAGAACAAATTCAAAATATGTTAAAAGTTACTAGAGCAAAAAACAGTAACTTTCATGCTGTATTAACAAACTTTTCAAATTTGCCAGAGGTAAGTTCATATGGCTTTAGAAGTATAGTAACAGTAAACTTGTGAGTGATTAGAAGGAGAAAAAAATGACCTTTGATGACTTTATTGACTTTATTAATTTCAATATTATGAAGATTGTTCAAAAACTCCATTCATTAAAGTCAAATAATCTTTTAGAAGAGGAGCATGAAGAAGTTGAAAAAGATGTAATTGTAGAAAGTGATGCAATCGAAAAAAGCAATTTCTTTGATAATGCTACAATTTTTGACGAGTTAAAAAGACTTGAAGTGGATATATTTCCAATTAAAGAATTTAGTAAAGAAAAATATGATTTCTTTATGATCCAACATGAAAAAATTAAAGAAAGAGCAAAGCAATTTTATGAAGAAGAAGAAAATTCTTCTGAGTTAAGGCTTACAGTACTGAGTGATCCTCTTATGGATATGGAAATATTAAAGGAAATTAAGTCTTTGGAGATGGATATAAATTCATATAAAGAAAAATTTATGAATTATTCCATAATTTTGGATAGACTTGAGAAATATTACGAAATTTTAGAAAAAGCTTATTTAAATCTTTTTGTCAAAAAAGATTTGGAAATGTTAGAATCTGCAAATAATTCTTTTTCAAGAATTATAAGTGAGACTTCGGATTTAAAGTGTGCCGAAAACAAAATGAAAATGGAAGAAATTTCATATAAGTTTTGTGAAGTAGCGTATTTACTGTATAAGTCTAACGTATTGTGTGGAGTCACTGATTTAGATTTACAATGTATAAAAATACTATCAAAAGAAAGACAAAATGCCTTTTCGATTTTTCAGAAAAATGTAGAAAAGCTTTTGCAAATGATTGAAGTATTTAATGGTAAGAAGTACTATAACATTTTTAATTTTTATTTTTCAAAATTATTGAAAGTAGAGGGTAACACAAATTTTGATGAGTTTGTAAAAAATGAAAAAAAAGTGTATGAATTGTATGTTCATTATACTCTAAAAAAAGAAAATAAACCTAATGACTTAGATATTTCAAAAGTAAGGTGTTATTTTAATGAACTGTCAAAAGTTTATTCAAATGTTAGACTTAAGTTTTTATTACTTGTAGTAGAAAAATTTAACTTTAATATAACTTATTACGAGTTACACAGGCTGTTAGATATTTTAGGATTGGAAATTTTTTGTAATACTTACTTGAAAAATGTTACTGATGATAACGATTTAATAAAAGAAGTATTTGAAAAAGGATTTGAAAAAGTAAATGTTAATGGCAATACCACTAGTTATATTCAGATATATGTAGCTAGTGATGAAGCAGAAGTAGAAAAAATTTCAAAAGTTTTAGAAAATCTTAAACTGGATTTTGGAGTTTCACAAAAGGATATATATATTAGTAGCTCATATTTTTATGGATGTGAAAATTTAATTAGTAACTTAAAAACAGTAAATAAATAAAAAGGAGAATAATATGTATAACGATATTAATATTCAAAATGACAGATTTTCAGCTAGTGTTATTACATGCGATTATATCGTAATTGATGATTCTGGATCTATGGATGATGGTGTAAAAGATGAAGCCGTAAGAAAAGGCTTAAAGATAATTAAAAATAGACTTACGTCAATGGAAGATACTACTTCAACTCGTGTATCAAGAGTGGAGTTTGGAGGAAGTATTAGTGCAACTGATTTAGTAGAGTTAGAATCTTTTGATACAGAATACTATGCTGGTACATCTTGTACAAGACTATATGATACTGTTTGCTATCTTAAAGATCAAATTTTTAACTTATTTGATGAGTATTCTATAAAAAAAGGTTACAAGTTAAATATAAATGTGATTTTTCTTTCAGATGGCTATGATGTAAATAGTACAATGAGTAAAGAAGATGCTATTAGATCAGTTGCAGCCATTAAGGAAAAAACAAAAGCTTCAATGTTATTTTATAATATTGGAAACTCAGCTATTGATGAAGCAAGAAAACTTGGGTTTACTGTTAGTAGTCTTGATGAAACAGAAGAATCAATACTGCAGTTTAGTGAGCAAATTAGCCAGAAACTGGTGGAGAGCTCACAAAGTGGTACTACAATTGAAGCACTTAGTAAGATGATGTCTTCTAGTAGTTTAGCTACAGAAGAGTACAAGGAACTCATGGAGCAGACTACTACAAATGATCCTTTTAAAGATTTGTTTGAGTATGTATAATAATATATTTTAGTAAATTAAAAGGTGATTGATTTTTTTTTAATCAATCACCTTTTTGTATAAATAATGTTAATAAAAGATAAAAAATAAAGGTTAGTAAAATAAGAGATAATTATAATACAATAGTAAAACAGGTGTATAATAAATACATAGATTTTTTACGTATTTTATTGACATAATAATGTAAAAATGATATAATTTTATAGAAAAAATAAATAATAAGTATAATAATTTATATAAAGGAGGATTCAAGTTTTTTCATTGAACAAATAAAAACTAAAAATTTTACAGGAGGAAAGAAAATGAAGCTTTTAACTCGGTTTGCAATGATGAAAAAGAATGTGTATGTAACTGATATTCCAAATAATATTTTGGAATATAAGAGTGATGCAAGAATTTTTGATAATACCCTTTATTATTTAGATAAAGGTGAGAAGATGCTTTCTATTTTAGGTGACACATCAAAAAAAATGCTAGTGTTAAACAGGCTTAATAATCTTGATAGCTATTTTAGATTAAATTATACTAATCTTTTTATACAAAAAGGTAGTGAAAATCTTTTAGGTGTTGTATATCCATTTAACTCAAAAGAAAACTTTAAAGATGATTGTTCGTTTTCAAATATTAATAACATAACTGATAATGAAAAAGTAATTGAAATATTTGAAAAAAATAAATCACTCTCTTTATATACTTCAAAGGGTGTTTTACTTCATATATTATATTTATTTGAAGTGTTAATATACCTTAACAATAATGGAATTTCTGTAAAAAAATTAGAGATTAATGAAATAAAGGAATATAGTGAAAGTTATTTAGAGCGTTATGTTGATATAATGAATTCAATTGTCCTTTTAGATATACTAGAAAATGGAGAGTCTGAATTTGAAAGAATAATTGAAATTTGTTTTAATTATTTAAATAGTATTGATCTTTCGTTTGTAAATAGTCTTTCAGCAAAGTTAGAAACTGAAGTTAAGGAGGCAAGTTCATTACAAATTTGTGACTTTGAAAATATTTTAGTAGAAAATATTGAGTCACTAATAACTTGCAATATTTGTGGTAATGATTATAATAAAGCGTATAAAAGATGTCCTATTTGTAATGAAAAGGATAGATTTATATCAAATGAGGAATTATTAAAATTACCACAATTAGAATATGTTAAAAAGTTAGATGTTTTAGATGAATATTTTGACTTTTACGTTAGTTATTTAGGTATTAAATTTGTTTTAAAAGATGGGGTTAAACTGTCTTATGAAAGTAAGAAATTAGATATAATTATTGCTTATATGGAATTTCTTGAAAATAGTGATATAAAATATGGTTATTTATATGACTCAAAGTTTGATGTTATTGGGTTTGATATTGATCTTGAGAATCAATATATATATACACTTAAGGAATTTTTTGACAAAATTATTGAAAACATGGAATATGTAGGAAATCTTTCTATATTTAAGAAAACACTTAATAGCATAAAAGATGAATTAGAGGACTTAAACTCTAATAATTTTGGAATAAAAAAAGATATGATAGAAAACTTTTTAGTTTTAGAACAACCATTTAAAAAAGTATCTATTTTTACTATTCCAACATGTGTAAGTGAAAATTATGAAAAAAATATTAATTCCTATGAGAGTATTTGTAAAATGTTTTTTGAGTATTGTCAAAATAAATTTAATTCAAAATTAGTTAATGGAAAAATTGTGTCAAATAGATTTGACATTATAAGACTATTTAATTATAGTTTAGTGTTAGAATATCAAAAATTTTTAGATGGCAATAATTATATTAATTTAAATCCATTTATCAACACTTTGCAAAATGATGATTTCCTTAGAGAAAGCTATGATGCCTCATATGCAGTATCACCAGAGCTTTGTGATATTATATTAGAAGATGAAGTAAGAGACTATGGAGATGATTATGTTCTTGTAAAAGAAGAGTTAGATAAAAGAGCTTTTTGTGATTTTATGACTTGTTATAAAGAACTCGATTTAAATAGTATTAATTTTGAAATTATTGCACCTGAGTGTGTAGTATATGAAAAGATCGGTAATTCTATAAAATACGTAGGTTATTTAATTAAAAAGAAAACGGATATTAGTTTTGAACAAGTTTTTAATAATGAAGGGTTTAAAAAATATAGCAATAAAGAACTTTTAAAATTCATTATAACTTTTGTGCAAAGTATGGATAGTAATGAAGAGTTGTATAGTAATTGTTTTACGTTGTCAAGTTATTTTTACTATGAAGAAGATTTTTCAGATATATTTATAAAATTTTCAAATGAATTTTTAAGCCATGAAAAAATAGGTTATTTTGCTTCAAGAATAGTTGATAGAATTAATGCTAACTATTCAGCAGTTTTTAAATTAGATTATAAAGATGTTATACCAGGTAATTTGAAAAAATTAAATAAAATTTACAGTTCTTTAAAAAAGTACTGTAAGGACCATAATGTTTGGTATGATAATTCACTAAAAAAATGTCCAATATGTGAAAAATACAATGAATATATTGACATTAAAAAGTTAAAAAACCAAAAGATGATTTTTAGTTGTGATTTTTATGATTTGGTTTTATATAATAAAGATTATAATGTTAAACTTTTTAAAAATATTAAAAATGGAACTTTTTGTAATGGATTATCATTAAAAGAACTAGAGAAAAATGTTATTTCTATTATAAAAAATGATAATAAATTTTATAAAAAGGTTGTAAAGGATTTTGAAACTGAAGAAACAATAGGTATTTTAGTTTCTAAAAGTAGTTATAAATCTTCTAGCTTGTATAATTTATTATGCACAAAAGAAAATACTAATTTGCAGTCTTTAGGATTTGTTATTGGACTTTTGAAATCTTATACAGAAAATTTTGGGAGCTTCAAGGAAAAGATTAAAGTCTTTGCACAAAATAATTGTAAGGTTGAAAGTTTTGTAAAAAATAATATCTTTGCTTTACGAAATAAATTTATTTTGCTTGATTATGAATTTTTTAAGTATAATACTACTATTGATGATGAAGAAGTTTTTGAATATTTGGAACAAGTAATAAAATATATTTTACTATTTGATAAAAAATGTATCGAATATGAAAGCATAGTATATCCACCAAAGGATGAAAATTATGTTGAAAATATGAAAGATACAATATTAAATCTTGAAAGATATGTGAATAAAAAACTTTGCTGTAAGCACAATGTATATTATGATCCTGAAGATGGTGGGTGTCCATTATGTATAGAAGAAATGGATGATATTGTTTTAACACAAGACAATATAGAAGATATAAAACCAAAAGGTGCACCATTTAGTCAGGGAGCTGAAGCGAAAGTTTATAAATTAGGTCTTAGATATCTTTTCAAGATGTATGTTATGAGGAAGCCAAATAATGATTGCGACAAAAAAGAAGAGCTTCAAAAAGTTTTGTTAGATGATTTTTTAAGTGCTATGAAAAGAAGAGAGGAAATTTTTAAAATTTTGTTAGAAATAGGTAAGAAAACAAGAAATGATCTGAAAAATAAAAACTTTATGATTATATTCCCTAAAAAAGGAGTATATGCAACTGAAAAGAAAGTTTTTAAAGGATTTATACAGGAAAAAGTAAAAGATCCAGTTTCACTTTTTCTACTCTTAAACTCTGAAAAATGTAAAGAGTTAGGTTTTACTACAAAAGAGTCATTGTTAAAAATTTTAATTTATTATGGTGAGGCAATTGAGTATATGCACAACTCTCCTATTATAAGAAAAATTGTTTCAGAAGGACTTATTATAGGTGATGTAAGTGGAAGAAATGCTTTGTATAGTAAGGCAGATAAAAAAATCGCCATTATAGATACAGATAGCGTAGGAACAAAAAAATATCCATGCTGTATGTATACTACACAATTTGCAGATCCTATAAATGTTTTAAAAAATAAAAATGCTTCTTTTCAATCTGATTGGTACTCATACGCTGTTCTTTGCTTTTTTGTCTTAACAAAAGTGCATCCATTTTCTGGTATTTATAGTGAAGATATATCTATGGATATCCAAGAGAGGATGGAAAAGAAAATATCAGTTATTGGAAGTGAAAGTCAAAAAATAAAGATTGCAGATGATGTTGCGGTAAAATGGGATTGGATGCCTGAAAAATTGTTAAAGGCATTTTTAGATATTTTTGAGAAAGAAAA
This sequence comes from uncultured Clostridium sp., assembly GCA_947361355.1. Lineage (GTDB taxonomy): Bacteria > Bacillota > Clostridia > TANB77 > CAG-465 > CAG-465. The sequence continues at coordinate 13,741 of CANAIR010000023.1, forward strand.
AAGGTATAGTATTTTAAATATTCTTAAAGAAACATACAACATAATTACTAATACAGAAGAATTTATAGTGGAAAATGAAACTTCTACAAGTAATGATGTTGAAAGTAGTGATTATGTTTGCGAAGATGTTGAAGAGAAAAATGCTGAAGATGAGGTTAAAGAAGATGAAGTTGATAATTCCAAAAAGTCAAAATTAAATATTAAGCAGTTATTTAGTAATAATGATAAAATAATTAATAATGATGAAGTTTTTGTAGAGAAATCAATGCTTTATTTTAAAGATGAAAACCAAAATATTTCATTACACGATTATAAAAAATCAACAGAAAAAATGTACAATAAAATTTTTAATTCCCATGGAGTAAAAATGGAAAATATCCATGTGGAAGATGGTAAAGGTATTGCAATTATTATTTATGAAAATAGAAAATATATTACTTCTATAAAAGACAAAGATTTTAAACTTATTTATAAAATGTCAGATGTAAATAGACATTTTATAATACGGTTTGATGCACAAAATCAAATGTATTTATTACTCTCTTGTGACAATGTTAAGTCATATGTAGTAAAAAATGATAAGGTTGTAAAATTTGATAATCTTTATAAAAAAATGAGCGATTATCAAAATGAAAAAATTATAAATTTTGATAATCAGACAGCATTTTCTTTTAATTCACTTTACTATCCAGAAGATGGTTATATAGTAAAGTATGATTTAAAAACTGGTAAAGAACAGAAGGTATATTGTTCTGATACAGTTGTTACAAATGATGCACATGTATTTGTGCATAGTAAAGGTTTTATTATTCTAAATAAAGAGGGACTTTTTAAGATTTTTAGTTAAGTTACAAAAAAAAGGAGCCGTGAATAAAAATTCACGACTTCTTTTTTACAATCATTTCAAATGAAATCCGCATTGTGAGCAAAAATGTTGTTCGCTGCTTATTTCTTCGCCGCAATGAGGACAAAATCCGTCTTCATCATAGTCTTCGTCACAGAATTCTTCACCGCACTCAGGACAGAATTTAGATGAAATTGGAACCTCTGTCTGACAACATTCACAAACTTTTACGTTCCGCCAGGTTCTGATGATGTCATCGAATTTTTCCAAGTTTTCCTTAGCTTCTGTTACCTCATTAAGTTCATTTTTGAACTTGAGGTAAAGGGATGAGCCATCACTTGCTTTTTCGTATACAGCTTTACCAAGCTCGATATACGCATTTTCAAGGTCTTTCTTGGCATTAGAAAGATTTAGAATATCCTCTGTTGCTTCTTTGATAAGGCCAAACTTTTCAGCCGAAGTATCAGCAAAGCTCTCAGCCTTTTCTGTAACTTTGTCAGTTACATTTTCAAGTAACTCCATTACGTCTTCAAAGCCTCTAATTTTCATATTTTTTTCTCCTTTTTTATTTTTTTATATAAACAGCATATAAATACATATATGTTGATTATACCTCATTTAGCATAATCAGCTAAATTTAAGAATAATTTAAATAATTATACTACATAATTTTTAAAAAGTCAATAAAATGTCTAAATTTAAAATAAATTTGTTGATATAATTTGCATAGTTTGATATAATTGTAAAAAGTAAAGAAATAGGAAGGAATTAAATACAGTAGTATGGAAAATATAGAAAATATAATAGAGGCAGTATTATTTGCACTTGGAAGGGAAGTATCAGTGGATGAATTATCTACTACACTTAAGTTAGAAAAAGAAGAAGTTAGTGATGCAATAATAAAGTTAAGAGAAAAATATAATCAAAATACAGGAGTAGTATTGGTAAAAATAAAAGATATGTATCAACTTGTAACAAATAAAGAATATTATGAACAAGTAAATAAGTTTATTGAAAATACAAAGAGGCAAAATTTATCAACATCAGCTTTAGAAACATTAAGTATAATTGCATATAATCCTAAAATAACTAAATCAGAAGTAGAAAGTATAAGGGGAGTAAATAGCGATTTTGCAGTTAATAAACTTTTGGAATGTGGATTAGTGGAAGAAGTTGCAAGACTTAATTTACCTGGAAGACCAGCAGCATATGCAGTTACAAATGATTTTTTGAAATCTTGTGGAATAGAAGATATATCACAATTACCAAAATTTGAAGATATAAAAGTAAAAGATGAGCAAATGTTAGTTTCTGATTATGAAAATAATAATAATGAAAAAGTTGACTAATAGATATGGTAAAAAATGTAAATAAATGGACAATGAAATTTTATGAGTCTATTTATAGAATTACATGTGATGGGAATAGTTTAGCTACAAACTCTAATCCCATAAATTTTCTTGGTTATTTTATTACTATTACTGCTAATAACGACTTTATAGATGGACGTGTACAACTATATATTAAGTAGTGAATTTAAGGTGATAAAAATTATTATGAAATAAAAAATTATATTAAAATATACTTATTGTAAGTAAATACTGCAATAGGTATATTTTTTGTGTGAAAGTATAATTTAGCGTTGAATAAATGTAAAAACATTGATATAATGTATAAGTATTAATAGGAGAATGAATATGGAAATAATATTAGGAAAATCTAAAACTGGCAAAAGTAAATATATATATGAATGTATAGTAGAAGATATAAAAAATAATGAAAGACCAATACTTTTTGTACCATCTCAAACAAGAGTTATAACAGAAGAAAATTATATGAAATATTTAAATTTAGATGGTATAATTGGTGTAAATGTTACAACAATAAGTGAATATGTGTCAAATATTATGAAAAAATTAAATATTCATTATGATGATAATTATTTATCAAAGTTGGATAAAAAGATAATAATGACACAAGTAATAAAAGAAAATGAAGATTTATTTAAAATTTTCAAAAAGGTAAAAAATAAAGATGGTTTTTTTGAAAATTTAAATATATATATGGATATTTTTCGAAAAGAAAGTTTAGATATAGATAAAATAAGTAGTTTAAGTTTAAAAAATAAATTTTTAGAAAATAAATTAAAAGAAATGTTTCAAATATATTCAAAATATAAAGAGAAAATAGAAGAAAAATATATAGATAATATTAGTGAAATTGATATTTTAAGTGAAAATGAAAATCTTTTAAAAGAAATGTTAAAAAAATCTACAATATATTTTGATGGTTATAATAATTTTACAAATTCAGAATTAAAGTTTATAAAGTTGTTAATGTTAATTGGGGTTAATATAAAAATTACTTTGAAAACTGATATTTGTGAATTAAGTGATATTGAAAAAAATAATACAGAAGATATATTTGAAGTAGCAAATGAAACATATATCAATCTTTTAAAGCTTGCAAGTGCAACAGCTACTTGTGTTGAAACAAAAGTAATGTATAATAATTATTCAAATGCTAGTAAAGAAATAATATATCTTGCAGAAAATATATTTTCAAATAATAAAATAGTAAAAAAAGAAAAAAACATAGATTGTAACAATGTACATTTAAATGTTTACCAAAATGTATATAAAGAAGTTGAAAGTGTTGCATATAAGATATGTAAAAAAATAAAAAGTGGATGCAGATATAGTGATTTTTGTGTTTATACAACAGATATAGATAATTATTCAAACATATTTTCAAGAGTTTTTTATGAATATAATATTCCATTTTATGTTGATACAAAAGTTGCAATGGAGACTACAAAGTTAGTTCAGTATATTTTAGGACTATTAAATCTTGGAAATAGTGGATTAAATATTGAAAATACTCTTAATATTTTAAAACTAGGATTAAATGATATAGACAAAATTGATTTAGCATATTTTGAAAATTATATTTTTGAGTTTAATATAAATAATTATAGTATTAACAAAAAATTCTATTTAAATAATGATGGGTATAATGAGGTAATTTACGATTTAGATAGACTAAATATAATAAGAGAAAAAGTTATTGATATTTTTGAAGATATCTCTAAAAATTCTAAAGAAAATATGAGTATAAAAGAAATAATTAGTTTAATATACAATCATTTAATAAAAAACAATATTTTAAATAATTATAATTCATATTTTGATGATATAGAAGAAAAATCATATTATATATATACAACAAGTATTAAAAATCAAGTATTTGAAAAAGTCAGTGATACATTTGATTCTATTTTTAAAATATATGAAAATAGTAAAATAAAATTATCAGAGTTTTTACAAATATTTAAATTACTTTTAAAAGATATGTCACTTAAGACAATTCCACCTACAAAAGACAAAGTTACATTAGCTGACATTAATGTTTCAAGATGTGATATGAAAAAGTATGTATTTTTTGTGGGAGTTATTGAAGGAGGTTTTCCTAAGAAGCAACAAGAGGATTTATTTTTTAGTGATTATGAAATAGAAAATCTAAAAAATATTGGAATTAAATTTAAAGAAACTACAATATCAAAAGAAAACATGGGGTTATATAACATATATGAAGCATTAAGTAATGTTCAAAATGAGTTATATATTTCAATGCCATCTACTGATATTTTATCTAATTCAACAAGAAAATCTTCATTTATATTATTGCTTCAAAAAACAATACCTATTAAATTAGTAGGTGAAGTAATAAGTAGTAGTCCATTAGACATGGATTATAATGATATATATTCAAAAGAAAAAGCTTTTGAATATATGATATTAAAATTAAAAGAATGTGAATCTTTAATAGATAATTTAGATAATACGAAAATTTTCAAAAGTAAAGTAGAAGAAATTCTTAGTTTGTATAAATATTTTCAAAATGATGAAAAGTATAATGAGTTATTAAACTATATAAAAGATGATTCTAATTTAAGTATTAGTACTATAAATAAAATATACAAAGATGGTTTAAAAAGTAGTGTATACAAATTAGAACTTTTTAAAGGATGTCCTTTTTCATATTATATGAAATATATTTTAAATATATCGAAAACAAAAAAAGTTGATATAACAAGTATGGATTTAGGTAGTTTTATACATAATGTTTTGGAAAAGTTTTCTTTTTATTTATTTGAAAATAATATATTTTGGCATGAGATTTTAAAAGATAAAAATACATTAGAATTAAAGTATCAAGATGTATTATATGATATAATTACAAAACAATTAGATGAAAGTTTTAAAAAACAAAAAGAAAGTGTAAAATATACAATATATAAACAAAAGTTAACTAATACTTTAAAAAAAGTTATGGTAATTATTGCTAGAGGTTTTAATCAAAGTGAATTTTTGCCATATGGATATGAACTTAGTTTTAAAGATGGTGGAGACTTACTACCAATTGAAATAGAATTAGATAATAATAGTATTATGAAAATAGTTGGTAAAATTGATAGAATTGATACTTTTGAAGATGGCAAAAATGTTTATGCTAGAGTAATAGATTACAAATCAAGTGGAAAAACTTTAACAGTAGATAAAATAAAAGAGGGGATTTCTTTGCAACTTATTACTTATCTTACTGCTTTTGTTGAAAGTAAAAATAAATTAAAAGATATATTATTTTTAAAGAATAATGTATTAGATAATGAAAAAAAAGATGTTAAAGTATTACCATGTGCTACCCTTTATTTTAACTTATCAGATAAATTGTTAAATTTAAAAGATTATACAAAAGATGAAAGTATTATCCAAAAGGAGCTCATAAAAACGCTTAGAATGAATGGACTTTTTTTAAAAGATGTAAAAATTATTGAAAAAATGGATAAGTGTATTGGAAATGCAAACGAAAAATTAATAGATGTATCACCTAATAGAAGTAGTAAAAAGCTTTTAGAACAAGAGGAATTTGAAAATCTTTGCCAAGAGGCAAAAGAAGTATTAAAGCAAATAGGTAATGAAATGATAAAAGGTAGAGTAAGTATTTCACCAAGTAAGAAATCTAAGCCATGTGAGTATTGCGACTTTTCAAATATTTGTAGAAAAAATATTTGTTTATAAGAAAAATATAAAAATAAATATAATTATAAATGTGAATACAAAAATAAATATTAATACAAATACAAATAAGAATCTATTATAGTTTTTTATTTGTATTTTTTATGTTAAAATTACTATGTTTTACTAAAAGAATTGATATATCAATGTTTTATTTAAGTAATAAAATTTTTTTGTAACAATTTTGTAAAATTCACTTTAAAGACTTGCATTTCTGTAAAAACACGATATAATATAAGTGTATAGTTTTATAATAAAAAGTATTGTAAATTTATACAAATGAAAATAGCAATTAATGAATTAAGATTTATTAGATATAAATTAATAAGGGGAGAAAAATATGGCAGATATTATAGTAAGTTCGAAAAAGAAGGTTAACCTTTTTGATAGAGTAATACAAAGCGTAGTAATAATGGTAAATATGAATAAAATGAATAGAGCAATAGATGAACATTTAAATGTTGTACATAAAGCTGAATCAGAAGATAAAAGAATATATGAAGAAAATATATTAAGAGAAATAGTTTTTGTAAAATATCAATATGACATTATGCAAAGACAAATGTATGAATTAAAAATTTCATATAATTCATATATAATTGAAAAAATAAATTCTACTGATAAAATAGATAGACTAGAATTGCAAAAAACATTTTTAGAAATGGAGTATGATAGAATAACTAAAGCGAAATTTAGATCAAGAGAGGATGTAAAATTTAATTTACTTGCAATTTCATCAGCTATTGATGCTGTTAAACAAAATATAAAAGATGAAGGAAAATCGCAAAGATATAACAAAATAATAAAAACAGCGGAAGATATTGATACTAAGATACAAACAGAAGAATATACAGAGCAAATGTATAAAGATTTATTTGATTGTGTAGATGAATATGTAAGTTATATAAATGATAATTATGATATTTCAAAACTTCCAACAGATGAGCGTGAACTAATAGAGTATGTTATAGAAACTATGATTAAGGGAATTGAATCAGATATAGATAAGCATTTATATGAATATAATTTAATTATTAATATTTGTAAAAACTCATACAGATATTTTAAAATAATAGATAAAATATTTTTTAAATTACAAAAAATTTATGATGAAAGTTTAGAAAAAGATGTTATTAGTTTATCTGATTATACAAAAATGTTTAAAGAAATATATGATTTAAAGATTAAAACTATGGTAAATGATGTACATAGAACAATAAAAACAGAGGATGAATATTTAGAATATTCTAAGATAGCAGCTGGTGAAAATGAAGAAGAACTAGATAAATTTGTACTTCAAAGAGCATATGATTTATCTGAAATTGAAGCTGTAAAAAAAATATTAGATAAGGAAATTAATAAAGGAAAAGAAGAAATACCAGAATTAGTTATTGAAAAGAAATTAGAAGAGTTTGATTTAGATACTATAAGTCGTAAATTAGAGGAAATGGTATTAAAAAAAAGAGAATCAAATGTTGATAATAAAACAGTTGATAATGTTGATAATATTGATAATGAAAATAAAGAGGAAAAAACTAAGAGAACTAGAGTAGGTGTAACTAAAACTTTAAGAAAAGTTGGAAGACCAAGAAAAAATCCAGAAGCCGTTGTAGAAGAAAAGAAGAAATCAACTAGGGGAAGAAAGAAAAAAGTAGTAGATTAGAAAATAATTAGTATACATCAAGATGAAGTTTTCATTTTGATGTATATATATTTAAATAAAAAAAGTTGTATTCATTATAAAATATGACAAAAAATATAAAATAAATGATGTAAAATATATAGTATAAAAGAAACAAATGAGGTGGATAATATGATTTACAATAAATATATTAGCGGTGAAATATCGCAAAGGCTTGATAGTATAAGTAGTATAATTAGGCAAAGAGTATCTATAAAAAATATACTTTTTGTTTTACTAACTGTATTACTTACAAATCAAACTTTTATAACAGATATTTCGCCTTTTAGTTATGTTCTATTTGGTGTTGCAAGTGTTTTTAATGTTCCTTTAATACTTATACTAGCTTCTTCTTTAATTTCTCTTACTATTAATGGAATGACTACATACTTACTTATAAAAATATTATCTTTTTTTGCTGTGTTTACTTTTGTTACAGCAATATTAAATATAGAAGGAGTAAGTAGAAAGGTTAGTGTATTTATAAAATTTATAATTTCATATTTAATAGTAGATGTAATTTCTAATTTTATAAATTCAACTATTATAACTGGACTTTTTAATAATTTAGGTAGTGTGCTGATTATATCTGTTTTATATTTTATATTTGTTTCTGGAATATATGTATTATTAAATATAAATAAGGGATATGTGCATGCAAAGGAAGAAACTATATCTATGATAGTGATACTTTCACTTACAACTACAGTATTTGCCAATATAGATATTTTTGGGTATTCAATAGTTAATATATTAGTTTTAATAATAATACTTGTATATGGATGGAAAAATGGCTCAGTTTATGCTTGTGCTGCTGGTCTTGCAACAGGTCTATTTTTAACGTGTATTATAGATTTACCAATTAGTTATGTAGTTTCTTTATCATTTAGTGGGCTTATTGCAGGTGTATTAAGTAAATTTGGTAAAGTTCCAATATTAATATTTTTCATTTTAGGAAATGTTTATTTATCATATTTTACTAATAACTTTACAGAACTTACTATGAGAGCTAGTGAGATTTTAATTGCATCTTTTAGTTTATTATTAATTCCGAAAGTTTTAGAGTTGAAGCTTGAAAATATATTTAATAAAAATAGTTCACTTAGTAAACCTTATGAAAATATATTAGATAGTGCAAGTGATGCAAAAAATAAAATTGGAGCTATGTCAGAACTATTTGATAGTTTAGCAGATATAGAAATTGAAAGTAGTGTAGAAGATGAAAAAGAAACAAGGGACGTTATAAAAAAATATATTGAAGATTATATTGAAAATACATGTATAGGTTGTAAAAGGTCACAATCTTGTTTAGATAAAAAGGCACTTGATTTAACTGTTGATTATATAGCTGATAAATTAGAAAATAATGAAAGCATAAATAAAAATATGTTAAATGATTGTGAGGTATCTGATAAAATAATTAATGATATAAGAGAAATTTATGCTAATATGAAACTTACAAGAATTTTAAAACAAAAGGAAAAGGAAAATAGTGCTAAACTTTCAAGTCAGTATAAGGAAGTATCAAAAATACTTTCTAATATATCAAAAAATATCAAAAATACAGTAGTAGTACAAGATGATATACAACTAAAACTTAGAGAAGAACTTAAATTTTATGGATATATTGTTTATGAGGATGAATTACAAAAAGTTGGGCAAAATATTGAATATACATTTGTAACTGATATATTAAATAATATTGATAAACAAAAAAAGCAAATTATTTCTCTTGCATCTGATATATTAGAACAAAAAGTAACTATAAAACTTATACTAAATAGTAGTAAAAAAGAAAAATCAAGAATTAAAATTGTATCTGAGCCAGATTATGATATTCAAAATGCAATAAGTCATGATATAAAAACAGGTGAAACTGTATCAGGAGATTCTTTTGTTACTATGGAATTGCAAGATTTAAAACATCTATCAGTATTAAGTGATGGTGCTGGATCTGGAGTACAAGCAGCAAAGGGTTCAAGTACAGTAATTAATATGCTAGAAAAACTACTTAATGGTGGATTTAATGAACAAAAAGCGGTTGAAATAATTAATAGTGTATTAAAGTTAAAAGGAAATGATACTATATTTTCCACATTAGATAGTTTCATATTTGATTTAAGAACAGGGGAGGCACAGTTTATAAAATTAGGTGCTGCACCTACATATGTATTACAAAATGGTAGAGTTACTACGATTAATAATATAAATATTCCAATTGGCCTTGTTAAAAATACAGATTATATACCTATTGTAAAAAAATTAGAAAATAATGATCTAGTAATTCAAATTTCTGATGGTATTATAAAAGAAGGTATGAATGCAAATAATAACTTCTTAACTCAGTATCTGCAAAATTTAGATATATCAAAAACTACTAAAACAATTTCTGATGATATTCATAAATTAGTTTTAAAAGAAAGTAAGGGAATATTAAATGATGATATGACAGTAATTGTTACTAAAATAAAAAAATATGAAAGATAAAAATATATAATAAAAAATGTGAAATAGCAATAATACTTAAATTGCTATTTCACACTTTTTTAGTTATTGAAATCTCTTGTAATAAGGTCTTTTTGAAGGTTTCTCTTTTCCTTCAAAAGTGAGCCTTTCGACAAACGTTTTTTGCCTTTGTTCCATTTTACCTTTTTTTATTTCTTCTCGCCTTTTTCTTAGTTTTTCCTGATTTTCTTTTAGTCTTATTTGATAATCAGGCATTTCTTCGATAAAAGATACTAATGACAAATACAAAGGATCTTCCTTTAAGATTTCACGTTTAGTTTTTCCTACATATACAGTTTCATAACTACTAACTGTTTTTAAGGCTCTAAATCCAGATAATGACTCTAAGGAGCCAGTAATAAGAGTTTTTAAATTAAATTCTTTTGGATTTCTTTCTATATAAGCCTCAATTTCTTTTTTTAAGTTTTCTACATTTACGTTTTGCGGAACTTCAAAAAATTCGTTTTGACATTTTAGCTTTATAGAACCATTTTGAAAGCAAATTCTACATGAGTTTATTAGATTATTATTATATCCTTTGGAATTATTAATGTAATCCAAAAGTTCAATTACTGTTGGGTTACTATAATCTATATAAGTTACTCTGTTTACAAAGAAAAAGCTTGCTAATGCACTTTTTAATATAACATTTTTTTTCAACTGTTTTTTATTTTTTAAAGTGTATTTTTCAATTTCTTCTTTGAGAGCTTGTATATCACATATATCACTTCCCATGGCAATACCATTAATGTCAGAAATAATAAAATTTGATTTATTTATTCTTAATGTCCTAGTACTGGAAATTAATTTTTGGTAATTAGGTAAAGAATAAATATATTCTTCCAATTCCAAATAAAGGGGGTCTTTAGATTCCCGCGTACTTGCTGTTTTAAAATAAACTTGTATTACACAATCAAGTACTTTTGATAAGGCTTTATATATAATTTGCTTGGTTGTTTCAATATCAAGTTGATATTTTAATATTTCTTCAGCTTCTTTTTTTACTTTTTCTTTTAACTCATTTTGATTTGGAAGCGGATGAAACATAGAATGATCAATGTCATATGATACAAAGTTACCATTTTTTATTTCTATATTAGCATACATTATGAAATTCTCCTTTTACTAGAATTTTTAATTCTTTTTTTCTTTTCTTTATTAAAAAAACTATATAAATTATTTTCTACTTCTTTTTTTGCTCTACTATCTTCAATTCTTTTTCTATTTCTTTGTTGCTTAGATTGCCTTTCTTGCAAAATTTCCCTATAAATATCTAAACTCTTTATATATTCTTCAAATTCTATATATAAAAGATCAGATTTTGTTATTTTTGATTTTTCAGTAGTAGCAGGAGTAATCCGATAATGATAAAAATGACTACATCCTGTAGCATTTTTTATAGCATCAGATATAATACTGTTAATAGATATATCTTTTGGATTATTTTCCAAATAACTTTTGATTTCTTTGTATACAATTTCTTTTTGTATACAAGAATCATAAAAAACTTTTTTTGAACTTCTAAACATTATTTTTCCGTCTTTTATATAGACGTGATCATCATATTCCTTAATTTTCATTAAAAAACCTCCTTACGTTTTAGTTAAACATAATAGAATATAATACTACACTATATATTTTACTATAAATTTATGTAAAAGTCAAATGTATTATGTAATATTAAAGCTAATGTATAATTAAAATATAGATTTATATAGTATATAAAAAATGAGTATTAAATTATTTTATCAAGTGTTTATATTAACTTTAGATAAAATCATATAACAAAATAAATGTCATATATTGTTATATGGTGAGTTTATGGAAGGTTTGATATTATTTATAGAAAAACTTGTTTGGAGTATTCCTTTAGTTAGCCTACTTATGTTTACACATATATTTTTTACATTAAAATTAAAAATACCACAAAAATATACTTTTGATGGATTAAGAAATATGTTAAAGAGTGATAAGAGTAACACAAGTGAGGGAATAAGTTCATTTAAGTCTATAATGACTGTACTTGCAGCAACACTTGGAACTGGTAATATAATTGGAGTAGCAACAGCGATAATACTTGGAGGTGTTGGAAGCATATTTTGGATTTTTATATCTGGAATTTTTGCAATATCTACAAAATATGCAGAAACATATATTGTATTAAAATATAGAAAAAAAGATAAAAAAGGCTATTATGGTGGAGCAATGTATGTTTTGGATGAAATACTTGGTAAGAAAAATTTAGCAACATTTTTTAGTATATTTGTAATTTTATCAAGTTTTGGAATGGGGTCGATGATACAATCTAATGCAATATCTAGTACAATAGTTCAAAATTATGATATTGATTTAAATATAATAGGTATAGTAATAACATTACTTTGCGCATATGTATTATTTGGAAATGAAAAGAGAATATCTAATATAAGTAGTATTTTAATACCAATAGCTATATTTGTATATTGTATATCCTGTTTAATACTTTTGTATATTTTTAGAGCCAATTTACTTAGTAGTGTAGTATATATTATTAAAGAGGCATTAAATTTTAAATCAGTTGTGGGAGGAATATTTAGTTCAACAGCAATACTTGCAATGAGTTCAGGACTTTCTAAAGGACTTTTTACAAATGAAGCTGGAATGGGAACATCACCTATTTTTGATAGTACTGTTAAAGAACAAGATATAAAAAAGCAAAGCATAATGTCATCAACAACAGTATTTATAGATACAGTATTTTTATGTACAATAACAGGAATATTATTTGTAGCAAGTGGATTATATCTAACGACAAATAATCCAGTAGAATTTGCACAAGGAGTATTTTTAAATTTACCATATGGAAATTTAGTTTTTACATTTATTATTTGTATATTTGCAATATCTACTATTCCATGTTCAGGTTTTTATGGTAGTATAGGTGTTAGATATTTGTTTAAAACTAAAGGAATTTATAAATTTTTATATAAAGTCATATTTTTAAGTTTTGTATATATTGGTTGTATTTCTAAGATTCAAATAGTTTGGAGTATTTCATCTATTGCAAACGCCCTAATGGTAATTCCAAATATAATAATGCTTTATAGTTTAAAAAATGATATAAGATAAATATGGAAGAAAAAATAAATTAGTATAATATATTTTAGTGTGTTATATTTTATTTTTTTGATATATGAGTTTTGTATATTATATAGACATTTATCTTAAATTTTAGTATAATGTAGTAAAGTTTAGGTAGGTGAAATAATGAGTTTTGTACATTTGCATATGCACACAGAATATAGTTTATTAGATGGTGCAATAAGAATTAATGAATTAGTAGAAAAAGTAAAAAGTTTAGGCATGAATGCAGTTGCTATTACAGATCATGGAAATATGTTTGGTGCAATTGAATTTTACAAAGCTTGTGTTGCACAAAATATAAAACCTATAATAGGATGTGAGGTATATGTTGCACCACGTAGTAGATTAGAAAAACAAGGAAAAATAGATACAGAACCAAATCATTTAATATTGCTTGCTATGAATAATACTGGATATAAAAATCTTGTAAAATTAGTTTCAAGCGGTTATACAGAAGGCTTTTATTATAAGCCTAGAATTGATATGGAAATTTTAAAAAAATATAATGAGGGGATAATTTGTCTTTCAGCATGTCTTGCTGGTAAAGTTGCAAGACAAATTGTAAATGGTAATATAAATGGTGCTAAGGATACTATAAAAGAGTTCGTAGAAATCTTTGGAAAAGATAGGTACTTTCTTGAAATCCAAGATAATAAATTAAGAGAACAAATACTTGTAAATCAACAATTACTTGCTATTTCAAAAGAAATGGAATTAAACTTGGTTGCTACAAATGATTGTCATTATTTAAATGAAAATGATTATTCATCCCATGAAATACTTCTTTGCATTCAAACTAGAAAAACATTAAATGATGAAGATAGAATGAGCTTTAAAACAAATGAGTATTTTGTTAAGAGTGAAGAACAAATGAGAGATTCGTTTGAGTATGTTAAAGAAGCAATAGAAAATACACAAAAAATAGCTGATATGTGTAATGTTACGTTTGAATTTGGTCATACTATTTTACCAGAGTTTAAAATTGATGAAGATATTACACATTTAGAGTATTTTAGAAGAAAATGTTATGATGGAATTTCTAAAAGGTATGGTAGTGATAAAGAAGAAGAAGTTATAAAAAGGTTAGAATATGAAATTGAAATAATAGATAAGATGGGATTTGTTGACTATTTTTTGATAGTTGCTGATTTTATTAATTACGCTAAAAGTAGAAAAATTGCAGTTGGTCCTGGGCGTGGAAGTGGAGCAGGTTCAATTGCAGCATATTTACTTGGTATAACTGATATAGATCCTTTAAAATTTAATCTTATATTCGAACGTTTTTTAAATCCTGAAAGAATAAGTATGCCAGATTTTGATGTAGATTTTTGCTATGAAAGAAGACAAGAGGTAATTGATTATGTTGCAAGAAAATATGGTCATGATCATGTAGCACAAATTATAACATTTGGTACAATGGCCGCACGTGCAGTAGTAAGAGATGTAGCAAGAGCTTTAGCTATATCTTATCAAAAGGCTGATTTAGTTGCAAAATTGATTCCAAGAACATTAAAAATAACTTTGAAAAAAGCACTTGAACAAGAACCAGAATTAAAAAGTATATATGAAAAAGATGAACAAGTAAAACAGATAATAGATATATCTATGAAATTAGAAGGACTAGCAAGGCATGCTTCAACTCACGCAGCAGGCGTAGTTATAACAAAAGAACCAGTTGTAAATTATGTTCCATTGTATGAAGGGGAAGATAATGTATCAACACAATATACTATGACAATTTTAGAACAATTGGGCCTTTTAAAAATGGATTTTTTAGGTCTTAGAACTCTTACAGTTATATCTGATACAGAAAAGTTAGTAAAAAAGATACATGATACTTACATAAATTATGGAAATTATGATGATAAAGATACTTTAAAAATGATGTCTGAGGGTAAGACTGTTGGAGTGTTTCAAATGGAGAGTAAAGGTTTTATACAAATGATGATAAAAATGCAGCCGGATTCTTTAGAAGATATTATTGTTATGATATCGTTATATAGGCCAGGACCTATGGAGCAAATTCCAAGATATATAGAAAATAAAAATAATAAAGAAAATATAAAATATATCCATAAAGCTTTAGAGCCAATTTTAAAAGTTACAAATGGGTGTATGGTATACCAAGAACAAGTTATGCAAATATTTAGAGATTTAGCAGGTTATAGCTTAGGAAGAGCTGATCTTGTTAGACGTGCTATGAGTAAGAAAAAAATTGATGTTATGAAAAAAGAGCGTGAAGTTTTTGTAGAAGGGGCAAAAAAAAATAACATTGATGAGATAAGTGCAAATAAAATTTTTGATGAAATGGAAGAATTTGCAAAGTATGCTTTTAATAAATCTCATGCTGCTGCATATGCAGTAGTTGCATATAAAACAGCTTTTTTAAAGAGGCATTTTCCAGCTGAATTTATAGCAGCTACAATGAATAGCTTTATAGGAAATCTAACCAAAATACCTGAGTATATACAAGAGTGTAAAGAATTTAAAATTGATGTATTAAAACCAGACATAAATGAAAGTTATCTTAAATTTTCAGTAATAAATGGAAAAATAAGATTTGCTTTAAATTCTATTAAAAATGTAGGTGAAAATGCAATAAGGGAAATTTTAAATTCACGAAAAATGATTGGAAAATTTACTTCATTTGTTGATTTTTGTGAAAGAGTATCTGGGGAAAGTGTTAATAAAAAATGTGTTGAAAGTTTAATAAAGGCAGGTTGTTTTGATGAAATAGAACCTGAGCTTTCAAGATTTGATTTGCTTGATAATTTTGAATCAATTATAGATAATGTAACTCAAACTAGAAAAAATAATTATATAAATCAAATAAATATGTTTGATATTAGTGGTGAGGAAGAAAAATCCAAAATAGTAATTAATAAATCTCCAAAAAAGCCAACTAAAAAAGAGTTATTAGATATGGAAAAAGAAATGCTTGGATTATATGTATCAGGCCATCCACTAGATGAATATGCTCAATATATAAAGAAAAATAGCACTGTTACTTCAAAACAGTTAAATACTGAAAATATAGAAGGAAACGAACTAAGTGATAATGATATAAATAAAAATGAATATGATTCTAAGATAGTTACTTTTTGTGGGATAATTTCTCAGGTTAAAACACTTATTACAAAATCAGGAAAGCAAATGATGTTTGCTTTAATAGATGATATATATGGTAGTGTTGAACTAATTATTTTTTCAAATGTTCTTTCAAATTATGCAAATATTTTACAAAAAGAAAGTATAGTAAAAGTTACTGGGAAAGTCAGTGTAAAAGAAGATGAAATAACAAAAATAATTGTATCACAAGTAGAACCTATAAAAAAGGAAGAAAAAATATATATAAGGCTCCCAAGAGATAAATTTGACTTAGAAGATAAAGTAATTGAATGTATTAAAAATATGCCATACGAAAATAAAGGAACAACGCCAACCTATTTATTTTATGATGGAACTAAAAAAGTTAAACTCTTAAATAGAGAATTTTGGCTAAATTCTAGTGATGATACATTAGATAAACTTTCAACATATTTTGGTAGTGAAAATGTAAAAGTAAAATAAGTTTTTAGTTTTAACATGTTATGTAATATTTTTTAATAAAAATAGTTGACTTCTTAGTGAATTTGTGCTATAATATAAAAGTTGCTTAAAAATATTTTTTTAATAATTTAAACAAAGGAGAGAAAAAAATGAAGACAATAAAAGGACTATTAATCGGATGTTTTGTAGGAGCGTTAGTAACTTTACTGATTTGCTTGAGTAATGGTAGTTTGGTGGAAGCAAAAAGTGAGGAAGCCAAAAAAGAAGAAGAAAAAAACTATGAGCTATATCAAGAGCTCCATGAGCAAATGTTGATAGTTGCCCGGTATGAAGGATATAATCAGGGATATCGGCAGGGTTATATTGAGATAGAAAACATGATGGAAAAAATTCCTGATCAAAAATCATATGAAAATTATGTGATTGCCAAAAAAGACTATCAGAATGATCCAACAGATGAGAATTTTGAAAAACTTGTAGATGTGACAGCTGCAGTGTATCTTGAGTGTGAGCTAGATGATTTGAAATAATAATTATAATAAAAGTAACAGAAGAATTTTCTGTTACTTTTTGCATATATATTAAATAATTTTTAAAATCATTTAAATTTGATTGAGTATTCTAAAATTTTAATGTATAATATATTATATATAATGTGAGGTAGACTATGAATGATGATTTAAATAATTATGTACAAGATATAGAAACAAATTCAGAAGATGGTGTACAATGGGCTAATACTTTTGAGGAAGAAACATTAGATAATGAAGATTTGAAAAGTAATCCAGAAAAAAAATCTAAGGAAGAAAAAGAAGAGACTGAAATTGAAATAATTCAAAAAAGTATAGAGCAACAACAAGAAGAAGTTAAAAAGTTGCAGGAAATATTAAATTACTATGAAAGTGGAGCGGCATATAGAGAAAACGAGAGTTTGTTTGGTTCTGGAAATATAACTGAAAAAGAATTTTTTGATAAAAAAAGTGTATTAGATGCTGAACTAGAAAAAGCAAAACTTGATTTAAATGATGCAACTGTTTTATTACAAGAATTGGTTGCAAAAAAAGCAAAAATTACTGGAGTAATAGATGATACACAATTAGAGCAGTTTTTAGAAAAAAATAGAAATCCAGAACTTGAAGGGATAAATGAAAAAATACAGCAACAAGAAGAAGAGATGGAGAAAACTCAAGAAGTATTAGATTATTATGAAAGTGGAGTAGCATATAGAGAAAATGAGAGTTTATTTGGAACTGGTGCTATAAGTGAAGACGAGTTTTTTGCAAAAAAAGATGTATTAGATAAAGAACTTGAAAAAGCAAGGGATAATAGGAATAATGCAACTAATTCATTGCAGGATTTGCTAGATAAGAAAGGGCAAGTTACTGGTGTAAAAAGTCAAAATAATAATAATAAGCAAAATACTAGTAGTGTGCAAGGTGAACAATTTAATGGTATAAATAACGGCGTAACACAAGATAGTCAAGAAAAATATCAAGAGCCATCAATAGATCCTAATAAAACTCAACAATTGGATTTGTATAGAAAACAAAATGCTTTTATGTCATTAGTTAGAAAAGTAATGGCAAAGATAAAATCTTTTGGTGGCAGAGCTGATACAGATAAAATGGAGAAAGTTGTCTCAGAAGAAATGAATAGACAGGCTGCAAGTTTTGATACAGCTAGCACTATAGATGAAAATGCGTTAGGAGACTCACTGGCTAAGCATGTTTGTAGTAAAGAAGAAATTATAGATAATATAAATAAAAGAGAAAGTCTAGAAAAAGATGAAATAGAAGTAAAGAAAAATATTGATGATGTAACAATTTAGTTCGTTAAAAATATGTAAACAAAAGGAGATAAAAGTATGAAGGTACTACACACACACACACACACACACACACAGGTGCTATGGGCATAAAATAGCATTATTATGTTATACAAATTTTGTAAGAAATGTAAATAAAAATAGATATATAAACCTAGTTAAAGGAGATGAGTTCCTTTAGCTAGGTTTTGTGAACTTTTTGTAATGAAAAAGATAGAAAAATGTAATATAATTGAAATAATACATATAAAGTTTGATAATAAAGAAATTTGTATAATAGCATTTTAAAATTGGAACAAATTTCCAGTGACTCTTTGTATATAATAGTATAAAATATAAAATAAAGGAAAAAATAATAAAAAAACATGTAAAAATATATGGAGGTATTATGATAATGAAAACAAAGGAAAATAGTAAAGAAAAAATAAATAAAAAAGGAAATAATAACATTTTTTATAAAGTAAGCCCTAATGTTGGTATATCACTAATAGTGCTAGTAATAACAATAATAGTGGTAATAATACTAGCAGTAGCAGTGGTGGTAAGTATAATAAATAACAATCCAATGA
>CANAIR010000024.1 GCA_947361355.1 uncultured Clostridium sp.
TATTTATTTTTTGAACATTTAAATATAGCATTATATTATATTTTATTTTTAAATTTTTACAAATATTATTAACTAATATTATCATTTCGTATATAAAAGTAATACTAATTAATGCTATAAAAATTTTCAATATTATATTAACCATTTTTATCATAGTTTTCTTTCCTTTTATATATTAAATTATATTTTCTAACATTATTTTTCATATTTTCAAATTTTATTATTTCACACACCTGATATTCTTTCATAAATATAATATAGTCTATACTATTACAAAATATTTCTCTTACAAATTCTTCTTTATATTGGTATGTACTAACATCACTTTTAAATAAAGTTACTAATCTATTTATTGTGTTAGAAGCACTATTAGAATGAATTGTAGCTAATCCCATATGTCCAGTTGTTATAGCATCTAAAAAATTAACCATTTCTCTTCCTTTAAGTTCTCCTACTACAATTACATCATTTGACATTACTAAACTATGTTTCATAAGTTTTTCTAAATCAATCTTTTTATCTTCAAATCTATTATTTAAAACTTCTCTTTGTATAACATTTTTATTTTCTATAAATAATTCAGATGTTTCTTCATTTATAGTTATAGCTATATTTTCTGGTAAATTATTTATAACACTTTTTAATAATGTAGTTTTTCCACTACCTCCTTTTCCAGATATTATAATATTGCTATTTGATTTAATAGCATTTTTTATTATTTTATATGAATTTTCATCCAACATTTTTTTACTTTTTAAATCTTTTAAAGTCAAATTTTCTTTTCTATGAATTCTAATTACCAAATTTGGAGAAATGGAATTAATAGGGACAATACCTGCTTCTATTCTCAGATTATATTTTTTATCACTAACTACAACAATTGGAATGTCAAAATTTATATTTGAATTATTTTTTATAATACAATATCTTATATATTCTAAAAATTCATCTTCATTCTCAAAACAAATATTTGTCTTTTCCCATTTACCTAATCTTTTTACATATATCAAATTATATTTTACAACCCTTATATCTGTTATTTCTTTACAATCAATATATTTTTGTAAAATACCATATCCAAACATATTATCAAGAACTTTATTTATCATTGAATTAATAACATCATGTTTTTTTTCACCATAATTAAATATTATATATTCTTGTAACATTTTTCGAATTGGTTCCTTTAAACCTTTTTGTAAATATTCTAACCCATTTTCTATTGCATATTTTTGCAATTTTTTTAAATAATTACTATTTTTTTCACATACAATACCTTTATCATTTATGTCATAATAATAATTATTATTTTTATCTATATAATCTTGTTGTTTGAAAATATTATTTATCAAATTTATCACCCAATTTTTTATTTAAAATAAAAGGAATTACATTAGCATATTTTTTATATCTACTTTTATATTTTTCTTTAATAATTTGATCTATATTTTCTATTTGTAAACTTTTATATAACTTTTCAACATCAAAATCAATATCAATATCTGGTTTGGCACCATTTATGTACGATTCTAAATCATTCTTAAAATTAGCAATTAAAACTACTTCATATCCACCAAGTAAACTTTTTACTTGCATAATATCTAAAGAATTTTTTTGTACTTTATTTATAATTATTTTAATTTTATCTTTTGAAATATCCCATAATTTATTTAATAAATCTAAATACTTTATTGCTTGTCTAACACTAATATAATTAGGATTTACAACGAAATATATCAAATTAGATTTTTTTAATGTATATGGTACTACATCCAAAAACGGTGAAGATGGTAAATCAATTATTGTGTAATCAAATCTTTCATATACACTTTTATATATTTCATCATAATATTTATTACTTAATTTATTTTGACAATCAAACAATGATGTATTACTAGTCATATACCACAATTTTTTATTATTTTTATCTTTAATCATATATTTTTCCATAAGTTTATTTATATTTTCTTGCTTGTCCATATCTTCTACAATTTGATTTAGACCATTATTATTAATTGGCAAATTATTAAATATATCTATTGATGGATTTTGTATATCCATATCAAGTAAAATAAGGGATAATTTTAGATCAATAGAAATATTTTTAGAAATAATACTAGATATATATGATTTACCAGCACCACCTGTGCCATATACTGCTATTATTTTTTTAGGAATTACTTGATTTTTTATTTTATAACTATAATTTAAAGCACTTTCATTTAATTTTAAATTCTGATTTTTATTCATATTTTTATATATAATAAACTTACCTTCATCAATACATTCTTTTAAACTTTCTAAAGTTAAATAATTATCTTCTAAAATACTAAATATTTCATTAGAAAATAAATATTCTTTATATTCATTTTCTAATTTATTTACTATATATATTACTTTTACAAATTTATTTGCAAGTCTTATTTGTTTTGCATACAATTTTTCATTTAAATTTCCTTCTAAATTTTCTTTTGTTATAAGAACAACATTATTATTTTGATACTCATCCTTACTAAGTAATTCTATAACATCCTCTTTTGTTAAAATATCATATTTATATACGTAGTCATAACATTTTTCTATATTATCCTTTATATATTTATTATTCAATGCTATTATTATCTTCATTTATTTTCTCCTCTATTATTTCTTTTTCGTAAGCATTTGCTTTTACATTAAGTGTCAAAGCTATATTTTTAAAACAAATTAAATTCTGTCCTTTATCTAACCTATTTACCTTATATAATTCATTTTCCTCTAAAATATAATACTTTTGTAAAAATTCACTATCAGAAAAATTTAATTTAAAATATATTTTGAAGCTACTATTATTTATTATACTTTTGCTGTAATTTCCATTATCTAATAAAAAGAAATCTGATATATCTTGTGTAATTGCTACAATACTTGCATTATTTTTTCTAATAGTTTTAAATAATTCAAATATTTTTTCACCTAAATTAATATTTTTCTCAGTTGTATTACTATTTTTTATATATTTCCAAATTTCATCTATATATATAATAGAACTATTTTTATTAACTAAGCTACTACCTATTTTTTTATTATTATATTTTAAATTATATACAATACTTTTTATTATTTTATTAACAAAAAATTTTTCTATTTTTATATTTAAATTACTTGTATCAAATATTATTAAATTATTATTTAAATTAATATTTGTAGATTTAGTAAAAGTTGGATATTTATCAATAATATTTTCTTTAATCTTAATTTTTAATCTTTTAAAACTAATACAATCTAGTAAATCATTAAATATTGGAAATAAATCTGAATTTATTATTTTTTTATCAACATATATCCTTTTTTTACTACTCATTTTATACACATTTTCCACATTTAAAATGTTAAATTTTCTATATACTTCTTTTATTGCTTTTTTTAATTCTTCAATTTCATTAATATTTTTTATATTACAAATATAAACTAAAATTTCCTTTATTTCTTCAATTTTATAATTAATTACTTGTTCTTTATACATATCAATTTCATATTCTAATATTTCAAAGGGATTAAAATACCACATTGGAGTTTTTGATGAAATTTCTAAATAATTTCCATTTAATTTTTTTGCTATATTTATATATTCACCTTCTGGATCTATAATATACTGTTTTTTACCATTTAAAAATAATCTTATAACCAATAATTTAATAAAATAAGACTTACCTGAACCACTACTCCCAAATACACACATATTTGAATTTATATACTTATTATCAAATATATCTATATTGCATATTTTATTTTCATCTTGAGTAAACCCAAATATAACACCTTCTTTATCAAATATTGTTCTTGTATAAAAAGGAAAAATATTACTTAACGAATTAGTTGTAAAAGTTCTCTCATTTAATTCTAATATTTTCTCTTTATTTCTATTTAATGGAAGATTTAAAATATATGAATCTAAGTGCCTAAAATTTGCGATATTTGAAGTCAATCCTTTAGAATAAATTATACTTTGAAATTCTTTTATAATATTAAATAACATTTTTTTGTCAGAATTAAAAAAAGTAATTAATATATTTACGAAAAATATTTCTTGCTCATTAATTTGAATCTCTTTTCTTAATTTTTTTGCATCTTCTTTTACCTGTCCTAATATATCAATATCTATCTGATTTTTATTTATAGTTTTTATCTCACTTGAAGAAGAAGAAATATAATATGTAAGCTCTTTAAGTATTTTCATACTATCTTGTTTTTTTATATATATTGACATATCATATAAATATTTTTTAGGTATACTATCAATTATTTGTAAAAAAGATATAAATCGGGGAAAATTTGTAATTAAAATACTACTTGAATATATATTATCTATCTTTATATATCTAAAATTAGTATTATCAATACTGCTAGGATAAATATTAGAAATATTATTACTTATATTCATTTTTTCACCTTAACTTTCTTTATTTATGCACCTATACATTAAGTTTTCTAAATTCTTTTTTCCTTTTACTTTTTTTACATCACATCCTATTTTTTTTAATTTATTTATAACATTATCAATATCTTTTATTTCTATGCTAGTATCATAAGTTATAGAAATTATTATATAATAATCTGTTTCATATATTTTCTCCTTTATCAATTTTTCCTTTATATCTTTTATATAATTATTTTTTAAATTAATATTTTCCAATTTAGATATATTAGTTTGTGATATTAAATTATTTATATACTTTTCAATATTTAATTTACTATTTAACATTAAAATTTGGAAATCAAAATTTACTTGTTTTAATAATTCTTTAAAAATTGTCAATATATTTTCTTGTTCTATTTTTGACAAACCGAGCATTACTATTGGTTCTATTTTATACATATATATTTTTTCAACATTTCCTTTATAGTTTATTAGTATATATTCATCCAATATATCCAATATATTATACAATTTTGTAATATCTTTATATTTATTCAATTATCCCCTCCATTATATTAATATTTTTTATTTTCCATTTTAAAATAAAATGTGTAAATATCTAAAAAATGTATCACATTATAAATTAATTTGCATATATTTATTATATAAAGAATTTAAAGGAGATGATTTTGTATGGAAAATAAAAATCAAAATGAAATGCTTAATTCAAAATTAGTAGAACTTTTATCTACAATTGATAAAAGCAAGATTGAACAAGTTAGTAGAATGGTTCAAAATATGTCAAGTGAAGATTTAACAAATTTAGTTGGAATGCTTAGTAAAAATTCAAAAAAGAAATAAAAATATGGATGAAAAAGAAAATCTAAAAAATGAAGAAATAGATGAAAAATCTGTTTCTTCTGATAATTCTCAAGAATTATTTAACTTAATTCAAAGTATTCAAACTAAATTAAATTCAGAAAACACAAATGAACAACAAAATAAACAAATTGTAGACAATTCTTTAAATGAACAAGAAAAAGTTAATGATAATGAATTAAATGACTTAGTAAACAATGTAACAAATAACACTCAAAATTTAGATAATAACTTAGAAAATACTCAAAATTTAGATTTTTCTAATATTAGTTCTTTGTTACAAAACATAGATATTGGATCTATTATTAATATGTTTTCAAATAACAATAATTCTAATGAAAGTAATAATTCTAATTTTAGTGGATTTGACACATCTACTATATTAAAATTTCAAAGAATATTATCTTCATTAAATAAAAATGATCCTAAGAAAAATTTATTACTTTCTCTAAAACCTTTTTTAAGTAAATCCAGACAAGATAAACTAAACGAATATGTAACTATGCTTACAATAGCAAATGCAATTGAAATTTTTGGAAGTAAAGGTAGTGATGATTAATGTTTGAATATAGACCTTTTTATAAAAGATACTCTAAATATAATTATAATAATTATAACTATTCCAATAATGGCTATAATAACAATTATAATCCTGCCTTTACACCAATGTATAATTATTTTAATGAACCTATTAACAAAAATAATACAAATTTTTCTAATAATAACGATAAAAATTCAAATGATGATAATAATTACTTTTCTGACATCTCTCATAATAAAAATGCTGATAATCCAAATGAAAAAATATACAGGATTGGTCCAATTGAGGTAGAAAATAATACTATTAGTGCATTTGGATTTTCAATCGCCATTGATGATTTAATTATAATTATTCTAATGATATTACTATTTTTTCAATCTGACAGAGATTATACTTTAAT
Organism: uncultured Clostridium sp.; assembly: GCA_947361355.1. Taxonomy (GTDB): domain Bacteria; phylum Bacillota; class Clostridia; order TANB77; family CAG-465; genus CAG-465. The sequence continues at coordinate 6,220 of CANAIR010000024.1, forward strand.
TATAATTCTTGGATTAATGTTATTTAATATTACTTTTAGTAACTTTGACTTTTTTAGAGGCCTCTAATTCCTTATAATATTTTATTAAAAGTTTATCTATTTTTACACTTGTCTCATATATTTTATCATATGAGTCTTTTTCCATTACTTGTTTTTCTAACTTATCTTTTAAATTATTTATTTTTTCTACTAGCATAAATATCATCTCCTATTCTAATATACTTATACCACTTTTCTACATACATGTCAATATTTGTTGTCAAAAAATCGGTCGCAAGTTTCGACAAATAGTGACATTATAGCAATTTTAATTTACAATAACAGTATAATTATAATACTATTATATGAATACTTTTTTATATTTATACTGTAAAAAAACGTCGAGCTTTCACGACGTTTTTATTTTATATAAAACAATATTTTTTAAAGTTAAACTTTATATTAAAACTAGGATTTCCAATAGCTTGTGTATTTAAATACAAATACTGTTAAAGTTAAACTTGTTTAATGTGACTGCTGTATACATTCTTGTTTGATTTAAATACAACTATTGTTAAAGTTAAACATATTTGTCAATATCTTTTAAATAATAACAAACAATATTTAAATACAACTATTGTTAAAGTTAAACGAAATAGATGCAATATCGACAGTTAAAGGTGCAATATTTAAATACAACTATTGTTAAAGTTAAACTTGTATAATCAAAAAGAGTTTTACTATATAAGTAAAATTTAAATACAACTATTGTTAAAGTTAAACACCTTATCCAGCATCTTGGTTAAATCAAAAGCGCATTTAAATACAACTATTGTTAAAGTTAAACCATTGAAAAATCAATATTTTATAAATTTATAATATCACAAATATATTGGTTTTTCAATATTATTTAACTTTTTTTCCAGCGATTTTAAAAATTTAAACTTTGCCCATATTACAGCGTTTCATTAATTTAGCTGGAAATTATAAAAATAAATCTTCAGTATTTTTCTCAATATTTCCTAATGTAGTTTCACCAATAGTCTTGAAATTTATTATTTTTATAATAGATATAAAATCTTCATTTTTATTTATTATTTTACTTAATTCATTTTCCAATTCAATTATTTCAGATGGTGAAATTTCTCCTCTAAATACAGATTTTTGCCAATGATTTAAATATTTTTTACACTTTTTAAACACTTTATTTACTCTATTTTCTTTTACATCATAAAATAAAAATACATAATTATAATTTATATTATTTTTCATTGTTTTTCCTCCAAATTAAAAGGTTTAAATTCTTTATTTTCTGTAATATATTTTATTAACTTGTAACCATCCAATTTTATTGCATGTTTGTATGATATTTGCCTCTTTAACTTTGAATGAATAAAAGTTTGATTTATCCTATCTTCAAATGAATCAATAAAAATTTTTTTTCCATCATCATTTAATAAAGAATAGTTAAACTTTTTATCAAAATGCTTTTCTACTTTAATTTTTTTATTTTTTACCAATTCAAATATTGTCTTATAAACTATTATTGGTTTAAATACTTCGCTCAAATCCAAAGATAAAGAAAATCTTGCTTCACTAGGCTCATGTAAAAAAGATATAGTCTGGTTTAAATGAGTATTATAAATTTGAGCAATTGTTTTTGTATATAATAAAGTATTACCAAATGAAACCAGTGCATTCATTGGATTATCCGGTGGTCTTTTAACTCTTTTATTCATTAAAAATTCCTCAGGTAAAAAATATTTAAAACTAGCATAAAATTCTGACCATATTCTTCCCTCTATTGATAATATTTCTTTAATTCCACTTACTTTTTCTAGCAAATTACCTACATCTTTTTTATAAAAATCAAGTAGTGGTTTTAACTCTTTTACTCCATGCCTATAATAATGGTATAATGTATTATAAATATTAATAGCTATTCCATTTACAAAAGCCTTTGCAATTTTTTCTCTATTATTAGTATAAGTTATTGCTTGCTTTACAATTAAATTACCACTAATTAATGTATCTTTTGGATAAAATGACCCAATATAATTGCCATAATAATTAAAAAAATTAACAATAATTCCAGCTCTAGACATAATATCTAATAATTTTGTTGATAAAGTTATATCATTAAAACAATATAACTCCTTTACCTTTTGAATAGGCAAATAAAAATTACCTTTTTCATTTTTATATTTTATTGAAAAATCCTGTCTACTTAAATCTCCTTTAGAAAAAATATATTTACTTTCCTCTTTCATAATAATACCCCATTTTATAAATAACAATATTCATAATATGCACACTTTTTACAGCCTTTAATTAGTTTTGCCTCTGGTACAACTTCTGAACTTAATAAGTTTTCAATTTCTTTTATACAATTATTCAATTCCATTTTCGTTTCATTATTTAATTTTATAATATCTACTTTTTCTTTATTATTTCTTTCATTAAAAATCAATTTTCCATCTTTTTTTATTCCTTTTTCTTCTAATTTATTCAAATACAATAATACTTGCATCCTTGCTGCTTCAATATTAGAATCACTCTTTTTTAATTCAACAACATATTTATCTGTTATTTTATCTATAGATATATTTTCTAATTTAATTTCAGTATTATTTTCATCTAAAGATTTAATTTCATGCAATATTTTACCTATTTTAACATCTTCTGAATTATCTTCTAAATTTATTCTATTAAAAAATAGATAGCATTTTCTTTTGCAATGAAAATAATAATTTATAACTGTTCCTGTAATTTTCATAAAAATATTCCTCCTGTATATGAAATATATTTTTCTCTATCAAACTTTCCATCCTGCACAAATTCTTCTCCATTATTTATATAACAAATTCCACCAAATTCTTCATCATAATAATTTATATTACTATTTTTATTTTTATAAATTGAATATATAAACAAATTAAACTTAGGCTTTAATCTAGATAATTCTATCTGTTTTTTTGCATACGAAATTGCATTATCTTGTATCAAACTTTTATATTTTTCCCATATATTAGCTCCAATAATTTCTTCCCCATTTATATTAATTGTATAATTTAAAAAAATTTGTCTTGTATTACTGTCAATTAACTGTAATTTATTACTAATTTCCTGATAATCTAAATTCGCACAATATTCAAATAAATTTGAAATATTATTACTATTATTTTTCTCTGTATATGTATAAATTTTATCCATTACATTTTTATAATATTTTTCGAATTTTTTTGTCTCCAAAATATTCCTAATGTTATCTTCTTTTATTGTATATTCTGCTCTATAATCATTTCTATATATTTTATTCTCATCATCTAAATTAAAAAAATATGCAATACAATTTTCTTTTTTTGAAGAACGGTTAATTCTTCCTAAAAACTGTTCTTCACTATCTAAAAATGAAATATCTTTAAAACCTACATCCATATCTATATCAACACCAGCCTCAATAGTTTGAGTAGCAACTAAAATTATATTTTTTTCTTCTTTTACTTTATCTATTATTTTCTGTCTAGTATATGAATTGTCATCTCCTGTTAATTCATATACATTTTTTATATTTAATTCTTTTAACTTTTTATAAAATAAAGATGATGATTTTTTAGTAATAAATTCAATTAATATTTTTTTATTTTTATTTTCTAAAACTTTATTTATTAAAATATCAATTATATTTTTTTCATACTCAATTAATAAAGAAAAATCTAATTTTACTCTTTCTTTAAATAATTTATTTTCAAAATACTTTTCTCTATTTTCTATTAAACTACAAATTTTATGATTTTCTAACAAATAATTATTATTATCATTTACATTTATATAATCTTTTAAAAGATAATCTAGCTTAGGTAAAGTAGCAGACATTATTATAATTTTTATATTTAAATATTTTGCAAATTTATATAATAATGTTATCATTTCTCTCCATATTTTATTAGAATAAGCTTGTATTTCATCTAAAACAATTATACTATTTGCTAAATCATAAAAATTATATTTTCCTTCTTTTGAGGTACCAAAAATCGTATCAAATAAATTTACATGTGAAGTTAATTTTATATCGTATTGCCTAAATTCGCTTTTTAAATATGCAAGCTCATAATTTAATATTTCACTTTTTTCATCCACAATTGGAGTACATGAATTAATAACTATAAAATCTTCATACTCTTTAAAATAATTTTTAAAAGTATTTTTAGTTTGATCAATTAATGTATTAAATGGAAAAATATAATTAATTGATGTTAAATCCTTATTATTATTATATAATATTCTAGCTAAATTTATTGCCATATTAGTTTTACCACTACCAGTAGGTGCTTCTAAATAGTATATTATTTTATCTAAATTATTTTTTATATTTTTTTCTGATTCAATATACATATCACTTCTTAATTTATTTATTCCAAATAATTCTATATTTTCAATTTTATATTTTTCAATTATTTCAAATAATTTACTATTTTCATAATTTTTAAATAATTTATTATTCTTATTTCTTTTTATTTCAATTTTTTCTCCATTCATAAATTCTGCAGTAGCCAAAAAATCTGATGTTACTAAACATGAATATAACAATTCACATAATAAATATAATAAAACTTCATCTATTTGAAATTCAGATATAAATCTTTCTAAATTTATTTGAATATACATACTACTATATTCATTTTCTTCATATTTTAATTTATATATATCAAACAGTTCTACTATTGAAAGTTTATTTAAATATTCTTGTATATTTGTTAACCTTGAATGATGTCTAGAAATTATATAACTAAAATAATAAATTATATATAGTAAAAATATATAATCATTATCATTATATTTTCTTAATTTAAAGTCTTCTTCTATTTCTTTTTTAAAAGCATCTAAATATATTCTTGCTGAAATTAAGGAATGTTCTGTTGTACCTTTAATATTTGGATTAATATTATTATCCATATTTACTCTTTGAAAATTTGGATTTAATTTGCCAATATCATGATAGTATATAGCTGATTTAAAAAGTTCATATACTTTTTTAATAGAATTTTCTTCTATTTTACAATTTTCTTTTCTAATTAAATTTTGTATAATATTTATAATTAGTTTGTCTAGGTTTTTATATTCTTCCATTTCTAAATAATAATTATACGTTAATTCCATATGTGATAACAGCAATTCCCTTATGGAATTGCCGTTTTCTTGCTTTTTATGTGCATAATTATTTATATTTTCTTTAAGTATTTTTTCAATATATTTATTTTTCACATTTTCCTCCTAAAAGAAATAAATATTTTTATTTTCTACTAAATAAATATTATTTGCATTTTTTATTTCTACTTTTTTATTTGTAAATAAAAATTCTTTGAAATTTATATAACCTATATCTGCATCTAATTTTGTAGGCATAACTTCTTTATATTCAAATTTTGTTTTTTTATCTGAATATAATATATCTTCTAAAAAGTCATTAACAAATTCATATTTGTTATCTGTAAATATAGAATCTAGATTTCCACAAATATTATTGCATTTTTCAGCTTCAAGTAATTGTACATCACATATATCTGCAAAATGTTCATTTTTTCCAATATAAGGTATATATTCACATTTATGATTTAATAAATATTCTTTTATTTTTAAATATTCATCTGTTTCATTGGATAATATATATATATCCCAGCTTGGATTTTCTAAATATTGTTCTGTTACAATTAAATTATTACCTTCTTCTTTTGAAGCATATCCTACACTATTATTAAATTGTTGAATTTTTTTTGAAAATACACCTAAATTAGAATTAGGAACTACTGCTATTTTTAAATCTTTAAGATTATTATAAAATTCAGGTAATTCTTTTGGCATATTTTTACTTTTTATGTCTAACTCATTTTTTAATTGATTAAAATTATATCCATTTTCTCCAATTATTGCACCTATTATTCCAAGAATCATTATTTTATGTACATTATTATATGTGAAATATACACTATTACTTTCAGGTTTTCTAATAACAGCTGTTGGACCTTTAAGATTAAATTTTATTACTTCCTTCATTAAAAAGCTCCTCTCTAAAATAGATATTTTTCTATATAGCTATCTTCCATTCCTTTCATTTCTATTGCATATTTATTATAATATACTTCCACACTTTCTATTTCATCTTTATGAGTTTTTAATATTTTAGACAATTCTGTTATATCTATTATATCTTTACCGTCTCTATTTTTCTCGAATCTAATATATTGATCTAAGTTAGCAAGATATAATTTACTTCCCTCTTTACATTCAACAAATATTGCAAATTCATTTTCACAACCCATTTTACTATTTGTATTGTATGCTGTTGCTGCTACTAAACAACCTTTTTTAAATGATTCATATGCTTCTTTTGTATATGAAGCAAATTGTCCTAATACTTCTTTGTAAATGTTATAATTTTGTGGATTTACAGAAAAAGGATACATATAATGTGCTTCATCAGAAACTATTTTAGAGCCAATTGTACTATTGTTAGCATCATCTTGCTTTGAATTTCTAAATGGAGATAAAATATCTATTATTTCTACATTTGTATTATCATATTTATTATATCCTTGTCCAACTTGAACTGCTCCAGTTATACTAATATTATTATTTCCTTCTGCAAATGTAGCGCCAAAATTTAATACATCAATTGCACTAAATAATTTTTGAAAAACTTCTTCTTTTTTCTTTATTGATTTTAAGTCAACATCAAATAACTTATTAAATCTTTCTGAAAGATTTTTAGCTTGAATATTGTCTTTTTCATTTTTATATGACTTAACATATAACACTTTTTTACCTTCAGCTTCCCACATTTTTTTTATTGGAAATTTAAAAGCCTTATCACTACCAAATATTTTTCCATCTGATGTAGTTTTTGGATTTCCTGTAAAATCTGCATTCCAATTTGCCATTATGCTTTTTATTCCTACAACACCATATACTCTATTTTTCATTTCTTCCATTTTTTATACCTCCTAAATTAAATAATTTCTTCTTTTAAATTTTCTTCATCTTTTATATAAAATAAATTTTCTTCTAAAAATCCAGCTAATATATATTTTTTATTTTTTACTATATCCTTTTCAACAGTATCTACTAATATTTGTTTTAATATATTATCAAATTTAGCATTACTCAGCATCAAACTATAACTATATTTATCTCTCATTTGTAAAATAACATTAATCAATCTTTTTTGACTACTTGCTTTCATTATAGGATCAAGCATTGATTGTGTTTTAGTATTTGCTTTACTTTTACTTAAAAGATATTTTACAACTTGTCCTATCAAAAAGAAGTACATTTCATCACTCTCAATTTTTTCTTTATTTAAAACTACTTCTTTTGATTTTAAATAAATATCATTTTTTATCATTTTAAAATTACCTCCTAAATATTCATCAAAAGCAATCCATAAATTCATTGCTTTTATTGCATTAAACGTTTTTCCATCTTTATATTCATCTATTAATGTTTTATAACATATATTAAATGCTAATTTATCTAAATTTTGTTTTAATGGTATATTATTTGATTTATGAAAAAATTCTAAAAATATATCTTTATTTTCTTTTATTATTTCTTTTTTCCAATTAGGTATCATAGATCTCTTTGCAACTATATCTTTATAATTATAATATGAATCTCTAAGACTATTAGAAAACCAAATTTTACTTACCCTTTTTTCTAATTCATTAATATCATTTGTTATAAATTCACATTCCTCTAAATTAAAATTGGTATTAAAATAATTAGTACATTTATATGGTTTAATTGTATTACTATAAAAAGGAATAAAATCAAAATCTTTTACTTTTGCCGTTCCATTATCATTTACTACACTTAATAAATAAATTGGTTTACCATTTATTCTTGTATCATCTAATACCTTAAAATCAAAGTCTAATGGTATTTTAACAAAATCTTTTGTTGTTACATTTTTCAGTAACCATATATACATATTCCTTACAACTTTTATATCTTCTAAACTTATCATAGATGCTACTTTAAATGGTGTAGATTTAAGTTCTGTAAAAGGTTTCTTAGTTGTTGTATATCCAAAATTGTAGTTATTTATTCCATAAACTTTTTCATTTATAATTTTATTTTCATCATTTTTGTTAAATAATCTTAAATATGTATATTTTATTGATGCTTTTTCATATTCTAATTCGTCTGCTTCTAAAAATATTTTAATCCAAGTATCTTTAGTAAGTTCTTCACTTTTTAATAGTTCTATTGTTTCTAAAAATTTTTGCTTCAAACTTTCTTTATTTTTTATTATTTCTTCATCTGTTGATATATTATCTTTTATTTTTTCTAATATCATTTCTGTTTTTTTATTATTTTTTCCAAGTTCTAACATAGATGAAAAATATTTATCAATTCCTTTTAAAAATATATCAGCAGGTATTGTATCTTTTGGATCTTTTATAAGACCTTCAACAAATCTATTCTTGAAAAATAATGTATATTGATTGTTACTACATATTTTTCTTTCAGTTGAATATACTTTACCATTTCTTTTTTCTTTATATGAAGTATCCAAAGCTTTATTTGAATCTATATAATTACTATAAAAATCCCTAACTTTAATATATTCATATAAAGAAGTGGTAGTATTTTCTTCGCTGTTTTTTTTATCAATTTTTAAAATTTCATGCGTTCCATCTTTTTTAAATAATACATATATTCCATTTTGTAAATGATATGAGTCTAAAACTATTTTTTCATCTTCAAAATATTTTCTATAACTATTTATTAAATCAAAAATCATACTTCCACCTCCTATCTTGCTTTACAAAAACCATATCCTTGTGAATTTTTTTCAAGTATACCAGTTGATAATGCTAAATGTGCTAATTTTTGTGAAACTTCATCTTGTTTAACAACAATTTCAAATTTATTACCAAGTAAAAATATATTTTTGTATGGCAATTTTATTGGCGTTTTATTTGTTTGAATGATATCTTGTATAAAGTCAGATTCTATTTTATTTCCATATAATTGTTTGTACTTTTTTTCAATACCTGCTATTATTCTAGATTTTACTAACTCTAAATCACCATCAATTTTGTAATCACCATTATTTTTAGTTAAAATACAAGGTGTTAATGTAATTAATCTATTTATTCTTTTGTATTGATTTGTTTGAATATTTGACATTATTAATTGAAAATCTTTACTTTGTATAACTGTTATTAATTGTTTAATTTTCATAGCAAATTCCAAATCTATAAATTTAATATCAAATGTATAAATCCTCCCTTTTTTGTATATTCCGTCTTTTTCAAATGGATACAATGAACAAAAATTATACATTTTATATGTATTTTTTTCATGTAGCTCTTTCGTCTTTTCATCTTGCAACATTGACAATGCAATATAATCTGATATTTTTTGATATGTATTTTCATATTTAATATCATTTTTTAAAGATACTACAATTTTTAAATTATAATATTCCATAATTTTCCATCCTTTCTTTTTTTCACAATTATATCATACATATTACAAATTGTCTTCTTTTTTTACAAATTTATACATTTTTTTATTAAAAAAATATATTATATATCTCTAATTTATAATTAAAATAAAAAAATAATAAAAGGATGTTTTGTTCCTTTTATTATTTTTATTTCTAAAATCCCCAAAAAGGTCTTATTGGGTGTTGTGGTCTGTTAGGAAAATTAGGTCTTCTTTGAATAAGCTCTCTAATTAATAACACACTTATTAAATCATTTAAAAACATATTACGCTGTCTACTTTCATATTCATCTGGTAAATCAATATATCTTTCCATTTTAACTCTGTTGTATATATCTTCTGTTATCATAACTATAACTTCTTTTGTAACTGGCATTTGTACCATGTCACATGCTGAACATACCATTGGATATATTATTTTATATGTCTGTGGATACATTGATTCTAAGTCTACATTATAGTTTTCATTAAAATTTGTATTTTGCATTTGGTTCATATACGTATTATCCATTATATCAATCATATTATCACAACTTGGTATATTTATTGTATTTATATATTCATTATATTTTTGATAATGCACTCTAAATTCCTCCCTTCTGTATATATTATGCAATATTTTAGGTAAATGATAATAATTTAAATGATATGTGAAATATACCTTCGGGTTATGAGAATTTATATACCACACACATCCCATTCTCCACTTCATATAAACAAAGTTCTACTTTCTAAGCTTACTAAATCCAAACAAACCAACTATTCCCACTACAATTGCACCTACAATACCAGTAGATATATTGTCTTCATTTGTATTTTCAGGTAATTCACTATAATTATTTTTACTCACATTTGTAGTAACAATATTTTCTAAATCATCTTTAACTTCCTCTTTTACTTCAATTTTTATAGAATCCTCTTTACCATTTGAAGTATTTACAGTTATATTTACTATACCAGCCTTCTTAGTAACAACTTTACCAGTATTATCAATAGCAGCAATACTTTCATCACTAGAATTCCATATAATCTTTTTATCAGTAGCATTACTTGGTAAAACATTAGCTGTTAATGTAATACTCTCACCAACATTAACACTTCTTACATTACTATTAATTTCTACACTAGTAACTTCAACAACCTTAGGTTTAACATCCTCTGCACTATTAGTTGTTGTATTTGTATTTTGCTTTGGATTAGGCACTGGTGTTGTTTTAGGCGTTTCACTAACTGGTTTAGATATATTTTGACTTGTAGAATATGGACATACTCCATTTGTATGTAAATGTGCAGGATTACCACCACAATGATAGTGATAACTACCTAATCCGCTAACATTTTTATTATCTTTATGACCTCCACTTGAATCTGTTCTTCCATTATGGGCATATAAATTATTACATAAAAAAGTTAAAAATATAAATCCCACTATAATTATTTTTTTAGAATTTTTCATACCACTTATCTCCTTAAACATATAAATAAAACAAAATCTCTCACATTTTGACAAATTGTTCAAATATAATATATCATACATCTGAAAATATGCCAACACTTTTTTTAGAAAATTATGGATTTATATAAAAAAACAATAGCTAGCAAATACGCTAACTACTGTTTAATTAATTCATTATTATTTAGGATTTATTATAGACACAACTCTATTTTCTTCACTCAAAAGATTCAAAAACTCTTTCACATCATCTTTAGTAATACTTTTTATTAAATTAACATCACTATATACATCAATACCACACAAAATACTATCAATAATTCTTCTATAACTAACATTTAAATTATCAGACACACTAACTAAACTACCAATTTTATTATTTTTAACTATTCCAAACAACTCTTCATCTACATCTATATTCTTTATTTTATCTATGTATTCAAATAAATCTTTTTGTAGCTCATTAATTTTTGTAGATTCAGTACTTATTATAACATGTGAAAAAGTATCTGTTCCTTCATACATAAAAGATAAACTATCACTAAGAACACCTTTATCATACTCATCTTTAAAAAACTCTGTTATTTTTGAAAAATACATATCAGACACGATATCTGCAACTAATGCCCTTTTTACTATTTCTTCTTTTTTTACTATATCAAGCTTATAACCTATACATATAAGAGGCATAAAAATATCCATTTTTTCAACTATTTCTTTTTTACAAATATTCTTATCTTCCTCTTCATAAAACTTCTTTATTTCCTCTAAATGAGGCTTATTTTTAGTCTCATATTTTTTTATATTTTTATCTATTAATTTAATTGTATCATCAACATCCACATCACCAACAACTATAAAAAACATATTACTTGGGTTATAAAAAGTATTATAACATGTATATAACAGCTCTTTTGTAATATGTGAAATAGAATCAATTGTGCCTGCTATATCAGTTCTAACATTATTTTTTTGATACATTGCCTTCAAGGCATTCATATATACTACTGAACTTGGATCATCATCATACATCATTATCTCTTGGCCAATAATACCTTGCTCTTTAGCAACATTTTCATCAGTAAAATATGGTTCTTTTATAAGTTTTACTAAAAGCTCTATTGACTCCTTAAACTTATTAGAAGTTTCAAAGTAATATACAGTTTGATCAAAAGAAGTGTAAGCATTAGAAGAAACCCCAATATTAGAAAACATATCCAAAGCATTTTGCTCTTCTTTTTCAAATAATTTATGCTCTAAAAAATGAGCAATTCCATCTGGTACTTTTATTCTAGTATTAGTTTTTATATCTACAAAATCATTAGTAACAGAGCCATATTTTGTACCAAACATCCCTATTTTTTTCTTAAAACCTTTCTTTTTACATATATACACATTTAATCCATTATCAAGTTTTGTAACATATGTATTTTCATCTAACATATCACATATTTGTGTTTCAACTTTATACATTAGCCTCACCTCTTAAAAAATATATTTGTTCAATTTGTATTCTTTTAGCAACATCAACAACATCCTCCAATGTTACTTTAGACATTTTTTTATACATTTCATCTATTGTTACAGTAGAATCTTTAAAAGCAAATAAATTTGAAAAAAACATTTTTGCAATTGCTATTTTATTATCTTCCCATTCAATCAAATCTGAAAGTAAGCTTTCCTTAGCAGCATTAAATTCTTCATTTGTTACCTCACACTTTAATATCTGATTTAATTGATCTTCAATAACTATTTTTGCTTTTTCATAATCCTCTTTTTTAATTCCAGCATAAATTATAATAAAATTTTTAAACCTATAATACCTAGAACGTACAGTATATGCTAAAGATTCTTTTTCTCTAAAATTTTGAAAAAGTTTTGAACTTGCTGTACCACCTAAAATAGCATTATACATATTAATAGCATAAAAATCATCAGCTTTTAAATCTTTTATCTTTAAACCATATGTTATAACACTTTGATTTGTATCTTGTATCTCTTCACTTTCATTTAATTCATTAATAAAATCCTTTTCATCAACAATTAAGTCATTACGAGCAAATTTAGTATCAAGTTTGTCAAAGAATATTTCATTAAATTTTTCATCTATATTATCATAACCCTCTAAATTTCCTGAAACAATAATTGTAATACATGAATTATTTATAACATTTAAATATCTTTGATAAATGTCACTATTAGTAATACTTGGAATAATTTTTTCATCACCAAAAAGATAATATCCAGATACTTTATCTTTGCAAAGTAATTCTTCTGTTTTTAGTATTCCATACATTATTTTATTATCTTTTCTTTGTTTAACTCTTTCTAAAATAGCCATTTTTTCTCTTTCAACTATACCGTTTTCAAATTCATTATCCACCAAATTTGGGTTATATATAATTTCATATAAAAATTTCAAACAGTCTTCAAATACATCAATATTATTAGGTAAATATTTTTTATTTACAAAACCTATTTTAAATTCTAAATCATATAAATCACCTATTTTTTGTACATTAACATCAAAATTTGCACCGTATAATTTAAATAAATATTTTTCTATCTCACTTTGATTTTTATATTTTTTACTTGACTTAGAAAGAATTGAAGCAAGTACAGCAGTTTGAGAAAGTTCCTCTTTAGTAACTTTCATTGTATAATTTAAAGATATAAAAATTCCTTTAAATTTTTTATTATTAATTTTATATATTTTTTTCACACTAACACCTCTTTAAAAATGAATTTCATTAAATATAAAGACCAAGTTGAGCTTGGTCTACAATAAAAATCTACATATTTAATAATTTTTCTTTTACTATTTCACTAACTATTTTACCATCTGCCTTCCCATTAGTTTTTGGTCTTAAATTTTGCATAACTTTTCCCATATCTCTAGCAGAAGTGGCTTGGGTTTGAGCTATCGCTTCGTCTACTAATTTTTCTATTTGCTCATTACTTAATTGCTCAGGTAAATATTTAGATAAAATTTCAATTTCTCTTTTTAAATCTACTATAATATCATCTCTTCCAGCTTTTTGATAATCGCTTATAGAATCTCTTCTTTTTTTAACCTCTTTTGAAACAATAGCAATCATTTCATCCTCTGTTAATTGTTTTTGATTATCTTTTTCTACTTGTAATATTGCTGATCTTAAAAGTGTAATTGTATTTTTCTTTAATTCATCTTTATTTTTCATAGCATCTTTTAACTCTTTTAATAATTCATCCTTCAAAACTAATTCCTCCCTTTTTATTATATTTTTAATTATTATATAAATATTATACTTTATTTTTTAAATAATTATACATTTTGATCTTTTTTTATTTCCTTTTCAATCCCTGTATCAAAATTTTTATTTATCTCTTTATTTTCTTGTTTTGATATTGTTTTTAACATACTTAAAAATCCAAATGTAACAAAACATATTAAAGCAAGTATCAAAAGTACTAACTTCCATATATCTGCTGACACAATAAGTACAGAAATCATACAAAGAATGGTTGTTATTGTATACAATATCAGTACTGCTTGTCTTTGAGAAAGTCCAAGCTTTATAAGCCTATGATGAATATGTGCACCATCGGGTTTTAACATAGGTTGCCCTTTTATAAATCTTCTAACCATAGCAAAAATTGTATCAAATATAGGTATTCCAAGAGCAAGTACAGGAGCTATTATAGCAAGCATAGTATAACCTTTTGCAAATCCCATTAACGACACACATGCCATTGTAAAACCTAAAAAATTTGAACTAACATCTCCCATAAATGTTTTAGCTGGATTAAAATTATATGGTAAAAATCCAAGTACTGCACCAAGCAATACAGCCGAAATTATAATTGCTTCTAAACTAGCTGACGTTGATACAAATATTATTAATAGTGATGTAGCAGATATAGCAGTTATACCAGCAGCTAACCCATCAAGACCATCTATTAAATTAAGCGCATTTGTAACACCTATAACCCAAATCATTGTAAAAGGTAAATCAAGCCACCATGCAAAATCAATCACGTTTGAATGAAAAAAAGGTATTTTTACTCCTGTTATTCTTATACCAAAATAATATACAACTAAAGAGGCTACTAGTTGAAATATAAACTTATATCTTGCCCTTAAATTCCATAAATCATCTATAAGTCCCATAGATGCAATTATAAGACCTCCAATAATATATCCTAAAAATTTTTCATTTAATGCAATAGATGGAATATCTTTAGTAAACAAATAATATATTAAAAACCCTATAAGCATTGAAGAAACAATAGCAACTCCACCAATTCTTGGCATTGGCTTTGAATGAACCCTTCTAGTATCTTTTGGAATATCAACAATATTATACTTTCTACATAATTTAATTACTAAAGGTGTAAGTATTAAACAAGCTAAAAAGGTAACTATTATAATAGCATAAACTACTCCCATTATCTACCACCCTCTTTATTTATCTTTTCAAGTTCATTTATTTTATTAACTCTTCTATCATGTCTTCCACCTTCGAAAAAATTATCTATAAATGCTTGTACAATAGTCTCAACATATTCTTCATTTTTCATACATTCAAGTCTTGAACCAAGACAAAGTACATTAGCTTTATTATGTTTTCTTGCTGTTTCTGCCATATATGGATCTGTACACAATGCTGCTCTAATTCCATTTACTTTATTACAAGATATACAAACTCCTATTCCTGTACCACAAATTATTATTCCTAAATTATTATTACTTTTTAAGACACTATTACAAAGATCTAATGATACGTCTGAGTAATCATCTCCATCTTGATTACAATTTTTTCTTATATCTAAATATTCTATGCGCTTTTTTTCTAAGTATTTTACAATATTATCTTTTAAATCAATACCTGCATGATCTGAACCTATTATTATCATTTTATTCACATTCCTTTAATTTTTCAATTAACTTATCAACATTTTCAACAATTTCAGTTGCACAACTTTTATATACTTGTAAGTTTAGTCCCCATGGATCATCAATATCTATATACACATCATCTTTATTCACAAATTCTCTTAAAGTATATATGTTATTTGATAACTTTGGATAATAATACTTTATCTGATGTTTTTGTGAAGCTGTTAAAGTAATAATATAATTATAATCTTCTATATTAGTATCAGATATATTAGTTGCTCTATGATTTTTTAGATCAACATCATACTCTCTCATTGCTTCTATTGCATTTTGGGTAGATTTTTCACCCGTATTAGCAAATACTCCACAAGAACTAATTAAAAAATTATTTTCTATATTTAAATCTTTAACCTTTTTTTGCATATAATAATGTGCCATAGGACTTCTACATATATTCCCTGTACACACAAACATAACTTTGACCATTATTATTATCTCCAATTCTTTTAAAATATTACCATATTTTGCATTTAAAGTCAATAAAATGAGTTTTTTGTATATTTTTTTAATACAATTTAAAACCTATTAAACATTGCACCAATTACAATTCCAAGTATATACATTATAGAAGTTATTTTACTGTTAGTTAATTTTTTCGAATAAGGAATCAAATCACACGAAACAATATATAGCATAGCACCTGCGGCTATTGATAAAGAAAAAGCTATAAACTTATCATCTATTTTTCCAACTAATAGTCCAATTATACATCCAATTCCAACGCATGAACCAACTAAAATTGTATTAATAATTATATTAAACACATTATCTGTATCTTTTTTATTTGTTATACCAACTACCATTCCCTCTGGTATATCATGTAAAAAAATTGAAATAAGAAGCGATAATCCTAAAGAGTATGAATATGAAAATCCAGACCCTATTGCTAATCCTTCTATTGCATTATGAAGCCCCATAGAAAGTATTACAGCAACTGAAGTTGTACTATATACTATACTATTTTTTCCTTTTAACTTATAGTTTATTTTATTGTTATTTTTTTCAACAAAATAATTTATAAAATAAACTATAATTACTCCAATTATTACACCAAATATACTATACCATATAGATGCAATAGAAAAACTTTCTGGCAACATATCAAAACATACAATACCAGTCATTATTCCTCCAGTTATTTCAAACAAACTAGCAGTAAATTTATTTGACTTTATTTTAAAAATTGTAGTTAAAAATCCACCTATTCCACTACTTATCGCACCAAGAATTGAAAAAAATAATACAATTTTTATAATTTCCATAAAAAACACCACCAATACTGAATAATACATTATATTCAATATTGGTGATGATATATTTAGTTTTTTAAACTTCTTTAATTTTTAAAATACATTCACGCATTTTCTTCGTCCTCGTTCTTTCTCCTATTTTTACGAAATTAAGCCTATCTGAAATATTTACTAAAATCTTATCAATATTTTCTGGATATACCTGATCAACAATAGTATTATCTACTTTAATAGACATTTTATATCTAGAATGACTATAAAGTGTTTTTCCATTTACCACATTTCCTTTTTTTATTTGCTCCTGTTCTAGTTCTTCATTAGTAATGAATTTTATTTTCATATTTGTATCAACAATAGGATTTTTAAAATACCTATCAGCTGTTGCAACATCAGATGGCAAATTAATAGCACTTAACATTACATTTCCATTTATAATAATTGGTCCACCAGCAGACATGGCTACTGCTGTGCTACCAAATGGAGTAGCTATAATAATACCTGTCGCAGACACTTTTTGTAAAAAACCTTCACTAGAATATTGCTTAAATTCAATACAACTATCATCATAACCTTTTAACCACATCTCATTAAAAGCATATTCTTTTTTTACTTTTCCATCAATATAGCAAATATCAATGTCTAAAACTTTAACTTTATATGTATCATAACATTCAGGATTTTTTAACAAATCTATTATTACATCAAATGCTTCTTCTTTATTTAAATTTGTAAGAAATCCAATAGAACCAAAATTAACTGCTAAAAAAATTGTATTTCCATCAAAGTTTAACAGTCTTGCAGTATGTATTACAGTTCCATCACCACCTAAACAAATAACCAAATCAGCCCGGCCCTCACTTAAAATACTTACATCCATATTATCTTCTTCAATCTTACTTTTGATAACGTCTATAAATTCATCAGCTTCTACATAACCATTTGAAAAAAATCTAATACTTCTTATTCTTTGCATATTTTTCCTCCTAATAATTATTATTCGATTAATTTTAATATATGCAATCATTATATCATATTTTATGTAATATGTAAAGCTAATTTATTTTGATATAATTACATTTTATTTATATTTTTTATTGACTTTTTTTAGTATAAATGTTATAATAAATTAACTAATTATTTTTATGTAAAAAATTTTTTTCATAGGAGGATAAAAAATGAAACCAACTTTTTTTAATATTAATTTTTCACTAGATGATGCAATTTGTAAAGATGGTACTAAACCATGTTTTGTTATTTCAAGGTATTTTATTCTAAATGAATTTGTAAAAAAATTAGAAACAATTATTGATAGTAACGTAATTGTAAAAGATCATTTAGGTTACAAAGTATTATACGTACAATGTCATAAATATAAAATTGCTGTAATTGAGGGATTAAAAATAATAATTGAAAATGTAGATCCTTCATGGAACGGCATCACTTGGATCAATTATTATAAAGAAAGAACATACTGGGGGAATGTTCAGATATTGGCGTTTAGCCTAAATAAAAACAAATTTTCATCTAATGGATTTTTAAAGGCATCTTCAAAAATTTATATAAAAAGGTATGCCAAAAAACTTTCTAAGATTTTAAATCTAACAGTAACATATGATGAAAACTTTGGTAGAGTTAGATTTTTTGTACCGAGAAATATTAACTCACACCTAGAACATGATATAATACTAGAAAAAATCAGGAAGTCAAATATTCTTAACAACTCATTTTTTGCTGAATATGCTTTATTAAGTTATTTTGGTAAATACATTAAATAATAACAAATATTATTTTAAGATGATTTCTTTACAATACAGAAATCATCTTTTTTATTTACTATTTATAATAATTTTCCCTTCAAAAAGTGTTTTATTTAGAGTTAATATATATAAACTACTTTCATAGGTTATATTCTTAAAATTCTTTATTTTGATATATTTTGTTTGATATTAAATATGAAATACCTAATAATATTACAGAAATTATTGGAATTGCTATAAGTGAATAGCTGTCTAATCCATTTATTATATTTATAATAAGTGTCATATCTATAAATTGTTCAATTAAAGCTCCTATCCCTGCTATTCCAAATACTACTGCAAATAATATTATTCTTCCATTTGTAGCTCCAAATTTGAAAACTATTGGATAAAGTAAAGAAATTATAATAACACTTGATAACATCGTTCCCATTTGTGATGAAATAATTTCATCTAAATTTATGCTATTTTTTTGTGTGTAACTGATTCCTATTCCTATAGCCAAAGATACTATTGCTAAAATTATTGTTAAAATTATTGAAGCTATATATTTTGCTTTAACTACATTTTTTCTTCCATCTGGCAGGGTTACTGCATAAGAATTCCAATTATTAAAATCATCATAACTAAATGTTGATATAAATAACATTATTCCAATTAGTGGAACTATAAATGTAACATCAAATGTGCCTTGAAATGCTAACATTACATAAATTACAAATATAATTATCATTGATTTTAAATTTGCTTTTATAAGCAAAAAATCTTTTTTTATTAAACCTAACATACCTTTTCCCCCTTAATTACTAATACCATTAAATCTTCAAGTGTAATTTTGTCTATTACACATTCATTGTATTTCTTATTTGCTTGTTCTTTACCCTCAATTAATATTTCATAAGCATATTTTGTTTTCTTGTATGCGATAATATCTTTTTTATCAATATTTGAAAAATAATCAATATCACATTTTAAAATTCCGTAATTATCAATTATCTCATCTCTCGACTTTTGTAATACTTTTTTTCCTTTATCAATAAATATAATCTCATCTGCTATATGCTCTAAATCAGTCGTTATGTGTGTTGATAATAATATAGAATGTTCTTCATCTTCTATAAATTTTTGAAATATTTCTAATACTTCACTTCTAACAACTGGATCTAATCCACTTGTTGGCTCATCTAATATTAATAATTTTGGTTTATGAGAAATAGCTGTTACTATTTCTAACTTTTTTCTCATTCCTTTTGACATTGATTTTAAAGGTTTGTTATCTGGTAAATCAAATTCTTTTAAATAAGAAAAATACAATTTGCTATCCCAGTTTTTGTATATATCCTTCATAGAGTTATTTATATCTTTTGCATTTAATAATTCTGGAAAAAACATATTGTCTAAAACTACACCTATATCTTCTTTTATAGTTTTTTCTTCTTTTTTATACTCCTTTCCAAATATTTTTATTTCTCCACTATCAATTTTGATAATATTTAACATTGATTTAATTAATGTTGTTTTTCCTGCTCCATTTTCACCAATAAGACCTACAATAACACCTTTTGGTATTGATATATCTATTTTACCGAGTTCAAATTTTTCATCATATTTCTTTTTTAAGTTTTTAATTTCAATAATATTTTCCATTTACTTATCCTCCCTATAAATCATTTTAAACATTTCAATTACATCGTTTTCGTCTATCTCAAATCTACTAGAAATAGCAACTATCTTTTCTATGTAATTTTCTATATCTCTTTGTGCTTGTTCTTTTGCAAGTTCTGTATTTTTAGGTGCTACAAAAGTTCCTTTTCCTTGTATAGATTTTAAATATCCCTCTTTTTCTAATTCATCATAGGCTTTTTTTATAGTCATAGCACTTATTTTTATATCCCTGGCTAATACTCTTATAGATGGTAATAGTTCATCTTCATTCAGTTCTCCCTCTAATATTTGATTTATAATAGATTTCTTTATTTGTTCATATATTGGAATAGAACTACTATTACTAATAATCATCTTCATATTATCGCCTCCTTATTATACAGTATATAACACTATATAACACTTGTCAATATTTTTGTTAAAATTTTTATTTATGGATACAAAAAAAGCAGATACTCTCTGCTTTTCCTACCTCTATAAAATTATAATCATATTCTATTAAAAATTATAGTATTCTCTTTCATTGATATTTTACCAACTTCATATCCATATTCTTTAGCTTCCTTCTTATATATTAAAAATGAATGATCTATATCAAATCCTAAAATATTTTTAATTTCTTCATAAGATAGTTTATAATTATCCTTACTATTCTTTTTTAAATACTTCCATAATGGCTCATATTTACTCATTATCTCATCTCACTTTCAGTTTCTATATTCTGCTAACTTATTCTATTAACTTTTTAAATGAATTGGTATTTAATATAGTATTTGATATAAAATCACCTTTATAAAAGTTAGCCCAATTATTAAATATGCAAGGTACATTTTTAGCTTTTTCTAAAGAATCTATTTTTATAAAATTAATTTTAATGTTATTCTCTTTTGCATATTCTGTTAGTTCTTTCACTTCGTATTCTACATAAGGACATCCATTGCTATAATAAATAGTAAATTCTTGATTATCTATTTTCATAGTTCTAGCTATTTCATTAAATCTAGGTGTTTCTTGATTGTCAAATTGCAATGCTAATAATTCATAGTCTGCAATACTATCTACCACCTTAAACCCATAATGTTCAAAAAATTTCTTCTCGCCTAAAAATGGTTTCTTCTTTTTAGAAACTAAAGTACATATACCACTTTTTCCTTTTTCCTTTGAATCATTTATTGCATATTCTAGTAATTCTTTTCCAATTCCTTTTCCTTTAAAACTTCCAGCTACCCATAAACAATAAATATATTCATAGTTTTTACCGCTAATAGGAATCCAAGCTGTTTCTATTGGTTCATATTCAATAAATATTTTTCCTCTCGCATTTAATTTTCTAAACACATGTCCATCTTTCAACTTGCTTTTAATCCATTCCTTTTTATTATCTACTCCCACTTGATGCTTGGGGTCTCCAATAGCGCAACATATATGTTCTTTTACAATATTTTCTAATGTTAAATTTATATATTCATTCATATTTTTCCTCTTTTCTATATAAATGCTAGTTGTTGTTCTTCTTTAATTTCTTTTTTATATGCTTTTATTATATCATTCATTTTATAAAGCAGTCTATACTTTTCACATTCTTCTTCAAATATTTTGTTTAAGTTTCTATTTAAAGGATAACAAAAATAGTCATTTCTATAAATCTTAATATACCTTTCTTTTATTTTAGGAAAAGTCTTATCTAATTGTTCATAAAAATATTCTCTTTGATTTTCTCTTAATGTAATTCCTCCCATAGAAAATACAAATTTTGCTCCATTTTCATAAGATAATTTTATTACATTTTTAATATTTTCCTCTGAATCCGTTATAAATGGAATAATTGGAGTTAATAATGTTCCAACAAATAATCCCTCTTTTGATAATTGTTTCATTGCTTTTAGTCTTTCTGAAGAAACACATACTCCTGGCTCTATTTTTTGTGATAAATTATCATCTGCTGATGTAATTGTAAATTTAAGTATTATATCCGCTTTATTGTTTATTTCCTTAAATATGTCTATATCTCTAACTATTAAATTACTTTTCGTTTCTATTGATACTCCAAAATTATAGCACGAAATCAACTTTAATGCTTGTCTTGTTATTTCATATTGTTTTTCTAAAGAATTATAAGTATCTGACATTGCACCTATTCCTATTACACCTTTTTTTCTTTTTGATTTTAATTCTCGATTTAATATTTCTATTTCATCTTTTTTTGCTCTTACTCTGTCAAAATCCTCTACTTGATAGCAATTACTTCTACTATCACAATAAATACACTTATGACAGCAACCCTTGTATAGATTCATATTATAATCAATTCCGAACCATTCTTTTCCATATGTTGCTCTTTGAAGTATTGTCTTTGCTTCTATAAATTCCATAATTATTCCTTTTTTCTTATTGGGTGTCTTATAACTGTTTTTAGTTTATTTACATCACATCTTCTTGGATCACTTAAATAAATTTCGTGATGAAATCTGCTATCTGTAATATCAAGTTCATATCCATTTTCTAACATATATTTGTGCATTAAATTTATTGTATATGGCTCATCATCATAAGATCCTATGTGCATACACTGAACACAGATTCCTTCATCATAACTTAAAAATTCTACTTTTGAAAAGTCTGTTTTTTTCTTATTTGTCGCTTCCTTTATAGCCCAGTTAAAATCTTCTTTTGTTACAAAGTCTGGTAATCTAATAATAGATATAAAGTTCATTTTGTCTTTATTATTATAGTCAATTCTATCCTTCATTCCATCTTGCCACCAAAATCCTTCAAGTGGTGGAACTACATATTCAAAATAACCATCTATTTTATGTGTTCCTTTATAACTCATTTTTATAGTAAAAGCAA
>CANAIR010000025.1 GCA_947361355.1 uncultured Clostridium sp.
GGTAGTAGGTATAAGAGAGTGCCAAATAAATCAAGTAACAAGTGGAGTAAAAAGTACAACAGGAGAAGTAATATATACAATAAATAATGAAGATGCAGGAAAAATAATATTTACAAATGAAAAGAGTGAGGAAGCAAATAATTATATAACAGGAAAAAAGTTACCAATATATAGTGGTAAGACAAAATGGAATGTAGATGGTGATGGAATATTAAGATTAAGTGTTGGAAACAAAAGTTATCCATCAAATGAGTCAGGTGGAGAAGATTCATCAGGATCAGATCCAGTAACACCTGGAGGGGACGGAAGTGTTAGTATTTCAAAAGAAGAATACGAAAATTTAAAAAATATGGTTGAAGGAATAAAAAATAAACAATACTTTATGGAGGAAGAATGTAATAATATGAAATTAGAACTTGAGAGAGTACAAAATGTTGTATCAAGGAATAGTGATTGTAGAGCTGGAGTAATTACAAGTGGCAAAATTCCTATTAATGGCTTTGTAGATATTAATGTTGTTTTTAGTAGCCCTATGAAAGATACTAATTATAGTGTTAATGTAAATTTTAATGGACTTTTTCCTTATTGGTCATTTTGCCACTATACTATATATAATAAGACAAATGTAGGTTTCTCATTACAATTACATAATAGGGGAAATGGAGTATCAGGAGATATAGTAGCAAACTATATAGCAATTCCATATAATTAAAATTATTGTGGCAAAAGAAAAAGTACAATAGAATAAAAGTATAGATAAGACTAGTTTTAGTTTTGTCATAAAGGAGGAATTGTAAATATTTTTTAGTTAAAATCAGTAATAAGTAATAAAAAGATACTTGTTAAATTTATTTCTAGAATGTAAAAAGAGGTACAGTTTTAATAGACTGTACCTTTATTTTTTATTTAATCTTTTAAATTATCACTTAAGTGTGTTATATTTCCGGCTCCTATTGTTAAGATAATATCATCTTTTTGCATAATTTTATTTAAGAATTCTATTATTTCTTTAAATGTTGGAATATAATGTGCATTTACATTATTTTTCTTTAACAAGTCTACAACATCTTTTGAAGAAATTGTTCCATCATCTTTTTCTCTTGCAGCATATATGTCAGATAAAATTACAATATCAGCATCAGAAAAAGAAGTAGCAAAATCATTTAATAATTCTTTTGTTCTAGAGTATGTATGTGGTTGAAATATAGCAATTATTCTATTATGTTGTTTTTGTTTTGCAGCAGATAATGTAGCCTTTATTTCAGTTGGGTGATGAGCGTAATCATCATATACTAAAATATTTTCTTTTAATGTTTTTTTGTATTCAAAACGTCTTTTAGCTCCACAAAATTCATTCAAACTTTTTTCCATACTTTCAAAAGATATTCCATGTGCTAAAGAAGTAGTAATAGCAGCAATAGCATCATATACGTTATGAATTCCAGGAACAGTAAGATAGAATTTATGTGAAAAATTTTTATATACTAAGTCAAATGAGTAAAAACCCTTAATATTACAAGAGATATTTTTTGCATACACATCAGCGTCTGGTTCACTAAGCGAAAATGTAAGTATTTTTATGTTTTTTTCTTTTAAATTATCTTTTATATCCTTTAAAATATCCATACAATTTATATCATCTCTATTTATAATTATAAGTCCATTTTCTTTTGTCATAAGCATAAATTTTTTAAATGATTCTTTTATTTCTTCAATACCAGAAAAATAGTCTAGGTGGTCTTCATCAATATTAAGTATAGTTGCAGTATGATGTGGAAAATTTAAAAAACTATCTACATATTCACATGATTCAAGTATAAAATATTCAGATTCACCAATTCTATAATTTATATCATTTAACTTTTTATATTTTGAGCCAACCTGTACGTTGGGATCAAATCCAGCATCTATAAATATTGAAGAAAGCATAGAAGTGGTTGTTGTCTTTCCATGTGTTCCACAAATACAAATTGGCGTATCATAACATTCTAACATCATTCCCAAAAATTTTGCTCGTTCATAAGTAGGTATGTTAAGTGATTTTGCACGCACAAACTCAGGGTCGTGTTGATTAATTGCAGATGTATATACTACAACATCTGCATCTTTTACAAGTTCAGCATTAGAACCAATATATACAGGAATTTCATTTTTTTCTAATAATTCAGTCATTTCACCTTCTGTTTTGTCTGAACCAGTTATAATATAACCATATTTTTTTAATACAAGTGCAATTGCACTCATACTTATTCCTCCAATGCCTATCATGTGTATTTTATTTATATTTTTTAGACTATTGAAAGTTTTTTCCATTAGTATTCACTCCTTTATAACTTTTAATATTATATAAAAAAATATATAATTAGTCAATCTTTGTACTAAAAATGTCTAAAGATGTCAAAGTATTGGTATTTGCTTGAAAGCTAAAAAAATTTAATATATAATTAATTTAACAAGTGGAGGTAGTATATGATTTTAGAAGAACTTACATTTATTTTTGTATCAATTTTACTTTTGATGTTTCTTATTATAAAATTTTTTAGTAAGAATTTAAAGGGAAATTTAGTTATTATATCATTACTTTCTTTTTTTACATCATTATATATAACTTTTGCAATTCAGGATACATATATACCTTTTATTTTACAAATTTTAATATTTTCATTTTCAATATTAATACCTACTATTTTTGTGCTTTTACAATATAATAATATTACACTTTCAAAGAAAATATTATATTATGCGATGAAATTTTATTATAAATCTAAAGAATACCAAAAAACAATAAATATTATTAATAAACTAATTGATTTTGGAGATAAAAATGAAAACTATCTATACTTGTTGGGGAAATGCTATAAAAATTTAGGGGATTATATAAATGCAAGAGATTATTTTATGATGGCTTTAGAAATTGATAATAAAGATTATAAATCATATTATGAACTAGGAACAGTATTTTGTGAAACTAATAAAAAAGATAGTGCAATAATTATGTTTAATAACGCATTAGAAATAAAAGATGACTATTATGAGGCAGGGGAGGCTTTAGCAATTTGTTTAACTAGTTTAGGCAAGTTTGAAGAGGCTGTAAATGTATATAAAAAGACGCTTGAATTTCATCCTGAATCTTTTGAAATGTATTATAATGTTGGAATGATAGAAAGTGAACTTGGAAACTTTGATAGTGCAATAGAGGCTTTTGAAAAAGCAGGAAATATAAAACCTGATTTATATATGGCTCATTTTAATTTAGGAAAATTGTATGCAATTAGAAAAAATTATGATAAAGCAATAGAGGCATATTCTAAAATACTTAATTCTACAAATTATGGTCCAATAGGATACTATAATTTAGCTATAATGTATGCTAATAAAGAAGAATTTGAAAGGGCAATGACATCTTTGGAGTATTCTATGGAACTTGATGAAAAATTTTTACTAGAGGCAGATAGAGAGTATGTGTTTAATCCGATTAGACCACTTATAGAGGAGTACAAAAAAACAAAGGAAAAGGAAAAATTAAAACAAATACAAAATCATAATTATATGGGACAAAGATTTAGGATTTTTAAATCAAAAGAACAATTATCAGAAATGAATGAAAGTGAAAATATTGAAAAAGTAGATAATGTGGATATAAATAAAGAAGAAGATATTTTAATACAAAATCAGGCATAGAAGAAGAGCTCCATTTTTGATTATTTCAAAATAGGAGCTCTTGTTACTTAAACAAAGAAAAATTTTTTTGAGGTTATTACTTGTTCAATGTATAGTTTTTCATCTTTTCTTAAAACAATAAATGCTGTTACATCATCTTTATATGGATCTTTTTTTAATAAGAAAGTATCTCCTTCTGAAACTTCAATTAAGGCTTCATCAAAGTATCGCCCAGCAAGTTTTTTTGCTTTTGAATAATAGAAGAAATCATTAATTAAAACAAGCATTTTATCTGCAATGCCTTTTTTCATTTTTATTTCATCATATATGTTATAATTTATGTCTAATGTAATTTTTGCAAAATTGTCATTTGATAAGTTAAGTTGATAATCTTTTATATAAGTGATATGATAGTCAAAATTATATTTTTCTAGACGTCTAATACATAAATTATTTTCTTGCAAATTTTTTGAACTGTTAAGAATGAAATCAATACAACCATAACTTTTAGCAAAACCATTAGTTATTTCTTTATTGCCAAGATTTATTCCATCAATTACTTCAAATTCATCTTTTAATGGAATATTTACCACTTCAACTAATTTAATCATATTAGTTCCTCCTAAAATTTAATATATAATTTTATAGTTTTAATTTTTATATATTATATCATAATTAAGAAAAAAAGGCAAGAAGTATACATAAAAAGAAACAATGCGAATATTGTTTCTTTTTTATATTATATTTTTACTAAATTAATTTTTACATTGACATTATCATTAATAGCATCGATTCTTATGTCAGAACCAGATGTGTTTACAAATTTAAAGTCAAGTTTTCCATATACAATAGTTGCATCTTTATCTTTTGGAACATAGTAAACACGTTTGCTATGTGGGTGTCTTTCAGTAACATTAAGCCCAGCTATTAATACTGCATTGTATATTGTACTGCTTATTTGACATAAACCTCCACCAGAAATTTGAATTTTTTTACCTTTTGAATCAAAACCTAAAGCTTTTTTGAATCCTTGAGTTTCATTCATTGGTCCTATTGTATTATTAAAGGAAAATTCTTCGCCATTTTTAATAACTTTTCCATTTAACTTTGAATTTGCAAGAGATATATTAGCTACTCTGTTTGCATCTTTGTCATATATTGTAGTAGTAAAAGTAGCAATTATTTCTTCTTTTTTTGGTTGTACAGGCTCTTCTTTTGGTGGAGTAGTAGGTACTTTAGAATCACCAGTTGGTATTTGTTTTTCTACTTTTTCATTTAAATTATTGTTTGTAGTTTGGTCAGAATTAGTATTAGAATTAGAACTAGTGTTGGTATTGTTATTATTTTTTTCATCAATTGTATTATTTAGTAAGGAACTATTAGAAGTAAATACACTAAATATTAAATATCCTATTACTATAAATATTATAAAAATTACAATTGCAAGAGCTATTTTTTCACCATTATTATTTTTTTCCATGACAAAAACTCCTTATTATATATATTAATATTTTGTGAAAAAAAGAAAAATTTATACATAAAAAATAAAAAAAGAAAATGATTTTTTATTATAAAAACAAATCATTTTCTACATTATTTTTAATTATATTTCGATTTCTATATTGTAGCTTTCAAGCCAATTTGAAATTTGAATTAAATATGCTAAAGTTTGTGGATAAGTCATAAGTTGGCCAAATAAATTTTCTGTCAAGTTTTCACCATGTATGTTTAACATATCTTTTACAAAATCTACATTAATAATTTTATGTATTTTTAAATTTTTATTTTCTAAAATTTTATGAGTTGCAATTTCAACAGCTTTTAAATAGTTTGGATCATATGTCTTTGGAAATGGTGATTTTTTTCTGTAAACTACTTCTTTTGGAAGTTCATTTTCAAATGCTTTTCTAAGTAGATATTTTTCAATTGGTATATTATCACTTGATATTCCTAGTTTCATTCTTGCAGGTAAGTTATATACATACTCAAAAATTCTATGGTCAGCAAATGGTACACGAACTTCTAGAGAATTTGCCATAGACATTCTATCAGTTCTTTCAACAAGTGTATTCATAAACCATTTTATAGTTAAATAGTTAGTATTACGAAATCTTTTTTCATATTCATCATTTTTTTCTAAGTGAGTAACGTTTTTTAAAGTATTTTGTCTTGCATTTTCTACATATTCACGCATTTCATTTTTATTTAAAATATCTTTTTTTAAAAGACTGTCCCTTAGATTTTCTGAAAGTGCCCATGGAAAGCCATTATGTGATATTAAATGTTCCTTGTAATACCAAGGATAACCACCAAATATTTCGTCTGAACATTCGCCAGATAAGCATACTTTAAAACCATTTTCATTTATTTTATTACAAAATATGTACATAGAAGAGTCAATATCTGCCATTCCTGGAACATCTCTTGCTATCATAGATTCATTTAATATATTAAATAAAATAGAATTATCTACAATTATATTTTTGTGTTTGGTATTTAAAAATTTTGCCATAATTTTAACATAATCACTATCTTTTGAAATTTGATAATCATTTGAAACAAAGTTATTTTCATTACCAACATAATCAATTGAAAAAGTAGTTAAATCGTCTATATTGTCTTTTGCAATTTTTGCAAGAATACTAGAGTCTAAACCACCAGATAGCATAGAACAAATTCCAACGTCTGATATAAGTTGTCTTTTTGTAGCATCAACAACAAGGTCATGGATTTTTGATATAGCTTCTTTTTCTGTATCATTACATTCTTTAGTTACTAAATCCCAATATTTTTCTTCATTTAAAGTAAAGTTAGAAAAATTTGCTATATATCCTGGCAACATTTCATTTATGTTTTTAAAATATGTTTTACCTGGTGTATGTGCAGGTCCAAGACCTATTAGTTCCATTAATCCATATTTATCAAGAATTGGGTTAATATCTGGATGTTCTAATATAGCTTTTAGTTCAGAAGCAAATACAAATGTATTGTTAGTTATAGAGTAGAATAATGGTTTTATACCTAATCTATCACGTGCTAGAAAAATATTATTTTTCATTTTGTTATAAATCGCAAAAGCAAAAATTCCATTTAAGTAATTTACACATTTATCTTTGTATTCTATATAGCTTGTAAGTATTACTTCTGTATCACATTTAGTTTCAAATGTATAACCTTTTGAAATTAGATTATCTCTTAATTCATTAGTGTTATATAGTTCACCATTATACACTATTACAAATTCATTATTATCAATGTTTTTAATCATTGGTTGAGTACCATTTGTAACATCTATTATGCTAAGTCTAGAATGACCAATAGCTGTATTTTGATCAATATATATATTTTGAGAATTTGGACCCCTAAATTTTAAACTTGAATTCATTTTTTTTATACATTTATCATTATAAATTTTTTCTGTTTTATTTACATATCCACAAAAACCACACATAAATTTTCACCTCATAATACTATATGAATAAAAATGTTTATTATGTGATAAATGTAAGTTAAATAATTTAAAAAAAGTATAAAAAATAGAATTAGAATAAAAATTTATTTCTAATTCTATTTACGTATATATTAATTAATTTTTTTAAAAGAATCTGATATACCAAAATTATATTCATTTCCGTTTTCTAATACAAAATCAATTATTTCTTTATTAGTTGTAAATGATTCAATTTTTTCTATTAGTTCTTTTTGATTAATATCGTCTTTATCAAAATTATTTGGTTTTTGTTCATAATCTACAATATTTTCTTTATTTAATTTAGCGGAAGAATTCTCATTTTTTAATTTTTCATATCTATTTTTAGCTAAAGCTCTATTTTTATATGCTTCTTGGTATGAACAAGAGATAAGTTTTCCGTCTTTAAAATTATTTTTTTCAGAGCTATAAATAATATCACCATTTTTATAATATGTTGTAATAGTAATTGAGTTTTCATCATTGTTAACTTTGTAACAATTTTCACTATACATAGGTTCGTATTCTTTGTATAAATTATTTGTATATGAACTCCAAACTAGAAATGCACATAGCATTAGAATTATTATTAAGAGTATAACAAATACTAACTTTGTTATATCAATTTGTTTTTTATTTTCTTCCATATTTAACTTTCCTTTCGTTCAATTTTAATATATTTTTACATGATAATATTTGATGTAATTATATATTAAAAAGTATAATACGTCAATATTATTTTAAACAAACTTTAAATAATTATGAAAGAAAAGTGATAAAGAATAACTTATATTATTTTTTTTAATTTTTGCTTTTATACAAAGTATTAAATATTTATATATTCAATTTGAAATTGGATATTTTTTCCAAAAAATACTTTATATATTAGAAAGATATGTTATAATAATATATGGTACTAATTTAAATATCAAAAAAATTTTTTTGCATGATAACTATAAAGTTTTTTATGGGAGATAGTGAGGTATAACAGATGAAGAAAAAAATGAGAAGTATTTTAGTAATGTTGTTGATTTGTTTGTTGTATGTTCCAGTAAATGTATTGGCAGCAGAAAATAGTGTGAGAGCAACCAATAGATATCAAGAAAATGTTGCAGTAGCTTCTGCATTAACTGCTTATGGCGGTGAAGTGGAATTTACAGGCAGCAATTTGATGGTTAGTGCTAAGATGTCAAATATTACTAATACACCAAGTTCATTAACGGTGGTGCTACAAAAAAAAGGGCTGTTTAATATATGGAATGATACTAATAACAAAGTAACTATTCCTATAAGTACTAATGTGCAGGATGTATTTTATGGAATAAAAATTAGTCCAAATACACCTTATAGATTTAAGTATATTTTAAATGGCGGGGCAGGGTCATATGTAGAAGTTAGTTTAGGTGCTTCTTCCTACTAATGAAGTAATATTGTAACAGTAAATAATAAAATGCCTATAAAAATCTTTGTGAACTAAGTACCTAAAAAATAGAATTAGAATAAAAATTTATTTCTAATTCTATTTTTATAATTAATTTTTAAAGAATATAATAATCAGAAATTATTTTATTCAGGCAAATAGTTACCATTATCCATGTCATAAAAACTATTTTCATCTGATACAGGTAATTCCTCAACATTTTTTAACTTTCTTTCAATAGTCCTTGTTTTTCTAGAAGCAAGTTCCATAGTATTAGAAATTTCTAATAATTTTTTATTTGTTTTATCTAATATATCACCAAATTTTCCAAATTCTGATTTTACTGTTCCAAGTAATTGCCATACTTCACTAGTAC
The DNA here is from genome assembly GCA_947361355.1 of uncultured Clostridium sp. Taxonomy (GTDB): domain Bacteria; phylum Bacillota; class Clostridia; order TANB77; family CAG-465; genus CAG-465. The sequence continues at coordinate 8,926 of CANAIR010000025.1, forward strand.
GTTTTTCAATAGCCAAAGTTTTAAATCCCATTTGTAGACTATTTAAAAGTGCTACAAATGTAGTAGGACCAGATACTACAATTCTATATTTTTGAGAAATGAATTCACAAAGTCCAGTATTTTTTAAAACTTCACAGTATAAACTTTCAGTAGGTAAGAACATTATACCAAAATCAGTAGTAAATGGAGATTCAATATATTTATCATGTATATCTTTTGCAAAAGATTTTATTGAATTTTCAAGTTTTTTTCTATTTTCTAATATAAGAGTAGTATCAGCAGCTTCTTCTGCATCTACAAGTCTACTATAATCTTCAATAGGAAATTTTGAATCTACTGGAAGCCATACAAATTCATTGTCATTTCTACCAGGTAATTTTATTGCAAACTCTACTAAGTCATTTGATTTTGGTTTTGTTTTTACATTACATTCGTATTGCTCCTTAGTTAAAAATTGTTCTAAAATATTGCCAAGTTGAATTTCACCCCAAAAACCTCTTGATTTTACATTTGTAAATACTTTTTTCAAATCGCCAACACCTTGAGCTAAATTTTGCATTTCACCAAGCCCTTTGTATACTGATTCTAGTCTATCATTTACAAGTTTAAATGATTCTCCAAGTCTTTTTTCTAAAGTACTATGTAATTTTTCATCAACAGTGATTCTCATTTGTTCTAATTTTTCAGTATTATCTTTTTGTAGTAAAATAAGCTTATCTTCAACAGTTTTTCGTATAGCTTCAAGCTTATCTTCCATATTTTTTCGAGTATTTTCAAGTTTTGTTTCATTTATATTCGTAATATTTGAAAGCTGCATTTGTTGCAATTTTGTATTTTCGGTTATTTGATTACCAAGTGTTCTTGAAATTTCTTCACGAGTTTGCATAAACATTGTTGATAGCTCTTGTCTTACTTGATTAAATTCTTGTAAAAATTCTTTTGAATTACTCTTTTTTTTCAATGAAATAGTGTTAATTATGACAAATATACTTAATACTATTAAAATTAATAATAAAATAATTGTTACATCCATAATATACCTCTTTTCTAAAAATATTATATCAAACAAACTTATGTTTGTCAAATGTTATTTTCTTTTTCAAGTTGTTTAAAACTTTTCTTAGGTGTTGGTAAATCTTCTGCTAGAGTACCGACGTGCTTCTTTAATCTCTTTTCTAACAATTTTTTAAATTTTATTAGGTGAGAAGATTATGAAGCTATTATAAAGTTCAAAATAATAATCAGAACAATAAAAAATGTTCTTATAGAATTTGTTTTCTATAAGAACATTCATACTGATGCGAACAACGTAGATATCTACAACTTTTTTAACATCTTTAACGTTTGATACAAATATCAATCAATTCATTGTCTTTACTTTAACGTAAAATTTATAAGCTTTCAAGTGTTCAGAATAAAATTTTTTATTTATTTAGAAAAATATAATAATATTGCAATTTCTATTAAACTAGTATATAATAAAATTTAGTTGGAGGCGATAGAATGAAAATATCAACAAAAGGCAGATACGCTTTAAGAGTAATGATAGATATAGCAATAAATAGTAATAATGAGTATGTTTCAGTTAAATATATTGCAATTAGACAAGATATATCAAAAAAGTATTTAGAGCAAATAATGACAATGTTATCAAAAGCAAAGCTTATAGAAACAACAAGAGGAAACATTGGAGGATATAAATTAACAAAACAACCTGGAGAATATAAAATTGGAGATATTTTAAGAGCAACAGAAGGAGAATTAACACCATTAGATTGTTTAATAGATGATAATTATTGTAACAGAAAAGAAAATTGTAAGACTCATTCTTTTTGGTATGGATTAGATAAAGTTATAAATGATTATATAGACAGTAAAACATTAGAAGATTTAATTAAGTAGTACAGAAACTACTTAATTTTTTTATATTTTATTATTCCTATTGACATACTAGGAAAAAGATAATATAATAATTCCTAGTGAAATAATAGGAGGTAAATAATGGAACATATATATCTTGATAATTCAGCAACGACAAGATTAGATGAAGAAGTTATAAAAGAAATGATGCCATACTTAACAGAAGAATATGGAAATGCTTCATCTATATATAAATTAGGAAGAAATACTAGAAATGCAGTAGAAACTGCAAGAGAAAAGATTGCAAAAGCAATCAATGCAGAGCCAGAGGAAATCTATTTTACATCAGGAGGAACAGAGAGCGATAATACTGCAATAAGAGGAATTGCATATAATAACAAGAAAAAAGGAAATCACATCATAACATCTAAAATAGAGCATCCAGCAGTTTTAGAAACTTGCAAACAATTAGAAAAAGAAGGATTTAAAGTAAGTTATATTGATGTAGATGAAAACGGAATAATTAATTTAGAACAATTAAAAAATTCTATACAAGATACTACAATACTTATTTCTATCATGTTCGCAAATAATGAAATAGGAACAATTCAGCCTATTAAAGAAATAGGAACAATAGCAAGAGAAAATAATATCTATTTTCATACCGATAGTGTACAAGCAGTAGGAAGTCTAAAAATAGATGTTAAAGAAATGAATATAGATAGTTTATCTATGTCAGCTCATAAATTCTATGGACCAAAAGGAATTGGAGTATTGTATGTAAAAAAAGGTATTATATTTCAAAAATTTATGAATGGTGGACATCAAGAAAGAAATAAAAGAGCAGGAACGGAAAATGTACCTGCAATAGTTGGAATGGGTAAAGCTATTGAAATAGCATATAGAGACTTAGAAAAACATACTAAACAAATAGAAGAATTAAGAGATTACTATGTAAATCAAGTAAAAGATAGGATACCATATATCAAAATAAATGGAGATATGGAAAAACGACTTCCTGGAAATAGCAATATTTCATTTAGATTTATAGAAGGAGAAGGATTATTATTAAATTTAGATTTAAAGGGAATATGTGCATCAAGCGGAAGTGCTTGTACATCAGGTTCACTTGATCCATCTCACGTATTATTAGCAATAGGATTACCACATGAGATAGCACATGGATCTTTAAGAATTTCAATAGGAAAATATAATACAAAAGAGGAAATTGACTATCTCACAGAAAATTTAGTAGAAATAGTAAGCAGATTAAGAGAAATGTCGCCATTATATGAAAAATTTATTGAGGAGGAAAATAAATAAAATGGAATATTCAGAAAAGGTTGTAGAACATTATACAAATCCAAGAAATGTAGGGAAAATAGAAAATTCTTCTGGAATAGGAGAAGTTGGAAATCCTGTTTGTGGAGATATTATGAAAATGTTTATTAAAGTAGAAAATAATATCATAGTTGATGTAAAATTTAAAACATTTGGATGTGGTGCAGCAATAGCAACAAGTAGTATTTCAACAGAAATTATAAAGGGAAAAACATTAGAAGAAGCATTGCAATTAAAGAATACAGATGTAGTAAAATCATTAGGTGGACTTCCACCTGTAAAATTACATTGTTCTGTATTAGCAGAAGAAGCTATCCACGAGGCTATTGCAGACTATTATAGAAAAGAAGGAAAACTAACAGAAGAGGAAATAAAATCTAAATGCAATTTAAAAGATCATCACTGTGAAAGTTGTGGTATATAAATGAAAAAAAGAGTTTTATTAGGAATGAGTGGAGGAGTTGACAGTAGTGTTTCAGCAATTCTATTAAAAGAACAAGGATATGAAGTTATTGGAATTACAATGAAACTATTTGAAGGAGAAATTGAGGGAAGTTGTTGTAATATTTCTTCTACTATGGATGCAAAGAGAGTTTGTGATTATTTACAAATACCACATTACACTTTAAATTTTAAAGATGAATTCAAAGAATATGTAATTGATGATTTTATAAATTGTTATACAAATTGTAAAACTCCAAATCCTTGTATAGAATGTAACAAGTATTTAAAATTTGGAAGTATGTATCAAAAAGCACAAGAGTTAAAGTGCGAGTATATTGCAACAGGACATTATGCTAAAATAGAATATTCAGAAAGATATAAACAAAATGTATTAAAAAAAGCAAATGCAGTAGACAAAGACCAAAGTTATGTTTTATATAATATTCCAAAAGAATTATTAGATAAATTAAAGTTACCATTAGGAATATATAACAGCAAAGAAGAAATAAGAAAGATTGCAGAACAACATAATTTACCAGTAGCACATAAGCCAGATAGTGAAGATATTTGTTTTATTCCAAATGGAAATTATAAAATATTTTTAGAAAATAATTCAGATATAAAAAGCATCAAAGGAAATATTGTTGATACAAATGGAAATATACTAGGAATTCATACTGGATTATATAAATATACAATTGGACAGCGAAAAGGAATAGGAATATCTAATCCTACACCATTATATGTTATAGGATTTAATAAAGAAAAAAATGAATTAATTGTTGGAGATGAAAAAGAATTATATAAAAAGGAATTTATTGTTTCAAATATTAACTGGCTAGTATTTGATAAACTAGAGAAAGAATTAATAGTTGATGTAAAAACAAGATATTCTTCAAAAGCCTATAAAGCTAAATTAATTCCGTATGGAAATAACGTTAAAGTAATATATGATGAATTACAAAAATCAATAACAGCAGGACAATCAGCAGTATTTTATATTGATGATATTGTAATTGGTGGTGGTAAAATCATATACTCTCTATAATTACTACTTATAACTTAAAAGCGAATGATAACTTTTTACTCTCATTCGCTTTTAACAATTTTTATACATAAATCAATTCACTAAAAACAATTTTTTTAGCCTGTGCCTTTATAGAGTTCATTGTGCCTACCCAGTATATAACATCAGTGTTTTTCATATTTTCAGTCAAATCGCTTTTTGCTTTTAACTCGCTAATAATCTGTTGCACTCTACTATCTGCTGTTTCTTGTATTTCTTTTTAATGAAAAAATACATAGAATTGAACTAACTAATGAAGAATACGAGTTTTTAGAAAATTTAAAAAATGAATTTTGTAATAAACTTTCTAAAATGAGTAATGAAGAAATTACAGAATATCTAAAAAGTTTTTATCCAGAACAAAATTTGAACTTTGAAAAAGAAATAAAAGGTATTGTTCTCAAATCTCCTTAATAAAACAAAAAGAGACATCAACGTACAATACGAGTACTGTTGACATCTCCTAAATCCATTTATTGTAAAATATAATAGGCAATATAATATAATATAATCTTTTCAAAGTACTCATAAATATATAGCTTTTGACGAACAGCTATATATAATTTATTAACTATATTATATCACGATTTTAAGAAACGTAAAATTTTTGCCTATATTTATATGTTTTTCAGATATTCTTCTAATTCAGATAACTTTATCTTATTAGATAAGTTGGATACATAAACATCATTTAAGTAATTAAATACTAAAAAAGTAATGTTTTTGATAATTACTCTATGAGGTTCAATGTATGAAATATTAATCTTTTCAATTTTTCTAATGCTACCATTGATAAATGTAGGAGTAAATTTAGAAAACTCACATATAAACTCTAGCCTTTGTTTTAGACATTCCTCAAATTCTAATTCTTGCTTAATTATCTTCACTTTAAACACCATCCATTCGTTATAAAATTAGGATGATTTTTTGCAAAAGAAAAAATCAACCATTTCTGATTGATTTCTGTATCTCTCTGTTCTATAAAAAGTTCGAACAGATACATCATTGGTGCCCTAACTAGACACGTTTGCGAAATTGTTAGGGCAAAAAACATCTATTTTCAACTCTTAAATGTAGTCATATCAATAGTTTGCAAGTGTTATATTCGTAATTCTATTTTTTGACTATATTTAATGTAACATAAAACAATAAAAATTACAATAGCTAAAACAAAAATAATATTTTCAAAAATTTGTTTTGTTCGCTTGTATTTTATCTAATAATGTTGTATAGTTGTAGACATAGAAAATGAGAATAAGCGGAGTGTGTTGCCACCTTTGACAACTTAGTATTTACAAAAACCTCCACAACTTAGTTTGTGAGATTGAATATAGGAGGTGGTTAATATGGTAGAATCAGCATTAATAATTATTACATATCTACTTTTCTACGGATTAGTAGCAATGACTATCATAAATGTTGCCTTGTTAATCATCATCTGTTGGTTACTTCATAGGCAATAAAAAATAAACCATTCTGCTTTGGCGAGTGAAATGGTTTATTAAACATATTCTCGGCAACACACTTTGTGTTACTCATTTTCTATCTTTATTATACAGTCATTTTTTTATTTTGTCAAATGTAATTTTGCAAAATCACTTTATTTTCATAATAACAATATAGTTTTTAGCATTTTCTATCACAAGGTTTCACCAATTCTATTTAATGAAAAGTTATCTTTCTTTTTACATATAATATATAATTTATATGGAACTTTTATTTTATATGTACTTAGCTTATAAGATTCAATTATTAAATCTAATAATTCCTGTTGTGTAAGTGATATTCCATCTATACGAGTTACGCCAGAACCTAATATTGGTATACATACATTCATTTGACCATAATATTTATCAATTTCTTTCCATAAAACTGATAAGCATTCAAGGTATTCTTCACGAGTAAATTGTCCTAATCCATCTTCATTTAGTTTTGCAAATGCTAGTAATAAATCATCTCCATTTGGTACTAGTTTACCAGATGTATAGCATTCTTTACTTTGATATTTTGATTTATTTTTTGCTGGATGTAACTGTATATTATTAATTAATGACTTTATGTCTTGTATAGGATGTTCTTTTAAATACTGACCACAAATAGAATCAGGATTTATGTCACAAGGACGACTGCCTACACTTGTTGTAAAGCATTCATCAAAGGGAATAACCTTTTTGCATTTACGCATTTTAAATAAATTTCCATATTTAATATGAATACTATAGTTATGTCCATTTATATGCACATTTCTTCGAAAGTGTAAATATAGGGCATTTCCAAGTATTGACATCAAAAGCACTACAATAAAAGTCATCATACGATTAACTACAATATTTGCTTCAGTAGAATAATTTGTTAATAATATATATTTTTCAAAGCAAGTCTCTGGAACAAATGTAAAGATTGCAGAAATCATACCAAATGCCAATGTACTGCTTCTCTTAAAAAATTTAAGCATATCCTAATACCTCTTTTATATATGCATAATTGCCGACCTTTTCGCCATAATCGTTTTTTATCCAAAAAGGTTCTGCCTTTGCTTCATAACCTTTCATATAAGAAGGAAGCCAGCTTTCTTCCTTACGTAAAGAATTGTAAACTACTATAATAGTTTTATTACGTTTTTTCGCTTGCTCAAATTCATGTCTAAGATAAGAAAACGAATTTATATTTCCAACATTATCATTTACTGGAGTAGAAGTAAAATAAACCTTACAAGGTTTATAACCATTAGTATTTTGCTTATACGGCGTACAAGTACAATATATTTGTTCTTTAGTTGTTCGTTGGCAATTACTTCCTGCTATTCGAGATGCTGTTTTATCTCCAACAACAAAAATAACAGCAGAAGAAGCATTTATTTGACTATTAAATTCTTGCTTTAAATCACAAATACGACAATCAGGGTCTTTTGAAACACTACCTGAAACTACTTTAGCCATATCTATAAAATCAACTTTATGCATGTCATCAGTTCCCCATTTATTTAATATCTCTACAACATCGCGATCACCAGAATCTTCTGAATAATCAGCACTTATATAAACTTGTTTACTCATTATTTCTATCTCCTTTATTAGCTTAAATATTTTTTAGGTATTATATCACATATTCACTAATTTGTCATTTATTTCAAATATTTTGTCGAAAATCATTTGATTTTGTTTTACAATTATAAACTCTATAAAATATTTAATTTTTTGGAAATTCATCATTTTCTGTCAGATTACAAAACAAACAGTTCAAAGTTAAATTCTATCTGTTTATTTTGTAATTTGTCTAATAAATATTATATCTAAACTTATATAAACAGTAAAAGCACTTCTGCAAATGCAGAAGTGCTTTTACTGGTCGGTAGCTCAATAATCAGAAATACTGATATATCGGCTTAGCAGAGCTTTTGCATCTCCACCACAGCCACCAAAGGGATTAGGTTCGAGTGCCTTTTCAGTTTGAATAACATCAGCAAACTTTGACTTACGATAGGCAATAATCTTCGCCGTTATTTTTTCCAAAGTCATGTCTATAATGTTACCAATCTGAATCATTTTGGGCTCATCAAGCCAGAACCACCCGCAGGAGAGACCTGTTATTTCATCAACGATTACACGATTAGTGTTTGTTATGTGTATTCCAGAAATAGTTGCAGGACATACAGGAATTTCATAGTGTACATCATATTGGTTTTCAATGTAGCACCTTAAAGTTAATAATTCTTTTTCTTTGAGCTCTAACTCATCGAAAATATATGCACACTTACCTGCATTTTCTAGCTGCCCTAACAGAGGATATACATCATTTTCCATACACCAGTCAATGATTTCATAGATTTCTTCATAGTTTCTCGATGTAGGAACAATAGATGCTCCCAAGTTTGTTGTGCCGTTGTGAGTGCGGACAACTTCTTTAAGTCTCTGATAATTTTTCAGAATAATCTGACTTCTGTCAGAGCCATAAAGGAATTGCATTACTTCTGGTTTGAAGCTGTCAAGCTTGAAAAGCACATGCAGTGTTTCGTTTGCAATGTAGTCAAGCAATTCATCATCAAGATTGACTAAATTGCTGAAGACAGACACCTTAACAGACATCCGTTTGCACATTGCTAAAATCTGCTTAAAAGCTTCAACATTGCCTTTTGCTGTTGGTTCTCCCAGTCCACAGGCATAAATCCATTGAATAGTACCAGTGTTAATGATTTTTTCAATAGAATTTAAGTCCAGCAAACAAGGATGGTCGTACTTCGGTGTGTCGCAATAGATACAATTCAGGTTACATGCTCCTCCAAATTGAATGTCTAATATAGGCAGACTTTTTGAAGAGACAGCAAGTATCCGATGTAAAGTGTCTTTTGCCCACGGTGCATACTCATACATCATTCTGCTTACCTCCAATTCTAATATTTGTACATTTATTCGCTGTACACACGATTTATAAAAATATTATACCAGATTTTACATAATAATTCAAGAAATTGCCATAAACAAGATAGAATAATCTACCTTGCTTTGTTTCTGTCTTTTTTATTCTTTTCCAGTTCTTTTTCAAATTGTGATTTTTCCTGTTCTATTTGTTCATGTAATTGAACTTGCTTAATTTTATCCATTCTTTGCTTTATATTGTTACAATGTTTTATTTCTTCTGTAATTGGAGTAATTTGTTTTGAAATTTCTGTAATTTCTTTTTCTATTTCTTGTTTTTCTTCATCTGTTTTAACTCTTTTATGCTTCTTCCAAAGGTTTTCTCGTTTGCTCTTTAATGAATTTACTTTTTCATAAGCTAACTTTTCAAATTTTAATAAGTCTTGACTTGTATTTATATTATATTTTGCTAAAAATCTTGCTTGATTAGAATACTCATCCATTTTCTTAATCTCTGCTATTAGTTCTGGTGTCATTTTCGTTATTTTCAATCTTAAGGCACTTTCTGTATTGATACCGAATAATTTCTCATATTGATATATAAGATAGCCAATAGAGCCTTTATTTTTATAATGTTTTTCTTTGTGTTTATTGTAATTTTCATAAGTTCTAGTAATTAGTACCATAGGATTAGAAGAATAGGGGTATAGTGGCTGTGTTTCTAATATTCTTTTATAAATATTTTCTTTTGAGTATTTGTTTCCAAATTGTCTTTCAATTCTTGTGTTTCTTTTGTATGGATTACGCCTTATAGATAAAGTGTAGTTCTTGTCTGTAACTATATAATCTAAATCTTGTAGTATTTTTATAAACTCGTTATAATCTTTGGCATTTTCTATTGCATAGTCAATAGAATCTTTCATCAGTTCCTTATATAAACTGCTTGTAGCATATTTATTATATTTTTCTTCTTGAGATAATACACTTAATCCATATTCTTCACAAAGTCTATCTGATGTTTTTCTCATTATTGCATAATCTTTTTTAGTGTTACGAAATTTCTTGCCATCTAAAAAAGAAACAGAGTTTAGTATGAAGTGATTATGCAAATTATCTGTGTTCAAATGTGTTGTAACTATTACTTGAAATTTATCTCCCCATAATTCTTCAGCTAGTTTCATTCCAATTTCATGGGCTTGTTCTGGTGTTATTTCTCCTTTTACAAAAGATTGCACTGCATGAAAGCATTGTATGCCATCTGTTTTGAAAAATTGCTTTTTTATATTTATCATTTCTTGATATGCTGTATCAGGCATACAATTTATACCTGATACATATAACTTTTCTTCTGTCTTTTCTCCATTTACTGCATAATTTATTGTAACATCTAATCTGTCTTTTACTTTCCATATTTTTGTTACTGCCATAATCTATTGCCACCCACTAACACTTTTATTTTTTGTTGGTATAAGATAAACTTCTTCTAATGCTAATATAAAATTTTGTATTTGATTATATAAGGTAGCATATTTATTTTCATTTACATAGCCTTTATACTGATTATATATTCTTGACATTTGATTTAAGTTCGTTGCCATACCACGAAGCTGTGATAGTATCTCGTAAAACTTTTCATCTGGCTTTTCTTTTAGTTGATAGTTTAAAATTATTTTTCTAAAGAACTCTGATTTATTTAATCCAGACTTTTTTACTTTCTCATTTAATATTCTATTTTCTTCTTCATTCAAAAAGATATTTATTTTTATATTTCTATTTCTTATAATTTTTCATCTCGCTTTCTGTTTTTGTATTAGGGTTTGGGACTTGTGTCCCATTCTATATTGGTATTTGTGGCGTGAGTACAAATACGTTGCTTGCTAAATCAATATTTTTAGGTTGTACTCACACGTAAATTAGTTCACTATATATAATTTCTTCTGCAATACTCTTAATAGAATTCATTGCTGCTATCCAAGCTAATTGATTTTTCTCTTTCAATTCTTCTGTAATATTTTCTTTTTTTACTAACTCATCTATCATAAAATCTAATCGATTTTGTGCTGTTTTTTGTATTTCTTTTAAGTGTTTATTAAGAGTTCCTTTTGTAAACATTATCATATATTCTGCTTTTTTATTTGTTTTTAGATAATTTAATCTTGCTCTCCCATATTTGTTTAGTATGATTTTTTCTTTTTCTAATACTAAATTGGGCATATAATAATCTCCTTGTTTTGTATATTCAATTCCATATCTATTTTGTTTTATTTCTTTATTTTCCATTTGTTTTTACCTCCATAATTTTATTTTTAACTAACTTTTTCTCGTTCTTTTACACGAATTTCACCTATAACGTGGTTATCTTTTTGAATAGGAAAGCTTTTGTCACTAGCAATTAACTCTACTAATTTGAATAGTCTCTCTCCATTTTCATTTGTTTCTTTTATTCTATAATATTTCTTTTGGTAACCCTTTTTAGGTGAGTCTGGTCTATCTAATTCATAGTATGAAACCTCATAATAATTACTTAATCTGTCCATATATTCTTGTAATTCTTTCTTGTCCATTTGTACTGTTGTAGTAACTGTAGCTTCTTCTTTTCCTATGGTGCAAGGAAATGTAAAATCAAACATTCCATAATCTAAAATCTTATAAATTTGTTCAATAAAACTACTTCTAAATTTTATATTTACTAATTCATAAGTGCCTTTTTCATTTTTATCAATCGTAACATTTTCTATGAATTTTGAAATAAATTCTTGTTTTTCTTCTTTTGTTTTATTACTCCATTGAAGCATTAACATATCATAAAATTCATTAGAACGAAGCAGTTTTTCTTTTTCTACATCTCTATCAGCCATTATTTGTTGTGGGGAAAAGGTCTGTTTATTTAAGTCTATTGTTTGTATTCTTTTTTCTTCTAACAAGTTTAATTTTTCTTCAATTACTTTATATTCTTCAGAAAAATCGTTTACTTCTACAATTCCTTTTATATATGCTTCTTTAATTCTGTCTTTTTGTTTTTTCAAATTTGCAATTTCTTTATCTAGTTTTGCTGTATCTCGTTCTTTTTTATCTGCTAAAACAGGGAAGAAATATTGCTTTACTGTCATATCATATTCTATTAAATTCATAATTAAATCTATTGTTACATCTTCAATTAAATCTTCTCTTAAATATAGCTTACAGTCTGTGCAATGATAATACATATATTTCTTCTTTTTTCCACCTGCTCCTTTGCAAGTCATTAGCTTGCCACATTTAGGACAAATTAACTTTTGCATAAAGATATAAACTCTATCTCTACAAAATGCTCTTTGATTTTTTTCTTTTTGTACTTGTACTTCATCAAACATAGCTCTTGAAATAATTGGCTCTACAACATCTCTATAAATAACTGGCTCTTTTCCTTGTTCTTTTCCAACTCTTTTAAACCTTTCATAATCTCCCATATAGATTTTGTTGTTTATCATTTTTTCTATGGTAGAATCTTTCCATTTTGCTTTTGTAAGTGTTGGTACTTGTTCCTCGTTTAGAATATTTGCTATTGTTTGATAGCTTTTACCTTCTAAATACATATTAAATATTCTAATGACTAAATCTTTTGTAGTTTCATCAATTATCATTTTCTTGCCTTCTCTTTTGTAACCAAGAGGACACCTGTTAGGTATATGACCAGATTTTATTGCACCAGTTAAACCAAACTTTGTTCTTTCACTTACTATCTCAATTTCTAGTTGTGATAATACTGTTAGCATACGCACAAAGAATCTTCCATTAGCGGTTGAAGTATTTACGTCATCTACATCTTCTTATGACAAAAATAAGAAAATATTGATATTTAGTACAGTTTAGCCTATAATTTATAAATAAAAATTGGAGGTAAAAGATTATGAAAAATGAAGAGTTAAAGAAAGAATTTACAGATGAAAAGACTGGAATAAGTTATACATTAGTTGGCGATTATTATCTTCCCAACTTAACTTTGGAACAAGAAGAAAAAATTACACTTAACAAATATGGGTTATTAAGACTAGATTATTTGAAGAAACACAAAAAAGCTGATTATCTAATAATGTTTATGAATAAAGAACTTAATAAACATTTAAAAGAAGTACAAGAAACAGCACAAGCAAGAATAAATAAAATAATAGAACAATTAAAGGCTAAAAGTAATTTAACAGAAGATATGAAAAATACTGATATGCTTTATTGGGTTGGAACAATGAATTCAATAAAAAATCAAGCTGAAGAAATCATTTTAAAAGAACTAATTTATGTGTGATAAAGTTACTCTACTTTCAAATATAAATGCCTTAAAATCAATTTTAAAGCTTAATTGAATAGGAATAAATTAACTACTTGTAGTTTTATAACTATGAGTAGTTTTTTATGTTCAAAAGAGAAATGCAACACCTCTTAAAAAGTGTTTGGTGTGATGAGCCGATGCTATAAAGTTCATTCGTATTTGTATAAGCAGTCTAATTATACAAAGTGCGTGAGTGAGATTTTAGAACACAGACTCACAATAATAAAAGAGTATTCGGTGGCAAAACTTGAAATGGATTTGTAATTGTAAAAAGTTTGGGCGAGTATGAACAAGATATTTTAATAATATCAACAATTATAGTAGCAAAGCTACTTACTAGACTACCTATGAAACGAGGCGAATGACCGACGGTTTCTAATATAGGTGTAATAATTCTTTTTTACAAATGGGATTATTACACCTAATTCACTTCAGCTTATTCCCTCTGGTTTCTATATAGATTTGCCATAGAGCGTGGAAGTTTGAAACCGAGCGAGGTTTCATAGAGAGTAAGAAAAAATAATAATTTTTTTCTTGCTCTTTCTTTTAACTAAATTGCAAAATGCAAATTTAGTTAAAACCTAAAAAATGAATTTTGCATTTTTTAGGTAAAGGGGTGTGGGGAAAATTTAGTTTTCCCTGCCACACAGATAAACTTTGTTTGTCTAGTGTGTTAGACAAGTAAACTTATTTTGAGAAAGGAGCGTTGGAGAATATGAGCTACGCTATCGTAAGAAATGAAAAATTAACACGAGCAGAAATAAACGGAAAAGGTACACACAATGATAGAAAAGCAAAAAATCATTCTAATAAAAATATTGATCCTACTAGAACACATTTGAATTATTATATTAAGAAAAATGAGTTCACATATACAAAAGAATTTGATAAATATATAAAAGAAAATAATTTAAAAGGTCATCTTCGTAGTAATAGCATTATAATGTGTCAAATGATATTTACTTCTGACCAATCATTCTTTGATAAAATTGGAGAAAAAGAGACTAAAAGATATTTTGATGAATGTTATAAATTTATCTGTAATTACAAAAATCTAGGAGAGAAGAATATAATATCAGCAGTAGTACATCTTGATGAAGGAGCACCACATATGCACTTAATGTTTGTACCAGTTGTGCATACAAAAGATAAAGAAGGTAATAAAATTGATAAAATATGTGCTAGAGATTTCTGGAAAGGCAGAGATAGTTACAGAAAGTTACAAGATGCCTATTTCAATCATGTTAAGTCAAAAGGCTTTGATTTAGAAAGAGGTATGTTTATCGAAGATACTGGAAGAAAACATTACACTATTGAAGAATATAAGAAAATTACAAATTATGATAACACCAAAAAACTTTTAAGTGAAATGAAACTTGAGTTACCAAAAGTTCCAGATATAAATGACATTAGCAAATTTTCAATAAAACGAGATGAAAAGATATTAGAAAAAATTATAAAACCTAAAGATGATTTTATTAAAGAATTGTATAAAGAAAATCTCTCTTTGAATAAGGAATTATCAAAACAGTCTAAAATTATTGATGAAGCTCAAAAATACCAAAAAGAAAGAAATATAATTTTGGCTGATAATAGATCTCTGCATAAAGAAGTTGAAGATATCAAAAAGCAATATAAAGAAAAAGAATTTGATTTAAAATGGAATTACGAAAATGAAATTAAACATTTAGAAAATGAAAATAATCACTTAAATAAGATTATTGATAGATTTTACAAAACTATTAATAAATTTATAGAATGGATTTGTAATAAGTTTAATTTTGGAGATTCAAAAGAATTAGTCAAAAAATTTGAAGATGATACTCATACACTTATTGACCCAGTAAAACAGATAAAAAAGGAAGAACGAGAAAAAGAATTTGAATTAAGTAGATAAAGGGTGCCCTGCAAAGCAAGACACCCTCGTTGTACATATTACCCGAAAAATTTCTCCATCATTTTGGCTTTGACCTCTTTTTCAACCTCAAGTCTAATTTCCTCCTTGATGGTCTCTCTTACCTCGGCTTCCACTTGAGGTCTAATCTCACTCTCAAGTTTCGCCCTAGCAGAACGTTCAGCTTCAACCTTAATGGTAGCAGTTTTTTCTGCCGTTCTCTTCGCTGTTCTTTCTTGGACTTCCCTTTCCAGATTGGCTTCAAGCCTTTTTAGCCGTTCTCTCAATCTTTCATTTTCTGCCTGCAAACTTCTATTCTCTTTTTCGAGTGAAGAATCGCAAGCACATGCGCATGCACTACAGTTAGAACCATCACAACTCGGCATATTATGTTCCTCCTTCATGATTTAAGATAGTTTTTATCATATACAGTATAACGGTTTTCATGATATCACAAGTAAAGTTTTTGTTAATTTCTTTATTGTGCATCTTGCAACCGCCACCGCATATTTCTGCAATAGAGCAACCTTCACATTTTTCAGGTAATGTATAGTTATACCCAATTTTATATGCTTTTTGTACTCTTAAAGCTTGGATAATATCATCACAAGAAAAAATGTTGCAAATAGGTTCTTCGTTGACAAGTGTCTGGCAAGGATAAATATTTCCATCTACTCCTATGGTAATTAACTTTTCTCCTGCTGTACAGCCCTCATAATTGGTGTCAATTTTTATGTTGTTAAACTTAAATCGATGATAGATGTCAAAATGATTAGTTCCCAGTATGCTTACCACTTGCTTCATTTTATTGCAAATGACATCGTAATCAATTTCGCCACAGAAGAAATGGTCTAGGTAAACTCCCCAGCCTAAATTTCTCTGTGAAATCCATTCGGCTAAAATATCTACATCTCCAAAACTATTAGCGTCTACAACTGTCGAAATGTCGATATTCTTAATACCAATTCCTAACAACTTGTCAATGTTTGCTTTTACAATTTCTGCTGAACTTTGCCCATTGATAAACGGTTTGGAATAGGAATAGCCATCTAGGGAAACGCCAAATCCAATTCTGTCTTTGTGCTTTTCAAAGAAATCCAACATATCATCGGTCAATATGGTTAAGTTAGTAATAACACTAACAAATCCCTTTGAACCACAATTAGTAAGGAAATCTTCAACAAAGCCTTTCCACTCGTTAAAAACGAGTGTAGGTTCTCCTCCTGCAAGCCGATATACCACAAAATCGAGTTCTCCGCTGTCCAACATTCTTAAGAATGTGCTGTTGATTTTGTCATAAGTTTCTTTTGACATTTTATTGTCATTCCACTTGACATAACAGTATGGACACCGAAGATTACACTGATTTGTAGTAAATATCCATGGTGACATGTACTTCATTTTTACCCTCCTGTCAATATTTTTTGTTTTTTGATGTATTCCCACGTTGAAAAACAGGAATAATAAAATACCGAAATTTGGTATTTACAGAGTGATTATATCATATTATTATGTAAATTGCAAGCTATATTAATATTTTCCATATTCCATTTTTAGTAGAGCCAACTCTTTCAATAATTCTCTTTTCTTTTAGTGCTTTTATATTATATGATATTCCATCTCTTGTCAAATCAAGAACTTTAGCCATTTCAACTTGTGTAATACTTGGATTTTTTTTCATTAAATCAATTATTTTTTCTTGTGTAGTCTTCTGTGTAGTTTCTTGTGTAGTTTCTTGCTGCTCTAAAATCATTCCATCAACTGCTTCATCAATAACTTCAAGCATAAATTCTATAAATTTATTTGAATTACCAACATTGTTGCAATTTTGAATTGCAGTATAATAGCCTTCTTGATGTTTTCTTATTATACTTTCTATAGGTATATATTTAAATAACTCTTTCCAATGAGCAAGTATTGCTGTTTGCCAAAGTCTTGCTGTTCTTCCATTTCCATCTGAAAAAGGGTGTATAAATACAAATTCATAATGAAATATAGAAGATAATATTAATGGATTAACAGTATCTTTTGCTTTATTCATCCAATTAAATAAGTTATCCATAAGTGTAGGCACCATTGTATGAGGTGGAGCCATAAAAATTTGCACATTTCCATCATAAACAGCCTCTCCGTGATTTCTAAACTTTCCACTATCATCTTCAATAGCAAAAGTTAGTATTCCTTGTATTTTCTTTAAGTCATCTACAGAATATGGATCGACATTATCAAGTTCTTCGTAAGCTTTATAGGCATTTTTAACTTCTTGAATATCTCTTTGTTCTCCAATTACAGCTTTTCCATTGATTACTGCCTCAACTTGAAATAGTGATAATTGATTATTTTCGATAGCTAAAGAAGAATGAATTGATTTAATTCTTGTTTTTCTTCTTAATTCTGGGTATCTATTTAAACTTTCAAAATAATTAGCCTCTCCAATCTTTTCCATTATCTTTGTTGCTAGATTTAGCATTTTATCAGTAATTGTATATGGTGGGTAGTTTTCTTCCATTTCAAAACCTCCAATTTTGCCACCAGTAGTGGCAATTTTCATTTATTATTTATTTCTTGCTCTACTTTTATAAACATTTTCTTGGTTTTTACAGCTAAATGTATCATACTCAGTTTTTGGGTTTGATGCTGTAAATGCTTTTCCACAATGTTTACAAAGTTTTAAATATTTCTTTTCTTCTATTGCAAATAATTTAAAATCTTCATCTATGTATTCTTTCAAACTTCTTACATGTATTGTAATTCCATTAAATTCTAAATTAGTTCTAATATGATTTGATTCTAATTTTTCAATCAAAGAATGTTGTATATTTTCGCCTTTTTCCTTCTTCAATTCTTTTAAAATATTATACAAAGTTTGTGCATAATTTACTATCATATCTACTTGTTCATAGTATTTTTCGTTTTTATAGTATAACTCGTTTAAATCTGGTGTGATAAATTTTTCCATACTATGCTGACAAAGTAATTTATTGCTTTTTTCTATTATATCATTTATTTCTTTATTTGTCGCAGTTGGAAAGAATATTTTAAAATAATCTAATATTTCCATTGTATTAAAAGCATCATACCATTCAATACCAGAAACATTATTAAATTCTTTTAGTAACACTTTTGTATCTAGTGTATAATATCTATTTACTGGTAGATTATGTATTAAACCTAGTAAACCATATTTATTTATATATTCAATTAATAATTTGTCTGTATCTTTTTTATTTTCTAGTGATAGTTTTCCTAAATTTATAAAATCTATTAAAGGTTTGTCATTTTCTTCATAATCTTCAAAATCAATTGAAGTATATGGTGGAATAGTGCTTTCATTTAATTTTGGAACAACATATTTGATACCTTTTATAGTTTTTATTTCATATTCTTCAAACTTTGGCATTGATTGATTATTAAAGCCATATTCTAAATCAAATCTCATATTTTTCTCCAATCTAAAAACTTTTTCAAAATTTTTATAGTAATATATTGACAATAATAAAATATTACAGTATAATTTTAAATATGTAATATATTTATATCTTATAAATATTACTTTTATATTTTTGAAAGTTAATACTTCGTATATATAAATAGATTACACCAAAATATAATAAATGTCAACACATATACCAAAATAAATAGTGTTATATGGGATTTTTATGCCTAAAATAATGCAAGTAAAAAATATAAGTACATATTTGAATGAAAGGAGGAATTGGAATTGAATAAGAAAGAAAAAATCTTAAAAATGTATTATGAAGAACATCAAAAACAGAAAGATATTGCTACAAGAATTAAAGTTACTCAGAGTTATGTATCTCAAGTTATAAAAACTGATAAAAGATATAATTCAAATAAAGAAACTAAACACAAAGCATCTATGGTTAGAAAGACAACTTATAATAAGGAATATTACAAAACTTATAAACGACCTAAAAAAGATGATAATTCATATCAAGAAATGCAAGCACAACTTGAAAAAGATATTGCTGAATTATCTTATTATCATAGTTATAATATGTCTGATTATAATTTTATTAAATGTAATTCAAGTGCTTATCATAGAAATAGCAAAGGTAATTTATCATTAGTAAATGGATTAACAGTTGGATTCGATGTTCCTAGAACGGTAAATATGAATATCAAAGTGCCAACTCAAAAGTACAAACACAGATTTTGTATGAGTTAGTAATATTATTTTATTTAAGACTTCTATTAAATAGAGGTCTTTTTCTTTACATTTTAGAAAGAACAGGAGGAATTGTCATGGGTAAGAAAACAAAAAAGAAAGATGAAATAGTTATAATAAACAAGTTTAAAGAAAATTCTAGCGAAGATGTAAGAGTTTCTATATCAAAGATTTTTGAAATGTTTTGCAATATGCAACTAACGAAAAAATAAGTTAATACACAAAATTTAGTTTTCACCTATAATTTAGGCTATTGATTTTTCTATTAAGTTATGTTAAATTGAAAGCATAAATTATAGGTGGAACTTACTAAAGGAAAAGGAGGAAAAATTGTTAGTAAGTAACACAAAAGTATATAGCTGTGCTTTATATTGTAGATTATCAAGAGATGATGAACTACAAGGAGAAAGCAACAGTATAACAAACCAAAAAGAAATTTTAAAACAATATGCAAAAGAAAATAATCTAAATATTTATGGCATCTATATTGATGATGGTATTTCTGGAACTACTTTTGATAGACCAGATTTTAATAGAATGATACAAGACATTGAAGATAAAAAAGTAAATATGGTAATTGTAAAAGATACTTCAAGACTTGGTAGAGATTATATAAGTTTTGGAGAATATAT
>CANAIR010000026.1 GCA_947361355.1 uncultured Clostridium sp.
TAGATATATAAACCTAGTTAAAGGAGATGAATTCCTTTAGCTAGGTTTTGTGTGTAAAAGAAACTTTATAAAATATAAATATATATAAAAGAGGAGATATAATATGAAAATATATGAAGAAAATAAAAAATATGCACAAAAACTTTTTTGTAAAATAAGCCCTAAGGGGGGGATATCGCTAATAGTATTAGTAATAACAATAATAGTAGTAATAATACTAGTAGCAGCGATAATAATATCATTACAAAATAATAATCCAATGATAGAAGCAAATAAAGCAAGAATAACAAGTGATGTAGCAAATATGCAGGCTATATTTACAAATACAGTAGGAAAGATAATGGCAGAAAAAGAGGAAGTAATAGGAATAGTAGCAAATAGGTTAAATGAACCAACGAGTAAAGGAAAAAGTGTAGTAGGTGAAACAACGTATACTATAAATAAAGAAGTAGTAGGAAAAATAATATTTGATTATAAATCAAATAAAGGAGTTGATTATTATACAGGAAAGAAATTGCCAGTGTATAATAAAGAAACTACATGGTATGTAGATGAAGATGGAATACTAAGATTGCAAATAGGAGATGAGACATATGGAGAAGGAACAGGGGAAGAAAAGTTAAATGAAAGTATTAAAATAAGCGCAAATGTAGAAACAAGTAGTGACTATACTAAGGCAACAATAAGTGTAGTAATAGAGTATGAAGGAGAAATAGAAAGAGTAAGAATAAATGGAGAAATAATAGAAGTAGTGAAAAATGAGGAAGGAAAGTATGTAGGAAGAATAGAAGTAAGTGAAAATGGTAGTTATAAAGTAGAAGTAGAAGAAAAAAATGGAACAAAAAATAAAGAATTATTAAAAGTAGAAGAAATAACAGAAGATATGGAAATATGGAATAGAGAAGATATGGAAAGTTTTAGGGATAGAGTAAATAGCGGGAGAACATATGAAGGAAGAACAGTAAGAGTAATGCAAGATATAGATTTAGGAGGAGACAGTAATAATTGGGTACCTATTACCGATTTTTTAGGTACATTTGAAGGAAATAAGCATATAATAAGTAATTTATATATTGATAGTAATAAATATGTAAATTTGGGATTATTTTCTACTATTGGAAGTGGTTCAAGTATACAAAATACGATACTTGAAAATGTATACATAAATAACAGTTATCAAAGTCCTAACATTCATACTAGTACTGGTGGTTTTGTTGCAGTGGCTAATGGTATAATTAATAATTGTGGTGTAAATAGTGGTACTATATCAAGTACTAATACAGCTATTAGTAATGGAAGATGGTATTATATATATGTAGGTGGGATTGTTGGTCAAATTTATACTAATAATATAATAAATAACTGTTATAATAAAGCAAATGTACAAGGAACAAGACAGAAATTAGGATATAATTCTGTAGCTGTTGGAGGAATTATTGGTGATTTAACAGGAGATTCTGAAATCAAAAATTGTTATAATACAGGTCAAATAACTGGCAATGGTGGCCATGCTATGGTAGGAGGAATTATTGGACAATGGACTGGAATAAGTAAGGTATATAATTTATATAATACTGGTACTGTTTATGGTAGCGGTAGCAGTGAACAATTTATTTGTGGAATTGTTGGTAGAGTAGGTAATACATCAATAGTGTATAATAATAATGTAGTAAATAGCTATAATTTAACAACTGTTGGATCATCTTTTGTATATTATAATGGTAAAGGTTATGTGTGGTCAAAAGTTGGTAATGTAGATGAGTCTTCACTAAAATCATATGCCTCAATTTTAGGAAATAACTTTAAAGAAGATATAACAAATAAGAATAATGGATATCCAATACTTAGTTGGCAATAAAGTTAGATGAAATTTCATCTAACTTATATTTTTTGTTATTAATATAACATTTTTTAAAGTTATGTGCAATTTATTGTAAATTTATAGATTAAGTGATAAAATATGTTTTGAAATAATATATATTTTTTCGTATATGTTATTTTGATATACAAGGAGGAATATAAATGAAAGTATTAGTTATTAATTGTGGAAGTTCAACAATTAAATTTCAATTAATCGAAATGGAAAATAATCAAGTAATAGCAAAAGGAAGATGTGATATGTTAGGTTATGATGAATCTAATATATTATATAAAAATGTATTAACAGGTAAAAATGTATCTTATGAAGTATTAATGCCTACACATAAAGAAGGAATGGAAGTTTTAATATCTACTCTTATGAATGAAGAGTATGGTGTTATAAAAAGCTTAGATGAAATATATGCAGTGGGTCACAGAATGGTACATGGTGGAGAAAGATTTGCAGATGCTCAGCTTGTAACAGATGAGTTATTAGAAGAAGTAGAAAAGTTATCATCTCTTGCACCACTTCATAATCCAGGTTGTATAATGGGCGTTAAAGGTATAATGGAAATTGCACCAAATTTGAAAAATGTAGTAGTTTTTGATACAGCGTTTCATCAAACTATACCAGATTTTAATTATTTGTATGCAATAGATTATAAATATTATGAAAAGTATAAAATAAGAAGATATGGTTTTCATGGAACTTCATATAAATATGTTCTTGGAAGATTATCAAAATATTTAAATAAACCTAAAGAAAATATAAATGCTATAATATGTCATGCAGGTGGTGGAGCAAGTATTTGTGCTATAAAAAGTGGAAAGTCATATGATACTTCAATGGGATTTACTCCACTTGAAGGTCTAGTAATGGAAACTAGATCTGGTGATTTGGATCCTGCAATAGTTACAAAATTAATGAGAGAAGAAAATTTAGATATAGATCAAGTAGATGCTGTATTAAATAAAAAATCTGGTAGAATTGGACTTACAGGAATAGGAGATTTTAGACTTATGAAAGAAGCTGCTATTTCAGGAAATGAACGTGCAATACTTGCAAGAAAAATACAAACTAATAGAACTAAAAAATATATTGGTTCATATATGGCTGAGCTTAATGGTGTTGATGCAATTGTATTTACTGGTGGTGTATGTGAAAATAATGCAGATGAAAGAAAAATGATAGTAGATAACATGGAAAACTTAGGAATAAAAATAGATGACTCTAAAAATGACGTTATAACAGCTGGCTCTGGAAAAGAAGGAATTATTTCAACTGATGATTCTAAAATAAAAGTATTTGTAATCCCTACAAATGAAGAATTGGAAATTGCTAAGGAAACTATGGAAGTGGTAGAAAGTGCTAACTAGTACATTAGAACTTTTGAAAAAATATGATAAAAAAGTTTGGGTTATGATAAATGATGGTGGTTCTGATAAGATATTTACAAGATATTTTTTTAGTGGTTTAGACTCAAAGACAATTTGTATAGTTTCACAAAATAAAGTATTTTTAGTTGTTGCTAGCTTAGATAAAGACAATTTAGATAAAATTATGTCTAGTAAAAACAATAAAAAAATAGTTGAATACTATGTATATAATACTAAAAATCAACTTGTTAATATTTTAGAAGATATATTTGCAAAACTTCACTTTCCTAGTGAAATTTGTTTATCATATTCTACAATGGCAGATAGTACAGTAGATATTTTATCACATGGTAAATATATTGATTTTACTAATTTATTAAAACAACCATATAAAAAGTATTCAAAAAAAGTAAAATTTACTTCAGCTGAAAATATTATCTATGATTTGATTTCTAAAAAAACTAAAAAACAAATAGAAAGATTAAAAAATCAAGCTTGTATAACTAATATTATATTAAAAGAAACTTTTAAACAAATAACAGTAGGTTTAACAGAGATACAAATTGTAGATCTAGTAAATAAGATTACTGACAAAATAATGGAAGAAGTTACTAGAAAAGAAAATAATGAAATTATATACTATGACATGGCTTGGGAAAATTGTCCGATAGTATTAACAGGTGAAAACTTAGCAAAAGGCGGGCATTCACTTCCAAGTGACAAAAAATTAAAATATGGTGATACAATTTATTTTGATTTTGGTATAAAAATAGAATATAGTGATGGTGAAATATTGTATACAGACATGCAAAGAATGGGATATGCAAAGTCTGATGATAGTAAACCTGTACCTAAAAATATTCAAAAGGTATTTAATACATTAGTTAAAGCAATTGAAGATGGTATTGATGAGATGAAATCAGATGTAAAAGCATATACAGTAGATAATATTGTAAGAAAAAAGATATTAAAAGCAGGATATCCAGATTATAACCATGCTACTGGACATGCAGTAGGACTAAATGTTCATGATAGTGGAGCAGTTATAAGTTTAAAATCATGTAAAAGAGCAACTCTAAGTTTAATAGAAAATGGTATATATACTTTAGAACCAAGAATAAATATTGTAAATGGAGGTTCTATTGAGGAAATGATACAAGTAACAAAGTATGGTGGAATTCCACTTTGTGATACTCAAAAAGAGTTATATATTGTTAAATAAAATTTTAAAAATATAATTTGAATAAAAATTATAAAATAAAGTATAATATTATTAATAGAAAGTAGGTAGATATTGTGGATTTAAAATATGAAAAAAAAGATGTTTATCAAACACTAGATAAAAAATCTTTAAAAGATGTGGATGAATATTCTAAAGATTATATAAAGTTTTTAAATGAAGCTAAAACAGAGCGTTTATGTGTAGATTTTTCTTTAAATATATTACATAAGGCTGGATTTGTTGATATAAATACAAAGGAAGAATTAAAACCAGGGGATAAAATCTATTTTATAAATAAATATAAATCTTTATTTGTTGCAGTTATTGGTAAAAAAGGTTTAATAGAAGGTGTAAATATAATAGGAGCACACATAGATAGTCCAAGAATAGATTTGAAACCTTTTCCAATATATGAATCAGCAGGAATGGCACTTTTAAAAACTCAATATTATGGTGGTATAAAAAAATATCAATGGATGTCTATACCACTTGCAATGTATGGTGTGGTGTATAATGAAAAAGGGGAGAAAATAAACATTTCAATTGGTGATAAGGGAGATGATCCATGCTTTACAATAACAGATTTGTTACCACATCTTGCAAAAGATCAAATGAAGGCAAATGCAAATGAGTTTATTGATCCAGAGAAAATGAATATATTATTTGGAAGTATAAAAGATAAAGAGGCAAAAGATAACAAAGTAAAAGCAACAGTTTTAAAACTACTTAATGAAAAATATGGAATAAAAGAGATAGATTTTGCAAGATCTGATATAGAATTTGTACCAGCATTTGCAGCAAAATATATAGGTATAGATAAAAGTATGATAGGTGGTTATGGTCAAGATGATAGAGTATGTGCTTATGCTACTTTAAGAGCTATGATTGATGCTGTAAAAGAAGAAAAGGAAATTTCAACTACTATGGTTGCTATGATAGTAGATAAAGAAGAGATAGGAAGTTATGGAAATACTTCGATGAGTACAGAAGCTTTTGATATGTTTATAAATAAAATAATTGAAAAAACAGGAAGTACAAGTGTAGATAAATTAGAGTTATATTATAATTCTTCTATGTTATCTGCTGATGTAACAGCTGGTGTAAATCCTAATTATGAGGAAGTATCTGATACTCAAAATGCAAACCTTATTGGCTGTGGTGTTGCTGTTGAAAAATATGGTGGAGCAAGAGGAAAATCAGGTGGAAGTGAAGCAAATGCAGAATTTGTATCCAAGGTTATGAATATATTTGATAAAAGTAAAGTGCAGTATCAATTAGGGACTCTTGGAAAAGTTGAAAGAGGAGGCGGAGGTACTATTGCATTTATACTTGCAAATAAAGGTGTAGATGTAGTAGATTGTGGAACCCCTGTATTATCAATGCACTCACCATTTGAAGTTACATCAAAATTTGATGTATACATGACATATTTATCATACAAAGCTTTTTTCAAAGAATAAATTTTAAAAATTAAAAAGGTATTAGATTTCAACAACTTAATACCTTTTTGTTGACTTTTATATGTATATATGGTATTATAAATAAAACATTACATAAATATATATGTAAATACATTATAAGGAGAAAAACTATGAATGAAAAAAAAATTCGGTTATTAAATTTAGAAAGTTTTTTTAAAAGTAAAAAAGGTTTTATTATCAGTTTTATTGCATTATATTTACTTTTTTTTATTATGTGTTATTTAGCAGCTAATACTAGATATCCAAGTCCTGATGAATATACGCCATTATATGATCAAGCTAGAGAACTTGAATTAAAATTTGGTACAATTGTAAAAATGGATAATGCAGAATGTAATTGGGACAATGGAAAAATGGAAGTATTATTAAAATCAAAAAAAAGGCATTGCTTAAAAATTGTTTTTAATGAAGATTTAGATAAAATTATAGATTATAAAGAATACAGTAATGTAGAATCTATCCAGTGGATTTTATTTAAAACCACTCTTTTAACTGTTATGACAGAATTTTTTATGTATTTAGGAATAAATCTTTTATTGTATTCTAATACAATTGATGATGATAATTATTAAAAAAAATTCTAGAAGTAAAGATAGTTTACTTCTAGAGTTTTTTTATTTATTCTATCTTTTTATGTAGTATACCTTGTTTGTCTTTTTGTCATATATTGTATTATCTATTGAAATAAAGTTGATATAGTAGTATAATTAGAATACTAGAAAAGAGGGATGCGTATTGCTAAAAAATTTATTGAAAAATACAGATTATATAGTATTAATATGTGTAATTTTGTTAGTTATAATAGGTGTGATAGGTATATATTCAGCAGGTTATAACACAGAAATAAATAAGGACGAGTATATTAAACAAATGATATGGTTTGGCATGGTATTTGTGATGATGGTAGTTATATGGTCAATAGATTATAATATATTTGATATAGGCGGATATATATTATATGCTATAAATTTAGTTCTTTTATCGGTGGTATTATTTATGCCAAGTTTAATGGGAGCGAGTAGCTGGTTTAACTTTGGTGGATTTTTATATCAGCCCTCTGAACTTATGAAAATAGCATATATAATATGTAGTGCAAAGTTTATGAGTTTGTATAAAAACAGTTTAAGTAAAAATACTAAGAAAAAAAATATAATATATATAATAGTTTTAGGTTTATTATTTATAGTTCCAGTAGGATTAATTATTTTACAACCTGACTTTGGAACAGCAATGGCGTTTTGCTTTATACTAGCATTTATGCTTTTTAAATCTGGTATTAGGTATAGATACATTTTTATTGGTTTAGCTATTGTAATAATATTAGTACCAATTGTTTATTTCTTTTTATTAAATCCAACACAGCAGCAAAGAATAAAGGTTTTCATAAATCCAAGTCTTGATCCACTTGGAACAGGATATAATGCAATACAATCAAAAATTGCTGTAGGCTCTGGAATGATTTTTGGTACAGGTTTATTAAAAGGAGCACAAACCCAATTTGGGTATTTGCCAATAAAGTCAACTGATTTTATCTTTTCTGTTATATCAGAGGAAATGGGCTTTGTAATATCAGTTTTGGTAGTTGTAATATATATGGTTTTATTAATAAGACTAATTTGGATTTCTAAAAATGCAAGAGATGATTTTGCAGGCTTAATGGCAATAGGAGTAGCGGGAATGATGTTTTTTCACTTTGCACAAAATATTGGGATGACTATAGGTCTTTTGCCAATAACAGGTGTACCACTTCCATTTGTAAGCTATGGTGGTAGTAGTATGATAACAAATGGTATTGCAATTGCAATTTGTCTTAATATTTCAGCAAGAAAATCAAAAAATCTTTTTATAGATTAAAAACAGTAGTAAAAGTACTACTGTTTAAATTTTTATATTGGACTTTTTAAACACAATATGATATAATGATTACATAAAAAATATAAATTTTGAAAATAATTTTTTAGGAGGAGAAAATGAATAATAAAAAAATTAAAGTTGATTTTGGAAATGAAGAAAGTTTAGAAATTGAGAAAGGAAGGCACCGGATACTAGATATAATACCACTATTAAAAAATGTTCCAGATGATGTTATGGCTTGCAAGATAAATAAAGAGATGCACTCTATGTATTATACTTTAAAAAGAGACTGCAAATGTAGTTTTGTAACATATCTTGAGCCAGAGGGAAAAAGGATTTATTCAAGAAGTTTGATATTTATTTTTCTTATGGCTATGTACAATATTAATAAAGATGTAAGTGTAAATATTTATAATAAAGTCGGCAAGCATTTTAATATTGGAGTAAGTAATGTAGAGGTAAACGAATATTTTATAAAAATAGTAAAAGAAAAAATGTTGGAAATAATTGATAGCTCTTATCCTATTATAAAAGAGAAAGTAAGCTTTACAGATATAAAAGAAATATATGAGAATATGGGTTCGAAACAGTATGATAATTTCAAAAGAAAGTTAAGGCAAGATTATGCAATATATAATTGTAATGGATACTATAATTATTTGTATGGCAGATTAGTTCCAAATACATCATGTATAAAAGGGTTTGATTTAAAACCATATAAATCAGGTATTCTTCTTATGTTACCACGTGAAGACAATATTAATGTAGTAGATGAAAAGATTTATACAAACAAGATGTTTGATACTTTTGAACAAACTTTTTACAGTCTAAATAAAATTACAGGAATAAAATTTATACATGAGTTAAATGATAAAGTTTTAGGTGACAGTATATGTGAAATTATTAGGGTTAGTGAAGCTCATATGGAAAAAAGACTAGTAAATCTTACTGATAAAGTTTTAGATAAAAAAGTTATAATGATTTCTGGTCCATCCTCATCAGGAAAAACTACATTTTCACATAAATTGCAATTGTACTTAAAGGCTAGTGGAAAAAATCCAAAAGTTATATCAATGGATATGTATTTTAAAAACGCTAGTAGTTCACCTGTTGATAAAAATGGCAAAAAAGATTTTGAAAGTATTAATCATTTTGATGTAGAACTTTTTAAGTTGCAAATTAAAGATTTATTATCTGGTAAAGAAGTTTGTATACCAACATATAATTTTAAGTTAAATGGTGGACAAAGGGAGTATCATAAAGAAAATACATTTAAGCTTAAAGAAAATGATATTTTAATATTTGAAGGAATACATGCTCTAAATCCAGTAGTATCAGATTATATTGATAATAATTTAGTTTATAAAATATATATTTATCCGATGGTGACACTTGGATATGATTCTTATACTAAATTTTCATCTAGTGATTTAAGACTCATTAGAAGAATAATAAGAGATTATTATGAAAGAGGAGTTAAAGTTGAAAACACTATTAAGTTTTGGGATGGTGTAAAACGTGGTGAAAAAAGAAATATTTTTCCATATGTAGAACTTGCAGATGAAATATTTAACACATATCAAATTTATGAAATCGGAGTCTTAAAGGGGTATATTGAGAATTTGCTTTTAATGGTAGAAAATGTAAGTGACTATTATAGTGAGGCAAGAAGACTTTTATCATTGCTTGAAAACTTTAGGGTAATTTCAACAGATGAGATTCCATCAATTTCACTTCTTTGCGAATTCATACCAAAGAAAGGTTGTTTTTTAAAAAGTTAATTAAATTTTTAAATAAGAAATAAAAGCAAGGGCTATTTTTTTATTAGCCTTTGCTTTTTATATTAGCTTCTTTAAATCATTAGGTGGATTTGAAACAATTTCTATATATTTATTTGTTATAGGGTGATTAAATGTAACTTTTATTGCGTGCAAAGCTTGCCTATTAATATAATTGCATATATTAATATTTTCATCTGCATATAAATCATCTCCAAGTAGTGGGTGATTTATGTATGACATGTGAACACGTATTTGATGTGTTCTTCCAGTATGTAATATTATATTAACAACTGTATAATTTCTTTCATAGTTTATTTTTTTTACAAAGTATTCAGTTTTTGCAAAATCTCCAATTTCATTTACTTCACGAAGTATAATAGTATTAGGTTTTCTAGTAATGTTTTTTTCAATAATATTATGTTTAGTATTTATAATACCATAACATATTGCTAAATATTCTTTTTTTAAATTGATTATATCTTTTTTTCGTATAAACAGTTCTTGTATGTATTCATTTTTTGCAAATATACATATACCAGTAGTATTTTTATCTAGTCTTGTAATGATATGTATGTTATATATTTTTTGTTTTTTTAAATAATTTGCAACTATATTAGCTAATGTATTTTCATAATTATCACAACTTGGATGTACAGGCATATTATTTGGTTTATTTACGACTAATAAATATTCATCTTCATACAAAATATCAAGAGGGGCATTTACTAATTTAAATTTATCCATAAATTTATTGTTATATTCTATTAGAGCTAAATCTATCATAACTTTATCATTTTCCTTTACATTGTAATTTACAAATGTTAAAGAATCATTTACAAAAATAGCTTTAGAACATTTTAATCTTTTAAGCAATATACTAGAGATATATAATTTATTTTTTAAAATATCTTTTAATTTTTTTGATATATCCTCTTTTTTTATAACGTATTCTAGTTTCAAATTTTTTCACCTACTTGATTATATCAAATTATGAAGTAAAAAACAATGGGATTTTCCCATTGTTTTAATATCATTTTATCATTTTGTTACAATATAGTATTAATTCTTTTTTTATACATATATCTATATTTTCAGTATCTTCTAAAAAATTTTTTAATAATTTACTAAATTTTTTTTCGGGTAAGTCTATCACCTTTATGTTTTTGTTAATACTAGATTTATTAACATAACTTTCAAAATCGTTAAAAATATTATTATCATATAGAATGTACATTATTATACTCCAGTAGTATTCATTTTGCATTAAGTTATCCTCCACAATATATTAATATATGTTAATTTGGTTAATTTTTAATTAATAATATTAGTTTAATCTTGTATAGGAAAATTATACCATATTTTGGATATTATGTCAATTTTTAAAAATTTGTGATTTGAAAAAAAAAGGTATATATAGTATAATATTAACATAAGTAAAATAATTTTAAGGAGAAAAATAAAATTGGATGAAAGAATTGATGAACTTGGAATAAATAATTTAAAAATAATTCAAAATAAGAAATATTTTTGTTTTGGAATAGATAGTGTGTTACTTGCAAATTTTGTTAATTCAAATAATGCGAATAATATAATTGTAGATTTATGCTCAGGAAGTGGAGTAATACCAGTTATAATTTCTGCAAAGAAAAAATATAGTAAAATCTTTGGTGTAGAATTACAAAAAGAAATGTTTGACATATTAAATAGAAATATAAAAATAAATAATTTAGAAGAAAATATTTATGGAATAAATTTAGATATAAAGGAAATAAAAAAAATTAGAGAAAAGATTGGTACTATAACTAAAAAGGATAAAGTAGATATTATAGTTTGCAATCCACCATATAAAAAAATAGGAACTGGTAGTAAAAATGAAAATGAAATAAAGTATATTGCAAGACATGAAGTCATGTGTGATTTAGAAGATATATTTAGGTCTTCTTCTAAATTGCTTAAGTCAAAAGGCAAGTTATATTTAGTCCATAAACCAGAAAGAATTGTAGATCTTTTATCAATATCTAGAAAATATCATTTAGAAGCAAAAAGTATTAGATTTGTATGTCCAAATATAAATTCAAAACCAAGTATTGTATTAATTGAATATGTATTGGGTGGTAAAAATGAATGTATAATTGAAAAACCATTAATTGAATATAATTTAGATGGAAGCTATACAGATGAAATATTGAACATATATGGAATAGATAAGTAGTAAAAATTATATCAAAATTAACATAATCATATATTGTTTATTGAAAAATTACTTAAATTATAGTATAATATAAAAAATTTGAGGAGAAGTTATGCAAAAAGAACAAGAAAATATAGGAACGTTATATATAGTTGGAACACCAATAGGAAATCTAGGAGACATGACATTAAGAGCAATAGATACTTTAAAAAATGTTGATGTGATACTTGCAGAAGATACAAGACAAACTTTAAAACTTTTAAATCATTTTGATATACAAAAGCATTTAATAAGTTATCATAGACATAATGAAGATGATAAAATAAATAAAGTAGTGGAGTTATTAGACAGTGGTAAAAATTTAGCTTTAGTGTCAGATGCTGGAATGCCAGTAATATCTGATCCTGGACAAAATTTGATTAAGTATTTAATTGAAAACAATTATGATATTGTAACTATACCTGGTGTTACAGCTGTTATAACAGCTATTGTAAAAAGTGGTTTTGACTCTACAAGATTTACTTTTGAAGGTTTTTTATCTGTTAATAAAAAACAAAGGAAGGCAAGATTAGAAAGTTTAGTAAATGAAATAAGAACAATGGTATTTTATGAAGCTCCACATAAAATACTTGCAACTTTAAAAGATATGTATGAATATTTTGGAAATAGAAATATTTGTATTGCAAGAGAGCTTACAAAAATACATGAAGAGTATTTACATTTATCTATTTTAGAGGCAATAGAAAAAATTGAATCTGTTGGAATAAAA
Organism: uncultured Clostridium sp.; assembly: GCA_947361355.1. Taxonomy (GTDB): domain Bacteria; phylum Bacillota; class Clostridia; order TANB77; family CAG-465; genus CAG-465. The sequence continues at coordinate 12,536 of CANAIR010000026.1, forward strand.
GGAGAAATAGTACTTATAATAGAAGGGGCTAATGAGCTAGAAGTTAATTTAAAAAATAAAGTTGATAACATTAATATTTCATCATTAGAATTAGTTAAAAAATATATAAATGAGGGTAAAAGTAAAAAGGATGCTATAAAAGAAGTTGCTAAAATAAAAGGTGTAAATAAAAATGAAGTATATAAAGAATGCTTGGATATATAATGAAATAGAAGATAAAAGATTAAGAAAATTATGGATAGTTTTAATCCATAATTTTTTTATATTTATAAAAAATAATTTATAATAATATAATAAAGTTTGAATTTAATTTAGTATATGATATAATATAACAAGTTATAATTTAGGGAGTTTATAGTATATGAATAAAGAAATACTTTTATTAAATATTAAAAAAGTTCATACTACAAATATGGGCATTGATAGAATTAAGAAAAATCTTAAATTAAATATTGATAATGTAGTACAATATTGCAAAAATAAAATATTAGATAAAAATTGTAATATATATAAAAAGGGGAAAAATTGGTATTGTGAGATTGACAATATTATAATAACTATTAATTCGTATAGCTATACAATTATTACAGCACATATTATAAAGTAAATATTGTTTATAATATATTATTTTTTCTATATAAAAAGGAGGATATTTATGTTTTTTCAAAAAAATAAAATTGAAGATTTAAAGGAAGAACCATTAGGTTATTGGGAAAAAGAATCTTATATGCAAATTATTCCAGAAAATCCAACTAAAGAAATGCTAGATAGTGTATGTGAAAGAGTTGAAAAAATAGATGGAGTAAAAGTTGTTGAAAAAAAAGAATTAACAGAAAATGAGCCTGGTAAAGTAAAATTAAATTATGAAAATGAGGAATATGTATTAGGATATTATCCTTCAAAATTTTCAGTACCAGAAGTATATTTGAACAAAAACTATTATTTTTCAGAGGATGAATTAAAAAAGTTAAGTAGTGCTGAAAATGCAATAACTATTTTTATGAAATTTAATGAAGACTCTAAAAAATCTTATCATCTACAATTAAAAATTGCTTTGGCAATTGCTCCTGATTTAGTTGGAATTATGGATGAAAGTGCCGAAAAAATAATACCAGCGTCTTGGGTAAAAATGGCAGCTGATTCTAAAATTTTACCTGGTCCAAATGATTTATTTACTGTACAAGCAGTATCTGGTCCAAAAGGTGAAGTATGGCTTCATACACATGGACTTTGTAGGTGCGGTGTTACAGAACTTGAAATATTGCAATCAGATAAGGATAATTATAACAATCATTATAATTTAATTTCAACATTTGCAAGTTATTTAATTGATAAGAAAGAAACGTTTAACAAAAGTGCATATATTGGACTTTTGTCAAATAATCAACCAGTTGTAGTAACTTGTGTTTCTTGGACAAAAGGATTAGGTGAATATAAAAATTTAAAATTGGGAAATCTTAAAGATAGAAAAGATGGACATAACAGCAAAACAAGTATAATTTTTCTATATAAGAGTGAAGAAGACGAAAAAAACGATAAGCTTACTAAAGTTTCAGAATTTAATAATTTATGGGGAGATAATCCAATATTTTTTATTAGTAATGAAGAAACTGCAAGAATGAAAGAATTAGCTAAAGAAAGATTTCATTTTGTAAAAAAAATGGCAAGTAATAAAGAAAATAAGATTATTATAAAGATAGGACTTCCTGTCGAAGATGATGATAATTTAGAACATATTTGGTTTGAATTAATTGAGGTTGAAGGTAGTAGATTTAAAGCTAAGTTATTACAAGAACCATATAATGTAAAGGGAATACATGAAGGATATGAAGCCTGGTATACAATTGATGATATAACAGATTGGCTTATTTATACATCTAAGTTTGCAGTTAATCCATCAAATGCTTATTTGCTAAAAGAGGAGAATATGTAAGGAGTGTGTCATGAAAGAAAAAGAGCTAGAAAGATTAAAGACAATGTTACAAATAGAAAATAGTTTGTATAAAAGTGGTTATAATTTTATATGTGGAGTAGACGAAGCAGGAAGGGGTCCTCTTTGTGGACCAGTCGTTGCAGCAGCAGTTATTTTACCTAAAGATGAGTGTATTGAAGGTGTAAACGACTCAAAAAAAATAAGTGAGAAAAAAAGAGAAAAATTATATGATGAGATACTTTTAAAGGCAATAGCAGTTGGAGTTGGAATTTCAGATGTTGATATAATAGAGAAGGTAAATATATTAAATGCAACTAAGCTTGCAATGAAACAAGCAATAGAAAATTTAAATATAACACCTGATTACGTTTTAATTGATGGAAATCAAATGATAGATATAGATATTCCAGCAAACACAGTTGTATCAGGTGATGCAAAATCTGAATCAATAGCAGCGGCTTCAATTATTGCAAAAGTTACTAGAGACAGAATGCTAATAAAATGGGATAAAGACTATCCAGAGTATGGATTTGCAAAGCATAAAGGTTATGGCACAAAAAGGCATATAGAGGCTATTGAAAAATATGGTTTGACTAAAATACATAGACCAAGTTTTTGTAAAAAAATTGTACAGTAATTGTATAATTAAATATTTTAAAGAGAGGAAGATTTAATGAAACTAATATCGTGGAATGTTAACGGGCTTAGAGCGTGTATTACTAAAGGATTTGAAAAGTTTTTCAAAGATATAGATGCAGATATATTTTGTATACAAGAGACTAAGATGCAAGAAGAACAAGCGGAAAATATAAAATATGAAGGATATTATAGATATATGAATAGTGCTGAAAAAAAAGGGTATTCTGGAACAGCAATATTTACTAAAATAAAACCAATAAATGTAATATTTGGATTAGGTATAGAAGAATTTGATCATGAAGGAAGAGTTATAACATTAGAATTTGATAAATTCTATTTAATTAATTGCTATACTCCAAATTCTAAAAAAGATTTAGAAAGATTAGAATATAGAATGAGGTGGGAAGACGAAGTAAGAAAATATATGTGTAAGTTAAATAAAATAAAACCAGTGATATATTGTGGTGATTTAAATGTTGCACATAAAGAAATAGATATAAAAAACCCTAAAACAAATCATTTTAGTGCTGGTTTTACTGATGATGAAAGAGAAAAGATGACAAAACTTTTGGACTCTGGATTTATTGACAGTTATAGGTATTTATATCCTGACAGAATGGATACATATTCTTGGTGGTCTTATATGAGGAATTCTCGTGATAAAAATATAGGTTGGAGAATAGATTATTTTATAGTTTCTGATGTATTAAGAAATTATATTAAAGAGGCATATATTTTTACAGATGTATATGGTAGTGATCATTGTCCAATTGGAATAAATATTTTTTAATAAAAAATGTATGTAAAATATTGTTAAAATAGAAAACAATAAGATAGTATTATTAGTTAAATAATTTTAATACTTTAACTTATTGCTTTTTTTATTTAAATTAATTTCTATTTTTATAAAATATATATTGTAAATAATTTAAGTATAGGATATAATAAAATATAAATAAAATTCAAAAGTGGGGAAAAGACAATGAATTTAAATATATTTGTTATAAATGAAAATTAGCATGTATTGCTATACAATTTTTGTACAAAAAATGAAAAATGGGAGGAAGAATATGAAAAAGAAAAATGGAAAAATGTCAAAAGCTGATGAGAAAAAATTTTTCTATAAAGCCAATCCAATGAGAGGTATTTCGTTAATAGTATTAGTAATAACAATAATAGTAGTGATTATTTTAGCAGCAGCGGTAATAATATCATTACAAAATAATAATCCAATGACAGAAGCAAATAAAGCAAGGATAAAGTCAGATATAGCAAATATGCAAGCAATATTTACAAATACAGTAGGAAAGATAATGGTAGAGAATCAAGATGTAATAGAAATAGATGATAAACAATTAAATAGTGTAACAACTGGAGGTAAGAAAACACAAGGAGAAACAACATATAAAATAGCAGGAGAAGATGGAAATCCAGTAGTAGAAGGGAAAATAGTATTTGGTGTAGGTCAAAAAAAAGGAACAACATATTATACAGGAAAAGAGTTACCAATATATAATAGTGAAACAAAATGGTATGTAGATAAACAAGGAATGATATTAGTAGAAGTAGGTGGAGTAGTTTTTGGTGAAGGAGAAAAGTCAGATAATCCACCAGTTGAAGTAGGAGAAGAAATAGCAGAGTCAGATAATCCAATGCTACAAAGTTGGACAAATAATGCAACAACAGATTTTCATGCTGAGGAGTATAGAACAAAAATAACAAATATAAGATTTATTCAAGCAGATAGAGTTTCAACATCTAAAATAATGTCATGGGATATAACAGATGCAAAAGATAAAAGTGTAATGGCATGGATAGAAAATGATGGAAAAGATGGATACATTCTTACAATTGCAGCAAAAGAAAAGATAGTTGCAAATCCTAATTCAGGATTTCTATTTAATGGCTTTAGAAATGTTAAAAAAATAGAAAATTTAGGATTATTAGATACGAATAATGTGACTAATATGTCAGATATGTTTAGTAATTGTTTCGAGTTAGAAGAATTAGATATAAGTAATTTTAATACAAATAATGTAATAAATATGAGTAGTATGTTTTATGAATGTGTTAGTTTAAGAGAGTTAGACTTAAGTAATTTTGATACAAGTAAAGTAACTAGTATGGAGTCAATGTTTTATAGATGTTCTGGATTACCCAATATAAATTTGAGTAATTTTAATACAAGTAATGTGACTAATATGACTTCTATGTTTGAAAAATGCGAAATTTTATTTGAGTTAAATTTATTTAATTTTGATTTTAAGTCAAATGTAGTTTTAGATAGTATGTTTTCAGATTGTAGATTTTTACGTATGATAGAATTTAATAATAATTTTAATATATTAAGTATAAGTGAAAAATATAATATGTTTAAAGGGTGTGAAAATTTAAGTCTTAATTTAACGATAAGTGAAACAGGGGATTATGAGGGCTATGATGTATTTTTGAATGCTGCTATTTTTCCACCGGCTCAAATAACATTTAATTATACAAGATATAATGAGCATAGAGCTGAACAATATGTAGAAAAATATTCACAAATGTTCCCAGATTCAAACATAGTAAAAGGAGAAGAAGTAGAATTAATGTAAATTTTTAGTTGCAATATATATAAATATGTAGATATATTGACATATTGCCTTAAAATATATAATACAATTGAAATGTTGGAAATAAATAACATTTTAGATAATATGTAACTAGAATAACAGCATATTAAAAACTGTCTGAATAAAAATATATTCAGACAGTTTTTTATTTGTGTCAGCAATTAGTTATTTTTTTGAAATTTATTATATGCAAATATTCCTAAAATAGAAATTAAAAATGTAATAGCAAATACAGTTATACTCATTTTAAAATTACCATCTATTAAATTTGCTCCACAATAAGTTGATGTTATGACTGACGGAAATCTTGCAAAAGTAGATATAAATAAAAATCTAGTTGGATTAATAGGCAAAATAGCACCTAAATATACAAATAAATCTTTAGGAGTTCCAGGTATAAAGAAAAGTATAAATAATACAAATTCCAATTTTTTTTCATCGGAGAAAAGCTTATTTTTTTCTAGTTTATCTATGTTTTCTTCTTTTAAAAAACTATGAATAAAATTTTTTCCAAATTTTCTTACACTAAAAAAAATAATACTAGAAGCTAAGAATACCCCTACAAATATTGCTATCATTCCACCAATGGTTCCACAGCACATACCTGCAATTATTTCAATAGGTTCTCCTGGAATAAAAGCAAGAAATAGTTGTATTATAACAAGAGTTATTACCAATAGTATGCCTTTAAATCCAATTGTATCAATTTTTTCTTTAAACTCTAATCTACCTTGAGTGGTACCTAAATTTTTAAAATAAGGAAATAATTTTATTGTTGCAAAAATCATAATTGAAATTGCAACTAATAATAAAATTATTTTTACTATATTAAATATTTTTTTATTTTGAATCTCTTTATTTTTATCTTTGTTTTTCATGCTTTCACCAATATTTATTATATCATTTTTTTTGAAATTAATATACAGTATGTTATACATTTAGTATTATTTTTTATTTTATAGTGTAACAAAATATTATAATTTTAATATTATATATAAGGGGTTGTTACTTAGGAGGGAAAAATGTTTGATAATATATGTAATAATTGTTTAAGTAATTGTAGCCAAGCTATATCTTGCAATAAAAGAAAATGTGAACTTAGCATATTAAATTCTGTTACTACATCTAGTGTAGAGGTGCAGTCTGGTAGTGCAATACCATTTAATGCAAATAGAGTATGTTTAAGTGAAGATATTTTTCATGTAGCAGGATCATCTGATTTTACAATATGTACACCTGGTGTGTATAAAGCTACTGTTACAACTAATGCTAGACTTAGTTTAGGTGAAACTATAAATAGTGTATCAATAGCTTTGGCAGTAAATAGTTTAGAAATACCAGGAAGTAGAGCAAATGATAGTTGTGGACCAAATGATACAAGAAATTTAACTACTCAAGTTGTATTTGTAATAGTAAATGGGACAACTGCTATTTTAACTGCAATAAATCCTAATACAAATACACCTTTAACTGTATATGATAATACAAATATTATAGTAGAAAAGATTGGCTAAATATATTAAAATATACCAAAAATACTATTAGATATTCTTGGTATATTTTAATATAATTATACATATAATATTAACAATGAAAAATATTAACTTATTTAAAAATATAAAAAAAGTAAAAAAAGTATTGACAATTACTTTTTTGTGTATTATACTATATATAGTGTATCGCGAGATAGAGCAGTTGGCAGCTCGTTGGGCTCATAACCCAAAGGTCGGTAGTTCGAGTCTACCTCTCGCAACCAACGATTTAATCGTTCTAAATAGCTTGTATCAGTCGATACAGGCTATTTTATTGTTTATAACGAATTTATTTTATATTTAATTTATAAAAACTGTGTTTTACTGTAATATTAAGCACTTGCACGTTTTTTAACTAATCTTAATTTTTACATCTACTAAACAATCAACTAAACAAAATTTTAAAATTTATTTTTTGTTTAGTTGATGTTTAGTAAACAGTATTCAAATGCTTGTATTTCAATGGACATAGAGTTTGAATTTGTTTAGATATTGTAAATTGTAAAAATCAATGTATTCCATATAAGTATTGAAAATAGTGGATTTTATAAAATGTCTATTAATGATTAAAAAACATTATTTTTAAACAATTAGAAAAGCCAAATTAAAAATTGATTTTTAGCTATTTATTTTAATTTTGTTTAACTAATCTTAATTCATATTAATTTTTATCTTTCATTTTCAATACTATTTTCTTCATTTAATAAGTTATTTTTAATCATATTTTCATTAAGATAATATTGATTTACTTTGTCAATTTCTCTTGCCTTAAATTCGTCAAAAACACTTGTATAAGTATTTAAAGTAACACTTATATCTTTATGTCCCATAAGCCTTTGAACAACAACAGGTGCCATACCACTTTCAATACAACGAGTTCCAAAAGTATGTCTTAAACTATGAGTGGAAATGTCTGTTATATCAAAATATCGTTCTAAAATTCGTTGCAATTCAGAATTTACATTTGTTCTTCTTGTATATCTTGCGTTATAAGGTTTAAATAATAGTTTTTCTTCGTTGTTTTCTTGATTTTCCGCTATTTGCATTTGTTCTATTATATGTGGGTATATAAAATCTGGAATAGGTATAACTCTTTTTCCTGCATAAGTTTTTGTTTTATTGCCCATTATAATAGCATTATTTTCATCAGTAGTTAATGTTCTATGTATATTCATTTTTTTGTGTTTTAGGTCAATGTCGTGTGTTGTAAGTGCTAAAGTTTCGCCACATCTTAATCCCATATACATTTGAATAAGAAATACATTTTTATATTTACATTGCTTTAAGTCTTTACTTAATAGATAATCTGTAAAAGATTGTTGTTCTTCTACTGTTAATGCTCTAACTTCCTTATCTTGTTTTACACTTTTTGGTTTTATAACATTTATCATTGGATTTCTTAACATATAACCTTTGTTAATTGCAATTTTAAATGTTTGATTAAATTGTTGATATATTTTGTTAATAGAAGAATTGCTTAAATGTGTTTGAGAGTTCATATAGTCTTGTAGTTCATTTGATGTTATTTCATCAATATTTTTACTTCCTATTGACGTTTTTTCGATTTTCTCTATTGTTCTTGTTACTCTGCCAAACTGCGTAGGTGTTATTTGGTTTGTATCTAGTTTTAATTTTAAATTTGCTTTCATAACTTCACAAAGTGGTATGCCATTATGTTCAATATAAAGTGGATTTTCTTTTTGGTACATAATAGTATCTAAATATTTTTTTGCTTCTTCTTCGGTTTTAAAACTTTTTGTCTTAGGTTTAGTAATTCCAGTTTTTGTGTCATACTCTTTATATTGTGCGTTCCAACGTTTTCTTTGTTTATTAAAAAATACACAACCTTGTCCAGTTCCTTTTTCAGCCATATTAAATCCCACCTTTCTTATTCATTTTCCATAATAAATAAGTTGCAAGTGTAATGCCTTTTCTTTTGCCAATACAAATTGTAGGGAAGTCATTTTGCTTAAATAGGTCGTACGCTTGATTTATGCCAATATGCAAGTCTTTTGAAACATCTTTTACAGATAATATCATAAATGGATTTTTTAATTTGTTTAAGTAGTTTATTACTATTTGTTCATTTAAGGTTTTGTCTTTAGTATCAATTACTTTTACATTTTCATTTATACTATTCATATTTATACCTTTTATCTTTCATTATCATTAAAATTTGTATTTTTCGCTAAACATAAGCCATCTATAAAGGCTTCAGCTTCATTCCAAGTTTTAAAGCAATTCTTGTTATCAACTGAATACCAGTCTTTGTTAGTATGCTTTTTATTAACTAAAGCAATAGCTTTGTTATATGTATAATCACTTGAAATACTCAATATTAGTAGCTTTTTATCACTATCAGATAGCATATATTCGTTTAGTCCGTCAATTCGTTTTTGAAGTTCATATTTATTCATTTCTTATCTCCATTTCCTAATAGAGTAGATAAAGTCATTTCAATATTGAAAAGTAAGCTGATTAAAACCTTTTCAAAGCTAGAATTATTTGATTTACTACTATTATCTCTTTCAATATCTCGTTCATAAACTTTAGTACATTGCTCTTTTAAAGGCTTTTTAGTAGTTTGCAAAGTAGTATTAGGTATTTTCTTAATTAAATCTTGTGAATACCATATAATATCTTCTTGTGATAAACCTTTGAATTCTCTTTGCTTTTTATCTATATCAACAAGTATTAAATCTCCATAAATACTGCTAAATGTTAAGATGATGTTTGATTTTGTGTTAGGTATTGCTTTTCTGTTGTTGCAGATAATATAAAGTTTTTCATAGGGAATAATATCAAGTTTCCTTTTTACAATAGCCTTTTTTAGTTTAAATACATTATCAATAATTTTGGTTTCAGGTGGTTGTCCTGTTTTTTTATATAAAACTCTAATAGGTGCAGTATTCCTTGATTTTTCAACAATTTTATTCTCATATTTCTTTTTATGTTTCATTAACTATTCCCACCTTTCTTCTTAATAAGTGTTATTTTATTTAAGGTGGCTAAATTGTTCTTAAAATGCGTTATCGCTTTATTTCTTAAAGTGATAACTTCTTTTCTTTGCAACTTTAATCTTCTGCAAATATCGTTTAATCTAGCATTTTCAATATACGATAAGTACAATATTTTTCTTTCAAGCAATGGAACAAGTTTCATTGCTAAATAGTTAGTTTCATTGGAAAAAATATTTTCAAGGTGGTTAATATCTGCGTCAAGATTATCAGCTTCGCTCATAAGTTTTTGTGAGTAATTTTTCATAACTATTTTTCTAACTTCTTCGTTAGGTAATTGAATATCTTTTGAAATTTTTGTTAAATCAGTTTTAACTCTTTTTTGATTTTTCATTTTTTGAAATCTCCTTTTTAAAATTTGATTTCTAGAAATCATAGTCGTTCGAACTGATTTTAGTGTAACACGGCATTAGACTTATAAAAGTAAAAAGTATCAAACTATCTCAAAATGGTTCAAGTGTAAAGCTGTTTTGCTTGACAAAAAAATAACTGCTAATTTTATTTTTAGCAGTTATTTAATCATTATATTTTAATGCAATAATATTGGTAAATTTACTTGGAGAAAGATAATAGGTGTCAAATTCTAAATTAAGATATTTATTAAAATTCTTTTTTGATTTTGTATAATTAATTCTATATAGACAATTCTTGATATTGTTTTTTAGATTTTCTAAATTGTAGTTCTTCTCATTAGCAAAAAGACTTAAAATATCTTTGTATGTATAGTCATATAAATTATTCAAAATAATGTATTCGATTACTTCTTTTAAATAGATAGTTCCTTTATTGCTTGGATTTAAACCTAATTCGATAAGCATAGCATATAACGAATATGAAACTTTTACTTTATCTTTAGTACAAGTATCATATACACTTTTCATATACTATCCTTTCTATTAGTTTAATAACTTTATAGATATATTATATCTTGATTATGTAAACTATTCAAAAGATAGTAAAGTTGCATATAATGCAACAATAATTGCACGAAGTGCAACTTTTATATTAAAAATAACTATTTTTCAAGTGATTTTACATTAAAAATGAACTAGAAATGACAAAAATAGCAAAAAGCATAAAATGTTGCATAATATGCAACATTTAAAATATATATGAACATAGAAAAGAGAGATTACTGAAATCTCCCCATCTAGTCTTAGCAACCCCCACCGCCACCGTGGAAACGCTATAACTGTTTTCTTTGATTTTCTAATCATTATTCGTTTTTCCTTTCTATGTAATCTCTATTTTAATTGTACATAAGCTAGAAAGTCCAAACGAAATGAGTGGAAGTTCTATATACAATTTGAGCCACTGCTAATGGCTCAAATAATAACTTTTGTTACAATTCAAGCCAATAGCTTGGGTAAATCATATATGTAAGACTTTACCAAAATAGGTATTTATAAGTATATTATAGCACAAAAATCAACAAATCTCAATTATATCAACAGTTATGTCAATTATTCATTGATTAAATTGTAAAAAAATAGTATAATAAGTTTGTTTATAGGGGGTGCATATTATGTCTGAATTTGATAGCAAAGATTTTGGAGAAAGAATAAAGAATTATAGGATTAAAAAGGGGTTAAGTCAAGAAAATATTGCGACAAGTCTTGGTAAAAGTAAAGCTATTGTTAGTAGATATGAAAAAGGAGAAGTTATACCAGACGCTAAAGATGTTAGTATAATTTGTGAAGAACTTGGAATATATGAAGCTGATTTATACGAAAATGATACTATTAGAACAATGCAACACAACAAGTCTAAAAATCCTTTTGGTACTGATAAATTGTATGTATATTTTAATGCTTATAATTTTAGAACTAAAAAGTTTGCACCTGATAAATACGTATTAGAACTAGAACAAAAACAAAATATCTGCAAAGCAAAATTTGTAGATTATCACGATAAAAGAATATACTCAGAGGGGTACTTGATATGTAATGACGAAATTGTATTTGCTGTAATGGAAAACTACAAACCTACAAGCAGTAGAGTTGATGTTGCAGTTGTTGAAATAAATATTTGTAATGGTACTGATGGTTTAATGCTTGGCGGGTACTTTGGAACAAATGCAAAATGTGAGCCTAGCTTAAGAAAGTGTTATTTTTCAAAGAAAAATGTTGATTTCACTAATGAGATGTTTGAGCAATTAAAATTGAACGAAAATGAACAAGAAATATTGAATAAGCAAAATGCTTTATATTTGGATATTTTTAATATATAAAAATAAATAGGTAATTGTTGGTGGTAAAATGAAAAGAGTTAAAATAATTGTGAGTTTAATACTAATATGTATTATTGGGTATTTCAGTTGTTCATATATAGGTGCATTATTTTTTACAAAAGGATTTGGTGTAATAGATATTGCTTTATTAGAAGTTGTAGGAAATTCATTTATAGTTGGCATTGTTACATATTTTTCTACTAAATTTATTGGTGAATATTTGCAGGAAAAAGAATTTAATAGGAACAATATTATTGAAATTGAACATGAAAAAACACAATTTAAAATAGTTAATTACAATATGTTTTTGGATATTTGTATAAATAATAGTGTTATTTTTGAAATGGACAAAGAAAATATGGAAATAATTGAAAAAATTTTTCAAAAATATTTAGAATGGGATTCTATTATAAAAACTGGTAATAAGGATTATAAAAAAGAGATAGCATTTATAAATATTCCATTTATTATTAGCCTTTCAAAAACTAAAATTCATTTTTATGAATTTTGGAAGGAAGCATATGATGAAAGAGTTGCAAATAAAGAAAACATATTTACAATATCAGATGAAGATTTTAATGTTTTTTCAAAATTTGTTAATATTTTATCAAATTTAAGATTTTACAATTTGAGAAATTTAAGTAAAGAGAATATTGCACGAGGAATAATTTTAGGTAATAGTGTTGTAATATCAAAATTTAGTTTATTCCCAAACCAAAACAAGATATTATGTTATTTTTATGAAAATGATATAAATATTGAAATCTTAGTATTTTATCGTGATTATAAAGGAAAAGAAAAATATGAAAATGTAATGGGCTTTAAATATCAAGCAATAGAAAATAATGTTCCTGCTAATATTGATTTAGATAGTTTAATGAAGTAATAAATTATTAAATAAAAAAGCAACATAAGGAGAAATAAATATGATAGAGATTCCAAAACCATCAAAAAGTGAAGTAGAAAGATATTTTAAAAAATGGGACAACCAAGAAAGTTATGTATTACAAGAAAGTGCTTTAGATAAATTGTTTTTTTATACGTATCCAAACAATACAGACATAAATGATATTTTAATTAAAGCTAGTGCGTTAAATGATTTTTACAGTACTAATATTTTTTCGATTTTTACAGTAGCAAAACATATATTAAATTTAGATATTGATACTAGATTAAAAAGTGGAGATGAAACTGTAGTTAATGACATATCACATATAAATATAAATGGAAAACCTAAAAATTTTTATTCATTTGCAACAAAATATTGTAGCCACCATTTTCCAAAAGTTTTTCCAATTTATGATAGTTATGTTGAAAAAGTACTTATGTACTTTCAAAAGAAAGACAAGTTTTCAAACTTTAAAAAAGAAGATTTAAAAGATTATAAGATATTTAAAAATACTTTAATTGATTTTAAAAGGTTTTATAATATTGATGAATATAATTTAAAGGATATTGATAGATATATTTGGCAATTAGGAAAAGATTATTTTCCAAAGATATATTAATATATAATTTAGAATAGAAGGAAATTAATATGGTAGCAGATAAAAATGAAGTTATTTATAGTTTAGAAAAAACTGTAAATGAATTAGAACAAGTTATAAATACTTCGATAACAATTAATAATCAAAATTGTAAAGATATATATACAAATTTGGGAACAACTTTATTATGGATAGGTAGTTGCTTAGATAGATTAAAAACTGCTGGTATAAAATATTCTGAAAATGAGTATAAGTATGAACAAGCATTTAGAGGAGCATATAATGCACAAAAACATAGTGTATCATTAGTTAGTTTTCAAAAATACAAAAAAGGTGGAATTTCGTTTCCAATACACTTTCCATTAGCAATACCAGCTCCCAATTATTACTTTAACAAGTTAGATGAAAATGTTATAAAGTTTACAGAACAGATAAAAATGTATAATGATATTTTAAGTAATAAGCCTGTACTTTTGGAAATCAAAAAAATTCAACAAATTATAATTACAAAGTTTAATAATATATAATTATTAAAAATAAATACCAATTGATAGAATTAGTGTTTTGAAAGCGAGATATAGTATGGAAGATTTAATAGAAAATTTATATGATTTAGATAATAAAGTAGCGTATAGTTGTTTAAAAGAATTAGAGAAAATATCTTATACAAGTAATGAAGTATATGAATATTTTGATAAATTTGTAGAAATGTTAGATAATAAAAACTCATATATAAGAACGAGAGGTATTGTTTTAATTTCAAGCAATGCTAAATGGGATATTGATAACAAAATAAATTCAATAATAAATAAAATTTTAGAGCATATTGAAGATGAAAAGCCAATTACTGCAAGACAATGTATAAAATCTTTGGAGAATATAATTAAATATAAAAAAGAACTTATACCAGTAATAAAAGAAAGATTATTAAAAGTAAATTATTTAAAATATGAAGATAGTATGCAAAGTTTGATTTTTAAAGATGTGGAAAAAATATTAAATTTAATTAAATAAATTATAATTTGAAAGAGTGATAAATTATGGAAAATCTTATAGTTAGAAATATTGAAGAAAAAGATATTCCAAGTGTTGTAGATATTCAAATAGATGGTTGGAAATCAGCATATAAAGGAATAGTTGATAATAATATTTTAAATTCAATGAACAGAAATGAAAGAATTGAAAAAAGAAAAAATGATTATAAACAAAATGGCTTTATAGTTGCAGAATTAAATAGTCAAATAGTTGGATTTTGCAGATATATCGATAGTAATAAATTTACACCCAATATATCAAATATAGATTGTGAATTATTAGCACTATATGTTAAGCCAAACTTAAAATATAATGGTATAGGAACAAGACTATTTCAATTTGTTAAAAATGAGTTTAAAAGCAAAAATAAAACAAAAATGATATTATGGTGTTTAAAAGATAATGAGCCATCTAAAAAATTTTATACTAAAATGGGTGGAGAAATTGTTAAGGAAAGAACAATAAAAATAGGAGAAAAAGAATATTTAGAAGTTGGATTTATATATAGTATTTAATTATAAAATTATAAGTTATGGAGGAAAAAGGAATGAAAGAAGTAAAACCACAACAAACTAAAAGAGCAAAAGCTTATGAATTATGGATGAAAGCTCCAAATCCAATGGTAACATTTTTTAAAAGATTAGATGTAACACCTTTAGTTAATACAAGCAAAAGAAAAAAATTGAAATTTAATATGTTGCTAGATTATTGTATTGGTAAATCTGCTTCTAGTATTGAAGAATTTTACTTGTTGCCAGTGGGAGATAAACTAATCCAGTATGATACTATTGCTGTAAATACTATTGTAAAAAATAAAGATGGCGAAGTAAGTTCTTGTGATATATTATATAC
>CANAIR010000027.1 GCA_947361355.1 uncultured Clostridium sp.
ATATAAAATATTTTTTATAGTGTTTTATTCATCAACTCTTTTAAGAACTTGTCTTAAATCACAACATTTGTCTTTTAATTCCTCAATTTTTGGAAAAACTCTTTTACCTATTTTACTTACCATAAGTTCGTTATTTGAATCTGGTAACTTGGTTTTATTTAATAATTTTGAATTTTGTTTCATCTTTTCTATATGTTTTAAAATCGCAACCCTTTCATTTAAAAAATCTAAATCAAACTCATGTTCCCTATAACTTTCTATAAAAAAGTATGAGTTTTTACAAATAGCCAGCTTTAATAATTCATTATTAAATTCAACTTCTAAATCATTTAAAGTTTTGCAAATTTCATCAAGTATAGGCAAATGTAATTTTGTTCCATTTTCTTCTAAAAAATCTAAGTTTTTTTCTAATACCTTAATCTCACTATAAAATCTTTCAAATGTTTCTTTCATTTTTTACCTCCATTATTAAATTTCAGTTTTTTAAATTAGTTTTTATATTATATCATTCAGCTTACATTATGTCAAATAAAGTAAAAATCTTTTACTTTTATATATCGTCTATTTGCCAGTCTATTTGTGCCATACCATTTTCTTTTAAAAATTCATTAGTTTTAGAAAAATGTGAACATCCATCAAATCCGTATTTTACAGCAAATGGGCTTGGATGTGATGATGTTAAAATCAAATGTTTAGGATTAGTTATGAGTTCTGCTTTTTTCTTTGCAAAGTTTCCCCAAAGTAAAAATACAACAGGTGTATCTTTTTTATTTATCTCTTCTATTATTTTATCAGTAAATATTTCCCAACCTTTACCTTGATGTGAAGCTGGTTTATCTTTTTCTACAGTAAGAACACTATTTAACATTAATACACCTTGTCTAGCCCACTTTAATAAATATCCATTATTTGGTATTTTGTAGCCTAAATCCCTTCTTATTTCTTTGTAAATATTTTGAAGTGATGGTGGTATTTTTATACCAGGATTAACCGAAAAACACATTCCATGTGCTTCCCCTTCACCATGATATGGGTCTTGACCTATTATCACAACTTTTACATATTCATATGGTGTATTTTTTAAAGCAAAAAATATATTTTCTTTTGGTGGATATATTGTCTTTGTTTTATATTCATTTTCTACAAATTCATGTAATTTTTTGTAATATTCTTTCTTTGATTCTTCTTCTATTATTTCTTTGAAATGATTCATAATACATTCCCCCAATTTTTACTATATTATACATTAAATGGTATTTAAAATCAAGAAATAGCTATGAAAAAAGTACATATATAATTTAGTTAATTATATATGTACTTTTACCTTTTATTAAATTTACTTTGCAATATTAAATCTCAAAAGTCTAGCTAGTAATTCTGTTTTAAGATCATCAAGGTGCATAGCATATACATCTTTTCTTAAACTTTTTGGGATAATTTTTGCAAGATATAGTACATTTGCATGAATTGTATTATTAAATCTAGTCATATCATGATATATATAATCAATTTTCCCCTCAATAAAGTCTACAAGTACTTTATTAGATAAAGTTTTACTATCACCACTATAATATATCACTTTTCCAAAAAGATTTAATATATAACCATAACAATTAAGATTTTTCGCATGTTCTACCTTTACAGTTTCTTTAATAAAATTACAACTACTTTTATATACATAGGAATTATTTTCAATTCCCATTTGTTTTAAAAGATTAATAATACTTTTATCTGGAAATATTATAATAGGCTTAATTAAAAAAATAATATTACAATAAGCAATAAATGATGGTAAACTTCCTACATGATCTGAATGTAGATGAGTTATAATTACTATAACTTTGTTTAATCTCTTAAATTTTTTTACAAGTTTATCAAAGATTGATTCTCCACAGTCAAATAAGACTAATGTACCATTTTTCTTATTATAATAATACGCTGAGTTATTTATTCTTCTTACATTAAAACATGAACCTGTGCCAATGAATTTTAATGCTTTATGTTTTCTCATTTTTTTCTCCTTAATTTAAGCTATACTAAATCCTGAAACTATTGCAAGTATTTTGGTTCTCAAGCTTGAAAATCCTCTAGCATATACATATTTTCTTAGATTTCTTGGAATATGGTTTGAAAGATAAGATACTGTTTCAACGGGAATATTTTCAAAACGTGTTACATTGTAGTATATTTTTTTAATATCACGACATATGAATTTATATAATACTTTATTTGTTAATAAAACACTATCAATACAATAATACACTTTTTGCCCATCTATTTTTAAAATATAATTATATGATTTATTAAAAGTTCTAACTTCGCTTTCAATTAAATTATGTGTTTTACTATGTAAATATTGTTTTTCTAAAGTTCCATTTTCTTTTAATACATTAATTAAATCTTCGCTTGGAAAAACAATTTCTGGTTTTAATCCATACATTGCATTACAATATGATATTAAAGATGGTAAATTGCCTGCATCACTATTTAAGTGAGTAAGTATTAAAGATATAGTTTTTAAACTTTTAAAATTATTGAGAATGTTTATAAAAATAGCATCACTACTTCCAAGCAATAACAAATCTTTTTTTATCCCATCATAATAATAAAAGCAGTTATCGGTGTTAAAAAAATTCATTTTTTTTAAATCCTCCCTAAAAATTATTTTTAAGATATTTTTTACAATATTGAAATTATAGCACAAAAACTTTTTTATGTCAAATTATAAAACAAAAAAGCTATTTACTTGAAACTTATTCAATAAATAACTTTTTATATGTTTTATATAGTTATACCTTTTATAGCAAATAACATTTTTATATATTTTTTAGCACTATTAATATTTACTATTTCGTTATGACCTGGGTATATTGTAATATCATTAAATCTTGCAAATATTTTCTTTATAGAATTAACCATATCAGAAAAATTGCCTGAATATAAATCACATCTACCATAGCAATCACAAAATATTGTGTCACCTGTAAATAATTTATTAGATACCATATCATAAATACAAATACTACCAGATGTATGTCCTGGTGTATGAATAATTTCAAATTTAAGATTAGAAAATTTTAATTTATAACCATCCTCGATTTCTATAATACTTTCCTTAGTTAAATTTTGTTTAGGGACATTTAACATTTCACTATAATTTTCTTCTTCTGACATTAAAGCTTTATAATCATTTTTATGGACAATAATTTTAGCATTAGTATATTTTTGTATTTTTTCTAATGCACCAATATGATCGCCGTGTGCATGAGTAATTATAATATAACGAACATTAACATTTAGTGATTTTATAACATCTATAATCTTATTTTCATTATAGCCAGGATCAATTAAAATAGTCTCTTTATTTTCGTCATAAACCAAATATGAATTGGTAATATGGCCTTGATTTGCAACATCTATTTCTATCTTTTCTATACTTATCATTTTATTCCTCTCTAAATTAATTTAATGTATACGTTTTACTTCAAAAACACTATCAATTTTCTTAATTTGTTTAATAACTTTTTGAAGTATTTGTGTATCTGAAACGTTAATACTTAAATTAATAATTTCCTCTTTATTAACAGTTATTTTAGTATTAATTTCAGAAATTGTAAGTTTTAAATCTTTTATAGTTTTTAATATGTCAGATATAACAGTATCTCTACTATTTGCTCTTATCTTTAATTTTGCAACAAAATCTACATTTGCTTTAGGCATCCATTTAACGTTTAAACTTCTTTTATTAATATCTAGATGTTCTAAATTTACACAATCCTTTCTATGTATTGATACGCCATTTGAAAAAGTAATATAACCAATAATATTATCGCCAGGTATAGGCATACAGCATTTAGCAAATTTAAATTTACAATTTGGAATATTTTCAACAGTTACAAGATTGGAGCCTTCATGATTTTTAGATTTTTTAACAATTTTTTCATAATTTTCTTTATTATCTAATGTATTAATACTTTCGTTATATGCTTCATATATTCTATTAACTATTTTTACTTGTGAAATACTACCAAATCCAATATTTTCATAAGCTTCTTCAAGTGAATTAAAATTACACTTTTTAAGTATAGGACTTAAAATATCGTTATTTAAAAGAACATCTTTAGGAATTTTTTTCTTTTTAAATTCTTTTTCAAATAATTCTTTACCCTTTAGTATATTTACTTCCTTACCTTGTTTTTTTAAAAAACTTGTAATTTTATTTTTAGCACTAGATGTTTTTACATATTTTAACCAATCTGAATTCGGACCTTTTGATTTAGATGAAGTAACAATATCTACTATATCTGTATTTTCAAGTTTAGTACTTATTGGAACCATTTTACCATTTATTTTACAACCAATCATTTTTTCTGCAACTTTTTGATGTATTAGATATGCAAAATCAATTGGTGTAGAACCTTTTGGTAAAGATTTTATATCTCCTTTAGGTGTAAAAACAAATACTTCTTCTCCAAATATTTCTCCTTTAATTTTATCTAAATTTTTAGTATTATCAGTAAGCTCTTTTTGTATTTCAAGTGTTTGTCTAAGCCAAATTATTTTTTTATCAGCTTCACTTATTTTTTTACTTTTTTCTTTATATGAAAAATGCGCGGCAATACCACGTTCTGCAACATTGTGCATATCCCAAGTTCTAATTTGTATTTCAAAAGGTCTAGCATCTTCACCAAATACAGTAGTATGAAGTGACTGGTACATATTTGTTTTAGGAACAGCAATATAATCTTTAAATCTACCAGGCATAGGTTTATACATATCATGTACAATACCAAGTACACAATAACAATCTTTAATGGAATTTAATATAATCCTTATTGCTAGTAAATCAAACAAATCATCCGCATTGCAATCTTTTTGCTTCATCTTTTTATATATACTATAAAAATGTTTTGGTCTTCCATATACTGTAGCATCAATTTTTTGTTGTTTTAAAGCATTATTTATTTCATTTATTCTTTTTTCAATATAATCTTCTCTTTCCTTTTTCTTCTCATCAATTTGTTTTTTTATCAAATAATACTCAGCTGGCATTAATATTCTAAATGAGATATCTTCAAGTTCAGATTTTAATTTTGACATACCCAATCTATGCGCAATAGGTGCATAAACACTAAGGCATTCTCTTGCCATATTAATTTTAATTTCTTCATTATCTACACTTGATATATTTTGCATATTATATAATCTATCAGCAAGTTTAATGATTACTGTTCTTATATCTTTGGCAATAGCTAAAAACATATTTCTTAAATTTTCTGAGTCTACTTTTTCTTTCGTTTTAAAATTTAAACAAGATAGTTTATCAACCGTTTCAACAATTTCTATTATTTCTTCCCCAAATAAATTTACTAGCCTTTTTTTATCATAAAACTCTGTTTTTACTACCCCATGAAGTAATGCAGCATAAATTGATACATCATCTATTCTAAGTGTTGCAACTTGACTTGCTACACCAAGCACATGTTCCATCATAGATTTATTTGCCTTTTTTTTATCTAAATATGCTTCTTCTATAAAATCAATTACTTTTTTTAACATATCTTTATCATATTTTATATTTTCATTTTCTAAAATTTTTACAATTTTTTCATATACTTTATTCATTTTTATCACCATGCTTAAGTTTATATCTTTATTATACATCAAATATGTATTTTTTTCAATTTCTATGTAGTATGTACTAAAAATATAACAAATTTTTTAAAAAAGTGTTGACATAATGTAAAAAATGTTATATAATAACTTTGCGTCAAAAATCAACCCATAAAAAATTTTTGAAAGGAGAAAAAATGAATCGTATTCGGGATCCGTGTATATTATAAACAATTACAAAATATAGCAGCTAGTATCTGTATATATTAAGTACACGATTTGTCCAGCAACAACATCTCTTGTACTTAATAACGTAACTTGTAAACAACAGTGTATAGTTCTAAAAAAGTATAGTATAAAAAGGTCTCAAAAGAGCAGTAAAAATTTTACTGCTCTTTTTATTATTGTTAAATTATTAACTTTTTAATTTTAATATATCTAACCGTATAAATATAACATCTATATGTTTATTATTTTTTAAGTACAAAAGTATACATTTTAAAAATATACAAATATACAAATTTCCAAAAAAATGTTGACATAATATAAAAAATGTTATATAATAATAACGTAATAAAAAAGTAACTCATCAAAAAAATTTTTGAAAGGAGAAAAAGTGAATCATATTCGGGACCCGTGTGTTATAACATAACCACAAAATATAGCGGTTAGTATTGTATATTAAGTATAAGATTTGTTTCCGGCGAGCATTTTTTGTACTTAGTAATGTAACTGTAAACCAAGTATAGTGCAAAATACATCCCTTATAGCGTCTTGTAATAAAAGGAGCGGTAAAATTTTTACTGCTCTTTTTGTTTATTATTATATAACTTAAGGTTTATTTATAATATTTAAAATTATACTGATTTTTTAAAATCTTGAATTATAAGTTGTATTGTTTTAGGCGTATTATATGTATTAACTTCTACATTACATGCTATATCTATTTTATCACCTATTTTAATTTCATCACGTCTTTGACCTTGAGAAAATGCTAATCCCTCAATTAAAAATTTGTTATCTTTTAAAGTAAGCTTAAGATGTTTATCCTCTTTTAATGTCCTTATAGCTGTAACCTTTAAATCACGATAAAGAAAAATTGGCAGTTTATTTGATTGACCATATGGTCTTAATATATATATGTCTTTTAATAACTTTGTATTTAAGTATTTCAAATTTATTTCTGTATCAATATCAATTACTTGTTCTATATTTTTATCTATCACTTCTTCAATAACTTCATTAAATTTATTGCTAAAAGCCGGTATACAATCTTCTTCAATACTTAGTCCTGCTGCAAGTTCATGTCCTCCAAATTGTATTAAAAAATCTTTGCATTTTGTTAATGAGTCATATAATGATACACCAACTTGACATCTACCTGATCCTCTAATTATGCCTTGCTCTTTTGTAAGTAATATAACTGGTTTATAATATAAATTAACGAGTCTTGACGCAACAATACCTATGACTCCATTATGCCAATTTTCATTATAGAGTACTATACTAGATTTTTTATCTAACTTTTGACTTTCTATCATAGATATAGCTTCATCAAATATTTCTCTTTCTACTTCTTGTCTTTGTACATTTAATGAATCCAAAGTTTTTGCAATTTCTTTAGCCATATTTTCATCTTTTTCAAGTAATAATTTAACTGCAACTCCAGCCTTTCCCATTCTTCCACAAGCATTAATTCTTGGTGCTACACCAAAAGATACCATAGTACTATCAATGTCTTTAAAAGATAATATTTCAAGTAACGCTTTTAAACCAATATTTTCAGTATGTTTCATTTTTTCTAATCCATATTTAGAAATTATTCTATTTTCATCTAATAAAGGTACTATATCAGAAATTGTTCCAATAGCCACTATATCTAAATATTTTAAGTAACTTTCTTCTGGAAGCATATATTTTTTTGCAATCGCCATAATGCACTTAAAAGCAACTCCGACACCTGCGTGCATTTTAAAACTTGATGTATCATCTTTTCTTTTTGGATTTACTATTGCTATTGCATCTGGTAAAATATCAGAACATTCATGATGATCTGTAATACACATATCTAGTCCTATACTCTTAGCATAACTTGTTTCCTCGATAGCTGTAATTCCGCAATCTACTGTTATAACAAGAGTACAGTTTCTAGATTTTATTTCATCTAGCGCTTTGTTATTTACACCATATCCCTCTATTAATCTATCTGGTAAATAATATTCAACATCAGCGCCAAGATTAGTTAAAAATTGATACATTATTGTAATACTTGTAATTCCATCTACATCATAATCACCATATATACATATCTTCTCTTTATTATCTATTGCATCTTTTACTCTATTTACTAACTTTTCCATATCTTTTATTTCAAATGGATCTTTTATATCAGACAAATTCCCATTTAAAAAGTTATCTATATCTTCACATTTTATATTTCTTGAAATTAGTAATTTTGCTAATATTTCGGAAATATTATACTTTTTAGATATTTCTTTGATTTCTATTTCATCATAATTATTTACATTCCAAACTTTTTGCATAACTCCTCCTATTAAAATTTAATTTTTACATATATATTTTACTACAAAAAGATAAAAAAATAAAGGTAATATATTCTATATTTTATATTTATTAAAATCTTAATTTGTAGATATATCATATTTGACTTTTTATGTAAAATATGGTATAATTTAATTATGTAAAATTAATTATTTTTCAAGTAATTTTTGAAAAGGAAATAAAATATTAGGAGGATTTAAAAAATGGAAAAATTTAGTTACAAAATTGCAGTATCAGATGGAATGTTTAGACTGCAGGAAGTAATAGTTACCGACGAAGGCATGGAAAATGTAATAAATTTAGTTTATATAACTGGTAACGTAAACTATACATTAATGTTTGATGTTCCAGTTGGAAAAACATTTGAAAAAATTGCAAAATTTACATATAACATTTTGCATAATGAGAATTTAAAGGAAACTTTGAATTTCAAATGGGTACATTTTAAATTTAATGGAATAGATTGCACTTTTAGTAATGAAATTACATCAGAAGAAATGATTGAATTTTTCTCAAAAGCAGTGTCAAAAAAATTCTTTTAAGGAGAAAATAATGAAGATAATTTATTCAAATAGGATTATAACAATTGAAAGTTCTGAGTATATTGTAGTATCCGATATAGATGAACTTATAAAGCTTATAAAATATAACTATATTTTCGAACTTATTTTAGACTTTGAAAACGAAGATAACCATAGTATGGAAAAGTTTGTCTGCGAAACATTAAAGTTTAATAACGTTTCTTACTGCTTAACTTTACCATCCAAAGATTTTGATATCTGCAATCTTCCTTTCATACGAATGGGAGACATTGTAAAAAATTTTGCAGAACTCTTGATTTGTGTATCAAGATTAGTTTGACACAATCTACAAAAAGGAATTGCGTATTTGCAATTCCTTTTATATTATCTAATTTTTTATTTTAATTTATTCTAAATTTAACTTATTCTTCAAAACGTAATTTACTATAAAAAAGTATGCTACTGGTACAATTATATTAATAAAGTTAGCTAAAAACATAATTTGTCTAAAAAACTTTTCTGGAATTTCTATTGAATTGGTATAATTTAAAATTTCTGGGTTAATTGCTATAACTATTACAAATAATATGCTACTTAATATCTGTACAATAGTATATCCTACAAAAGCAAATAATACAGAATAACCAATTTTATTACTATTTTGTGTAAACCCTAAAGAAAGTCCAAAATATGAGATCATAATATAATTTATATAGCCTAAAACAAAAGTAACTAACATATAAAATACCATTTCAAAACCAAAATTTCCACTTAAGTTAGTTATTGTATCAAATATAGTTTTAATTATTCCTTTTTCATAAAATCCTATAAATAAAGCAAGTAAAGTTATTATAGTAGTAAATAAAAAGAATATAAATGGTACGATTACTTTTGATAATAATAGCTGCCATTTTTTCACAGGTAATGTATGTGTTAAGTACCCTTCATCTTTTAGCATATTATAATAAAAACGTTTTATTGATACAATAAATGTGTATAAAAACAATCCTATTAATGTTATTATATATAAAAATAAAATCATAACAGACACATATTTTATAACCTCTACATGTTTTCCTATTTCAAAAAATACCTTATAAAGTATAGCAATACCAATTTCTATTATATACATTGGAAGCAACTCTTTTAATAATTGTTTAAAATCATATTTAATAATTTTGCCTAACATTTAAATACCTCCCTAAATATTGCATCAATTGATTTATCATGTTTTTGTCTTAATTCATCAGCTGATTCATATAAATTAATTATTCCATCGTTTATAAATATTACATCATCAAGTATTCTTTCTATATCAGCTATTAGATGCGTTGATATTATAATACTTGCACCTTCTTTAAAATTTGATATAATTGTGTCTAATATATAGTCTCTTGCTGCTGGATCTACTCCTCCTATTGGCTCATCTAAAATATATAGGTCCGCATTTCTACTCATTACAAGTACAAGTTGAACTTTTTCTTTGGTACCTTTTGACATTGTTTTTAATTTATCATCCTTATTTATTTTTAGTTTTTCTAGTAATTCGTATGCCTTCTTAGAATCAAAATTTTCATAAAAATCTGAAAAATATTTTAGTATTTCTGAGACTTTCATATCAAAATTTAAATAAGTTCTCTCAGGTAAATATGATATAATTTTTTTACTTTCAATACCTGGTTTTTCACCTTTAATATATACATTACCTGATGTTGGTATTAACAATCCATTAATTAGCTTTATTAAAGTGGTTTTTCCACTTCCATTTGCTCCAAGAAGTCCAATAATTTTTCCACTTTCAATTTTTATATTTATATCTTTTAAAACTTCTTTTTTACCATAATTTTTGTATAAATTTTTACATTCTAAAATTTCCATTAACTTATCTCTCCCCTATTTTTTGTTAAGTATTCAATGATTTTATCATTATTATATCCAAGTCTTTTCATAATATCTAAAAATTCATTTAATTTTTCTTTTGCTATTTCTTTTCTTAACTTTTCAATTAGATTTTTATCTTCTGTTACAAATTTACCACTTGTTCGTTGAGTATATATAATACCATAATTTTCAAGTTCAAGTAATGCTTTTTGCATTGTATTTGGATTAACTTTTGTTTCAAAAGCAAGTTCTCTTACTGATGGTAGTTTCTCCCCACACTTATATGCTCCTGTTACTATAAATATTTTTAATTGTTCAACAAGTTGTATATATATAGGTCTATCATTATCAAAAATCCAATTCAATCTATCACCTCCATATATAATTGTATTATTTAACTAATACAATTATACATCTGATATTTTTATTTGTCAATAGAAAATATTTTAATTATATAAAATATTTAATAAAAAAGAAAAAAAGATGATTACCATATAATAATATAGTAACCATCTTTATAATTTTTAAAATTATGTCAACTTTTATTAAAATTATTAGCACATTGAAATAATAATTTCATAAAATATACTAACAACATTTTAATTTTAAAATAACAAATTAAATGCTAAAAAATACAAAACTTATAAAAAAGTATTGCAAAAATAATAAATAGATGTTACAATATTAAAAGTGATTATAGGGGTATAGTTCATCGGTAGAATAAGAGTCTCCAAAACTCCAGAGGAGGGTTCGATTCCTTCTACCCCTGCCATATTATTTATGAACTTGGTTTATACCAAGTTTTTTTAATTATAAATATAAAACTCATATCATAAAAAAACCATAAAGAAAACACTTTCTTTATGGTTTTTATATACTTTACTTTTTTTACTCTTCTGTACCAAAGAATATTCCCATATCCCTTGCAGTTCTATAAACATCGTTTGTTTCAAGATCAAGTAATCTTGCAACTCTTTCTTTAGGAAATTTCATTTTAACTAAATCTGATTCTTGAACTCCAACAATGTATCCAGTTCTTCCATCAGCAATCAAGTTTAGAGCGTAATCACCAAGTCGTGCGCCAAGTATAATATCAGAAGTACAAGGTTCACCACCTCTTTGAATATGACCTAACACAACAGGTCTTGTTTCATAGCCAGTTGCTTTTTCAATTTCATCTGCTAATTTATCAGCTATTCCGCCATATCTTTTTTGTTCAAAACTATCTTCTACTATTCTTGAAATAGTCTCTTCTTTTCCTTTTTCTTTAGCCGCTTCAGAAGCAGCAACAATAACAAATCTTTTTCCAGATTCCATTATTTCATTAACCTTGTTACAAACATCTTTTAAATTATAATCTTTTTCAGGTAACAAAATAATATCGGCACCAGCTGCAAATCCACCATATAAAGTTAAATAACCAGATGTTCTTCCCATCATTTCAACTACCATTACTCTCCTATGTGAATAAGCAGTAGTTTTTACTTTCCTTGTTGCTTCAACTGCATTTTCCACAGCTGTTCTAAACCCAATTGTAGGGTTACTAGCTATCATATCATTATCAATTGTTTTGGGAATACCAATAACTGGCATTCCAGCCTCTTCAATTACCCTTGCAGAATCTAAAGTACCATCACCACCAATTATAATCATACCTTCTACACCGATTTTTCTAAGTGCTTCTATTGAAGGTTCAACCATATCAGCGTATTTTCCTTTTTTCGGATCTACTAAATAACGAAATGGACATTCTTTATTTGATGAACCAATAATAGTTCCACCATCTGTTTCAATTGAGTTCACATCATTTTTAGTAAGTTTTTTATATGTTTTTTCAACAAACCCTTTATATCCATCCATTATACCTATTACTTCTATTTTTTTCTTAAGTGCAGATAAAACTACTGCTTTTATAACACTATTTAATCCTGGGCAATCTCCACCTGCTGTCATTAAAGCTATTTTTCTCATAATATCAATCCTCCATTTATAGCCTATATAATATTAACACTATTATTTATTTTTTTCAATAGAGATTTTAAACATTTTAGAAATATTTTTTAATAAGTTCTCTACATTTTTGTTTTACGTAATCTTCATCTATACCATTTAAAACTCTATTTTCCATTAATATATTACCATCTACTATTGTTGTAATAACATCTGAACCATTACAAGAATATACTAAATTTGATATAACATCATGTAATGGATTTAAATGTACACCATCTTTCATATCTATTAATATAATATCTGCTTTTTTACCTACTTCTATACTACCTATCTCATCTTCAAGACCTAAAGTTTTTGCACCATTAATAGTAGCCATTTTTAGTACATCATAAGCATTAATTATAGTTGGTTCTAAAGTTGAAACTTTTTGAAGATAATTACAAAGTTTCATTTCCTCAAACATATCAAGCGTATTAGTACTTCCTGTACCATCAGTTCCAAGTGATACATTTACTCCTTCTTTTAAAAGCTTACTTACTCTTGCAATTCCAGAAGAAAGCTTACAATTACTTATAGGATTATGAACCACTCCACCTTTAATTTTCTTTAATATTTGTATATCATTATCATCTAACCATACTCCATGCGCAAGTATAACATGACATTTATCAAAAACATTCATTTCATCTAACATTTTTGTTGGTGTTATACCATATTCATTTAATATATTTTCATGTTCACCTTTAGTTTCGTCTAAATGAATATGTAATGGCACGTTATATTTTACAGCAAGCTCTTTAGACTTAATAATTGCCTCTTTATTACATGTATAAAGTGCATGTGGTGCAATATTTACTTTTATCCTTCCATTTTCAGAATTATTATAATTTTCATATAATAAGATAGCTTCATTAACTCTTTCATCATCTTCACTTTCCATCTTCATTATACATCTTCCAAGCATAGCTCTTATCTTTGTCTCTTTAACAGCTTTTGCCACATTCTCCATTAAAAAATACATATCATTAAATGTAGTTGTGCCAGATTTTATCATTTCAATACACGCAAGCAAACTACTATAATATATGTCTTCCTTATCTAATTTATCTTCTATTGGCCAAATTTTATTTTCTAACCAATCCATTAGAGAAGTATCATCACTATAACCTCTAAATATAGTCATAGCAGCGTGATTATGACAATTAATAAATCCTGGCAAAACTACTTTACCTTTTGCATCAATTACTTTTTTTGCAGTCTCATTTGTATTTTTTTCTATCTTTACTATTTTATTTTTATTTATTAATACATCTTTAATTGAAACTTTGTTTTCATCAGATACCATATCTACAACATATCCATTTTTTATAATAATATCGTACATTACTTTAATCCTCCAAATTTTACAATATTTTTTTCTTCCATACTCATATGTTCACATGCGTAAGAAATAACAAAAGAAGGTAACTTTTTTTTACTATTTGATTTACTTAAAAATTCTATAACTTTTTTTGGTTCCTTTTTATACAATTCTCTTAACACCCAACCAATAGCCTTTTGTATTAAATGATTATCATCATACATAACCTTACAAGCTATATTTTCACATACACTATAATTTCCATTTTTAGCTAGAACCAAACATGAAACAATTCCAATCCTTCTTATCCAAAAATTATCTGAATTTATATAATACTCCAACTTACTTAGTATAATTTTATCTGAAGAAAGCGTAGATAAATAATTTCCTAAAAGGTTTGGAGCTATTTCATCTGTCAAATCCCAATTATTAATATATACTATATTTTCATTCATAAAACATAAAAGATCTTGTACATTACAATCTTTTTGCTTTGCCATACTAGACAAACAAAAAAGACCAAACTTTCTGTACTCATGTATATTTGAAATTATAAAATGTTTTAATATATTTAACGATACATTTTTATACCATTTTTTAACAAACTTTCTAAGATTAGGAGACGTTATTCCAAGAAGTACATCATTTTGTCCATATCCACCTGGAACTATTTGCAATAATTTTTTATCAAACTCTATATTAGAATCTTTAGGTATAGTTTCAAAATCAACTAATATATTTAAAGCTAAATAATTATCCAAAATTTCATTTTTTCCTCTTTTTACAAGATATGAACCAACTACTAAACTATCTGCCCCTGACAAATATGGATTAAGAAAAGTATCAAAATTTACCCCGCCATCTACTTGAATTATTTTATTTTTAAATAATTTCTTAGCTTCTTTAATTTTATTATTTGTACTTTCAATATATTTTTGACCACCAAAGCCTGGTTCAACACTCATTAAAAGTAGTAAATCAAATTTATCCTCATATCCTTTTAATTTGCTTATGTCAGTATTAGGCTTAAGACTAACACCTATTTTAAAATTATGTTCTTTCTTTAATTGATTTAATCTGTTTAAAACAGCATCAAAATTTTTAATCTCTTGATGTATAGTTATTGAGTCAGCACCATTTTCTATTGCTGTATAAATATATTTATCTCCTAGTGGATTTTCTACCATTAAATGAACATCCGTATACATTCCTAAATTTTTAGCTGTTTTTATATATTTCATGTCTACACCTGTATTAGGTACAAACTTGTTATCCATAACGTCAAAATGAACCCATACATTTAAGTCCTTTATTATATCAAACACTCCAAGCACATCTTTTGAATCTAAAAAAGATACAGATACTTTTCCTTCAATTTTATTTTCCATATACTACTATTCCCTCACTGCATTTTTCTAATATACAGTATATCATTAATTTATAAAATATTCAACAAAGAAAAAAATAAAAAGTATATTAGCTTATTTATCAATTACATATATAAATATACGCAAAAAAACTGGCTATTAAACCAGTTTCCTTGTAAAATCTTACCGACGACGTCTTCTTCTGTTACTTCTTTGTTTCTTAGCCTTTCCAAATTGCCTATATACGTAAAAGTCACGAACAAGAAGTACAAAAGCTGCCAAAGCTAACAAAAATGATAGTACATCGATAACAAAGTTTACCATTATAATTGTGGTTCCCGTTCTAACTATATTGAACAGTACCATAGTCACAAAGTGACGAAAGATCTGTTTTTTAGTTACCTGACTTGCTGGTGTAAATGCCCGCGCTGAAATTACATCATTTTCAAATACGTAAAACAAAAAACAAGCTACCACAAAAAAGATAATTTTAAACATTTTTTCTTCCTCCATTTTCTTATTAAAGATTTATTATAATAAAGTTACTATAATATTATTATATCACATTTTACAATATTTTGCAAATATATTTCATTTTTATGTAATTTAAATTAAATTTTATAGGATATTTTAAAGAAAAAACAAAAAAGTCCTTTATTAATTAGGACCCCTCTAACATAATATATGTTTTTACTTATACTTTCTTTCATAATCTTCTTTTAGTTTATTATATATATACACATATCTTTCATATCTAGATTTATCAATTTTTTTATTTTCAACTTTTCTTTTAACTTCACAAACATCACTTGATTCAAGAACATGTGTACAGTCATCATAATCACATTTACAATCTAAAAATTCATCATAGTAATCTTTTAATCTTTTATACTCTATATCATAAAGTTCATAACTTGAAAAACCTGGTGTATCTAAAATATATGAATCTTTTTCAAATTCATAAAGTTTTACATGCTTTGTTGTATGTTTTCCTTTACTTGTCTTTTTACCTATTTCTCCAACAAGTATATTATAATCTTCTCCCACTATATTTTTTATAATACTAGACTTTCCTACACCTGAATTACCAGAAAACGCAGATACTTTTCCTATTAAACATTTTTTTAAATTTTCTATTTGAGAATTTTCTTTTGCACTTACAAAAAATATATTTTTAACATAACTAGAATATACATCTTTTATATACTCAAAGTCATTACATAAATCTATTTTATTAATACAAATTACAGGTTCTATATTTTTGCTTTTGCAAAGAACTAATTGTTTATCTAAAAGCATATAATCAGGTAAAGGATTTTTTATAGATAGCACAATTACCATTTGATCAATATTTGCAACAGGTGGTCTTATAACTTGATTCTTTCTTAGTAATACTTTTTCAATCATATACTTATCATATGATTTTTTTACATTTACTAAATCACCTACTAATATATTATTATTTTTCTTTACATTTCCTGTTTTATATGCTTCAAAAGTATTATTACAATTAAAAGTATTAACACTACTTTTATTATCTACTTTTAAAATGTACTTATCTAACAATATTTCTGTTACCCTAGCTACAATTTTTTCATCCATATTTTCTGCTAATATATAACATATATATGCTATATATTTCTCCTTTCTAATTATAGTTATTATACCATTATTTTAAAATTAACACAACTTTTTTATTACAGATATTTTTTTCTTTGTTTCATTATATCCACTTTCAATATATTCATTTATTTTGTCACAACCAAGTAAAGAGGCATCCTCTAACTTTGGTCTAATTAAAATATTTGCACTATCTAACTGATCTTGGTTTATTTGGTGACACATTACATCAAAAGCTTGCATTGTTATAGAAATAATATTATTACATTCAGTTACCCTATGTTTATTTGAATCAAATGTTACAGCTACTATATTTTTTGCCCCCATTTTTCTAAGTATTGATACAGGAGTATTTAATCTTATTCCACCATCAACTAACATATGCCCTTTTATTTTTTTTGGTGGATATATAGCTGGCAAACTACAACTTGCTCTAACTATTGAAGCAATATTTTCATTATAATAATATGTTGGATTATCATCATATAAATTTACATTTTCTTTTTGATATTTATTTTGAATTTTTCTATTTAAAAAGTATACAATCTCACCTGTCTTTACATCAACAGTTGGTATTGCTACTATTGGTATTTTTATATCTGATATATTAATTATTTTCTTTTTTTCACAATAAATACTCATAATTTTTTCCAAAGATTTACCTTTGCATATTCCCTTTATACATAATTTGTCTGAAAAAAAACAATTTAAAATTTTAATAGGAATTAATCTATCTATATCTGTTATATTTTTACAATACTTTAAAAATATACTTTTCATTTCTTCTGGTGAATAACCAAGTGCATATAGCGACGCTATAATACTACCACTACTTGTGCCTGAGATATAATCAATAGATATATTTTCTTCTTTAAAAGCTTTTATAACACCTATATGTGCAGCCCCTTTACTTCCTCCACCACTTAATACTAATCCTATTCCCATATATAAAAAACACCACCCTTAAAGATAGTGTATTATATGCAGCTATTACAATTATTATTAAAATATTTAAATTTGTTTAAACTAATAAGATAAATTAAACTTATATATAAAAAACAAGACTAGTAAATTACTAGCCTTGCTAAATAATAATTAATTAGACAAATATTGCATTAATTTATTTCTCCATTCAAGCGACATAAAATTATAATTAGCAAGCTCAAATCCTGCCTTATAAACTTCATCTTTTCCTTTATCACCTGTTTCATCATAATCAAAAAGAGCAAATAGTTTATTTGGAAAATTAAATTTATCATATTCTCTAAGACTTATAAAGTTTAAAGCCGGTTGCAAAATGGGATCAATTAACATATTATAATCTTCCTGAACCATCATATCTATTACTATAACATCATATTTTTCTTTAGTTCGTAAATAATGCTTAGCAGACCACACATCCTTTACTTTATCTATAATGACATTAGAATCGAACTTTCTAATACACAAGACTATCTCGTCTGTTATACCATCTACATAGCTTAC
Source organism: uncultured Clostridium sp. (assembly GCA_947361355.1). Lineage (GTDB taxonomy): Bacteria > Bacillota > Clostridia > TANB77 > CAG-465 > CAG-465. The sequence goes on from CANAIR010000027.1 coordinate 18,363, forward strand.
AACTAATACTCTCATTTTTTTCCTCCTAAAATAATTATATTTTAAATTCTATTTTTACGTAAACTATTATATCACTTTTTATGTTATTTGTCAATAAAAAATAAAGATAAGAAGTATATTTCTTACCTTTATTCAAATTCATCATGAATATTTCCTACTATTTTTTCAAGCATATCTTCAATAGTAACAATTCCTTCAACACTACTTTCTGATTTTACAATTGCCATTGATATAGAATTTAGCTGCATAATTTTAAATGTTTCATCAACTTTATCATTTTTATCGATAAAAAAAGGTTTTCTAAGTAGTTTTTTAAAGTCTATACCTGTTATACTTTCTTTACCATATTTTAATATTATATCTTTAATATTAAGAATTCCAATAATATTATCAATTTTTTCATCATATACAGGAATTCTTGTAAATTTATACTTTTTAAAAGTTGCAATAATTTGCTTTGGCGACATATTGATATCCATATATATAGATTTCTCTTTTGGTATCATTATATCTTTTATATAAATATCATCAAATTTTAAGGTATTTAGCATAATTCTTCTTGAGTGCAAATCTAGTATTCCAGTATCCATTCCTTCTGCAATAATCATTTTAAGTTCACGTTCAGTAAGCTTTTCATTTGATTCATCTTTTATATTAAATATTTTGCAGAAAAATTTTAACGATATGTTTAATATATACTCAAAAGGTTTTATAATTATTGATAATATATATAGTGGATATATAAGTAAAAAAGATACTCTCTCAGGATTATTTTTAGCAATTTTTTTAGGTAACATATCTCCAAATACTAACATAAAATACGCAAGTATTACAGTAAGTATTATAACAGATAATAAACCTGATATATTTTCGTCAAAATGAAAAAATCCAAGATTTAATTGGATTTTTCTTAAAAATGCTTCAGCTGCATAACCACTCGATATAAATTCTAAAAATGTTATCCCAACTTTAATGGTTGAAAAAAATTTGTTTGGTTTATCTAGCATCTGTTTTACTAATTTTGCTTTTTGATTCCCTTTTTTAGCCATTTGATTTATTTTACTTCTATTTAGGTAAGTAAAAGATGTATCACTAGCTGAAAAAATAGATTTAAACAATATTAAAATTACAATTACTGTTAAATTTAACAACATTTCTCTTTCTCCTTAATTTTTAACAAGACTACTTTTATCTTTCTTTGCATTTGGAGCTACCTGGTCATAATTATCTACGACAAATTCCTTTAATTTTCTTTTTGTTACTTGTGACATAAAATTTGTATCATAATTGTACAAATATACACCCATTTCATTTTTTACTTTATAAAATATAGTTTTATCGATATTTTGTAATATTTCAACACTTACAGAAATAACTTTTTCTTTTTCTTTTGTTTCTAAGTTTATTTTCCATAATGTACTATTATCTTCTACATTTATATAATATAAATTATTATCCTCAACAAACATATATTTTTTCCCATCAATTTCTTTAATATCTCCCTTATCTGCAACACCTGAAATATCATCAACTTTACTCAAATTTTCTCCATTTTTTGAAATAGAATATATTTTATCCTTGTCTTGCTTATTTACAAAATATATTTTATCTTTATCTTGTATAATATATGATACATTAGCATTTGTAACTATATCTTTTTTATTATTTCCATCTTTATCATATTTTATTAATATTTTCTTAGTTTTTTCGTTTATTACTAAATATATACTATCATTATCTACAAGTATTTCTGAAACTCCAGATATATCAATCTTTTTATTTTCTTTTGTACCTGATATCATATCAATATAATAAAGATTATTTTCATTTTTTGTAATATAATATATTCTATTATTATCAATCAAGTATTTTAATACATTTTTTTCTACTAATGATTCCATTTCATTAGTATTTTTGTTTATTCTGTATATACCTTCTTCCTTCATTCCATATACAAATTCGTTATCAACTTGTATATTTACTAATCCACTGTTAGAATATACACTTTTATCATTAAATCCATCTGAATGTATTTTATTTAAAGAGTAAACAGGATCATATGTATACCCTTCTGTTACATAATATACATTATATACTTTTTGTCGATTTACATCCTCATCTGCTACATATTTAAAATTATTAGATTTGTTATAAACATAAAATTGTGCACCTACATATACACTAAGAATTATTATAGCTGCAATAACTAAATATGAAATTTTACTTATTTTTTTTATTTTTTTTGCTTGTTGCCTTTTTCTTTTTAAATATTCTTTTCTTGTTATTTTTTCATCCAGATTAAGTTGTAGTCTTTGCATAAATTACCGACTCCTTATATCTTTCTTCTATTTGATTTCACTTGAAATATTATATAATACATTTAATAATTTGTAAATAATTTTTGTCGATTTTACAATTATTTCTAATTTTATTTTATTTGAAAATTTTATTTTTTTATGTTATACTAAATTTATAAGAGGTGTAAAAATGAACCAAAAATTTATATTTTATTTTGTAATTTATTATTTAGTTATTAACTTAATTTCCTATTTTATAATGTGGTATGATAAGAAAAAAGCTAAAAATAACGATTGGCGCATAAGTGAAAAAGCTTTATTTTTATTTGCAATATTTTTAGGTGGATTTGGTATATATGTTGGTATGTACAAATTTAGGCATAAGACTAAACATTTAAAATTCACTATTGGCATTCCTGTTGTTATTATTTTAAACATAATAACAATTTATTATTTATTTACCAAAATTTATTTTATTATTTTTTAATAAAACACAAATATCACAGTTAATCAAAATTTTAGCTGTGATATTTATATTATTATATTATTTTATACTTATTTTTACATTTTATCTGGACATTCTATACCAAGTATTGTAAGAGAATTTTTTATTACTATACTTACTGCATATACTAAAGATAGTCTTGCTTTTTTTAATTTTTCATCTTCGCAAGATATTACTTTACACTCATTATAAAATTTTGAAAATAAAGAGGCAACATCTATTACATATCTAGCTAAAATAGATGGTTCATATTCATTTGCAGACTTTCTTATAATATCAGGTAGCTTCTTTAAATTTTTGACCAAATCTATTTCTTCGTCCCTTTGTAAAAGATTAAAATCAATCTTTTCAAAATCTATTTGATTTATATAAAAACCTGCTTTTTGTAAAATTGATTTAGTTCTTACGTATGTATACTGTATATATGGACCAGTTTCTCCATCAAATTTCAATGTGTCATCCAAATCAAATATTATATCTTTTACTTTACTACTTTTTAAATAGTTAAATATTAATGCTCCAACTCCAATTTGCCTTGATAAAACATCAATATTATCAATATTTGATTGCTTTTGCGCTATTATATTTTTAGACTTTTCTATTGCTTCTTTTATCAAATCATCTATATATATTACTGTTCCTTCTCGAGTTGACATTTTTCCGTTTTTTAATCTAACCATGCCATAAGGAACGTGAATTAAACCTTCTTGATGTTTTTTATCAACTAAATATTTAGCTACTTCAAAAACTTGTTTAAAATGTAAAATCTGATCATTTGCAGTTATATATATAGCCTTTTTGAAATCATATGTTCTAGCTCTATATATAATTGCTGCTAAGTCACGTGTTGCATATATTGTAGAGCCATTAGATTTTAAAACAATACATGGTGGAATATTTTCTCCAACTTCTACCACCTTTGCGCCTTGACTATCCACTAATACACCTTTTGCACTCAAAGTATCAATTACTTCATCCATTTTATCGTTATAAAAAGCTTCTCCGTTATATGAATCAAATTTACACCCTAATATTTCATAAATTCTATTATATTCCTTTAAAGAAACTTCCCTAAAGTACTTCCAAAGTTTATTTAAATCTTTATCCCCTTCTTCTAATCTTTTGAAATTTTCTCTTGCTATATCCATAATATTTTCATCTTCTTTTGCAAGTTTATTCATTCTAGTATAAATATCTGCAAGAACTTTAACTGGTTCCTTTTCAATTTCATATTCATTTTTAAATCTTTTGTATCCCTCTATTATAAGGCCAAATTGTCTTCCCCAATCACCCAAGTGATTAATTCCAACTACTTCATAACCTAATGCGCTATATAGTTTATATATAGCACTTCCTAAAACAGTGTTTCTAAAGTGTCCTAAATGAAATGGCTTAGCAATATTTGGTGATGAATAATCTATAACTATATTTTGATTTTTACCTTCATTACTCATACCATATTTTTCTTTTTTATTTAATATATCACTTAGAACATCTTTTACAACATTACTACTATCTAAATAAAAATTAAGATATCCGTTTAAAACTTCTACTTTAACTAATTTATCATCTAAAACTATCTTTTCTTTTATACTATTTGCTATATTTATTGGTGAATTTTTCAAAATTTTTGCCAAATTAAAACATGGATATGAAAAATCACCATTTTGTTTATTCTTTGGCACTTCTATTTTTGCTACAATATCATCTACATTTACTTTCTCATTTAGAGTATTATTTATACAATTTGCAATTGTTAATTTTATCTCTTCCATACATTTCTCCTTATATATATATAATATAATCTAAATTCCAATTGAATATTTTTTTACAATTTCATAAATTGTATCTTTATCATCATCAATTGCAATTATGTTTTTTACTTCCTTCCCACATTTAGAACATTTGTATATTATAACTTGTCCTTTTTTAGAAGTTTGTACAACATTTATTGGAACTAAATCCCCTTTACATGTATTTTTTCTATCCCCAGGTGTTATATCAACGTGTAAAGAATGTAAACAAAAATTACAATGATCTCTTGAAGTATATTTTAATTTTTGTACTTTTTTTCCACAATTTTTACAAATAAATTCGTTATCATTTTTTATAAACATTTTTTTCTCCTAATTATGTATATATTTTACTATACTTAATTCCTCTTTACAAGTATTTAGAAAAAAATAATAAATTATCTATTTATTATCAAAATACAAAGTTTTGGAATTCTTAATACTTTTATTAAAAAGTGACATTTTACTACTTACTCCATAAAGTTTAAAAATTTCTTCTATTACAAAAGATTTTTCAAAATAATTTTTACTTTCTCTTATTATTTTATATACCATTGAAATATCATTTTTTCCTACAAAATATTCTCTCCAGACATCTTCACAGTTAAAAGTATCTAAACTTATAAAACCAAGTTCTTTTACTTTTTCATACATGTTTCCTACACTTAAATAATCATATATTCTTTTATTAAAATTATATTGTTCTATTACTACATGCTTATTTTCTAAACATGTAATGCTAAATACTGGAAGGTTTAAAAATTTGGATAACTTTCTTATATAGCTTTTATTTTCAATTAAAGATTTAAATTCATAACTACTATCAAAAATAGTAACAAATTTGCTATTATCAGAAAATAATATTTTTATATAGTCATTACAAAGTTTCATTTCATCATTATTTTCTTTTGTAAGAATATAGCCAAAACTTTCTTTAAACTTAATAACCCTTTCCTCAATTTGTTCATTTGTTAATTTATTTGATAAATTATATATTTGTATATTTGTAAAAGTCATATTTTTTCTCCTAATCTTTTTATTGCAAATATCCCCATCTCAATTTAGAGATGGAGATATTTAATTAAATTACAATTCCTATCTATAAAAACATCCATTACCTATAAATTCACGTATTATTGAATCTACTGGAATATTAGTAGTCTCCATAGGTAAAAAGTTATTTAAAAATTCATATAAACGTCTTGCTTCACCATAAAATTCACTACTTCTATCTAATTGTAAAAGCAAAGGTTGTGCAAATGTTTTCATTACACTTGGTTCGTATATAAGACTTGAATTATAAATTGAATCGACACCGTTTACAAATGGGAAGATATATTTTTCTTCACCTTTTTTTACATTTCTCCATAAGTCAAAAGTTCTTTCTACAGTATGACCACGTGTACTATAATCTCTTACCATACGTCTTAAAAACCTTGTATCTGAAGAAGAAATTTTAGTATAACCATCTAAATTTAAAGTTGCTATTGGCGCAATATATATTTTATATTTATTTTCGGCTGGTGTAAATTCAGTAAGAATAGGATTTAGTGCATGTATTCCCTCAACTACTAAAATATCATTTTCATTTAATTTTAAATAGTTTCCATTATATTTTTTAGTACCTACAATAAAATCAAATTCTGGAAGTTCAACAGTCTTGCCTGCAATTAAATCTCTCATTTGAGAATTGAATAATTCTATATCTAGAGCTTCTACACATTCAAAGTTATATTTTCCATCTTCACCAAGTGGTGTATCTTTTCTTTCAACAAAGTAATTATCCATAGATATTGTTATTGGATTATATCCAGTTAGCTTCAATTGCACACCTAATTTTTGTGCAAAAGTTGTTTTGCCTGAAGACGATGGACCAGCAATTAATATCATTTTAATATCTTTTCTCTTTTCTATATCAAGCACCATTTCAATTAATTTTCTTTGGTGTATTGCTTCTGAACCTTGTATTACTCCATTAATTTTATTCTTTAATATTTTTTCATTTAAATTTCCTACATTTTCAATTCCAAGAACTTCATTAAATTTGTTAAAATCTATAAATGTTTGATAAAGTCTATCTTCCTTTACTTCTTTTTTTACATTCATATTTTCGTCTGGAATTACAAGCAAAGCACCATTTCTATATCTAATTAAGTCAAATGTTTTTATGTAGCCTGTACTTGGCGCAAGCAATCCATAAAAATAATTATACATTCCATCGCAAAAATACATTGTAACACTAGATCTTATTTTATTTTCAAAATTTTCTAGTTTATCTTCATCATTAGATGCAGTATAAAGTATTGTTGCTTCCTCTAAAGAAACATTTTTCTTTATTATTGGATAATCTTTTTTTATAATCTCCAACATTTTTTCTTTTATCTCTTTAATCTTATCATCATTTAATTCTATATTTTTAGTAACAAAAAATTGATCTTTATTAATAGTAGCTATAAATTCAACTCCAGTTGTAGAATATAGCTGAGTAAGTGCCATATATAACACCATTTTTAATGTTCTTGAATATATTCTATAACCATCTGTACTATTAAATTTTATAAAATCAATTTGACTATCTTTTACTAATTCATAATTATAATCTTTAACTTCATTATTAACCTTTAATCCTAAAATATCATCAACTTTATTTTCTACTAATTTTACGGCATCAATAGCCTTTGTTTTATAATCTACTTCTACTACTCTTGAATCTTCAAAAGTAACTTTTATTTTATTATTCATATAAATCTACCTCACTTAAAATTTTATACTTTATTGTATGTTTTTACAGTAATAATTATACAACATAGTAAAATATAAGTCAAATGTTATTTTAATAAAGAAACATAATAAAAAGATAAAGAAAAAGCAAGTATAAAAATATATTTAATACTTGCTTTATATTATTATTGTAAAAGTTCTTTTACTACATTTGAATTGGCAGATTTAGTTGCTATAAGTTCATCTATAAATTTTTCTTGTAAATTGCATTTAACTACTATTTTAGCACCTGGTTCTGTTGCTGCACCTTCAAACATACCAGTGCTGGTTATTGTATATATAATTCCAGAATTAAAACGTATCGACAAAGTCGTAGAGAGCTTTTTACAATTATAAAACATACTCCAAAATTCTATGGAATTATCGATCCCTGATTTATAATTAATTTCTGATAATTTCAAATTATTTAAATTTATACATCCAGAGAACATGTACCTCACACTTTTAACATTTTTAAAACTTAAACTACTTAAATCTAAATTTGTTAAATTCTCACAATTTCTAAACATACTATCAAATTGTTTAACCATACTTGTATCTAAAACTTCAATATTTTCTATCTCAGTTAAATTTGTCATTTGATAAAATATATAATTAGATATAGGATTAGCTATTATCTTTGTTTTTGAAGCAATAGTTAAAATATATCCATCAGCTCCATCACTTTCTACCCATGCCATTACACTTTTATTTTTTGCTTCTGATACATCCCATGACTCTATTTTATTTTCTGGAACTTTATCACAAATAGCAAATTTTGCTTTTGTTATTTTGCTTCTATATTCATTAGAGTGAAAATCAGTCCTATCACTACTTTCCCAACTTTGCAATACTGGATTATTAGAATCTATTATTTTATTTGGATCTTCTTCTATCTTTTTTCCTTCGCCATAAAGTACCCCCATTAATTTCTACTGTCATTAATCCTTGCTCATCTACATACCACTTTGTTTCACCATTATATAATGGCAATTCTTTTCCTGTATAATATGTGGTTCCCTCTTTATTCCTAGCTTTAAATATTATCTTACCCTCTACTACTGCCGTTAAGTCAGCTCCTAATATTTTATATGTTGTTTCCCCTACTGTTTTGTTTACACCTGTTGTTACATTATTTAGCTGTTTGGCTTCCACTTCAATTACATCTTGATTTTCTGCCATTATCTTTCCTACTGTATTTGTAAATATAGCTTGCATATTTGCTACATCACTGTTTATTCTTGCTTTATTTGCTCTACCATTGGATTATTATTTTGTAGTGATATTATAACTGCTGCAGCTAAGATTATTACCACTATTATTGTTATAACTAGTACTATTAATGATATACCTTTTTTCATATTCTCCACCTCTTATTTTTACATGTATTTTGTTTTATTTATATTTTCTACCTTATTTTATATTCTATACAATTATTTATCATTAATCATTGGAAATTTGTTCCAATTTTCATATTTATTTTCAAACTTTTCTTAAATTTGTAGCTGTACACCTATTATTTCAGTTATATTTCATTTTTCTATCTTTTTTATTACAAGTTTTTAAATATACAAAACCTAGCTAAAGAAACTCAATTTCTTTAGCTAGGTTATATTTATTTTTTAAAACGTTTTTATTTACATATTTTACAAAATTTGTATTAAAGTTTATTTTTATTTCTTGCTTATAGCACCTGTGT
>CANAIR010000028.1 GCA_947361355.1 uncultured Clostridium sp.
ATATAAATGATATATTAAGAATAATGGGATTTAATGTATAAAAAATATAACTTTATAATATAATATTTATGAGTGGTACTTAGAAAACTTTCGAAGCTCTAAGTCATTCAATAATAACCTAGAGTCTGCTTAAAGATTCTAGGTGTTTTTATATTTATTATATACATTTTTTCAAACATATGTTATACTAATTTCAACAGTTGATTAGTCAATTATTTTTTTGAGCAAAATGTGAGAGGAACACTATTAAAAATAGGCATATTTTTTGCAAATAACCTCCTAAAACGCTCCAACAACGTATCTATTCGAACTTTTTATAGAACAGATAGATACAAATACCATTATGCTTAAAATTTTGTATTTTATAAATTATAAGTTTCAGAAAATTACGATATACTCTATAAAATATATTTTGTATAAATCACTTAATTTTAATATATACAAGCTTGATAAAAGCAAATATAAAGATATTATGCAAAAGTCAATTTAAACATTGACCTATTTACTTTTTTAATAATAATAACTAATTATCCAACAAAACTCCTACTTTTGTTGACATATTGTATAAAGTATGTTAATATGATATACGATATATAAATTATTATTTGTAACTTTTTACTAACTAGTTAGAGTAACAGTCTGCTAATATTTATTACATGTAACATTTTAAATAAGTAGGAGGATTAAATATGAAAATTAGCCATAAAGAAAAAATTGGAACGCATTTTAATAAGGAAAAAATTTTCTTAGCTACTATTTCAAATAATAGCGCTGAAACAAAAGAAATACTTAAATCTAAAGTTAATAAAAAAATTCCTGAATTTTTTTTATCATTTCTTATTGATAAAAACGCTATTTTTTCTGAACAATTTGATATTTTTTATAAAAATTCAACTGGTTATACCAGATTTGTAGAAGAAGGTCCTGAAACTTTTGCTGGTGACAATTCGGATGGTAAAGGTTTTATTTGTAATATTGTACCAATTTGGAATTATTATTCTGAAGATGAAGTATTTGAATGTATATTAAATGATTCATTCATGGCAATATGTATTACCAAAAATGAGCCACTATATAAATACAATAGTGATTACAACAAAGCATAATAAATTTTATAATAAAAATCAGACGAATTTATTTTGTCTGATTTTTATTATATATTTTTTAAATTTAATATTATATTTTATAATATTTTTGTATAATCATTAGAATAAATTTATAAAATTTAAATATACTATTATTATAATATAAAATGAAAATATAGAAAACATAAAATTATAAAAATAAAAAAACATTTGCAAAAGTATTGACAAATCAAATTAAAATTAGTATAATTATAAATGTAATTAAATGCGGGTGTAGTTCAATGGTAGAATTCCAGCCTTCCAAGCTGGCTATGTGGGTCCGATTCCCATCACCCGCTCCAATAACGTATCTGTTCGAACTTTTTATAGAACAGGTAGATACAAATACCATTCTTAAAAAGGTGGTATTTTTTTTGAGTAAATTTATTGCCTCGCAAATCTCTCTGAATTTTGTTTATAGGACACAACTTTCATAGATGGGTTAGGACTTATAACAAAGTCAAAATCCTATGCTCGAAGAAACTTTATTATTTTTCTCTACCATATTATGCTTAAAATTTTGTATTTTTGTATATATATCATACCAGCATCATCTTATAATACTATCACTATTTATTTTTTTCATTATATGGATGATCATAACAAATGGCTGGTATTCCCCTTGAAATACTTAATATATTTTCAGGCTTATCTTCTATCATTATATTAATACTCATTTGTTTACAGATTTCTGCTTTGTTTTTACTAAATATAATATTGTCATAATTAACATGATTTTGTTGTAGCCATTGTTTAACAATAGCTTGCATTTTATCTTTGTATTCATTTTCATATGTTGTAAATGAACGAGAAGTTATAATATATATTTTGTTCTTGTCTATCTTTAATTTATCAATTATATCTGAAGCAAAAGGCCTAATGGAAATATTTTTTGAATATTCTAAAATATTTTCTTTCCAAAATTCATTATATTGTTCTTCTGTTACTTCAAATATTTCTTTACTATCATAAATGTCTTTATGTAATATATATTGAATATTATTTTTAGCAAAATATTTTATTCCATAATCTATAATATTCTATGTTCATCAGTTAGTACACCATCTATATCAATTCCTATTCGCATATTTATATTCATTTCATTTTAAATTTTTATTATATAAATAAAATCAACTATATTCACATGATTTATACCATCTCGTTTTTGAAGCAACATATCCATAGTAATTAAAAATGTAGATATAGTTCTATATCTTCTCCCTACATTTTTAATATATCTCCATTAAGCAAATATAGTACAAATATATTAGAGGCATTTATTTTTTTTTTCATCTTTAAAACTTAAAGTATATAAAATTTTTTGTATATTTTCATCTGAAGTTCCAATCAATTTAACAATATTAGGCAACTGATAAAAATTAACCGTATTTTCAATAGTAAATTCATCTTTTGTAGCCGAACATAAAAATACTTTTTTATTTAATGCTAAAGCCATTCCAAGTTCAATGTGAGTCCCTCTTCCTGCTGGTAATAATATAATCACTACATCAGAATCAGCAATACCTTTTTGTTCTAATTTTGAATATTCAACCATATCTTCAAAAGTCTCATTTTCATTAATAGCTTTTGCCCAATTATATGTATGCTCTAATCCCTTTTCTTCTAGTTTTTGTGAATAGTAATTTACTAAATCACAATTTTTAAATCCTGCTCCTATATAAAATTTCAAAATTTTCCTCCTTTATTTTCACTTTATTTTTTTAAATTACATTACTTTTGTATAATAACCTTCATACATTTTATTTATGTTATCTAAAAAGTAATTTATAATTTGCTCATTTGTAGTATAACTAATATATTTATTTTCAAGTTCTACATCTTTTGTTCCATCCGCTTTAGAAAAAGTAACTTCTGGATTATCATATATATATATAACTGCATTTTCTTTCTTGGTTAATTTGTATGGTTGTTCTACTAAACCAGAATTTAAATTTTCTCTTATCATTTTTATTCCATTATTATATTCATCTTTAGCAATATTTACTCTTTTATAATAATATTTTATAACATTTTTAATAATATTACCATTTTCAAAATAATAAATTTCTTCTGTTTTTATTCTATCTCCACTTTCATGATATAAAGTAATAGTAACACTATTTTCATCGTTTGATATATTATACGCATTAAAATCATATTCTCTTTCATATGTTACATACTCATTGTGCATAAGTTCTAGAGCTATTAAAAATAGTATTAATAATATTACTATTAATAGTAACACTATTTCAACTATACTATACATATTTCTATTATTTTTTTCTTTTGCATTCTTTTTTACTATTTTTTTATTAGAATTTATGTTTGACATATTTACACCTCAATTTTATATTATCATAAAAGTATATAAAATACAATTAAATTTAAAATTATATTTTATACATTAATAAACCTTTTTTACAAAAAATCTTGCAAACTAATATAAAATATTGTATAATTAAGAAGTATTTTAATTTTAGCTTTATATAAGTTATATGCCGATGTGGCGGAATTGGCAGACGCAAACGACTCAAAATCGTTCGGGAAACCATGTGGGTTCGAGTCCCACCATCGGTACCAATCTGGTTGTTCTTATAGGATTTCGTATCCTATGAGGACATTTTTTCTTTTATATTCCTATTTTAAATATTTTATATCAGTATCATTTAAAATTTGAATTTGCAATATAGCTATTTTATTTAATTTTTGAATTGAAATATAGTCTTCATCATCAATTTTTATATGGTTGTAATTGATTTTTTGTCTTAATTTATGTATAATATTTAAAGCAGATAATAATAGGAAGGAGCAATTTAATGAATTTATATGTAATTAGGCATGGAGAAACTAATATGGGGAAAAATAACATTATTGCTACTGAAACAGAACCACTAAATGAAATAGGAATAACACAAGCAATAGAAGTTGGAAAAGAAATTAGAAAATTAAATATTAATAAAATATATTGTTCACCAATACAAAGAGCAAAAGATACATTAAAATTATTTTCATTAGATAAAAATATACCTATAATTATTGAAAACAGAATAAAAGAACGAAATATGGGAATATATGAAAATGTTCCTTTTAGGAAACTAAAATGGGATGAATTTTGGAATTATAATTCAGATAAATCCTATCCAGAGCTAGAAACTATGAAAAGTGTATATGAAAGGATATCAGACTTCTTAAATGAATTAAAATTAAGTAATAGTAATTCTAATATATTATTGGTAACTCATGGAGGGGTATCAAGAGCAATTTATTGGTATTTCAATGGAATACCAAAGAACGGAAATTCATCAAATATTAATAAAAATTGCAAGATTTATAGTTATAAATTATAGAAATATTGGAATTATTATATAAAATGTTAGTACTAATTACTTTTTATTTTTTTCTTATATATATGTATATAAACATACACTAATGAGTTTTAGATATTCTATCAAATTATAGATTTCATTAGCATTTTGTAAAAGTTTCTATAAGAACACTCGCACCAGTTTAAATTTTTATATTATACATAAATGAGAATCTAAATATATTAATATATAGATTCTCATTTAATACTTTATTTTCATAATTATGGCTAAATCTTAGATTCTAAAGACTTAATAAAATCTTTTACCTCTCTAACATCATAAGGACTTAAATCACAAAATTCTACAAAAGAATTATATTTACTATTAGACTTAAAATCATCTTCCCAACTATCATCTCCATAAACTCTTCCAACCTCAATACAAGATATTTTAAGTTTTTTATCAAATGTAAGCTTTACATCAAAATCTTCCTTGCTCTTATTAGTTGTCGTTGCACAATACAGTAAAACATAATAATTCTTCTCTGAATAATTTACAGATAATTCTGCATAAAACCACTCACTAACTAACTCTTCTAATATTTTTTTATTTTTTTCAAAGTTATTCATTATTCTCTCATACTCTCCTTTTAATTAAAATTTGATTTAATTTATACACAATATATTATACTACATTTATCTCATAAGTCAATATTATATAAATTATTACGATGTTAAATATAGAATTTTACATAATATTTGAAAAATCACATAAAATATGATATAATATATATGTATGTAATTTATATTAAAATTTAATTAAATATTAAGAGAGGTAAATTTTATGAAAGAATTTAACTTTGTCACAAATTACTTATTCGAATACTTTTCCGGTAATATCCCACTTGCAATACTGTGTGGTATAATTGTATCAGTTATTCTTCTTAGTTTAGCCTATTTTGTTATTTATATTACCTATTCTTTAATATGCTGTGCCACTTTAAAAATTCGGACTAAAAACATTATAGAAACGAAGGTAACAGCAATTGTAACAAAAACAGAATATGAAGAAGAACACAAAAGATTCATTTTTTCAGTCCCAGAAAGTTACAACATACATGTAAATTATAAAGATATTGTTGAAACTTTTTATTTTGATAATGATGATATATTTTATCAATATGAAAAGGGTGACGAAATAAAACTAACTTTAATAAAAAGATTAAATAAAAACAACAAAGTAATTAAAAAAAATTTAGAATTTTACTAATAACAAAAATCCAATTATTGCAAATTTTGCAATGGTTGGATTTTTTTACATCCAAAAAAAAATAAACCCACTAGTCTAATGACTAGCGGACCAAACAATAAGCCGTGAGCAGCAAACTTATTTGTTTGCATCAATAAATATTTTTTCATAAGGTTTTACATATCCTAGTGAATCGCGTGCTACTTTTTCTATATATTCATCTGAAGTAATATTTGTCTTCTGCGAGCTATAATAATCTACTAATTTATTTTTACTTTCTATATCAGCTTGATACATCTCTATTTGAGAATTATACTTATTTAACTGTAATTGTTGATCAAACATTGTATAAGCAAAATACAATATAAAACTCAAGCTGATTATGTGGATAAATTTAATCTTTCCACTCCTATTTTCAGTATTTTTCATACTTTTTTCAAACCTCTTCTTTTGAATTTAATATTTAAAAATTTTATATTTAAAAATTTCCTACAAATAAAGGATAACACATATAAAAACTTTTTGCAACATTTTTTTATATATTTTTCAAAAAATTTGTATATTTTTTTTATAATTTGTAAAAATAACTTTAATGGTAATAGTAATAATTCTATAGTAAATGAAATAGTTTTAAAAAACATATCATATATTTTTAAGAAAAATCTACTAAGTATAGATATATACACTAATATACCTAATATAATAGCAAAAAATATGTATCCTCTTAAATTTGAGTCTAAAATATTAATTATACTTATAATAATAATAATAGTTACTAAAAAAAAATAAATAAAATCTTGCAATAAAACTATAAAATCATTTGTTTTTCTTGCACTCCTATATGCTCTAAAAAAGTCAAATATAATTGAAATTATAATGCCAATAATAACAAATTCTAAAAAATCCAATAACTGTAATGTCACTAAACTCAAAAATAAAACCCCTATTTAAATATCTTATTCATAAAACCTGACTTTTTAGCTTGATTTACATCACTATATGCAACAGCCATGATTTGACCTTCTACAATAAGTTCATTATTATCTAAATTTAACTTATTCATTTTCAAATCATCACCTTTTATAGTAAGTATTCCTAAATCGGTCTGTGCAAGAACTAGTTCATCATCAAAACTATGGATATCTATAACCCCTGTAACAGATATTTTTTCCCTATTTTCCATAATAATATTTTGATTTGTCATCACTTTGTTTAATTTTTTATCTTCCATATCTTCCTCCTATTTATCTATTGTTTCTATTTATATATATTCATGAAAAACAAAATATATTACTAATATCAAAAAAAAATAAAAAATCTAGTTAATTAATCTAGACTTTTTATAAAATATAATTTTACTTTTGCCATCTAAGTATAGGATAACTAAAACTTCCAATTATTCATTCTGGTTCTTCATTTCCAATATTATAACAGTTTATTACATTAGTAGTCGTATAAGCGCAACCTACTATTCTACCTACACTCCAATATCCAGTTATTTTACCACTATTAACACATCTAAAAAAAATAGCCTTAAACTTTTATAAGACTATTTTTATTTTTATTATTATTTTTTTTAACCAAAACTAGTTTTTCTTTTCTTTAGTTTTAGCTGCTTTACCTACTCTATCTCTTAGGTAATATAATTTAGCACGTCTAACTTTACCTTGTCTTTTAACTTCAACTTTTGCAATTTTTGGTGAGTGCATAGGAAATGTTCTTTCAACACCAACACCACTTGATATTTTTCTAACTGTAAAAGTTTCATTAAGTCCAGAATTTTGACGTTTTATAACTGTACCAGTAAATATTTGAATTCTTTCTCTATTTCCTTCTTTAATCTTTACATGTACATCTACTGTATCACCTATATTAAATTCGTGATTTTCAGCTATTTTATATTCTTCTTCAATTGCTTTTATTATATCCATTTTAGTTTTTCCCTCCTTAAATTCATATTTTTTTACAATTTTAACTTTTTAAATTTCTTTTTTATTTAAAAGATCAGGTCTATACTTTTTAGTTATTCTAATAGATTCATTTTTTCTATATTCATTTATGTTTTTGTGATGACCAGATAACAAAACATCTGGAACAAGTCTACCACGAAAATCATCTGGTTTTGTATATTGTGGATACTCCAATAATCCATCTGTATGTGATTCCTCATCAAGTGAACCTTCAGATAATGCTCCTGGAAGAAGCCTTATAACACTGTCTAATAGTACTTGTGCTGCAAGTTCTCCACCTGTTAAAACATAATCCCCAATAGAAATTTCAAATATATTATATTCTTCAATTATTCGTTCATCAATTCCTTCATAATGTCCACATATTAAAATATAATTTTTATCATTACTTGAAATTTCTTTGCTTAAACTATAATTTAAAACTTTTCCCCTAGGAGATAAATATACAATTTCTATCTTACTATTTGATTCTTGTTTTAACTTTTCAATAGAGTAATCAATTGCTAAAGAGAGTGGAACTGGTGACATTACCATACCTTTTCCACCGCCATATGGTGGAAAATCTACTCTTTTGTGTTTATCATTTGAAAAATTTCTAATATCTATAACATCTATACTACAAATTTTTTTGTCAATTGTACGTTTTATAATACTAGTATCAACAAATGCTTCAAACATATTAGTAAATAAAGTAAGTACAATAAATTTTTTCATTATAATCCTTCCATCATTTCTACATACATTTTTTTATTTTTAATATCTACTTTTTTTATTACTTGCTTAATAGCTGGTAAATAAAATTTTTGTTTATCTTTTTTTTCTATTTCATAAACATCATTTGCACCAGTATTAAAAACATAAGTAATAACACCTAACAAATTTTCATTTATATCATATACATCAAGACCAATTAAATCTTCGATATAGAATGTATCTTCTTCATTTATTTCTTCTTTTGGAATATACAAATCCTTATCTCTTAATTTATTTGCCTCTTCAGCTGAGTTAATACCTTCCAATTTAACTATCAACATATTTTTATGAACTTTAGCATATTTTACTTTACATTTTTTTGTTAACTCTTTATCAAAAAAAATACTTTTTAAATTAGTTAAATTTTCAATATCATCTGTATATGTATAAACTTTTACATCACCTTTAATACCATGAATATTTACAATTTTACCTATTAAAATACTATTCATTAGTAGTATTCTCCTTTTTTACTTCTTCTACATCAACTGAAACTTTTTCATGATTTTTTGAAGCATAGGCATTGGCAATTTCTCTAATAGAACGTATTATTCTACCATCTTTTCCAATAACTCTTCCCATATCTTCCTTTGCAACTTTTAATTTTAAAACCATTTTTCCTTCTACTGGTGTTTCGTTAACTTGAACTTCTTCAGGCATACTTACAAGGTTTTTTACAATATATTCTAATAATTCTTTATACATTTTTTCCCCCTATAACTCTACTCCTGCTTTTTTTATAAGTGCTAAAGCAGTATCAGTAGGTTTTGCTCCTTTTTTTATCCATTCTTTAACTTTTTCACCATCTATTTTTATTTCAGCTGGCTCAACCATTGGATTATATGTTCCAACTTTTTCTATAAATCTTCCATCTGCTGGATATCTAGAATCAGCTACAACAACTGTATAATATGGAGCTTTTTTTGCACCATCACGTCTTAATCTAATTTTTACCAAAGTAATTCACCTCCTTACAATATTTAATTAATTTATTATTAACAAATTTAATTTTGTAGTTTTCTAAAATTTAGGCATTTTCATTCCCATAGGTAATTTCATTTTTCCATTTGTCATCATTTTCATTGTTTTTTGCATTTGTTCAAATGAGTTCATAAATCTATTAATATCTTCAACTTTATTGCCACTACCATTTGCAATCCTAATTCTTCTTTTTGCGTTAAGTATTTTTGGATTTTTTCTTTCTTCTTTTGTCATAGAAGTTATTATAGCATTTATTCTATCAATTTGTTTTTCATCTATTTCAACATCTCTTACTTCTTTAGGTATACCTGGAAGCATTCCAAGTATTTTTTTAAATGAACCCATCTTTCTAATTTTTGCCATCATATCTAAATAGTCATCTAACGAAAATCCCTCTTTTTTCATCTTTTTTTCAAGGTCTATTGCTTGTTCTTCACTAAATGCTTCTTCAGCTTTATCAATAATAGACAATACATCTCCCATTCCAAGAATACGTGAAGCAATTCTATCAGGATAAAATGGTTCTAAATCATTTAGTTTTTCACCTACTGATGCAAACTTTATAGGCTTTTTAGTAATAGACTTTACTGAAAGAGCAGCACCACCACGAGAATCTGAATCAAGTTTTGACATTGTTATAGAGTCAATTCCTAATTTTTCATTAAATACAGTAGCTACATTTACTGCCTCTTGTCCTGTCATAGAATCTACAACCAGCATAATTTCATGAGGTCTTACACTCTTTTTTAGTTCTACTAATTCATTCATAAGTTCTTCATCAATTTGTAGACGTCCAGCAGTATCTATTATAACTACATCACAAAGTTTAGAACGTGCAAATTTTAAAGCATTATTTGAAATTTGTATAACATCATTATTATCAGGTTCTGCATATACATCTATATTCAAACTTTTACCTAACGTCTGAAGCTGATTTATAGCTGCTGGTCTATATACATCACAAGCCACCATCATAGGCTTTTTTCCTTGTTTTCTTAAATAATTACTAAGTTTACCACAAAGTGTTGTTTTTCCACTACCTTGAAGACCTACAAGCATTATAACAGTTGGAGGATTAGAAGAAATATTAAGTTTTGACTCACTACTTCCAAGTAATTCAACTAATTCATCTTTAACTATTTTTACAACTTGTTGTCCTGGTGTCAAACTTTTCATAACAGATTCACCAAGAGATTTTTCTTCAATTATTGATATAAATTCTTTTACAACTTTATAGTTTACATCTGCTTCAAGTAATGCAAGTTTTACTTCACGAAGCATATCCTTTAAATCTTTTTCAGTAATTCTTGTTTGTCCTTTTAGCTTTTTCATTACATTTTGTAATTTGTCTGATAAACTTTCAAACATTATATATCATCCTCACTTTTTAAAAGTTTAAGTAATTTTTCTTTTTGAATATTTAAATCTTCACTCTTATTTAATATATTACAAGCATTCTCAATATTTTTTAATAACTTAAACATACCAACTTCTTTTTCAAAATTTTGAAGCATACTTTCACTCGATTTTATACTATCCCTTACCCCTTGATAAGAAATATTCCTATTTTGTGCAATTTCACGAAGTGACAAGTTATACAAATAATACTCTTTAAAAATTTCTTGTTGTTTGATAGTTAATAACTTACCATATATATCAAATAATAATGTAATTTCAATATTTTTTTCCATTTTTACCTCTTTAAAATACATTACAATATATTAAATAAAAATAAAAATACATGTAAAGTTTTTTTACTTTACATGTATTATACAATATGGATTTTACTTTGTCAAGCAAAACATAAAATTTTATTAAAAATTGTAGTTTAATTTTTACCTAAAGTTCTTAAATATTCAGATTTATATAATTTTTTAAATCCACAAACTGGACATACAGTATAATAATCTAAATATTCCACTTGTCCAAACACATCATCATCACCATAACCTGCATCTGTAAATATTTTTTCTATTCTAACATTTTTTTCAAACACCTTCTTAAACCTACTTGTAAGATAATATTTTTTACATGAATTACATTTAGTATACTTTTCTAATTTTTTATTTAAAATACTTGGTATCCAGACATTCTTCATTTTTAAAAGTAGTTTTTCTTGTTCATCAAGTGGCAATTTTCCTATATATCCATTAATTATCTTTTCAAAAATCTTTTTAGTCATATTTACCTCCACACATTTTTAGCATTAAATAATAATTATACTTCAATATGTATAATCAAATCATCAAATTTAAAAAACTTATTAATGATTCTTTCACCATCACATTTAATTTCACTGCCTATCTTTTCTTTTACTACATTTAAATCACAAAGTGTTGTTAGAATAACAATCATATTTACCCTCTTTGTTAATTTATACAATTTTTCAAATACATCAAAATCATATTTATATGCTTTTACCCATAAAAAAATGGTAGTATCATATTTAAGAAGTAATAAGAAATCTTCTAATTCTTGTATAAAGTTTTCACTACTTTGAAGCCTATAATAAGCATTTAAATATTTTTTTCTTTGTTTACCTAATTCTTCAAAACTTAATTTACTATCATTATTAAAAAATTCTATATTATTTCCTTCATTAAAATCTTTGAAATATTTTTGGTTAACAAAAAAACGATATGATATTCCATTTATATTTCCATCAACATAAGTATTAGATTTATAACTATACTTTTCAAAATATTCCTCATGTAATAACAAAAATCTTGAAATCGCAGATGAAATTGGTAAAAATATATTTGGAGTTTCTTCTCTATATTCTAAGCAGCCTATGTATGGTAATTTAGATAAAACTTTACACTGTTCATCTTTATCATTTTCAATACTAAATCTTAGATTTGTATTATTTTTTAAATTATTTATAACTAACTCTAAAACATCATCTGAATCAAATCCAAATATTCCAAGCATTCCAGAAGAGTTAGATGATTGCATTAATAATATCATATTTGTAACATAATCAGCTTTCTTTTCTAAAATCGTTTCATCTATAACATTTGAATCAACTTTTTTTAAAAATGAATTATATTGTTTTTTCAAATCTTCTTTTAACTCTTCTCTTCTTTTTTGCAAAATTGGTAAAAACTTCTTTTCCAATATCTCTTTTTTAATATCAGCATCATTAACTTTATTACCACTATTTTGTATTTTTTCTTCTTCTGAAAAAATTATTTTACGATTATTATTTGCCATTTAACTATTTTGTAAACTCCTTTCAACGTTATTAAAATTGAAAATATTAGACGAGCTAAAAAACTTGTAAATATAACTTTCTTCATTACTATATGTATCAAATTCTCTATCCAATTTCATATTCAGCAATTCAAAACCAAATATGCTCTTTACAATAATTATTATATTTTCAGACCTCATATTATAAAGTTTCTTTATATTTTTATAAGTAAAGTTTTCGTCAATATTTATTGTTATTACATATTTTATTTGAGAACCAACTCCTTGAAAACTTCTAATTATTATATCAGTTAAAAGCTCTAAAATTGTATTTATTTCTTTTGGTGCTTCTTGTTTAACCCTTAACCTATTTAATTTATCAAAAGGAGTATAAAATTCTTCATCAGGTTCAGTTAGATACTCATTGCATTCCAATAATTTATAATAAACTTCTCTTATGTAATATGGCTCAACAACATTTTCAAGTTCACGAATTACATAATTATAAATACAAGCGATGATACTACTATAAATATCTACTGATTGCAAAACATCAACTTCACCTAAATAAACACATTCTCTAATGCAATTCAAACTCTTATAAGCTAATCTACTTATTGCTATGTCAGAATTAACTCCAAATACTCCCAAAAGATCATTTCTATTACTTTCTACTAAGTATTCAAATCTTCTTTCTAAGTTAGCCAAAATAGATCTTTCATCAGATGAATTATTATGAAAAATAGTTGTATCTGCAATTTCATCATCTTCTAAAGAATTTTGCGACGAAATCTTTTCGCTTTCTAAAAATTCATCTTCTTTATCTTTTTCATCCTCATTATACGAATCTACATTTTTTATTCTTCTATTTTGCTCAAGCTTATAATTTTCTTCCTCATTTTCAAACCGAATTTTTCTTCTTATTACTGCCATACTTTATTTCCTTTCATAGTAAATTTTATTATATAAAAACAGTCTAAAACTTATATACTTCGCAAAGATTATAAAATTTACTTATAGTATTACAGTAGTCTTTATATTCCTCACAACGGTATGTTTCAAAATTTAGGTTTAGTGGTACATAGGTAATTACCACTATATTTTTTGATTTTAATTTAGATATAAATTTTAAATTTATATAATTAAAATTTTTTAACGAGAAATTTATTAGTAAGAAAAATTTTTGTAAAAAAATACTATGTGTCTTCATAATATTTTTTAATTTTCCTATAATTTCTAAAATATCTCTTGAAAATTCTTTTTGAAACATATCAAAATTTTCTTTAAAAAGCAAACTAAATTGATCCTGTGATTTATCTGAATATACTACATTTAAAAAATTTAATTTTCGGTAAATTTCAGATAATTCTTTAAATTCTACTACTTCATCTAAACTAAATTTTATATAATCGTATATACATCTAATAATTCTTTCATAGACATTTTCATCTTCTAAATTAGAATATAAATCAACACAACCCAAATAAGCTAAATTATGCCGTGCCAAACCAATTCTTCTTTTCAGTTTTTCTGGAATAGAACCTTCACAAAATATGCCTACAAATCCACTTACATTTTCAAAATTCAATAAGTAATCTATATAGTTTTCTAATAAAAAACTTTCTTTATTTTCTTCATACTTTTCTTTATTTTGAACTACTGATGGTTTATAATTTTGCTCACTTGAATCTGTTGTCTTTTCAAATATATTGATTTTTATTTTACCTATTTTCTCTTCAAATTTAATTCTTCGATTTATTTTTTTTGCCATATTCTAAATAACTCCTTTGCCCTTTCTTTGATTCCAGGTTTAAAATCTCCATTTTGTATTACAGCACAAAAAAGTTTTCTTGCCTCAAATGTATATCTACCTTCTAAAAATTTCTTATTTTTAGCAATATCGAATTCACTTCTTGAAGATATTACACATTGCAATGCAATATTTAAATGATATTCAAAATCTTCCATCTTAGCCCTTGTATCGATACCTGCAATTTTATTATATTTTTGAGGATTACACAATATATTTCTAGGCATTTTTGAAAGTGCTTCATATGCAAAATTATATTCATTAGTTATAGATTCTGATGAATGTTCATCAGCAGGATAACATGTAGCCAAAAATTTTTCTTTTATATAATTCATTCTACTATTTTTGATATCTTTTGGAACTTGATTTTCAAGTAAAGAAGCTTTTGTACCCAAAACTGCTTCATAACTTGCAACTCCTATATCAGAAAAATCCCCTTTACTTAAATAATCTACTAATTCTTGAAATTTAGCTTCAGACTCACCAGGAAATCCTACAATAACTTCAGTAAAAAGTTGTAAATCTTTCCTAATAGCCCTTAATTTTTGAATTTTTTCATCAGTATCTTTAAATGTTGGTCTATTCATAGCCTTCAAAATTTCTTCATTTACATGTTGAATGTGCAACATTATTCCAGTAATATTTTTGTATTTACCTATAACTGAAATAACATCATCTGTAAGGCCAGATATATTAAACCACCCTATAACATAGTTACAATTTGGAAACTTAGTTACAATTTTTTCAATTAATATTGAAAAACTTCTTTTTCCATATAAATCAATTCCATAATCGGATGTTTCATGTGCACCAGTAATATATATAGTTGACTCCGTACTATATAATTTTTCAACTTCATATAAAATCTGTTCTATTGTTTTACTTTTGTATTTATCTACTAAAAGTGGATATACACAATATGAACATTTATGCAAACATCCATCTGAAATAACCACTTTGTTTTGTGGAATCATATTCACAAGAGGCACAATTGCCTCTTGTGATAAACAGTTTAATAATTCTTTAAAAGACATGACAATAATATTAGGAATCTTTTTTAATTCATTACTACATATTTTAGTTAAACACCCTGTAACAATTACTGTAGATGTTTCTAAAGCATTACACATTATGTCTGCAATAACTCTAATACTATACATTTTATTACTTCCAAAAGCACATGTATAAATAATTATCACATCTGCCTCTTTATAGTCAGTAACAATTATATAATTGTTATTTTTTGATATATAATTTACTAAAACATTTGCTTTTTCAATATCCATGTGCATATCATTGCAAAGGATAACAGCTATCTTTTTCATTACAAATATTCCTTTACTTTCGTTTTTACTTCTTCTGTTTCATAATACTGCGCTGTCCTTTTATACTTTACAACGGCTCCAAAAGACTTTTCAAGATTTTCAAATTTAGTACATCTTTTTCCAGAAAAACCTGATGTTTTAAAAGAAAGTGTTCCATCACCATTTACTATGACCTCTAGCTTTCCTGGCTCATTTGGATCTATAACTTTAAGCTTATTTTCACCACTACTATACACTTTATATCCCATTTTTTTAGCTTCAAGACGCAATTTTTCTATTGAATAATTATTTATTAAAACCACTCCATCTTTACCAATTACTTTTTCAACATGTCCCTGATAAAAATCTGCACTAATACTATATGTGTCATTAGAGTCTTTCTCAAATGCTATATCATATGGTCCTGGAAGTTTAGCAACATTTTCTCTAATTGGAGCACCCTCATAATACCTACATGTTACATTATGTTCCAAGTTTAAATTCATACTTGCTAGTGCATTTTTTAAGGCTTCAATATCTTTAATTTCAGTTTTTACCTCAGTAAAGTGACTCATATTATTCCTCCATTAATCATCATATTTAATAGTTCTTCTTGCTGATTTTTTTTCTTCGTATGAACTAGTAACCTTTGAATTAGCGTTTCTAATACCATGACTACTACTCCACTCTCTAAGTGCTTTAACTGTCTCAAGCATTATTCCTTGTGAAGCTGGTTTTAATTCTAATATTGCATTTTCAATATCTTCTGTTGTATATGGTCTTTTACCATCATTCCATGCTTTAAACATAGATGCAATAATACACTCTTCTATCTCAGCACCATTATATCCTTCAGATTTTTTTACTAACTTTTCAATAT
Source organism: uncultured Clostridium sp. (assembly GCA_947361355.1). GTDB lineage: Bacteria > Bacillota > Clostridia > TANB77 > CAG-465 > CAG-465. Next base: position 16,568 of record CANAIR010000028.1, read on the forward strand.
CAAACTCATTTGAATCTCTTTTATACTTTTTAATTTGGATTGAAAAAATTTCTTTTCTTTCTTGTTCATTTGGTAAGTCTACAAAAAAGATTTCATCAAATCTACCTTTTCTTAAAAGTTCCTGTGGTAAAGAAGATATATTATTAGCAGTTGCAATAACATAAACTGGCTTTTTCTTTTCTTGAAGCCATGTAAGTATTGTACCAAACATTCTAGATGCAACACCAGAGTCACCTCTTCCACTAGAGCTTACCCCTGAAAGCCCCTTATCAATTTCATCAAGCCATAAAATAGCTGGTGCCATAGATTCAGCAATTTGGAGTGCTCTTCTAGTATTTGCTTCTGTATCTCCTACATAAGAGGCAAATAGCCTTCCAATATCTAACTTAAGAAGTGGCTTTTTCCAAGCATTAGCTAAAGCCTTTGCAGCTAAACTTTTTCCACATCCAGGAATTCCTACAAGTAAAATTCCTTTTGGGTATGGAAGTCCATAATCTTGTGCTTCCTGCGAATATGCAGAAAATCTTTCAGTAGAATATGATATGAATTCGTGCATTCCACCAATTGTTTCCAATGATTCAGAAGATTGCTGATATTCAAGTAATCCATCCTTACAAATTATTTGCCTTTTTACATCGTTTATAATTCCTAAATCAAAATTTCTATTTTTAGCTAAAGATATTGAAAAAACATTTTCAGCTTCAAATGTTGTAAGGCCCAATGCGGCGTCACTTGCATTTTCAATTTCCTCATCAGAAAGTTTAATATTAAAATTTGCACACAAATCTAAAGATAAATGCTTTAATTCATCTTTGGTTGGTAAATCCATATTTATTACTATCAATTCATGTTCTAGCTCTTTTGGTACTTCAAAAGAATTACTTATAAAAACATATGAAATTGAAAGACCTTTTGCTTTTTGAAACACATCTTTTGCAGTCCGCCAAACAGATGGTGATTTTATAAATGGATGAAAATCTAATACACAAAAAATAACATTTTCACCTTCATTTAATGTTAATCCTCTTTTTAAAGCATCTTCATCAGGTGAAACATTTTCATCTATTGTTTCTTCCGAAAGAATTGTCTCCTTTTTTATTTTCTTTTCAACAATCTGATATATTCCCTTAGTTAATGACCACACAAACAACTTCATACGTGCTTGTTTTGCAACTTTATAACATTCCTCAATAGCCCTTTCTTCCTCAGAAGTATTATATACAATACCTGGGTAACCTGCATAAATATAGTTTTTAAGTGATAATTTAATTGTCTCCATATTTTCTCCCTTCATTCTTTCTATATTAATATTTTTTTGTTTTAGCAAAATTTTGCTAAATTAAACAAAGTTTACGTGCATATTGTATCAAAGTTACAAGTAAATGTCAATATTTTAAAGTAATTTATATAACATAATTTTTGTAATTTATAACTTTTATATAAAATCTAATAATACTTACAAAAAATCTCTAGCTCCTATTATGAACTAGAGATTTTTTTACTAATTTAAAATATTAACCCAGCCTTTACAAACTCAATCATTTTAATACGTTCCTCTTCCACAAGCATATCATATAAAAGCTCACTTCCTTGCCAAAGAATTTTACCATCTTTATTAACTAATCTTACTAAGTTTGAGTTTTTCTCGTCTAAAATTTCATCATTTGCCTCAAATGTAATACTTTTAATTTTTAATGACCTTCTTTTTTCTTCCATTTTTTCCTCCATAATATAATTATATTTTAATAAAATCAGTTACATATAAATTATATTATAACATATTTTACATAAAATTAAAAGTATACCTTCAAAAATAGTCCAAAAAGGTGTAAATATTAAAATAAAATTTACACCTTTTTTTTTGCTATTTTATATAAAGTTGCATTCTTGAACCAACATTTTGGTATAAATTACTAGGATTACCACTCTGACGAGTTGAAATAGAAATTTCCACAAACACTATTGCGCAACTACCACCACGAAAAATACGACTAGATGCACCATATGATTCCATTGTCCATTCATACACATTTCCTGCTATATCATATATATTATTTAATGCGTATTCATCATTACTTCCTGTTGGTATAACATTATCTGTTCGATAATTTCCAAATCCATAGCTTTTTATATCAATTTCTTTATATTTTTCATTTGTTTTCAAAAATCTTATTGTTTCATCAAAGCACACTCCATACACTAAAGTTGAAACAGCCTTTCCTTTTATGGCATCTGATTCCTTATACATATTTCTAATCTTTTGTACTATACCACCACTTAAATCAGTCATACTATTTCCCAATTCTATACTCATCCATGGATTTTTATTCTTTTTACTTTGCACTCCGCCTGTTGCATCATGACTTATTTCATACCTTCCTATATAAAATCCTTTATATTCTTCTACACTTGCTTTCATTTTATTATATTCAGCCAATTCAGTTTCACTAGCTTTTGTGCCTTCATAATCTAAAGGCTCACTACATTTTGAAAAATCTACTATTCCATTAGTTTCAGTTTGAATTTGTCCATTATAATATCCAACCTCTCTTACAAAAGTTGTCATATTATCTACTGGTACCCATACAAATTGATTACCTGTATCTTCTGTATCATTTTCTACATCTGATATTACTAATCCATTTTCGATATCTGTCTTTCCTGGCACTATTGCAAAATCTATTGGTATAGTTGCTACATTTCCTTTAGCATCTTGATATTCTTTCGCACTTTCAGTTACTTTTTCTCCTACCTTTGTTACTCCATCTTTTAATGTATCTGGATCTCCTTTTACTACTGATGTTTCTCCTTCTCCATATTTTGTTCCACCTACTTCTACCGATACTAGCCCTTGCTCATCTACATACCACTTTGTTTCACTATTATATATTGGCAATTCATTTCCTGTATAATATGTTGTTCCTTCTTTGTTTCCTGCTTTAAACATTATATTTCCTTCTACTACATTTCCATTTGCTGCTTTTATCTCATATTTTGCTATCCCTTCTGTTTTACTTACCCACTTGTTACCGCATTTAACTGTCCATTTTTTATTACCACTACATCTTGATTTTCTGCCATTATTTTTCCTACTGTATTTGTAAATATTGCTTGCATATTAGCTACATCACTGTTTATTCTTGCTTTATTTGCCTCTATCATAGGATTATTATTTTGTAGTGAAATAATTACAGCCGCTGCTAGTATTATAACCACTATTATTGTTATAACTAATACAATTAATGATATACCTCCGCTAGGGCTTAATTTATAAAAAAGTTTTTGACTATTATTTTCTAATACTTTTCTACTTATTTTTTCTTTGTTTTTTTTCATCTTCTCCACTTCTTATTTTTACTTTTTTCACGCACAAAACCTAGCTAAAGGAATTCATCTCCTTTAACTAGGTTAATATATATTTTCATATGTGTATTTATTTTTACATTTCTTACAAAATTTGTATAACAGTTTCTTTCTGTTTCTTGATTATAACATCTGTGTGTGTGTGTGTGTGTGTGTGTAGTATTTTCATATTTTACTCTCCTTTTGTTTACATATTTTTAAATTATATAATATTATACATTAAATAATTTAATTTTGCAATAAAATTTATATAATAACTATACTATAATTTTTCTACCAATTCTTTAAATATCTTTCCTCTTTGTTTGTAACTTTTAAACATATCAAATGAAGCAGAAGCTGGTGACATTACGACAATATCACCATCTTTTGAAATGCTACTTGCATGTTTTATAGCATCTTCTAAAGATACTGCCTCTTTAATTTTGATATTTTCTTTTTCATATCTTTTATTATTTAATATAGCATCTTTTATCTTTTTTGTAGTATCACCAATTAAAATAACATATTTACAGCTATCTATTACATAATTTCCAAAATTTGTATAATCCAAATTTTTATCATACCCACCAGCAATTAATATTATTTTTTGATCAAAAGAAGTAAGAGCCGCCATAGCTTTACCAGGAGTAGTAGATATCGAATCGTTATAATACTCTACTCCATTTTTAGTATCTACATATTCTAATCTATGTTCAACACCTTTAAATTTTTTTAAAGTATCTGTTATACATTCCAAACTAACTAAGTCATGAACTAAACAAATAGCACTACATATATTAATATAATTTTTATTTCCTTTTAATTTAACTTCATCAACACTAATTACTTTTTTTGATTCATTACCAGTTTCATTTAAATATATATCTTTCCCTTTCAAATATGCACCTTTTATATTTTCATTAACTCCTGAAAAATATAAAATTTCACTTTCAATATTTAATTTTTCTCTCATCTTTAAAAATTTTTGTGTATATGCACTTTCAAAATTAAAAATACACACATCTCTTTTTTGTTGATGTGTAAAAATATTAGTTTTTGCATTTATATATTCTTCAAAACTTCTATGATAATCTAAATGATCTTCATATATATTAGTTATAAGTGAAATGTTAGGACTTTTTTTCATTGTCATAAGCTGAAAACTACTAAGTTCTAATACAACTATATCATCTTTTTGAATTTCCTCAATTTTACTAAAAAGTGGTGTTCCAATATTTCCACCTTGCCATACATTATATCCACCTGCTTTTAAAAATTCTGTTACTAAAGTTGTAACTGTTGTCTTTCCGGCACTTCCAGTAATTCCAATTACTTTACATGGACAAAACTCCATAAAAAGTTCCATTTCAGAAGTAAGTAGAACACCTTTTTTTACTGCTTCCTCTATTTCTTTTGTAAAAGGTTTTACGCCAGGTGAACGAACTATGTAATCAACATCATTTAATCCACTAAAACATTTATGATCAAGAAAAAATTCAATATTATCTAAATCTTTTATTTGCTCACAATTTTTTCCTAACGAATCTTTTAAATCATGGGCATATATATATGCTCCTAATTTATGTAAATATTCTATTGCTGGTATATTACTTACACCTAGTCCAAGAACTGCTATTTTTTTTCCTTTTATTTTTTCTTTAAATTCTTCTAATCTTTTATTTTTCATCTTATCTACCTTCTTATATATATTATATGCAAATTATTTATAAATTTCAATATTAAAAATATATTTTGTAAATATTACATTCATTATACCATTAAAAGTATATCTGCAAATGCTTATTTAAATTATACCAAAATTGTTGGATTAGATTTATTGATGAAAACACTGATAAAGGTTATATATATTCTAAATAAAATATATAAAAATAGAAGTAAGCTTATTTTAAAGTTTACTTCTATTTTTTTTAGTCCCTACCAGTAATTTCTACCTGATTTAAATCTCCTGCAGAATAAAAAGATTTACAACAAGTTCCATCCATATCTTTTGCATGGTCTCTATCAGATGAAACATTTACTGTAATACATTCAAGTCTGCATGTTGAATCATCTATACAGTTATGTATACAATCTGTAACACCACATTTTATTTTTTGACCTATCCCTTTAGAAAGTTCTTCATTTTTTAATTTAATTTGTTCTTTTAATCTTTTAGTTTTTATATAATCTAAATCATATTCTTTATTATATTCCATATAATCACCTAAAAATTATTATGTGCAAATTTTTGTATATTATAATATAAAAATAGAGAAGTATTCTAACTTCTCTATTAATATAATATTAAATTATATTCACTAGTATTATTCATCATCTGTTTCTAATTTTTTTGTTGTAACTATTTTAGTTTCTATTTTTTTGCAATCTTTACAATCTTTTTTATCATTCTTTTTTGATTTCTTAGACATTTTTATCACCCATAATTATTATGAGTAAAAAAAATAAATTTATACATTTTATTTTTTAATTTTATAATTTTTTTTACTGCTTAATTTTACTGTATCTCTTAATTTCCTGTGATATGTAATAGTAAATCTATGAACTTCATCTTGTAAAAACGTCAAAAAATTTAAAATATTTTTATGTTCTGACAAATCAAATTCTTCACCTTTTAAATTAATTAATCCCCTTGTCCTATGTTTATCATTTTTTACCATTCCAAAAATATTTGTATTTTCTTCTGATTCTTCAAAAGCTTTTTTTACCATTTTAAGCTGAGTTTTTCCACCATCTATTAATATAACATCTGGAAGTGGCCAATCTTTTGCATGATTTAATCTTCTAGTTATTACTTCATACATACATTTTGGATCATCTTGCGTAAGTGTACTTTTTATTTTAAATTTTCTATACATTTTTTTATTTAGTTTTCCATCTTCAAATCTAATCATACAACCTACTATAAAATCATTTCTTAAATTTGATATATCATAACACTCTATTGAATCTAAGCCTTGTTTAAAGTCTAAAAGTTCTGCTAAATCATCTACAACATTTTTCTTTTTATCTTCAATATTTATATTAATATTATTTTCAACCATTTTTATAAGATTTAATTTTTCACCTTTTTTAGGACAAAATACATTTATTTTTAAATTTTTATTATCAAAAAAGTTATTAATCAACTCTAAATTTTCCTCTTCTAATTTAATATAAACTTTTTTTGGTATATCTTCATTTTCTAAATAATAACTAGAGACAATTTGAGTAAGAGATTCTTCCATTTCTTCTTTATTTATATCATTTATAACTACATTATCATGAAGTACTATTTTATAGTTTCTTATTTTAAATACTTGAACATATAAAGTGTTTATATTATGAACATAACCAAATATATCAGTACTATTTTCTGTTAAATTTGCTACTGTTTGCTTTTGTTTTATATTTTCTATATTATCAAGTCTTTCCTTTAAAATTTTTGCTCTCTCAAAATCTAATTTTTTTATACATTCTTCAATCTGTAACGTTATTAACTCTTTTATTTCTTTATCCTTACCTTGTAAAAATAACACTACCTGATCTATCATATTTTTATACTCTTGTAAATTAATTTCATTGACACATGGTCCAAGGCATTTTCCTATATGATAATATAAACATGGATTAGTTGCTTTTTTCTTTTCTAAATTTAACTTACACCTTTTTAAAGGAAATATTTCTTTAACAGTAGCTAAAGCTTGCCTCATTGCACCTACATTTGTATATGGCCCAAAATACATTGCTCCATCTTTTTTTAATTTTCTTGTTACAAAAATTACAGGGTATTTATCTTTTACAGTTATTTTAATATATGGATATGTTTTATCATCTTTTAACATTACATTAAATTTAGGATTATTTTCTTTTATATAGTTACATTCTAAAGCCAAAGCCTCTACTTCATTTTTTGTAACTATATATGAAATATCCCTTATTAAAGTTACCATTTTTTCAATTCTTGCAGATTTATTATTTTTTTGAAAGTATTGTCTTACTCTTTTTCTAAGAGATATTGCTTTTCCTACATATATAATATTGCCATTTTCGTCTTTCATCATATATATTCCAGGTTCAAATGGAATTTTGCTTACTACACTTTTTACATGTTCAGTTGGATATGACATACTTATCTCCTTTATATATATATTAAAAGAGGGTATAAAAAACACCCTCTATCATTTCAAATTATTTACTATTCAGCCTCATTATATTTCTCAATTATAACATTTTGAATCATTTCTCTTGTTTCAGTGTTAATTGGATGAGCAATATCTTTGAATTCTCCGTTTGGAGTTTTTTTGCTAGGCATAGCTATAAATAAACCTTTATCGCTTTCGATAACTTTAATATCATGAATTACGAATACATCATCAATAGTTATAGAAGCTATAGCTTTCATCCTATTTTGAGAAGTTATTTTTTTAACTCTAACGTCTGTTATTTGCATATTCTACACCGCCTTCCTTAAACGTATATTTATATTATTGCATAATATAATTTTATTGTCAATAGTTTGTTTACAATAAAACAAAAAATTTAAAATATTATTTTATATCCAAGTAAGTATATTATTAATCCTTATATACAAACAAACTATTTAGTAATATTACTATTTTTTAATTTTTCTATTTCTTCTTTTGATAACTTTGTTACATCACTTATAAAATCTAAATCACTATTCTTTTTTATCATCTCTTTTGCTATTTCTAATCTACTTTTCTTTTTACCTTAGTTTATACCAGTTTTATATCCTTCACTTTTTCCAGTTTCATATCCATAGTTCTTTCCTGTCTCAAATCCTTCACTTATACCAGAATTATAATCTCTTATCCATTTTTCTCTTAATTCTGATAATCTTTTTATCTCTTCGTCTCCTGTTAAATACTCGTACTCTTCGTTTGCTTTCTTTATTTCTTTATTCTTTTTCATAGCAACAGACACCCTTTCTTTGTCTTCTCCATCTATGAATGCTAACCATTGGGCTAATATTTTATAGTTGATTTAATGGCAAATATATTTCTAGAATTCAAATAAACCATATATAGGATATTACTCACTTTAAATCAAGTACACACATAAGAATTAAATACATTCATATTATACAACTCAACTATTTAAAAATCAAGATTTTTTTAAAATAATCGATTGACAAAATACGACAAAAGCAAGATATAATTTAACATAAATTTATACCTTGCTTGATAGACAAATATATTTTTTAAAATTATTTTTTTACAATACATTTTTATTATGTTTAAGTATAAATCAAACCTAATCTTTTCCATATATAGTTGCATTTCAAAAATTCTACAAGTACTTACTTTTTATAAAACCAACCCTAGAGGATGTAAAGTTGAATACGACCTCCATGTTCTGAAGATTTTTGATTAACTTCTATTGGATTTCGTCCACGTGTTGATATTGGAAAATAATATCCACTATGCTTACAACCTCCTCCTCTATAATTACGTTTTGTTTTATCATATGCTTCCATTGTCCATTCCCATACATTTCCTACTATATCATATATATTATTTAAACAATATGTATCATTACTTCCAGTTAATATTACAGAATTTGTTCCATCATATCCTAATTCATTACAATTTATTCCTAAATTTCCAAATCCTATACTATCTTTATCAATATTTGTGTATTTTTCATTTGTCTTTAAAAATCTTATTGTTTCATCAAAAGCTGCTCCATATACTAATGTCGAAACTACTTCACCTTTTTTTAAATTTTGTCTATAAGGATACATACTTCTTGCCACATCTACTATTCCCCCATATGTATTTGTCATACTATCACCCCATGATATATTTTTCCAAGGAGTCTTTCCTTTTTTGCTTTGTGGCTTTTCTGATCCATTTTCACTTTGACTTATTTCATATCTTCCTATGTAAAATCCTTTATATTCTTTTATACTTGTTATCATATTATTATATTCTTGTTTTTCACTCTCTGTTGCACCACTGTATGGTTCTTCACATTTTTCAAAAAATATATTAGTACTTGTACCAGTACTTTGTATTTGACCATTAGAATATCCTTCTTCAATTTTAAATCCACTAATATCATCTACTGGTATCCATACAAATTGATTTCCTACATCTGAAGTATCATTTTCTACATCTGATATTACTAGACCCTCTTTTATTACATCTTTTCCTGGTACTATTGCAAATCCTATTGGTACCACTGCTACTT
>CANAIR010000029.1 GCA_947361355.1 uncultured Clostridium sp.
AAATAACCATCTATTTTATGTGTTCCTTTATAACTCATTTTTATAGTAAAAGCAACAGCATATAAAAGTCCTATCGTTTGTTTATACTCTCCGTTTTCATCATTAGGATTTCCTTTTCCCCTAACTGCAATATAATTCATTCTTGGAATTTTTACAATGCTTGGTTTATTCTTTGGCATATAAAATTCCTTATATTCTTTTTTATAATCAAAAGCCATTTTATCTTTTTCCTTTCTACTCATCTAATGCAATATAAATATGAATTTCTTGTTTTTGCATATCTTCAGAATTGTTTTGATATTCTTCAAAATCACAAGTATATTTTCTTTTTAAGTTCATATTCCATATTTCTTGCCAAGACTTTCCTACCGAATTTTGTACATCTCCTATTATAACAAATTTAGCATATTTTCCTTTAGGAATAATAATGCTTTCTATCTCTTCGCTTATTTGTACTTTTGTACTCACTTCTGCTCCTGCAATAAATGTATAGGGTTTCGTATAATCACCCTCATATTCTGTATATAACCCTATTGTTTTACCATTAACCTTATTTGGAATATTCTCATAAATTCCATCTGCAAATAATTTTTTCCAAGTCTTTCCTATATCTTGCATAGCCTTTCCATCTTGATTCGTTGTTTTAATTCTAATTCCTGTAACAACCTTTTCTTCTAATTTTACAATTTCATATTTCATAATATATTTACCTCCTGATTATAGTATATATCAATTAACTTGACAACTGTATGTCATATTATAAATAATTTTTTAAAGTTTTTTCTAATTTATCTTTTATTATTTTTTTAGCATAACCAGGATTTAAAATTTTTGCATATTCTCCAAAAGATAAAATATATCCATATACCCATTCATTTTCTGGATATTTCACTTTTATAATAAAGTTTCCATCTTCTTTTTTTGTTATTTCTGTACTTTCAAATTCATCATATACTCTATAAGTCATAGCTTTATTTATTTCTAGCTCAAGTTCTATTATTTTAAAATTATGCCTTTCAATTTCTTCTTTTGGTAGTTCTCTTTTAAAATGTTCTTGTAACATAGTAACTTCTTTTATTCTAGCAATTTTGAATATTCTATAATCTTGTTTTAATTTACAATAACTTACTAAATACCATGATTTATCTTTAAACCATATTTGTAATGGTTCTACAATTCTTTTACTTTTTTCTCCATTAGAATTATAATAAGTAAATTGTATTAGCTGTTTATTTAAAATGGCAGATTTAATAATGTCAAATCGTTCTTCTTGTATATTACCCCAATTAGAAAAATCAATTTTTATCCAATCATTAATCTTTTTATTAAATAATATACTCAACTTCTCCAAAATATCTTTTTCATTTTGTCCTTTTATTTTTTTCATTCCTTGCAAAGCAAACAAAATTTGATTTTGTTCTTCTTCAGAAAGAATCGTTTTATTTAGTACATATTCATCTAAAAGTCCTATTCCTCCATCTTTTCCTTTAATTGCATAAATTGGTATGTTTGCTCCACTTAACGTTTCTAAATCTCTATATATTGTTCTAGTAGATACTTCAAACCTATTAGCTAACTCTTTAGCTGTAACTTTTCTCTTTTGCATTAATATATATACTATTTCAAATAATCTATTATTTACTTGCATATTTTCCTCCTGTCAATATTATAGCATATAATATAACATCTGTCTGCTATATAAAAAAAGATACTAATTTCTTAATATCTTCCTAAAATTTTTATTATTTTTTCTTAATTGGAATCCAAACTTCACTATAGTATTTTTCATCATCAACTCCCTTTTTATAGTCTTTTGGATTTGAATACATTTCAATGTTATATCCTGTTGCTATTTCATAATCATTTGAATTAGGTAACCATTCTTTAAATATCCTCTCATTTATTTCTTGCATTTTTACACTTGCAGGACCTATACAAGAAAAAACTGCCCAAATAAATTTTGGAATTTCTATAACTTCAAAATCTTTAGGTATCTTTACTTCTGAATTATAGTCATCTCCAATCATATAATCAAATACATCACTTCCCATATTAGTATCAATATTAACAGCATACTTTGCATTTATTTTATTAAATGCACTTTTCATAAAAAATTTTTTCCATATTTTTGGTATATCTTGATATGCAGTTTCATATTTAAAACTATCTTTTAAGCCTACAACTTTAAATGCTTCTCTTTCTTCAATTTTATACTCCATAGTATAACCACCTTTCAATATTAAATTAATTTTTAAAGGTGCAAACTCTTTTATTTTTCCACCTTTGCGAACAGCTGTTGGAGTCAAACCATGAAATCTTGTAAATGCTTTTGTAAAACTATCTGGAGAATCATATCCATATTTTAAAGCTATATCAATTATTTTGTTATTAGTATTTAATAATTCAATAACTGCAAGTGATAATCTTCTATTCCTTATATATTCACTTACACTATATCCACAAATGATAGAAAATGCTCTTTGAAAATAAAATGATGATATATATGAATAATTTGCAATAATTTCTTGCAAATATTTGTCCTATTTCTAATCTTTTACTTTCATAAAATACTTTTCTTACATATTTTTGTGCAAATACTATATGATTTTACATTCACATGTTGTATGTGATAAACTATTAATATTGTTTTTCATACGACCATTCATTTCTATGATTTTTATTTCAGGCCGTCAAACCCACTTTTATTATATCATAATTGAAGTTTTTTATACTTTTTGAAAACTATAATTTCTTTTTTACCCCCAGCAGAAAACTAAGGATTTATTTTTACAAAAAAAAAATAGATAGGCTTAATATATAAACTAGCATATCTATTGATTTTATAGACATATTGTTCAAAAAAATCCCGTCAAATTTCCGTCTTTTTTATTTAATGATTTAAATGATGCCATTCTTTTTTTATTTACTTCATTAGATGAATTAATAATTTGTTCTTTATCAAAATGTGTATACCACTCTGCTGTAACACTTATATTTTCATGTCCTAATAACATTTTCATATCAACTATTGGTACTTTATTTCTTACTCCTGTCGAACAATATGTATGTCGTAATGAGTGTGGAGATAATTCATTCCAATTTTTTATTTTAGTTACTTTCATTAAATTTTTCATTCTTTCATATATATCATTATTATCATATGGTCTATAATTACAACTAGTAAAAGCAAAATCAGATTCTTTAAATTTAAATCCATTTCTTTTTGCAACTTCTTTTTGTCTTTCTTTATACTCTTTCAGAATTTCAACAATTTCTTTTGGTAAACCCAGATATCTATCACTAGATTTCGATTTTAAGTCAGTTACTTCCATTTTTCTACCCTTATATACTATTTTACCATCTACATAATCATATTGTTTAACTTGCATATATTCTTGTTTAATTGCAACAGTATTTTCTTCAAAATCGAAATTTTCCCAAGTCATCCCTGCAATTTCACTTGCCCTAGCACCTGTAAATAAAGCAACCAATAAATGATAGTAGCCTAACTTTATGCATTCTTCTATTACCTTTATTTCATCACTTTCGGCAACAATTTTTTTCTCTTTTTTCTTTTTAACTTCTATCAAATTAATTTCTCTATCTTCTAATGGATTAACTTTTAAAACTTTATCTATTTTTGTAGCACACTTAAGCATATTTATAATATGATTTCTTACTTGTTTAGTTGTTTGTAAGCAAGTTTCCCTTAATAATTCATTTAATGCATTTTCAATTACTTCAAAAGTTAATTCATTCATTTTTACAGGAATCCTATTATTATTTTTATCAATTCTAGTACCTAATTTATTCTTTATATGCCTAGTTTTTTGAACATAATCAGCAAAAGTATTATCAACTATTTTCCTCTTTTTCATGCCATTTCTTCTATGTTCCCACAACCAATAATCTACATACTCATTTACTGTTATTTCTTTATCAAGGTATTCTTTTTTTTTCCTTGTGGAGTAATTTCTCCCATTTTTAAATTAATTACATTGGTATGCCTATTAACAATTATATCTATAACATCATTATCCAATGGTTCTAATGCTTTAAGTCTATTTTTTAATAATATTACTTCTTTTTTATCAGATCTAGTAACAGATTTTCTTATATAAGTTCCATTTTTTCTATATATTTTTTCTGCACCTTCCCAATTTCCATTTTTTAATTTTCTTAATGCACCATCTCCATTATTTCTTCTTTTATTTGTGTTTTCTACTAAACTATTGTTTTTCAAAATCAATTCACTCTCCTAAATTTAATTAAGCATTAAAACAATATAATTTCCACTAAATCGTATTCATTATATTTAAATTCAAAGAAAAAAGTCAATCCCTTTTTCTAATATCTTATAGAATAATTACTTTTATCATCAAACCATTCTAAAAGTCTTTGTTTATTTATAACTATCCTTCTTTTAAACCTCATACAAGGAAAATCTTTTTGTTTTGATAATTGTGACATAAGCTGTTTACTAATTCCTAGTAATTCCGCGGCTTCTTTTATATTTAACCCTACTTTTTCTTGCATAACTAATTCTCCTTTTTACTAATTTCTCTTTTTTCAATTTCATTATATGCAATTTGACCAAAGTCTTCTTTTTCTTCTTCTCTGCTACATTTAGAACTAATTTTAAGTACAGAAAATATTATTACAGAAAATATACCCAATACAAAACCAACAAAAAAATTTAACATTTCTATCTCCTCATTTCTTTTTTTAAATCATAACTGCTTTCGCCATACGAATTTCACGTTCCCTAGGATCTCTACGGACTGTCCCTTAACATCACATTAGCTAGACAGAAGTATCATTATATTGTCATTATGATTTTTATTTAATTTTCAATGTACTCAAAAGTAAAACTACTTTCACATATTAATAGCGATAAAAATTTATAAAAAGGTTTAGTCTAAATTTATAATTTTTTAAATTTTTTTGTATTTTCTACAAATTTAATCATTAAATACTGTTTAAAGTCTTCCTTGTCTATATTTTTATTTGAACTTTTAACTAAGCCATCTATAAGTGGCATATATTCTAAAATTAATTGTTCCATTGCTTGTCTATCTCCTGCTTGTGCAGAATCTAAAACTTTTTCAAAATCTTCCATAATTATTTTCCTTTCATGTGCCTTTTTATTTTTTCTTTAATTTGAAATAAAGTAGCCTTTACAGTTCCATTTGAAATATTTAATTCTTTTGCAATATCATTTAAACTCATACTGTCTGCATACATAAATAATATCTTTTGTTGCCTTTTGGTAAGATTGTTTATTGCAAAAAATAGTTTTTCATCAGAGATACAAGATAAAGAAATCTTAGAAAAATGAAAAGTGCCAATACCACTTATTTGTGGTACTGACACTTTTTCTCCATTTATTTCATTAATTGAAAAAACTTCTAAATTATTATATTTTTTATGAGAACGAAAGTAATCTATACTGTCATGTTTCAAAGCTATTTGCATATAGTTAGTAAATTCAGCCTGTAATTTAGTCAACGAAAACACCCCCTTTACAAAAAAATAGGTTGTTTTCATTGGTAAAATTGCAATAAAAAATAAAGTCAATACATAAACTAAGAAAAAACTTAGTCTACATATCAACCTTACAATTATTTATATAATTTTCTTTTGTTTATTTTTACCTTGCGATTAGTATAGCATAGTAAATGTTAATTTTTTGTTAACTTTTACCAAACACATTATAATGTCACAAAAATACTCTTTCAAATCATTCGACAATATTCTATTTTTTTCGACTTTATTTGCATTTTGCTATATTTGTATATCGCAAATATATAATAATTTTTTTATGAAAAAGGGGTTGACTTTTTTCATTTTTATACTATATACTGAAAAATCGAAAGGTGGTGAGCAAATGTCAAACTTAATAAATGAAAATGTTTATGATTATTTATCTTCTTTAAATATTCCTAAATCAACTAGAATTATACTAACAGATTTAGATAAAACTTTATTTGATACTTCATTAAAAGCTTCTGAATATATTTCAAAAGATTTACTAAAATACTTATTATTAAATATTAAAGTAAAAAATAAACAACTAATAAAAAAGAATATGATAAAAATTTTTCAAAAAGAAGAGCTTAATTCAGATACTACATCACAATTAATTCTTCCTATATACAATAAACAAAAAAATATAAAAGGTTGTATAATATTATTAAATTATTCTAAAAGTAAGCTTGATAAAGGAAGTAATGGATTTCTTCAAACAATTCGACAAAATATAGAATTTTTTTCAAATATAACAGATGAAGAAATAATAAAGAAATATGAAAATAATCCATTATATGATAAAAGTTATATTAGAAATATTACAAAAATTATAGATGAATCAATTGATAATTTATTTTTAGATAATAATTATAAACATATTGAAGAACTTCTTTATTTTAAAATTGATTCTTTAAAAAACAAAGTAAATTTTTCTGAAATTGAATTAATCGATGATATTTTAAATTTATTAGAAGAAAAAAAACAGTACTACGCAATGTATGCAATAGCACTTGGTTTAGGATTTAATAAATTAATTTAATTCACTTATAAAAAAACTTCTATACAGAAATACTTTTTGTAACTATTTGAAGATTATATATTATTTTTTTTAGTTTATCGACATGATTATAATGTCGATAAACTATTTTTATATTATACAATTATAATTAGGTGGTATTGTGAGTGTAAGTAGAATAAACAACAAACTAAATATAATTGGAAAGAATATAAGAAAATATAGAGAATTAAGAAATTTATCACAAAATGACATTTGCTGTCAATTATCATTGATTGGCATAACTTTATATAAATCTGATATTTACAATATTGAATATTGTAAAAGAACTGTTAAAGATTTTGAAATATATGGATTTTCAAAAGTTTTAAATGTAAGTTTTGAACAATTATTTGAAAATATTGAAGATAATTTTATTTAAATTTAATATACAATTTTTTTAAATATAAAAATTTTTATTGACTAATAATACACATATGTTATAATTAATTATATAGGAGGGAAAATATGGAAAAGAAAAAAATAATAATCATTATAATTTCTATCATTATTATAGCCATCATTTCAATTGTATTATATTGGGATTTCACTAGAATTATTGAAAAGCCTTTAGATATCAAAATTGATAATAAGCCTTATACTGATAATAGTTTACAAGGATATAATATATATTCTACTAACGATAGTATTGTTGTTACAATATATCGAAATTCTAGTTTAATAAAAGATATCACAACTTATGTTTTTGAAAATAATAAATGTAAAGAAATAATTACTGAATCACATTATGAAAGTAAAGCTGAGGCTACATCAATGAATAAAGATAATATTCAAAATTACAAAAGAAAAGGTAATATAATTTATTCAAAAAAAGAAAATACAGAAATAACTGAAACTAAAGATGAACTTTTTGAGCATTTACAAAATCAATATGATAAAACAATGAATAGAATAGATTAAAAAGCTAAAAAGACTTGAGAAAAATCTCAAGTCTTTTATTAGAAAAAAACTAGATTTAATCTAGTAAAAAAGAGAAAAATTTTTAATTAATATGTAACTGCAGTTAAAATTACTCTTGCTATTAGATAAAATCATATTTCTACCTCATTTGATTTTTGTTCTAGAGTTTTACTTTGTTTTGGTATATCAAATTCCTTTTGTTCTCTTGAAAAACTATTATTATCTTTCTTATGCAATATTGAATGTGCTACTTCGTGAACACAAGTTGAAATAGTCTTTATATCTCCCATATTAGCCTTTATTTCAATTTTATCTTCATCAGGGGTATAAATACCATTTGATACTCCTAAATTGTCTGAAAATTCAAATTTGATACCACTCAATTTTTCTAATTTTTTTAATATTTCATTCTTATTTGATATTTTTTCAGAACTTTCAATTTTTAACTCATAATTTTCAGGATTAGCATTAGTTTGTGATATATCAAAAACATTTCCTATTTTAAAATTTGTATATTCTTTTTCATCTATTTTTATTTTCTCTTCATTTTCATTCAATACAAATTCCCCTTTATTATTTTTTTGATATACATCTATATGATTCTTTATAGGACAAAATATTTTTATTCCTTTTTCATTTTTGTTTACCTTCACTTTGTCTTTTTTCCAATCAGTAAATGATTTTACAATAGTTGCATTTTCATTTTGAATATATATAAGCATAGAATTTGTATAACTGTAATTGTGACACTTGCTCATAACTTTTAAAAAATCTTTATATCTATCAGAATCTAGAGCTTTTTTTATTCCTACACTTAATTTTTCTGCTAATTCTTTCTTTTCTTTTTCTTTTAATTTTATATATTCTTCTCTATTATATTTATCTTGCATACAACACCTATCTTTCTATTTCTTTACATTTACTACTTTTTCTTTCTAATAAACTTAGTTTTTCTCTTAATTCTTTATTTTCCTCAATTAAAATCATATTATCTACCATTTCCAAGTCATTATCTTTGTAATATTTATCTAAGTAATTTTCTTCTAGCATACTTACATAATTTTCTTCTGTAACAATTATGTGATCTACTAATTTTATATTAAAAAGCTTTAATAACTTATACATATAATTAGTAATCCTCTTATCCTCAACACTAGGCTTTAAACTGTTAGAAGGATGATTATGCACAAATATTACTTTATCACAAGCATTAACTAATGCTGTTCTTACAATATATTTGCAATCAATATTGATTCCATTACTACTTCCAATACCTAAAAAACTTATATTTCTTAGATTATTAGAATTGTCAGTACCTATAAATAAAAAATGTTCTTGAACTGCATCTTTTATTGCTTGTACTTCTTTTAAATTATACACAGTTTTAGGAGAAGTAACTTTTATTTTTTCCACATTTTCCACTTTAGGCTTTTTAGGTATATTTATAGCTACTTTATCTTTTTCACTAATATACTCTCCTTCATTACTTTTACTTTTCATACTTCACACCTCACATATATTAATTTATCTGATTATAATAACGTATAATGCTTCTGTAGTTTTCTTAAAATATTCTCTTACTTTTTAAATTAACTTTAGTTTATGTGATTATTAACTTATTCTCTATCTAATTCATTGTAGTTTTTAATATAATGTATACTTCTCTTTCTTATATCATCTTTTGCTTTTTTTATTTCTTTATTAGTTAAAGATTTGAAATCTCCATTTTGGTAATCATCTCCAATTACAAAAAAATCCCCTGCTATATAATCATTACTAAATCTAACATTTTCTTTCAAGTTAAGTAATTTTCCTTCTTCGTTACAAATAATCAACATATTATCTCTATATGGTACTACTTCTATTAACCCTCCAACTAATTTTTGTTTTTCTTCCAAAGTATTTTTTATTTTTATAACTTTAGGGCTTTCATTTACTTTTTTTAATAAAACAGTTATTTTATCTTCTTTCACTTTGTTACTCGCCCCACTTTCTAAATATAAACCAATTTTCTAATAAACTAGATATAGAATTATATATTACAACTAATTCTTTTTCATCTTTTAAATATAGATACACTTTTGTTCCTTTTTGATTTCTATTTAAAGTATATACATATTTATCATACATATTTTTTCCTGAATAAAAATCTGTTAATTGATAAATTAATTTTGCTGAGTTTAAAAATTGTTTAATATGTCTTTTTCGGCTTATAATATTCATTCCACTTTTTTTGTACTTTTTCAAAAAAAATTTCATCAACTTTTCTATATTCTTTTGATC
Organism: uncultured Clostridium sp.; assembly: GCA_947361355.1. GTDB lineage: Bacteria > Bacillota > Clostridia > TANB77 > CAG-465 > CAG-465. Next base: position 9,788 of record CANAIR010000029.1, read on the forward strand.
TCTATTGTAAACACTTCTTCCTAAATTTATAAAATCTATAAGCATATTATCTATATCTATTTCAGAAAATTTATTTCCTTTTATCTTCACAATTATTTCTTTCATAATCTCCTCCTTATAAATTATCATAAAATGATTCTAAATCATTATATTCTCGTTGATTATTACTTTTAAATTTAATATTAGATGTTCCTTTTAGCATTTGTTGTTCCTTTTTTTCATCTCTTTCAACTTTATTTACAACCCATCTAAGAATTGCATCATAATCACTACTATATTCTTTACTACTACTTAATTTATATATATTAAGTTCTACTATAAATTTTGTAGCTTTTTCTATTGTGTAATCTTCTACCAATTTTAAAACCTCTTCTTTATATAATGAAACTCTTTCATCATAGAATATTTTTTCATTTCTATTAATCACATTATCAGTATTATTTATATCAGTATTATTTGTGTTCTCTTTTATACTTCTAGAAATTCTATTTTGTACTTCTAGAAGTTCAGTTTTTAAACTTCTGAAATTTCTTTTCTTAAATTCTTCTAAATTTTCTGCTTGTATTTTTCCTATAAAAATTCTATTAGGCTTTCCTTGTCCTAATCTTTCTTCTTTTATCAAATTGCAATCAGAAAGTTCTTTAAAAACTTTAGAAGCTGTAACTTTTGATATTTTAAGTTCATCGATTAATTCCATTCTTGTATATATTAAATATATTTCTCCTTTTTCATTAAACCATTTATTAATTCTAGATAACTGTAATCTATCAAGAAGTAATGAATAAGCAACTTTGGATTCAAGACTTAAATTATATTTATAATACGGATTTTCAAAAAGTTCTTTTGGCATTTGATAAAATCTATATGTTAGTGTTTCATTTATCTTAAATAATTCTATATTTCTCACATATTTAACTCCCCTTTTAAATAAAAAAATCACACAAATAAATTGCGTGAATTATATATAACATATTATTTCTGTAAAAAAATAAATATGCTCAGTATTAAAACTAGCATATTTATTTGATTTTTGTGGAATATTGTTCAAAAAAATTTCCGTCAAATTTCCGTCTTTTTATTGCTTTTTAATGCTCTTTTTTGCATTTTTTGTAAATTTTTATAACTAATAATCCTCTTTTTTATTTGTAAAAAAAATAGGTAAAAAAACAATTTTTTTTGGCGGAGGCGAGAGGGTTCGAACCTCCGCAGCCCTTACGGACTCTAAATGTTTAGCAAACATTCCCCTTCACCACTTGGGTACGCCTCCAAATTTCTCTTTATTTTTATCTTTTTTTATGAATTAAAATATTTCTATTTCAATTACTTCTATATTATAACATAAAGAAAAAATATGTCAATATTTATTTGAAAATTTGAGCTAATTGTATAAAATAAAGAAAAAAGAAACATTGATATTTCAACATTCCTTTTCGACAAAATATAAAAATGGCGGAAGAGGTAGGATTCGAACCCACGGTGCCTTGCGACATCATCAGTTTTCAAGACTGACTCCTTAAACCACTCGGACACTCTTCCACATTTAATATATTTATAATTATACCATTTTTATATAAAAAGTCAAGACTTTTTCATTATTTTTTTAAATTTGTTATTTAGATTTTTGAATAAATATTAAAATGAGAAAATAATAATAATTTTCTCATTTTTTATCTATATATTATACCTTTTTATTAGTTCTTCTTTTACATTTGTTGGCAAAATATTATAATTGCTTATATCATGTATATCTATATATACTATTTCATATGAACCATATTTTTCTACATCAGGATTTGTCCACTCTGGTCCACTTCCCTTACTTATAATACCTGATACTATATTACAAATATAAAAATCTTCATATCTATCTAAGTCATTATTATAACTAGAAAGTAGTTTATTCTTTATAGATACTTTTATATTTAATTCTTCAAAAACTTCACGTATTACTGCATCTTCATATGTTTCATTTTCTTCAACATGTCCACCTGGTAAAGTATAATACTCATTTACTATCTTACCATCTTTATATTTAGTTCTTTTTATAGTAATAATGCACTTATTAGATTTATATTCAGTTTCTATTATTGCTCTTGCCGTTTTAACTTTATTCACTTTTTCACCTACATTTTTATATTAAGTCTATTTAATAAACTTTCTAATCCATCATCATCATCATATTCTATAACAAGTCTTTGATGTTTCTTATTAGAATCAATTTTTACTTTATAACCAAAATAATCATTTAACTTTTCTTCTAATTTTTCATAATAAACAGACTTAGGTTGTTTTTTTTCTGGTTTTCTAGTATACTCTTTATCACCATAAATGATTCTTTCAACTTCTCTTACTGTAAGATTTTTAGCTATTATTTTTTCTGCTATTTCAATTTGTTTATTTTCATCTTTTATAGCTAATAAAGCTCTTGCTTGACCTTCAACTAATTTTCCATCTAATATATAATTTAATATTTTTTCAGGTAATTTTAAGAGTCTGATTAAATTTGATACAGTTGAAAGATTCTTACCAGTAATTTTTGATACATCACTTTGAGTATATCCTTCAATATCCATCAGTTCTTTGATTGCTTTTGCAACCTCAACTACATTCAAATCCTCTCTTTGTATGTTCTCAATTAAAGCAACCTGCTTTTTTTTATTTAAAGTATAATCCTTTATAATTGCTGGAATCTTGTTTAGTCCAGCTTTTTTTGCTGCCCTCCAGCGTCTTTCTCCTGCAACAATTGTATAACCATTCTCATCTTTTACTACAAGAATAGGTTGTATAACACCATTTTCTAAGATTGATTTAGACAATTCTTCTAATTTTTCTTCATCAAATATTTTTCTAGGTTGATTTAACATAGGTTCTATATCACTTATTTTTAATTCTACAACTTTTTCTAATTCTTTATACTCTTCTTCTTTTTTGGGAGTAGTAATATTTTCTACTGCTTCTGTATCTTCACCAAAAAATACATTTAAGCCTCTACCTAATCCTTTCTTATCTTTTTGCATGAATTACACACCTTTCTCATTTAATTTTAGCAATTCTTTTGCTAATTTTTTATACGTTTCAGCACCTTTTGATTCTTTATCATATAAAGTAATAGGAAGTCCATGACTTGGAGCTTCACTCAAACGTATGTTTCTAGGTATAATCGTTTGAAAAACTTTATTTCCAAAATATTTTTCTACTTCAGTTGCAACTTGTATTGATAAATTAGTTCTAGAATCATACATAGTAAGAACCACACCTTCTACTTCTAATTCCTTATTTAAATGTTTTTGTACAAGTTTAATAGTATTTATTAGTTGTCCTAATCCCTCTAAAGCATAATATTCACATTGAATAGGAACAAGAACACTATCTGATGCAGTAAACGCATTTAAAGTTATTAGGCCAAGTGATGGCGGACAATCAATTAATATATAATCATAGGTATCTTTTACCTCATCTATTGCATCTTTTAATCTTGTTTCCCTAGAAACCATAGATACAAGTTCAACTTCTGCTCCAGCTAAGTCAATATTTGCTGGGCACACATCTAATTTTTTTATCATTGTTGTATGAATTGTATCTTTCATTTCTATCTCATCTACTATTACATTATATACAGATTTATTATCATGTGCTTCTACTCCTAGTCCACTTGTAGCATTACCTTGTGGATCTATATCGATTAATAATACTTTTTTTCCTTTTTGAGCAATGCAAGCACTTAAATTTACAGCAGTTGTAGTTTTTCCTACTCCACCTTTTTGATTAGCTATTGATATTACTTTTGCCATGTTTTCACCTCAGGTATAATTATATTACATTTTTATATAAAAAAAAAGAGTAAAAAACAAAATTAATTATTTTTTACTTTTTTTTATAATTTATTATTTAAATTATCATTATATATATGTTTTTTAGAAAAAATCAGTATATTCGTTAATATAGTTGTATATAGCTCTTTTTAAATTAATATCATTTACAGAACTGATATCATTTAATCCTCTTTCATATTCTAATAATACTTCTTTGTAACCAAGTAACTTATACAAATCATGACAATCTCCTAGACAAAAGTCATCTAACTCCTTTAAAATTTCTATTAAATTTGTAATTTTAAAACTTTCTTTATGTTTTTCTATATAAATTTTTATATTTAAATGAGAAAAATATTTATTTATTTTCTCCTTTTCATCAGTACCAAAATTTTTTATAACTCTATTACAAAAATCACAAAATTCTTCAACTATACTATAATAGTAGTTTTTTTCTAATTTTTCTACTTCATTTACAATAATAAAAGAAATATTTTCAACAATAACAGTTGGTGAATTTTCAATACTTCTATATTCTTCTGCTGATAAACTATTTATAAAATGATATAAATTAATAATTGAAGAAATTTCTTTCATTGCTGAAAATGTTCTGTTAGCTACCTCTTCAGGTGCATTTTTACAATATTTTTTTTACACCTTCATCTTGTTTAGCTTGAATCCGTTTTGATATAGCATTTAACTCATTTACAAGCTTAATTCTTCTTTCATTAGTCATTATTTTTTCTCCCTTCATAATAAAAAATGACATATAGTTATTTAGTTAAAACTATTATAACATATATGTCAAATTATTCATAAATAATTACTTATATTAATGGACTTTTTTTAATTTTACCATAATTTCTAGGATATTTATTTGGTGTATTATTTTCTTTTTTTATTTCTAATATATTTCTATTATATACTTCTTCTTTTACTTTATATAAATACTCAAAATTATTCATAATCTTACATTTAAATATTTCTAAAGCTTTTTTAGCTTCTTGAATTTCAATATCTACTTTATCTCCCTTCATTAAAAGACATCTTCCATTTACTTTAATATATGGACTATCATACTCTAATAAAGTGAATAAATTTGCAACAGCCCTTGAAACAGCTATATCATATTGTTCTCTATATTCTTCTTTATGTGACATTTCTTCAGCTCTACCATGTATAATATTTATATTTTTTAATTCTAATTTTTCTACTACTTCACCTAAAAAAATCAACCTTTTATTTAAAGAATCCAATAAAGTTATGCTAACATCTCCACCAAAATATATAGCTATTACTATACCTGGAAATCCAGCACCTGTACCAACATCTATTATACTACTCCCCTTTTTAATATATTTTACAATTTCTAAACAATCGATAAAATGCTTCATAATAATTTCATACTCATCAGTTATAGCAGTAAGATTAATTTTTTCATTCCATTCTAATAATAACTCTTTATATAACTCAAACTTTAAAAGTTGTTCTTCTGTAAGTAAAATACCTATTTTTTCAGATTCTTTTTTTAATACGTCTTTAAAATCAAAATCTACATTATAAACACTTTTCATATGAAAACCTCACTTTACTTATTTTGACTCAAATAAATCAATAAAACTGAAATATCAGCTGGAGAAACACCAGAAATACGTGAAGCTTGTCCTACAGATAATGGTTTTTGTTTATTTAATTTTTGTCTTGCTTCTAAACTTAACCCCTTTATATTTTCATAATCTATATTTTCACTTAATTTTTTATTTTCAAGTTTTTTAAACTCCTCTATTTGCTCCAATTGTAACTTAATATATCCTTCATATTTTATTTCTATTTCTGCTTCTTCTTTTACAGAATCCAATAAATCTGGCCTATTAATATCTATGTTTTCTAAATTATTATAATTTAATTCACTTCTTTTTAATAGATCTGAAAGTTTAACACCTGAAGAAATTGTTGAACTATTTAAATTTTCTAGCATTTTGTTAATCTCCTCAGTAGGCTTTATTATAGTATTTCTAAGGCGTTCTATTTCCTCTTCAATACTCTTTTTTTTATTTAAAAATTTATCATATCTTTCACGTGAAACAAGTCCTATATTATAGCCAATTTCTGTTAATCTTAAATCAGCATTATCTTGCCTTAACATTAACCTATATTCAGAACGTGATGTCATCATTCTATATGGTTCATTAGTTCCTTTAGTAACTAAATCATCTATAAGTACACCAATATATGCTTGTGACCTATCTAAAACTAATGGCTCTAAATTATCTATCTTTCTACTAGCATTAATACCTGCAATAATACCTTGTGCAGCTGCTTCTTCATATCCAGAGCTACCATTAACTTGTCCAGCAAAAAATAATCCATCTATTCCTTTATATTCTAAGCTTAAAGCTAAATTAGTAGAATCAATACAATCATATTCAATAGCATAAGCAGGTCTCATCATTTTTGCATTTTCAAGACCGGGAACTGACCTGTACATCTTAATTTGCACTTCTTCTGGAAGTGACGATGACATTCCTTGTATATACATCTCGTTTGTCTTTTCACCTAATGGTTCTATAAATAATTGGTGTCTTGGTTTGTCTTTAAAACGTACTACTTTATCTTCTATTGAAGGACAATACCTAGGTCCAATACCATGAATTTTACCACTATATATAGGAGATCTGTCAAGATTATCCATTATAATTTTATGCGTTTCTTTGCTAGTATATGTAAGATAACATGATACTTGTTTCTTATTTAATATTTCTTCATTTCCCTCATTTTCAAAAGAAAATGGAACTATTTTTTCATCACCTTTTTGTTCTTCTGTTCTACTTAAATCTATATCATTAACATTAATTCTAGCTGGAGTACCTGTTTTAAAACGCCTTAAATTTACTCCTATGTCTAATAAACTTTGTGATAAATCATTAGCTGGGAAAACGCCATCAGGGCCACTCTCATAAGCCACTTCACCTATTATAACTTTTCCTTTTAGATATGTACCTGTTGCAACTATTATAGTTTTACAATAAACAGTTGCACCAATTTTAGTTTTTATCCCAATAACTTTACCATCTTTAACTAAAATCTTAACAACTTCAGCTTGATACACATCTAAATTTTCTTGAGATTCCATAGTATTTTTCATTTCTATATGATACATTCTCCTATCAGACTGAACCCTTAAAGAATGTACAGCAGGACCTTTAGAAAGATTTAACATTTTAGATTGAATAAATGTCTTATCAGCATTTTTCCCCATTTGTCCTCCTAAAGCATCTATTTCTCTTACTAAATGTCCCTTCGAAGTTCCTCCTATGCTTGGATTACAAGGCATATTAGCTAATGTATCTAAATTAATAACAAAAGCAGCTGTTTTCTTACCAAGTCTTGCAGATGCAAGAGCTGCTTCACATCCAGCATGTCCAGCTCCAATTACAACAACATCATATTTTCCCAATGAATATTCATTTTTTTTCATAAATATCCTCCTTTACTTTCCTAAGCAAAACTTTTCAAATATTTTTTGAACAACATCAATTGATACATCAGTACCAATAATTTCTCCTAATTTTTTTGTAGCATTTTTTAAATTTATAAAAACAATATCAATAGGTTGATTATTTTCTAATTCAATTAAAGCACATTTTAAACTATCAATAGATTTTTTTAATAAATCTTTATGTCTAGCATTAGTAATAATTAATTCATGTTCATAATCCAAATCATTCGTATTAAAAATTTCAATAATTTTATTTTTTAATTCTTCAATTCCTTCATTAGTATATACTGATATCGGTAATACATTATTTATACCGTTTTGCCTTAATTCGTCCATAAACGTGTCAAAAAATGATTTTTGTACTTTATCCATCTTATTTATCAATACTATATTTTTTATTCCTTTATTTTGAATTTTAGAAAGTAATTTTAAATCGTCTTTTCCAATTTTACTTTCAGCATTAAACATATAAATAACCAAATCAACTTCTTCTAATTTTTTTAAACTTTTCTCTACTCCAATTTTTTCTATAATATCATCAGTATCTCTTATACCAGCAGTATCAGAAATATTTAAAACTACATTTCCTATATTTACAGTCTCTTCTACTATATCTCTTGTAGTACCTGGAATATCAGTAACAATAGCTTTTTCATAATTTGCAAGTTTATTTAGTAAAGACGATTTTCCAACATTAGGTTTTCCAAGTATTGCAACATTAATCCCCTCTTTTATTATTTTTCCTTGTTCATATGTATCTACAATTTTTTGAATTTCATATATCTTTTTATTAATCAAATTTTTAACATACTCTGGCTCAACTTCATCATAATCATATTCTGGATAATCAACACTAACTTCAATATGTGCTAAAAGTTCAACAAAATCTTCTCTTAAATTTTTGATTTTATTAGACAAATCGCCTTCTAAATGTCTTGAAGCAATCCTCGTTTCAGTTGTAGTTTTAGCATTTATAAGATTTATAACCGCTTCTGCTTGTGAAAGATCCATTTTCCCATTTAAAAAAGCTTTTTTAGAAAATTCTCCTGGATTTGCAAGTCTTGCTCCATTTTCTAAAACTAATTCTAATATCTCTCTTGTAATTTGATTTCCTCCATGACAATTAATTTCACACACATCTTCGCCTGTAAAAGATTTTGGAGACTTAAAATATGACACTAATACTGAGTCCAATACTCTTTCTTTATCAACTATCTTTCCAAAAATTATTGAATTTGGCTGTAATTTTGATTTAGTTTTAAATATTTTGTTTATTATTTTTAAACTATCCTTACCACTAATACGTATAATACTAATACCACTATTTGACAAAGCTGTAGCTATTGCAGCTATTGTATCTGTTGACATAACATTAACTCCTTTATTTTAGAAAAGTCAGCATTTATTTGCTGACTTTCACTATTTATTTTAATTATATTTTTTCTTAATAACAACTCTTCTTCTTGGTTCTTCCCCAATACTTTCAGTTTCAACATCATTTCTATTAGCTAATTCTTGATGAATTATAAGTCTTTCATATGCTGACATTGGTTCTAGTCTAATAGGCTTTCTAAATCTAATTACATTATTTGCCATTTTATTAGCCAATCTTTTTAATTTTTCTTCTTTTTGTTTTTTATAGCCATTTATTTCTACAAAAACTTTTGCATATTCCTCATCCTCTATTTGTAACATAGAATTAATTAGAGATTGTAAAGATTCAATTGTTTTTCCTTTATAACCTATAAGATGAGCTATATTTTCACCAGTTATTTCTAATAAAACTTGAGTATCTTTTCTAATTATATCATATTTTATATTATCTTCACCAGTTATTTTAAATATATCATTTAAAATTTGTCTTAATTTTTTTGAAGTATTTTCATATTGTTCATCACTAATTTTTTTTTCAACAGTAAGTCTAACTTTTGCCATTTTAGCTGATAAAATTCCTAATACTCCTCCAGATGTTGCTTCTTCTAAAACTTCAATTTTTACATCATCTCTAGAAACTTTAAGTTCCTCTAATCCTTTTCTTATAGCTTCTTCTGTTGTCTTTCCAATTTGTTCAGTTATCTTTTTCATTTACTTTCCTCCTTTATCAAGAGCTAATCTTCCATTTTTTTCATCATTAGAAATTATTTTATTAATTACTAATTGTTGTACTATTTGAAGTATATTTCCAAATAACCAATAAACACCAAGCGCAAGTGGCATTGAATAAGCAATAGATCCAGAAAGTAATGGCATCATTAAATTCATAGACTTTTGCATTTCTTTTTGCTCATCAGTCATTGTACTATTTTTTTGCATAATCTTATTTACAAGCATAGAAAATATTACTGTTAGTACAGGTATTGATAAAGATAAAGGACTAGCCTTTTTAGCATTATCTTTGCTAAATACGTTTGCAGGAATATCACCTAAATTAAAGCCTCTAAAAACTTGCATATTAATAAGACTTTTTTCTTTAGCAATAATAATTTCATTTGCCTGTATTTCCTTATCACTTACCTCATCTTTTTGTAAAATTTCTTTTGTATATTCTACAATTTGTTCATGAGGAACATTTACAATGTATGTAAGTGGTTGTTTAACTATCATAAACATAGCTAAAATTAAAGGAAACTGAATTAATAAAGGTAAACATCCACCCATTGGGTTAATTTTATTATCACTATATAACTTAGATAATTCCTCTGCTTGTTTTTGCTTATCATTTTTGTATTTTTCTCGTATTTTTTGGTCTAAAGGACCGATTTTTTTAATTTTTTCAGTAGATTTTATTTGTGTTAAATAAAGTGGAAATAATATAAGTTTAGTAAGTATTGTAAATAATAATATGGATATAAAATAATTATTATTTACTAAACTATATATTAATCTTATTATCATTCCCAAAAAGCTTGCAATAGCTGAAATCATAATATTCTCCTTTTATTTTAATTTGTCCACTCCACCTTTTGAAAATGGATTACATTTTATTATCCTAATAATACCTAATATACTACCTTTTATTATACCATATTTGTCAACTGCCTGCTTTGTATATTCAGAACATGTTGGATAATATCTACAATTACTACCAAGTAATGGAGAAATATACTTTTGATACAATTTTATTAAAAATATTAATATCTTTTTTGGTAATAGAATAATTTCGTAAAAAAACTCTTTAATTTTCATAAATATCCAATTTTCTAAAGCAATTTACTATATCTTCATGAATAATGTGAAAATTTATCTCCCCTACTTTAGTTGTTCTTTTATATAAAATAATTATATTGTATCCTAATTTTAAATTCAATTCTTCTTGCTTATATGCTTCTCTTACCCATCTTTTTAACTTATTTCTTATGACACTATTACCATTTTTTTTAGAAACGCATACTGCAAAAAAATTTCTATTACTATACATATTATTGATACTATCATTTTTAACTTTATTCTTTGTTTTAGAAATATGTACTACTATATACTTTCCAATATTATATATACCTTTTTTTAGTACATATCTAAAAATCTTTTTATTTTTCATTCTTAATGTATATCTCATAAACCATTCCTTCTATAACAAAAGTGGATATGACAAAACATACCCACTTACTAGTAGATTAAGCACTTAATACTTTTCTTCCTTTAGCTCTTCTGCGTTTTAAAACAGCTCTTCCAGCAGCTGTGCTCATTCTTTTCATAAATCCATGAGTTTTTTCTCTATGTAATTTTTTTGGTTGAAATGTTCTTTTCATTGTTACACCCCCTAAATGTAATATTTATCATCATATTTTATAATTAATAATTAATTTAATATTTTAATATAAAATCAAAATATTAATACTTCTTTCACTCATAAGTGAATTTATTATATAACATTTTTTTTTAATTGTCAATTTTTTATGTAAAATTTTATAAAAATATAATTATTTGTACCATTATACATAACTAAAAATATAATAAAAAAAGTTATAAACATATCCCTGTGGATAACTTTTTTTATTATTTATTTTTTATCCACAACTGTGGATAACTATTACAAAAAAATTACAAATGTCGACAAAACCTTTATAAATCAACCTTTATTTTTTTTAAAGTTATCCACAATAAAAAAATAACAAAAAATATGTTCTTTTAACAAATTTTTTTTAATAAAAAAATGCTAAAACTATTGTATTTTTCTATATTTCATGATATATTAATGTGGATCTAAATTAATTCAAATTTTCACATGTTAAATATAAATCCACAGCAATTATGTAAAATTAAATTATCGACTTTATTATATTGTCACAAAGTTATCAACACCTGTGGATAACTCTGTGGATAACTTTGCAAACATGTGTTTAAGAAAGGTGGTTTTATGGAAAAAAACTTTGGAGAAATTTGGTCTGAAGCATTAGAAATTTTAAAAAATGAAATGTCACATGTTGGATTTAAAACATATGTAGAGGTAATATCACCAAGATTAGTAGATGAAAATACAATTTGTTTTATTTTACCATCAAAATATCATATAAGTATTTGTCAAAATAGATTTTTAGATTTAATAGAAAATACTTTAACAATGCTTACAAATAAATCATATGATATAATTTTTGAATCTAAAGAAAAAATACCAGACCAAAATATACAATTAGAAGAAGAGATAAGCTATAATAATGTAATTAAAACCACAAAAGAAGAAAGTAGGGAGGAAACAACTACAAATAATAATGTAGTTTCTGCACCAATACAAAAAACTAATGAAGTACCTGGACTTAATCCAAAATATACTTTTGAAAACTTTATTATAGGTTCAAACAACAGATTTGCACATGCAGCATCTATAGCCGTATATGAAAATCCTGCAAAAAAATATAACCCATTATTTATATATGGTGGAGTAGGATTAGGGAAAACACATTTAATGCAAGCAATAGGTAATGCTATGTATGAAGCAAATAAAAATACAAAAATTATTTATTGCACTGGAGAATTATTTGCAAACGAAGTAATATCAGCAATTATGAATAATCAAAATGAATCTTTTAGGAAAAAATATAGAAATATAGATTTATTATTAATAGATGATATCCAATTTTTAGCTGGAAAAGATAAATGTCAAGAAGAATTTTTCCATACTTTTAATACACTATTTGAAAGCGGAAAACAAATAGTATTAACATCAGAAAAACCACCAAAAGAAATTCCTTTATTAGAAGATAGATTAAAAACTAGATTTGAAATGGGACTTTCTGTTGATATACAAGCTCCTGACTACGAAACACGTTTAGCAATATTAAGAAAAAAAGCAGAAAAAGAACGTTATGTTATAAATGATGACATACTAGTAAAAATAGCTACACGAGTAAAATCTAATATAAGAGAACTTGAAGGAGTATTTAATAAATTAGTTGCTTATACATCTTTTACAAATAGTGAATTAACAGATGCAATAGTAGAAAATACAATTGAATCAATATTAGTAAAAAATACTAAAGTAATAACAAGTAAATTAATTATGCAAGTAGTTTGTAAATTCTTTAACATTAAGGTACAAGATATGATAAGCACTAAAAGGTCTAATAGTGTAGCGTTTCCAAGACAAATTGCCATGTATTTATGTAGAGAATTAGCTAATTTATCTTTTCCAGTTATAGGTAAAGACTTTGGGGGGAGGGATCACTCAACTGTATTACATGCTTACTCAAAAATCTCTAAAGAATATGATACTAATCCTGAAACTAAAGATTTAATAGAGGATATAAAAAAATCCTTATCAATAGCGGACTAGAGATGTTTATTTCATATTAATAACTAAAATATTACAATTCAATTACACAAAATTAAGTTATCAACAATTAGTTGTGGATAAGCATGTTAATAAATTGTGGACAACTTAAACAAGTAAAATTTATCCACACCAAACAAATTTTCTGTGGATAAATTGAACAAGTTATCCACAAGTTTATCCACAATTTAAAATATAGTAATAGTAATATATTGAAATAGTTTTCCACAGTTTCCACAATACCTACTACTACTACTACTAAATTATATATAAATATTATAATTATTATGTATGTAGGAAAAAAATATTTTTTTAAACAAATCTTCTGTGGAAACTGTGGAAAAAAATAAATAAAAAATCAATTGAATAATAATATATATGTATATAATAAAAATTTAATTAACAATAATAAAATATTTATTATTTAATAAATAAAATGTTAATAATGTGGAAAAGTATTTATTAAATAATAAAAAAATTATAATTACTAAATAATAGGGAGGAATAAAATGAATATAAAATGTAATTTAAAAGATTTAATTAATGGACTAAACGTAGTAGCAAAAACTAGTAATAAAACAACAATGCCTATTTTAGATGGTGTATTAATTGAAGCATATAATGGCAAACTTAAATTAATAACTAATGATTTAGAAATTGGATCAGAACATACTTTTGATTGTAATATTATAGAAGAAGGTTCAACAGTAGTTGATATAAAGATGTTAAATGAAATAGTTAGAAAAATAGAAGATGAAATTGTAGAATTAAAAGAACAAGATTCATTATTTATATTAAAATCAATTAATGGTACATTTAAACTTGCAACTATGAATCCTGATGAATTTCCTAAATTACCAGTATTTGATATAGAAAGTTCAGTTACATTAAATCAAAAAGATTTAAAAGATATATTAAAAAGAACAATATTTTCTATTAGTACAGATGAAAATAGGCCTATATATAATGGAGCTTTATTAAAGGTAGAAGAGAATATATTAACAGTAGTAGCAATTGATGGTTTTAGATTATCTTTAAGAAAAAACATTAGTGATAAAAATATAAATAATTTTAAAGCAATTATACCAGGAAAAGTACTTTCTGAGTTATTAAAAATATTAACAGAAAATGAAGATGAAACTGTAAAAATAGGAGTTAATAGAAATCAAGCATTATTTGAAATGGGACAAAGTATTATTGTAAGTAGAATAATAGAAGGAGAATTTTTAAATTATAACAACATAATTCCAGAAAACTATGAAACAAGAATAAAAGTAAAAACCAAAAAATTATTAGATTCTTTTGAAAGAGTAGCTTTATTTGCCAAAGAAAATAAAGAAAAAGATAAAAAGTCTCCTGTAAAAATGAATATAGGAATTGATGGAATAGTACTTAGTTGTGTTAGTGAAACAGGTGATGCAAAAGAAAATATTGAAGCTGAAGTAGGGGGAAAAGAATTAGAAATAGGATTTAATCCAAGATATGTAATTGAAGCATTAAAGGCAATAGATGATCAAGAAGTATATATTGAATTTACTACAAATATTTCTCCTGTTTTAGTAAAACCCATTACGACTAATGATTTTATTTATGTATTATTACCTATAAAATTAAAACAAAATTAATTTATATAAAAATATTAAGAAGTTAATGTTAAATGAATTAAATAACATTTAATTCATAAATAATTAGCTTCTTTTATTTTATGTAAAATTTTAGTAAAAAATAATTATTTTAGGAGTATTTTATAATGAGGAGGTAAGATAATCAACCTATCTTCTTGATAGTAAATATAAAGTTAATAATAATAAAATAGGGAAGTTAATCTAAATAGACTAACTTCCGTTTATTAATTTATTTTGCAATTTCTAATTTAGTAAAAATAGAATTTTGGGGACGGATTTTTCCACATTTTGAACACTGACATATATTTTCGTACAACATTTCATATTCATGCTCGCAAAAAATTTCTTCTTCAACTTCTTTGATAAAATTAATAAATCCTAAAAATTCTTTTTTCATACATCCACCTTTCTGCAACAAAAGTTGCTAAAAAAATTATTTTATTAAAAAAATTTCCATTATAATTATGTAATAATTATAACATATTTTATATATTATGTCAATCAATATATGTATATAAGTTAATATTATGAACTAATAATTTATTTAAATATATTATAATAAATATTAAATTTAATAAATTTTTATTAAATAGTTGAATTAAAAAAATATATAATATATAATTTAATAATAAATAAAATGAGGTTAAAATATATGAATAAATTAGAAGAAGTTTATTTAAAAGAAAATGATATATTAAATTCGTTTATACAATCATTTTTTAAAGGTATTGAATTTGATAAAATAGATTTTGTAAAAAATAATTTAAAAAAATATTCTTTAAAAAAATTATATGAAGAATTAGATGATGGAATAGAAATAAATTGTAAAGAATTAATTAGTAAAAATTATTTTGAAAAA
>CANAIR010000030.1 GCA_947361355.1 uncultured Clostridium sp.
TTTGTTAAAGAAAATATTAATAATTTATTTGATAATTTATTTGCTAATTTATTAAATTTACCTCAAATACAAGAAATTCTAAGAAATAATAATATTGAAGATATTGAAGAAAATAAGAATTTATCAGAATTAGAAATATTAAAAAAACAAAAAAATGAATTAATAGAAATTAAAGACCGTACTAATGAAATAATAAAAAAATTAAAAATTGCTTTAGAAAAAAATTAAAATGTGCCTAATAAAAAGGAGGCTAATATGCAAGAAACAAAGGAAACATCTCTAATTGTAAAAAATGATAGTTTTTGGGATAGATTAAAAGAATTTTTTAAAATGTTTTTTGGAGTTAATGGAAAATATACTCTAAATTCATCTACATTGCAGGAAAATAAATTTGATGAATTTAATGAAAAAAATATAAATAATAATATTGTGAAAAATAATTTAGATAATTTAGAAAATACAAATTATGAGTCAAAATTACATGAAGTTTTATTAGAATTGCAAGATGCTTTTGAAAATGGAATTATAAAAGAAGAAGAATTAACTAATGAACAAAAAGAAGATTTAAAAAAATTATATATTATTCAAATTAATGCTTTAAAAAATAGTATAGATGAAGATGAAAAAATAATTTTTAATTTAAAAGAAAAAATAGATAAAAAAATGGATAATAAAAAATAATTAAATTTTAAAAATTATATTTTATTATATTTTAATTAAATATTGTCAAGGAATTAAAACTTCCTTGATTTTTTTATTGTATTAAATATTATATTCAAAAACTAATTAATATGTTTAATGAGTTTTATTTAACAAATATATTTAATTTTATATAATTTTTTTATTTGCCTTTTTTTTTTATTTTTGATATAATTTTTATACTATTTTTAAAATAAAATTAAATAAATAAAAACGGAGTAAAAAATGTATGTAAAAAATATTAAATTAAATAATTTTAGAAATTATGATACTCAAAAAATAGATTTTATTAATGGAATTAATTTATTTGTAGGAGATAATGCAAATGGAAAGACAAATATAATTGAGTCTATTTATTTAAGTGCTTTTGGAAAATCTTATAGAACAAATAAAGATTTAGAATTAATAAAATTTAATGAACAATTTTTAAGAATTGAAGTTGAATATAATAAAAATGATGTAGATAAAAATATAGAGATATTTGTTGATAATTTAAATAAAAAATATATAAAACAAGATGGAATTAAAGTAAAAAAATTATCAGAACATGTAGGAGAACTATTAATAGTTATTTTTTCACCAGATAGTTTAGATATAGTAAAAGGTTCTCCAGCAAAAAGAAGAAGTTTTTTGGATATGATGTGTTCACAAATTTCTAAATCATATTTTATTAATTTACAGGAATATTTAAAATGTTTAAAATTAAAAAATTCTTTATTAAAAAATGGAAATATAGATAAAGATTATATATTTGTTTTACATGATAAAATGTCAGAATATATATTTAATATTTGTACTTATAGAAAAATTATTATAGAAAAATTATTAAAAAAATCTAAAATAATTGAAAAAAATTTAACTGATTTTAAGGAAGATATTGATTTAGAATATATTAGTGATTTTATAAATTTAAATAAAGAACAAATAAAAGAAATATTAGATGAACATATAAATATAGAAATTATGAGAAAATCGTCAGTAAAGGGAATACAACGTGATGACATTTCAATTTTAATAAATAATATGGAAGTTTCAAAATATGGTTCTCAAGGTCAAAATAGAACGGCTTTGCTTACTTTAAAACTTGCAAATTTTGAAATTTTGATGGAAGAAAAAGAACAAATACCAATATTACTTTTAGATGATATTATGTCTGAACTTGATTCACACAGAATTGGTTTTTTATTAGATTATATAAAAAATTACCAAAGTATTATTACCACAACAGATTCTTCTTTTGCAAAAAATGCAAATAATATTTTAATAAGAAATGTAGTAAATGGAGAAATTAAAATTTAAAAAATTATTTTGTAAAAAAACTTTAATAATACTTGAAATTTAGTATCAAGATATGATATAAATATATAGTACAAATAGAAAAGAGGTAGAAATAAATGGCAAAATATGATGAAAATCAAATACAGGTACTAGAAGGATTAGAAGCAGTAAGAAAAAGACCTGGTATGTATATTGGTAGTGTATCTGAGAGAGGATTACATCATTTAGTATATGAAATAGTAGATAATAGTGTTGATGAGGCTTTAGCAGGATATTGTACTGAAATTAATGTTGAAATATTACCAGATAATATTATAACTGTTCAAGATAATGGTAGAGGAGTTCCTCTTGGAATGCACCATAAAGTGAAAAAACCAGCAATAGAAGTAGTTTATACTATATTACATGCTGGTGGTAAATTTGGTGGAGGGGGATACAAAGTATCTGGAGGTCTTCACGGTGTTGGTGGTTCTGTTGTTAATGCACTTTCAGAATGGATGAGTGTAGAAGCATGTAATGGAGACGGATTATATTCCATTTCTTTTGCACGTGGAAAAGTTACAGAAGAATTACACAAAATAAAAGATCAAAAACAATCTGGAACAAAAGTTACATTTAAAGCTGATTCAGAAATTTTTGATACAACTATATATAATGCTGAAACATTAATACAAAGATTTAGAGAGATGGCTTTTTTAAATAAAGGTTTAAAAATTACATTTTGGGATAAAAGAGAAGAAGATTCAAAACAATTAGTTTTTCATTATGAAGGTGGATTAAAATCATTTATAGAATTTTTAAATAAAAGTAAAGAGCCTTTACACAAAGATGTTATTTATTTTGAAACTGAACAAAATGATGTTCAAGTTGAAGTAGCTCTTCAATATACATCTGCTTATTCAGAAAGTATTTTATCTTTTGTAAATAATATACATACTCCAGAAGGTGGAACACATGTAGATGGATTTAAAAGAGGTCTTACAAAATCTTTTAATGATTATGCAAGAAGATTTAATATATTAAAAGAAAAAGATTCAAATTTAGCTGGTGAGGATATTAGGGAAGGACTTACTGCTATTGTAAGTGTTAGAGTATTGGAACCACAGTTTGAAGGACAAACTAAAACAAAACTAGGAAATAGTAATGTAACTGGTATTGTTAATAGTGTAGTTTTAAATAAATTTGGTATATTTTTAGAAGAAAATCCAAATGTAGCAAAAGCAATATTAGAAAAGACAATGAGTGCAGCAAGAGCAAGGGAAGCTGCTAGAAAAGCAAGAGAATTAGTTAGAAGAAAATCTGCACTTGAATCTACAACATTACCTGGAAAGCTTGCAGATTGTCAAGAAAAAGATGCTTCAAAGTGTGAAATTTATATAGTTGAGGGAGATTCTGCAGGTGGAAGTGCAAAACAAGGAAGAGATAGAAGATTCCAAGCAATATTACCGCTTTGGGGAAAAATGATAAATGTTGAGAAAACAAGGGCTGATAAGATATATAATAATGAAAAATTATCTCCAGTAATAATAGCTTTAGGTGCAGGAATAGGAAATGATTTTAATTTAGAAAAGTTAAGATATCATAAAATAATACTTATGGCCGATGCTGATGTTGATGGAGCACATATTCGAACACTTTTATTAACTTTTTTCTTTAGATATATGAGACCACTTGTTGATAATGGAAATATATATATTGCTCAGCCACCTTTATATAAACTTTCAAAAAAAGGTATAGAAGATGTTTATTGTTATAACGATGAAGATTTAGAAGTAAAACTTAAAGAATTAGAAGAAAAGGGTATTTCAAAAGATTCATTAGGAATGCAAAGATATAAAGGTTTAGGAGAAATGAATTCTGAACAATTATGGGAAACTACTATGAATCCAGAAAGTAGAATTTTAGTAAGAGTAGAATTAGAAGATGCTATTAAAGCAGATGAGATTTTTTCAGTACTTATGGGTGAAAATGTTGAACCAAGAAGAGAATTTATAGAAACAAATGCTAAATATGTAACAAATTTAGATATATAAATGTTTAAAATAAGTATCACTTTTATATGGTACTTATTTTTTAATTTGACAAATTTCAATACTTAATATATAATATAAATAGATGTAATAAAGATATGGAGGATTTATATGAGTGATTTTTTAGATGAATTGAAAAAAGATACAATTAATGTGGATGAAATAAAGCCAGGTATACATTCAAAAGAAGATTTAGCTAAGAAAATAAAAAAAGATTTAGGAGCAAAATCTATAAAAGATATTAGTAAAAAGGTTGAAACTTCTTCAGAGAATAAACCAGATAAAGTACAAGTACAAAATTTAACTAAAACACAAGTACAAGGTTTAGATGATATAGAATAGTATATTAAATTATTCGTAAAGGAGGTAACACTATGTTAGTAGATGAAGGAGATGAATTATTAATAGGTGAAACTGAATACATAGTTTTAAATAAGTATACACAAGATGGAAAAAAATATTTGTTTGTAGCTAATGTTGATAATCCAGAGGAAAATATTGCTGAAAATTTTGATTCTGATGCTTTAGAATTATTATTAATAAGTCAAGATGAAATACAAGATGAAAATGATGAATCTAGTGAAAATAATGATACATCATCTTCTGGTGGTGGATTTAGTAATGATTATGTTGTTAAAGAAGAAGAGGTACAAATAGATACTTCTTATGAAATGTCAAATGATTCTAATATATATAATGAATATTCAGTTGCAAATGATGTTGTAAAGGAAAATAGTCAATTTTTTACTGTAGAAAAAGAACAAAGTAAAATTGAGAAAATATTAGAAGTTATGTTTTTAAAATAATTTACAAAAAGGAACTTTTTAATTCCTTTTTTTTGTTTTGAAATTGCATTAATAAATTTAAATATCTGTTGGAAAAATATTAAAATATTGATAATTTATTCAATTATTAATATATTTTTTATAATTTGCTTGACAATAATTAAAAAATTATGTATAATGATTAGCGTAAGTAGAGGAAATCTTCTCACCTTAAAGTTTTGTCTTAATAAGGTTAACAAAATATATTTAATTATTACAAACATATTTTATTTTGTAATATATATTTATGTTGAATTGAGGAGATTGCCGTTACACGCAATCTTTTTTATATTTTTTGTGGAGGTGTTTAATATAAAACCAAATTTTTTAGTTAATGAGGAAATTAAGTTTTCTCAAGTTCAAGTTATCGATGAAAATGGTGAAAAGCTAGGCAAAATGCCTACAAATCAAGCTGTACAAATGGCTTATGAAAAGGGAAAGGATTTAGTTCTTGTATCTCCAAATCAAGAAAATCCTGTTTGTAAAATTTTAGATTATAGTAAATATAAATTTGAAATGGCTAAAAGAGCGAAAGAAGCTAGAAAAAAGCAAAAAACTATTGAGATAAAAGAAATTAGATTATCACCAAATATTGATAAACATGATTTAGAAGTAAAAGCAAAAAATGCTAATAAATTCATAGAGGCAGGAAATAAAGTTAAAATCGCTATGAGATTTAGAGGTAGAGAATTAAACTTTATAAATCAAGGAAAAGAAATCATGATTCAATTTAAAGATATGCTTGATAATTGTCAAATTGATAAAGAAGCTAAAATGGAAGGTAAAAATTTAACAATGTTTTTATCACCTAAGCAAAAATAATAGTGTTATAGAGAGGAGAGAATTATTATGCCAAAAATAAAAACACATAGTTCGTCTAAAAAAAGATTATCAGTAACTGGTACTGGTAAAGTTAAAAAGAATGTTGCAAATCGTGCACACAAATTAACTGCAAAATCTTCAAAAAGAAAAATGTCACTAAAACAATCATCTTATGTTGATAGTGCAAATTCAAAAGCAGTTAAGAAACTATTACCATATAAATAATTAGTAGATATGAAGGGAGAGATAGATAATGGCAAGAGTAAAAGGAGCTGTTACAACAAGAGCAAGACATAAAAAGGTTCTTAAAAGAGCAAAAGGTTATTTTGGAGCAAAATCAGTAAGATTTAGAATGGCTAATCAAGCTGTTATGAAATCATTAAAATATGCGTATGTTGGAAGAAAACAAAAGAAAAGAAATTTCAGACAACTATGGATAGCAAGAATAAATGCTGCTGCAAGAATGAATGGAACTACTTATAGTAAATTTATGTCAGGACTTAAAAAAGCAAATATAAATATAAACAGAAAAATGTTAGCTGAAATGGCAGTTAATGATATGAATGCTTTTACAGCATTAGTAGAGAAAATTAAATAAAAATAAATAGTATAGGAGGAGTTTTATGATTTTAGCAGGAGATTTTAGAAATGGTGCTACATTTGAAATGGATTCAAATGTTTATAGAGTTGTTGAATTTCAACATGTAAAACCAGGAAAAGGAGCTGCGTTTGTTAGAACAAAATTAAAAAATGTTATAACTGGGCAAACAATTGAAAAAACATTTAATCCAACTGAAAAAGTTGAAGAAGCACAAATTACTGTTCAAGAAATGCAATATTTATATAATGATGGAGAAAATTATACATTTATGGATACTAGCACATATGAACAAATTGAATTAAATAAAACTCAAATTGAAGAAACATTACCTTATTTAATAGATAGTATGAATGTAAAAGTATTATCATATAAAGGAAAGGTATTTGGTGTTGAACCACCTATGTTTGTAGAACTTGAAGTAACTTATACAGAACCAGGTGTAAAAGGAGCAACTGCTACTGGACAAACAAAACCTTGTACAGTTGAAACTGGTGCGAGCTTTAATGTTCCAATTTTTGTTGAAATTGGCGATAAAATAAGAATTGACACTAGAACTGGTTCTTATATGGAAAGAGTATAATTTTATAAAAATACGACTTATAAATTATTTATAAGCGTATTTTTTTATTATTAATTTTATAATGTTTATTCATAAAAAAATTGACATAATTTTTATGATATGTTATAATACTTTTAAGTATATTTTCAATTTAAACTATTAATATAGGAGGAGAATATGATGACAGGATTATTTATAGTTTTAATATTTTTATTTTTTATTTTTAGTGTATTACTTGGTTTAATACGGCCTATTTTACAATGGATCTATTATATAGCAGTAGACTTTTTTATAGAAATTGGAATTAGTGAGAGAGGGGCAAAAGCAATTGTATCGATTATAATCTTAATTATAATTTTTAGATGGTTATTATAGGAGGTACATAAATGAAAGTAATATATAGTAATGGAAGTAAGAAAGAATTATATGGAATGGACGACAAGCTTTATATAAAAGGACGGCTTGACTTAAAATCTTGGAAAGAACTTCTTGATACAATGAATGAACTTGATATTATAAAGTTCGAAGATAATTTTGTTAAGCAGTTTGGTGTTGATTTTATATCTAAGGAATACGTTATAAATCAGATTAAGCATTTAAGCTTTTAAATTAAAAAAATAAAATATTACACATAATAGTTGTAATATTTTATTTTTTTGTGTAAAATTTATTAATATATAGGTGATAATATGAAAAAAATTTCAAAAATTTTATTAATTGCTATAATTGTTATAGTAGTATTAATTTTTATTGGATTTTCAATACTAATGTTAACTGAATATAAGCCAAAAGATATAGAAATTTTAAAGGTAGAAGGTTTAAGTACAAAAGTATTAAAGGTAGGAGATAGTATTAGGCTATTAACATATAATATAGGATATTTATCTTTAGATAAAACACAGGATTTCTTTTTGGATGGTGGAAGGGGTGTAATGCCTAAAACTAATGAAAATGTAAAAATAAATTTAGAAGGAGTAAAAAATATAATATATAATGAAAATCCTGATATTGTATTACTACAAGAAGTTGATTTAAAAGCTAAACGTTCATATTATATGAATCAATATGAAAAATTAAGCAAAGAATTTAACGGTACTTCAACTTATTCAATGTACCACAAGTGTCTTTTTATTCCTTATCCATTTCCAAACTTTGTTGGATATGTTGAAGCTGGAATGAGTATATTAAATAAATTTAATTCTAAAGCTACAAGAATTTCGTTACCAAGTGCGTATAAGTTTCCTATGAAACAAGTTATGTTTAAAAGAAATTTAATGAAACAAGAAATAAATATAGAAAACACTGATAAAAAACTTATAGTTATAAACTTACATTTAGAGGCATATGATGATGGAAATACTAGATTAAATCAATTGGAAATATTAAAAAATATAATGCAAGAAGAGTATAATAAAGGAAATTATGTTATAGCGGGTGGGGACTTTAATCAAACTTTTCCAATAGTAGATAAAAGTAAATATCCATTGCTAGACAATAGTAATTTTAACGCATCTACTATTCCAAATGATTTTTTACCTGAATCTTGGAATTATGCTGTTGATGATAGTATTCCAACATGTAGGTTATTAAATAAACCATATAGTGGAAATTATGATGATACTCAGTTATATGTATTAGATGGTTATATAACAACGCCAAATATACAAATAGACACTGTAAAAACTTTAGATACAAATTTTTTGTATACTGACCATCAACCCGTTTTAGTGCAAATAACTTTAAAGTAATATAAAAAAATTACAGTTAGAAAATTAAATATATTCTAACTGTATTTTTTATTGTTGTATTTTATTTATGTTAATTTATTTGTTTAAAAATAAATAATAAACACAATATTATTAAATTTTTAAAAATTTTTTCCTTGAAATTTAGTAATTCTTAATGTATAATACTTATGTAAAAAATGTCGAAAGGAAGAAAAATGAGATACAAAAATAATTTTGAAAAGAAAATAAAAAAATTGGTTGAAGAAAAAAAATTAACATATAGTATAGATACAATGGGATGTCAAATGAATGAAAATGATTCAGCTAAATATATGGGAATATTAGAATCAATGGGGTTTACAAGAGCAAATTCAGATGTAGCAAATTTAATATTATTTAATACCTGTTGTGTTAGAGAAAATGCAGAAAATACATTATTTGGTAGGCTTGGATTTTTAAAGCAAAGAAAATTAAAAGAGGATAATGTATATATTGTAGTAGTTGGATGTATGACACAACAAAGACATATATTAGATAAGATAAAGGAGTCATATAAATTCGTAGATATTGTACTAGGAACAAGTAGTATGAATTTATTTCCATTAAAATTATACAAAATATTATTTGAAAATAAAAAAGAAATAGAATATATTGAGCCGGGTAATCAAATAGAAGAAGATATACCTATAATATATGAAGATAAGTATAAAGCAAGCGTTAGTATAATATATGGTTGTAATAATTTTTGTTCATATTGTATAGTACCATATGTTAGAGGAAGAGAAAGAAGTAGAAATCCAAAGGATATAATTTCAGATATAGAAAAATTAGCTAAAAAAGGTTATAAAGAAATAATGTTACTTGGACAAAATGTAAATTCATATGGAAATGATTTTAAGGATGAAAATAAAGGATATACATTTGCTAAATTATTAGCAGATATTGAAAAAGTAAATGGAATTGAAATTATACGTTTCATGTCACCTCATCCAAAAGATTTTAAAGATGATGTAATAGAAATTATAAAAAATTCAAAGAAAATAGCTAGGCAAATACATTTACCTTTGCAATCAGGAAGTACAAAAATATTAAAAGAAATGAATAGAAAATATACAAAAGAGGATTATTTAAAGCTTGTTGAAAAATTAAAAAAAGCAGATGAAAATATATCTTTATCAACAGATATTATAGTAGGATTTCCAAATGAAACAGAAGAAGATTTTTTAGAAACATTAGATGTTGTAAAAAAATCAAATTTTGATCAAATATATATGTTTATATATTCTAAAAGAACAGGTACAAAAGCTGCAAGTATGAAAGATTGTATAACTCATGAAGAAAAAGTAGAAAGACTTGAAAGATTAAAAAAACTATATGAAGAGAATTTGCCTAAAAATAATGAAAAAATGATAGGAAAGGTATATAAGGTTCTAATAGAAGGAAAAAGCAAAAATAATGATAAGTTATATACTGGTAGAACAAGTCAAAATAAAGTAGTAGTTTTTGAAGCTAGTAATTCATTAGTAGGTAATATCGTTGATATTAAAATAACTAGTCAACATTTATGGTATTTAAAAGGACAAATTATATAAAAAAATATAAAATGAAAATTTAACTAATATGTTAAGTTTTCATTTTATATTTTTATTTTTTTAAAAATGATAATCTTCTCTTAATCTAGGCTGATAATTTAAAAAGCCTTTATTATAAAAATAAAATGGTAATTGAATAAATATTTTTTCAAAATTATGAATTATATACTTTAAATATTTTTCAGATTCCGTATAATCATAAGTTGCTGAAAACATCCAAGTTTTAGATTTAGAAAATTTTTTTGATAAATCTACATGTAATGTATTATTAAATATCCATATTCTTTCATTTCTATAAGATCCATCACTTACAAAAACTATATTTTTATGGCATCTTGTATTTCCAATAATTTTATTAATTAATTTAACTGAGTTTTCATCATTTAACTCTAAAAAATAATTTTTTATTTCTAATAATTTTTTTACAGTTTCTTTTGGATTTAATTTTATTTCTGTTCTAGAAATATAATCAATAAAGTGATCCTTACTATTAAATTTATTGTAATTATAGGGTGGTTTGAAATTTTGCATATTTTTCTCCTTTTAATTAAAATTTGATTAAATTTTTTGTGTCATAATTATACAATAATATTTATATTATGTCAATAGTGTTTATATATTATATAATATAATATAATATGTTAAATGCTTTGCTAATAGTAAATTATTGTAAATAATTCATAAAAAGAAAAATTATAAATATAATTTAATATGACTTGTACAAAAGTAAAGGAGGTAACTATATGTCAGATATAGTATCAGCAAGAAGGCTAAGAAAAAGTATGCTTAAAAATATAGATAGTAATTCATTAAATATAGATAATAATATAGGATTAGATTTTAAAAAAAGTATAGGAAAAATTAGTATGGATTCTAATTTAAGTGGTTTTACATCTGCTAGCATGTTAGAAAATTCAAAGGATAAAGAAAAATTTATATCTTTTAAAACAATATTTTTAATAAAATGTTTTGTATCTTTATTAATTGTTTTTGGATGTTTAGTTTGTAAATTAGCATTTAAAAATGAAGCATTGTCTAATAATTATATAAAAATAATTGTTGCAGAATATAATAAAGATTATAGTAAGGAACAAGTTTTAGAAAGTATAGAAGATTATTCTTTAAAGGGATACAATAGTACCAAATATATTTTTCCAGAAAGTTTAGTAAATAAAATAAAAAATAAGTATATAGTTTGTATAAAACCGAAAATATTAGAATTTAATTTAAAAGAGGAAGTAAAATCTGTATTAAATAATAATATAAATATGAATCAAACACAAAATGTAATGAATAATATAGATAATTCAAAAGATGTAAAAACTGATAATATTAGTAATGAAGAAGATGTGGAAGAAAAATTAGATGGAAAAGGGGGAGGAGAACCATTAACAGCAGAGGGTACGATTATGCAAGAAGCATCTGCTGTTAGTATGATGCAAGATGATATAGGTAAAATTATTGAAAAAAAGATTAATATGATAAAACCTTTATCTGGTACTATTACTTCAAGTTATGGAGCAAGAGATAAAATTTTTGAAGGAGTAAACTCTTATCATACGGGATTAGATATTGCAGCAAAAAGTGGAACTGAAATAAAAAGTTCAACAAGTGGAAAAGTAACTAAATTAGTAAAAAATGATAAATATTATGGAAATTATGTTGTAGTAGAAAGTAATGGAGTAAATTTTAAATATGCACATATGAAAGAAATAAAAGTAGATTTAAATAGTAATATTAATCAAAATGATTTGATTGGACTTGTAGGAAGTACAGGAATGTCAACAGGTCCACATTTGCATTTTGAAATAAGTATTAATACAAGAACAGTAGATCCACAAATATTAATACAATTTTAGGTGATAAAATGAAATTAAAAACTCCTTTTTTTATTATAGAAGTTGAATGGTTATTTTTAATAGTATTTTTTATATTTTTATTTTCTAGTAAAGTAAAAGAAATACTATTTTCTTTTTTTATATGTTATCTTTTTATAGTATTTCATGAATTTTTTCATATGTTTTTAGCTTCTATACTTGGAAAAGATGTAGAAAAGTTTAAAATTACACTTGCTGGAGTTTGCATTGAATTTAAAAAAGAAAAATATAAATTGTCAAAAAATAAATATAATAAAGTAAATTGTATAAAAAATATTCTAATATATGTTGCAGGTCCACTATCCAATTTTATTCTAGCATATATTTTTAGAAATATAGAAATGATTTATCAAGTAAATTTATTTTTTGCTATAATAAATTTAATGCCACTATATCCATTAGATGGTTATAATATTTTTGTAAATTTTTTATGTTTATTAAGATTAAATATTACATTACAAGAAATAATTATTAAATGTATACAATATTTTTTATATTTTAATTTATTTATTATTGGATTAATGCAATTTTTTTTATATAAAAATCCTTCTATAGTTATTTTTTTATTATATATATTTATTTTACATAAAAAAAATGATACAATATTAAGTAAATTCATTATGTAAATCATAGATATTAAAGGAATATTTCAAGAAAATTACATAAATATTACAAAATTTGCATAAAATACTTGATTTTTTGTTAAAAAAATAGTATCATATATATAGGTAGGTGTAAGCGTGGAGGTGTAAATTGTGGCTATTGGTGATATTATAGTTGGTCTTGATATCGGTGTTTCCAAAGTAAGTTGCGTTATAGGACAAGTAAATAAATTCAATGAAATAGAAGTAATAGGATATGGATTATCTAATAACGCAGGTATTAAAAAAGGAAAAATAATAGATCCACAAAGAGTTTCTATATCTATAAAAGAAGCTATCTCTTCAGCTGAACAAATTTCAGAACTTTCTGTTAACTCAGCATATGTTAATATTAAAGGTCTGAACGTAAGGATAGAAAAGCTTATTATTGAATCTGAAGTTGAAAAACCAAATGATGGTTTATCAATAAAAGATATAAATAATTTATTTTCTAAAATACAAATTTCTACACAACTTGAAAAAAATGAACAAATTATAGACATTTTACCATATGAATATAAAGTAAATGGAAGAATATATAAAGAAGAACCAATAGGTGCTTTTTGTAAGAGTTTTTCCACTGAAGTAGAAGTTGTAATTGCTAAAGGTGAATATATTGCAGGAGTACAAAAAGCTTTAAAACTTGCAGGACTATCATTAGATGGTTTAATACTTGAAACTCTTGCTACATCAAATATTGTTTTAATGCCAGAAGAAAAAGAAATGGGAGTACTATTAGTAGATATTGGTGGTGGTCACACAGATATTTCAGTATATAAAAATTCTAAAATAGAATTTTATGGTACTATACCTGTTGGCGGTGATCATATTACTAATGATATTGCTTTAACTTTTGATATAACTAACGATGAAGCAGAAAAATTTAAAAGACAATATAATTTAGCAATTATGGCTATGATTACTAATAATCATGATGTAAAATTAAATGGTAAAGGAAAAAATAATGGTGGTGAAATTGTAAAATGTAGTGATATAGTTCAAGTAATTGAAGCAAGAATCAAAGAAATATATCAAATAACAAAAAAGTTGATATCTGATAATAAGTTATCAGGTAAAATAGAATGTATGGTTTTAACTGGACAAGGAATAAGTAATATTGTAGGTGCTGAAGAATTGGCAATGCTTACTTTAAAAATTAACCAAGTTAGAATTTGTAGTCCAAAACTTATAAATATAATTAAACCACAACATACTACTGTTTTTGGTATGGTTAGATATATTTCAAGTTTAGGAATTAGCAAACATGTAAATAGTGATGTGGAAATAATAACAGATCCGAATTTAAAAGAAAAAATAGTTGATGCTATGAGTAATATAAAGACAAAATTTTCTAATATATTTAGAAAATCTAAAAATATAGATGAAAATTATTAAGTTTAGGAGGAATAATAATGGAACATGATTTTCAATTGGGGATGGCTAACATTAAAGTAGTTGGTGTTGGTGGTGCTGGTAATAATGGTGTTAATAGAATGGTAGATTCAGGTTTAAAAGGAGTTGAATTTATTGCTGTTAATACTGATAAACAAGCATTAGGAATGTCAAAAGCAAGTAAAAAAATACAAATAGGTGAAAAGTTAACAAGAGGATTAGGAGCTGGCGCAAATCCAGAAATAGGAAAGTGTAGTGCTGAAGAATCTAAATCAGAGATAGCAGAAGCTTTAAAAGGAGCAGATATGGTATTTGTTACATCTGGAATGGGTGGAGGAACAGGTACAGGTGCAGCTCCAGTTGTAGCAGAAGTATCTAAAGAAATGGGAATTCTTACAGTAGCAGTTGTATCAAAACCATTTCCTTTTGAGGGAAAAAGAAGAATGATGCAAGCAGAAAGTGGAATTGAAGAATTAAGACAAAGTGTTGACACCCTTATAATTATACCTAATGAAAAATTATTGCAAGTTGTTGAAAAACAAACATCTGTAACAGAAGCTTTTATTATGTCAGATGATGTTTTAAGACAAGGTGTACAAGGAATATCAGATCTTATTACTATTCCTGGTCTTGTAAATCTTGATTTTGCAGATGTAAAAACAATTATGATGGATGCTGGTATAGCACATATGGGTATAGGTAGAGCAAGTGGTGAACATAGAGCACAAGAAGCTGCTAGACAAGCTATTCATAGTCCTTTACTTGAAACTTCAATAGAAGGTGCAAGTGGAGTATTAATAAATGTTACTGGTGGAAAAGATTTAGGATTACTTGAAATAAATGAAGCGGCAGAATTAGTTCAAAAGTCAGTTGATCCAGAAGCAAACATTATCTTTGGTGCTGTTATTGATGAAAATATTACAAATGAAATAGTTATAACTGTTATGGCTACAGGATTTACTAAAACTCCATTCCAAGATTTAAAATTAGATACAATTGTTGGCGAAGCTTTAAATAATGCAGTTAGTAATACAAATCCGATTATAGGTGCTACTAATAATCAAAGCACAAATAACTTTAATAATATGAATACATCTCCATTACAAACAACTAGAAATAGTTATAGTTCACCATCAAATAATTCTTCTAATAATAGTGATTATAGAGATTTAGATATCCCACCATTTTTAAGAAGAAATAAAGGTGAATAAAAAGATAAAAAAATACTTGTAATTTAAACTTATAAGTGATAAAATATGTATATAAGATAGATTAAAAAAAAACCAATTTTGGAAATTTTTTAATCTATTTTTTTGTTTATTTGGAGGTGGAATTTTGAATACAAAATATATTTTTGTAACAGGTGGTGTTGTATCTGGTTTAGGAAAAGGGATTACAGCAGCGTCTATTGGTAGATTATTGAAAAATAGAGGATATAAGGTAACAATACAAAAGTTTGATCCGTATATTAATGTAGATCCAGGAACAATGAATCCATATGAACATGGAGAAGTATTTGTTACTGAAGATGGAGCTGAGACAGATTTAGATTTAGGTCATTATGAAAGATTTATTGATGAAAATTTGACTAAAGATTCTAGTATAACTATGGGAAAAATATATCAAAGTGTTATTGATAAAGAAAGAAGAGGGGATTATTTAGGAAAAACTGTTCAAGTTATTCCACACATTACAAACGAGATAAAAGAAAAAATATATAGTTTTGAAAATACTGATACAGATATTGTTATTACTGAAGTTGGTGGAACAGTTGGTGATATCGAAGGATTATCAATTATTGAAGCTATACGTCAAGTTGGATTAGAAAAAAATCCTAATGATGTTGTATATATTCATGTTACATTATTACCATATATATTTGGTTCAAATGAAATAAAATCAAAACCAACTCAGCATTCTGTAAAAGAATTACAAAGCTTTGGAATTAAGCCTAATATTTTAGTTTGTAGAACTGAAAGTGATATACCAGATAATATTAAAGAAAAATTATCATTATTTTGTAATGTTAGAAAAACAAGTGTTATATTAAATAAAACATCAGATTGTCTTTATGCAGTACCATTAATGTTAGAAGCAGAAGGGTTAGGAAGAGAGATATGTAATCATTTAAGACTTGATAATTATGTACCTGATAATTCTAAATGGGAAGATATGATAAAAAATATAAGAAAGATAGATAAGAGTAATATTGTAAATATAGCTATTGTAGGAAAGTATATAAAATTAGAGGATTCATATATTTCTGTAATTGAAAGTTTACATCATGCTGGTTTTGTAAATAAAGTAAATGTAAAAATAAAATTAATTGATTCAGAAGATATAAATAAAGATAATGTTTTAGAAATACTAAAAAATATGGATGGAATTGTAGTACCAGGTGGATTTGGAAATAGAGGAATAGAAGGAAAAATAGAAACAATACGTTATGCAAGAGAAAATAATATTCCTTTTTTAGGGATTTGTCTGGGAATGCAAATGGCAGTAATAGAATTTGCAAGAAATGTTTTAAACTTATCTGATGCAAATTCAGAAGAATTTAATGATAAAACAAATAATCCTGTAATACATATAATGGAAGAGCAAAAGAATATAAGTGAAAAAGGTGGAACAATGCGTTTAGGAGTCTATCCATGTATTATAAAAGATAATACTTTAGCAAAAAAAGTATATGAAAAAGAAAAAATTTTTGAAAGGCATAGACATCGTTATGAATTTAATAATAAATATCGTGAAAAATTAGAAAATTTAGGACTAAAAGTTTGTGGTACTTCACCTGATGGATTATTAGTAGAAATGGTAGAACTTGAAAACCATCCATATTTTATAGCAGTACAATTCCATCCAGAATTAAAATCAAGGCCAAATAATCCAGCACCACTTTTTGTTGAATTAGTAAGAGTGTCTAAAAAATTAAAATAGTTTAATACAAAAAGAGTATTTATAAATGTTTAAATCTACTTAAATTGTAGTATTTAAATATTTTAAATACTCTTATTTTTTTTTTTTGAAAAATAGTGTATTTAAGAACACATGTCAAAATTTAACGTATAACATATTATTTAATAATATTAATGTAAAAATTGTAAAAAAATATAGTTATATGTAAATGAGTTTTTATATTCAATTTGTTTTTTCTACAAAATATATTAATTATAAATTATATAATTAAATAAGGTGAGTATATGAAAATTTACCTAGACTATATTTTATTAGAAAATATAATTGTAAATATTGTAATTATATATCAAGTAGGAATTTTTACTAAATCGAAAATAAATATAACAAGAAATTTAGTTTCATCTATTATTTTAGCTATATATACAACTTTAATATATGTTATAAATGATAGTTTTGTAAATAGTATAATTATAAAATTAATGATAGTAAACGTAGTAATGTATATTGCCTTTAAGCCTAAAAATTTAAACATTTATTTAAAAAAAGTAGTGTATTATTATATAATCTCATTTATATATGTAGGAGTAATAATTGGAATTACTGCATTTTTCAATATATCAATTAGTAATACTTTAAAAAAAATATGTATATATATTGTATCAGGAATAATTACATATTTATTCAATAATTATTTGTGGAAAATGTGGAAAACAAATATAAAAAAAGATAATTTAGTTTATACAATTAAAATTAATGATCAAGAAATTCAATGTTATGTAGATACTGGAAATTTAGTACATGAAAATATTTATAATTTAGATGTTATTTTTATAGATTATAAATGGTTTGGAGTATTAGAATTACTAGGTGCATTGGAAAATAAGATAGATATTCAAATAAATACAGTAAGTGATAATAGCAAAGTATTTGGATATATAGTTAAAAATGTAGAAGTTTATAAAAATAAAAAATATATATGTAAATTAAATAAAATTATATTTTCTTTTTCAAATCAAAGAATTAATATTGATAATAAATATAGTGCGCTTATAGGGTATGACTTATATCTAGAAAAATTAAAGGGGGTAATACTATGATAGGAGTAGAAAAAATAAAAGGTATATATTTAAAAATGCTTAAATTGTTTGGGATTGATGAAAATAATTTATTTTATATAGCTGGAAACGATAAACTTCCAGCACCTTTAAAATCAGATGAAGAACAAGAACTACTAAAAAGGTTAATGGAAAAAGATGTGGAAGCAAAAAACATTTTAATAGAAAGAAATTTAAGATTGGTAGTATACATTGCAAAGAAGTTTGAAAATTCAGGTGTAAATTTAGAAGATTTAATATCTATTGGAACAATAGGACTTATGAAAGCAATAAATAGTTACAAATTAGACAAAAATATAAAACTTGCTACATATGCTTCTAGATGTATAGAAAATGAAATTTTAATGTATCTTAGAAAAAATAATAAAATTAAAACAGAAATATCTATTGATGAGCCAATTAATACTGATAGTGAGGGAAATGATTTATCACTTGCAGATATCTTGGGAACAGATAATGATAGTATTTTTAAATCAGTAGAGGATAATGATAATAAAAAGGTGTTAATAGAAGCTATAAAAAAATTAAATGACAGAGAAAAAACAATTATGCAATTAAGATATGGATTTGATGGAGTTGATGAGTTAACACAAAAAGAAGTTGCTGATAAGCTTGGTATTTCACAGTCATATATTTCAAGAATAGAAAAAAAAGTTATAAATTCTTTAAAAAAAGATTTTTCAATATAAAAAAATATAAACTCAATTGAAACAATTTTCATATTGAGTTTTTTATTAAATATACAGCATTATGACGTATATAATAATATATTTTTATATTAAAAAAATATATATTTACAAATATAATTCTACAAATTTTTTAAGGATATTACAATATAATATTTATTGTTAATGTATGTATAAACAATTTTTATGTAGTGAAATATACTATAAATGACTAATATTGTCGAATATGTATAATATAAGTTCATATGTTAAAGATATAAATAAAGGTAAAAGGAGGATACATATGAATTTTAGAGTAGAGGTTAATGGATTAGATACGTCTAAATTACCAAAATTAAAACAAAGTGAGCAAATGGAAATGCTTCGTAAAATAAAAAATGGTCAAAAGGAATATAAAGATGAATTTATAAATGCAAATTTAAGATTAGTACTTAGTATAATAAAAAAATTTAATAATAGAGGAGAAAATATAAATGACATATTTCAAGTAGGAGTTGTAGGTTTAATAAAAGCTATAGATAATTTTGATATAAATCAACCAGTTCAATTTAGTACGTATGCAGTTCCTATGATAATTGGTGAAGTTAAAAGATATTTAAGAGATAATAGTGCTTTTAGGGTAACCCGTTCATTAAGAGATTTATCATATCATATTACCCAAGAAAAAGAAAGATATATAAAAGAAAATAATGAAGAACCAACAATAGATAAAATTTGTGAGTTAGTAAATGCTCCAAAGGAAGATATAATATTAGCAATAGATAGTACAGTTGCTCCTATGTCAATATATGATAGTGTATATAATGATGGTGGTGATAAAATATATTTATTAGATCAATTAAAAAATGAAAAAGAAGAGTCAGAAAATTTAATTGATAATATATCTATAAAACAAATGTTAGAAAGTCTTACTGATAAAGAAAGAAGTATAATAGAAAAAAGATATTTTAAAGAGAAAACTCAAATTGAACTTGCTGAAGAATTAGGAGTATCACAAGCTCAAATATCTAGAATAGAAAAAAATGCTTTAAAAAAAATAAAAGCAAAATATGATGATAAATTATAATTAAATATAAATCCAGTTATATTTCTAGTAAATTTTAAATATTATTTACTAGAAAGGAGCGTTTAACTTGGAAAATAAAAAAGTAGTATATTTAAGTCCATCTTTACAAGAATGGAATGTAGGGATTGGAGATTATGGTACAGAAGAAGAAAGAATGAATCAGGTAGCTGATGTAGTAGAGAGATTATTAAAATCAAAAGGTTATGATGTAAGGAGAAATAATCCAGAAAATACGCTTTCAAAAACAGTAGAGCAGAGCAACACAATTGGGCCAGCAATTCATGTTGCCCTTCATAGTAATGCTAGTGGAGCAAGTGGAAAAGGAAAAGGTCCAGAAATATATGCAAATAGACCTGATACAAGTGGTGATAAATTAGCGCATGCAATATATGATGAAATAGAAAAAATTTATCCAAATCCAGAAGATGGAAGAGGCGTTCTTTATACAAAAAGTTTGTATGAAATTATAAAAACTTTATCACCAGCTGTTTTACTTGAAGTGGCTTTCCACGATAATGAAGAAGATGCAAAATGGATTATGAATAATATTGAAAAAATTGGAGAGGCTGTAGCAACTGGAATAGATAATTATTTTAGACAAATCTCTTAAAGTTGCAGTTAAATTTACTTTATGATAAAATAAATACTAGAAGGTGAAAGTATGTTAAATGTAGATGAGCTTATAAAAGCAACAAAAGGTATTTTATTAAATGGAAATAAAAGTATAAAACCACTATCATATGAAATTGATAGTAGAAATATAAAAAAAGGAGATTTTTTTATTCCATTAAAAGGAGCGAATACCGATGCGCACAAATATATAATTGATTGTGTTAAAAAAGGAATTATTGGATATTTTATTGATGAAAATTTTGAAAACTTTGATAAAATAAATAATGAAGCTATTAGTATAAATTCTGATATTTGTATTATTTCAGTTAGTGACACATTACAGGCTTTAATAAATTCAGGAAAATATAGTAGACAAAAACATATAGATATTCCAGTTGTATCAGTATCAGGTAGTGTTGGAAAGACTAGTACTCGCGAAATGATAGTTAGTGTATTAAAAGAAGAAATGAAAGTTTTAGTTACTAAGAAAAATTTTAATAGTAATATTGGAACATCATTGATGTGTTTAGAAATGCAAAAACAAGATGTTTGTGTATTAGAAGCTGGAATTGATAAATTTGGTGAAATGCAAGAATTATCTGAAATTTTACAACCTGATATAGTAGTTTTAACAAATATTGGAACATCTCATATTGGTACATTTAAAACTAAAGAAAATATATTTTCAGAAAAATCAAAAATCATTAACTGTATAAAAGGCATAAAGAAAGTTATAACTAATGGTGATGATATTTATTTATCTAGTTTAGTTTCAAATGATAAATATGATGTTGAAAAAATAAGTGTTGATAATGTGGATAACATTAATGCGTTAGAAGACTCTTTGGAATTTGAAACTAGAATTTACGGTGATAAGGTAAAAGTTAAAATAAGTCAGATAGGAAATCATAATATATATAATGCTTTAGTAGCTATAAAAGTTGCAGAATGTTTTAATTTGAAAAAACAAAATATAATAAAAGGTATCGCAAACTATAAAAATTTTGTTGGTAGGTTACAACAAATTAATGTTAATGGAATTATATTAATTGATGATACATATAATGCTAGTAGTGAATCAATGCGTTCAGGTCTTTTAACCGTAAATAAATTAAAAGCAAAAAGAAAATTTGCAGTTTTAGGTGATATGTTTGATCTTGGTGAATTTTCTGATGAAATTCATTCAAAAATTTGCGAAATGTTTTCTATTACTAAGTATGATTTTTTATATACACTAGGTGAAAAAGCTAAAATAATTGCAAATGGAACTAAACAATATATAAAACCAAAGAATATAAAAAGTTTTGATAATGCAGATGAGTTAGTTGATGAAATTGTTAAAGAGGCAAAAAGTGGTGATATGTTATATTTTAAAGCTTCAAATGGAATGAATTTTAAAAGTATTGTAGAAAAAGTAAAAGAAAAATTACATAATAGTTAATTTATTAGTAAATTGTTATATAAAATATTTAATAACAAAAAATTATATAATAAGTATTAGAAATAAAAGTATATGGCAATTAAAACAGAGTTAAAGGAAAAATAAGTATTAAATTATGAATTTAATTTGATACTTATTTTTTGTAAATGTAATAAATTTTATAATAATTAAATATAATATAGTGGTGGTTATATGTCTAGAGGAATTGATTTTAAACAAAAAGAGGTTATTAGTTTAAGTGATGGTAAAATACTTGGTTTTGTAGTTGATGTTCAAGCTGATTTTGAAAATGGAGAGATACATTCTATTATTGTGGCGAAGACTGGTAAGTTGTTTGCTAATGTGATGAGTAAGAGTAATATTACTATACCATGGGAGAAAATTAATAAAATAGGTGAGGATGTAATATTAGTTGATATATAAGAAAATGTATAAAATATTAAGTAAAAAATAGTATAAAAATTATAAAATATAAAAAATATAAAAAAATTATAAAAAAGTGTTGACAAATAGTGACAAAAATGTTAAGATAATATACGTCGCAACGAGATAAGAAAACTGTTAAAGAAATGTTACAGAGTTATGTAAAAAAAACTTTGTAAATTTTGAAAAAAAGTATTGACAAAGAAATCTAGTTGTGTT
>CANAIR010000031.1 GCA_947361355.1 uncultured Clostridium sp.
ATAATATGTAAAATATTAAAGGAGATTAGCATGAAGACAAGTGATTTTTATTATGACTTACCACATGAATTAATTGCACAAACACCATTAAAAAATAGACAAAAATCTAAAATGATGGTACTAAATAAAAATAGTGGTAAAATAGAACATAAAATTTTTGAGAATATAGTAGATTATATATATGAAGGTGATACTATAGTATTAAATGATACAAAAGTATTACCTGCAAGGTTATTTGGACATAGAGTAAATAAGCAAGAAGCTATTGAAGTTTTATTACTAAAACAACGTGATGGTAATGTTTGGCAAACGCTTGCAAAGCCAGGAAAAAAATTAAAGATAGGTACAGAAATAGTATTTGATGAAAAACTTTTAAGAGCCAAAGTTATAGATATTTTAGAAGATGGTCAAAGGGTTATAGAATTTTCATATAATGGAATTTTTAATGAAATTCTTGATAAATTAGGATTAATGCCACTTCCACCATATATAACTGAAAAGTTAGAAGATAAAGATAGATATCAAACTGTATATTGTAAAAATTTAGGCTCTGCTGCTGCTCCAACGGCTGGATTACACTTTACAGAAGAAATATTACAAAAATTAGAAAAAAAAGGCGTTAATATTGTTTATGTAACATTGCATGTTGGATTAGGAACTTTTAGACCTGTTAAGGTAGACAATGTAGAAAATCATGAAATGCACAGCGAATATTTTATAATAGATGAGAAGGTATGTAATATAATTAATGAAACTAGAAAAAATGGAAAGAAAGTATATTGTGTTGGTACAACTTCATGTAGAGTATTAGAAAGTGCTACTGACGAAAATGGAATTATTCATCCTATG
This sequence comes from uncultured Clostridium sp., assembly GCA_947361355.1. Classification (GTDB taxonomy): domain Bacteria; phylum Bacillota; class Clostridia; order TANB77; family CAG-465; genus CAG-465. The sequence continues at coordinate 850 of CANAIR010000031.1, forward strand.
GCTAAAGATACAAATATATTTATATATCCTGGATATAGATTTAAAATGGTTGATTGCCTTTTAACAAATTTTCATTTGCCCGAGTCTACACTTGTAATGCTTGTGTCTGCACTTGCAGGGAAAGAAAATATTATGAATGCTTATAGTATAGCTGTAAAGGAAAAATATAGATTTTTTAGTTTTGGAGATTGTATGCTTATAAAGAGTAACTAAAAATTATTTAAGATAATTAAAGATAAAAAACACAAATTTATTTATATTTAAATTTGTGTTTTTTATTTTTATATGTTGAAATAAGAAATATTTCATGATAATATATTTATGTAAAAAATGTTATAAGAGGTCGATATATGGTAAAAGAATATTATAATTTTATAAAGGAATATTTAAAATTAGCTCAAACTAAATTTATTTATTTATTTTTTTCAATCCTTACAGCATTTATGTATAAGGGATTTTTAATAGTTATTCCAATATTTGCATCATGGATAATTAAATATGCGACAATAAGTGATTTTTCAATGACAATCAACTCACTTATTTTACTATCTGCATCTTATCTTTTATACCAAATTTCATACTATATTAATTGTAAAATTTATGGCATTAATATGAGTTATTGTTATAATAAATTACAAACTAGATTATTTAATAAAGTTTTATCAACTGATGATAAATTTACTAAAGTTGTATCTAAAGGAAAGTTAATTAATTCAATAAATGGTGATGTAATTGATATAGGGGATATGATGGATCAAGTATCAGAACTTTTAGTATCTATAATTCAAATACTAGTTATTTGTATAATACTTGCAAAACAAAATATCTTTATTGCTACTTTTATTTTTTTAACATGTTATATGTATTTATTATTGAAAAATTATCAAGATAGAAAAAGTAATATATATTTAGTAAAACAAAAAAATTGTGTTGATGAATATAGTAATTTATTTTCACAAATTTTATCAGGCTTACAAGAAATTAAAACATTTGATATGTTGCCAAAACTTAAGAAAAAGTTAAATATTATTGAAAGGAAATATTCTAAAAATTATTTACTAAAAAGAAAATACATTACAAGAAAAGAAATTGATACTAGATTTATTGTTGTTACATCTAAGATTATTTTGTACGTATTTTCTGTGATATTACTAGCAAATGGTAAACTGGATATTAGTATTCTAGTTTTAATTATTTCATATCAAGATTCGTTAATAACGTATATAGATGATTTAATTTCTACTACTAGTAAAATTAGAGAGGTTAATGTATCTGTAAAAAGAGTAAATAAAATTTTAAATTATAAATCTTCTGAAAAAATAGATTTTGGCTTCGAAGATAATGATAATATAAAAGGAATTATAGAATTTAAAAATGTAAACTTTGGTTATGAAAGTAAACAAATTATAAAAGATTTAAGTTTTAAAGTTAAGCCAAATATGATTACTGCAATAGTAGGACAAAGTGGTACAGGTAAGACATCAATTATTAATTTACTTTTAAGATTATATAAAATAGATAGTGGAGAGATATTAATAGACGGGATAAATATATATAAATATACAAAAGATATATACAAATCAAATGTTGCTGTAGTAAATCAAAAACCTTTTATATTTAATATGAGTATTAGAAAAAACTTAGATTTTGTAGATACAAATGTAGAAAATCAAATAGAAGCGTGTAAGAGAGTAGGAATACATGATTTTATTGAAAGTTTACCAAATGGCTATAACACAATTTTAAAAGAAGACGCAAAAAATATTTCTGGTGGTCAAAAGCAATTGATTAGTCTTGCAAGAACTTTACTTACAAAATCTGAAATACTTTTATTTGATGAAATAACTAGCTCATTAGATCCAAATACTGCTAAACACATAGCAAATCTTTTAAAAGACTTAAAGAAGGATCATACTATACTTATGATAACACATAAACCTGAGCTAATGAAAAAGGCTGATAGATTAATAGTACTACATGAAGGAAAAATAGTAGGTGATGGAAAGCATAAAGAACTTATTGGTAATAACAAGTATTACGATTTTCTTCAACTTAGAAAGTCTGCTAGTAGGATAGGGGTGTTTAATAATGATAACTAGATACATAAAAATAATATTAAAGTTTTTTAAACTAGGAGTAAATAATAAAAAATACCTTTTTCTTTTATTTATTACATCATTAATTAGAAATGTTATTTTTCTTTTAATTCCATATTATGCAGCAACAATTATTAAATACGCAACAATTAATGATTTAAAAAATACATATATTAGCATAGCTGCTTTAGCTTTATCTCATTTAATATATAATCTTTTCCATAGATTAAACTATACAATGTATAGTAAAAATACAGACTTTACATATACAAAACTTCAAGAAAAGGTAATTGAAAAAGTTTCAACATATGATGAAGAGTTCGTAAACAAACTTCCTAAATCCCAAATAATAAATACAACTGCAAAGGATATTTGGTATGTGTGTTCTATGGCAGATGAAATATTTGATGGTCTAACTTATATTGTTAAACTTATGTTTTCTGTTATAATATTACTTACTGTAGATATAAAAATAGGTATTGTTTCATTAATAGCCTCTTTACTTTATATTAATTTTATAACAGTAAATAGTGTAATGAGACATAAATATTTGCAAGGTCAAAGGAAAAGTCAAGACAAAATTGTCGATTTATTTTCACAAATAATTGATGGTAATAAAGAAATAAAATCATTTGATATGAATAAAAAATTAAATGAGCATTTCGATGGAATAAAAAAGATTTGGACAAAAGAATATTTTAACAAAAGAATATACTGGGATAGAATAAATGTTGCACCAGTAATAATGCAAATATTTAAAATTGTTATTTACATTCTCCTTATAATAGCCTTAAGCAAAAAAATAATTACAATTGATATTTTAGTACTAATTATAGGATATTTTGAAACTATTGAAAGTGATTCAAAACAAGTAAAAATAAGATTAAATGAGTTAACTATAAGTGATGCAAGAATAGAACGTTTGTATAATATATTTAATTATAAATCAAAAGATATAATAAAATTTAATGATTATAGTAATGATAATATAATAGGAAATGTAGAGTTTAAAAATGTATCTTTTAGCTACAATGAGCAAAAAATGTTACATAACATCTCTTTTAATATAGATGATCATAAAATAACTGCAATAGTGGGAAAGAGTGGTAGTGGGAAATCTACAATTTTTAGATTATTACTTAGACTATATAAATTAGATGAAGGTATGATAACAATAGATAATATAAATATATATGATTATTCAAAAGAGGTTTACTCATCAAATGTTTCTATAGCTACTCAAAAGCCATTTATATTTAATATGAGTATATCAGATAATTTAGGCCTAGTAGATTCTAATAAAAAAAATCAAATAGAAGCATGTAAAAGAGTTGGAATTCATGATTTTATAATGTCCCTTCCGAAAGGATATAATACAATACTAAAGGAAGATGCACAGGATATATCAGGTGGTCAAAAGCAATTAATTAGTCTTGCAAGAACTTTACTTTCAAAATCTGAAATTCTTTTATTTGACGAAGTAACAAGTTCTCTTGATCCTAATACAGCATCTAATATAATTAAAGTAATAAAAGATCTAAAAAAAGATCATACAGTTATAATGATTACTCATAAGCCAAAATTAATGAAAATTGCTGATAAGATTTTAGTAATAGACAAGGGAAAATTAGTTGGGTGTGGGAAGCATAATGATTTAATATTAAATAATAAATATTACAAATTACTTCATAAATTATAATTATTATATATACAGTGTATAAAAAGTAGTTTTGCTTTATGTGAAACCACTTTTTTTGCTATATTAAGTTAAATTTATTGAAATAGATTTGCAAAAATGATATAATGTCACAATAATATAAATATATTTTTAACAAATTTGTTGAAAGGGGTGGTAATTAAAAATTTAAACTTTTTTAAACAATTACATATTAAATTAATACTTTTGAAACTAGAATATTACTATAATATGGAGGGAAAACAATATGAATAATATTAGCAGGAATCTGTTACTACGGATTAATATAGAAAAATTAACATCAATATTTTTTGTAATAGGAATGAGTTTTTCACTTATTACTCTGTTTTTTAATATGTCTATAAATTTTAGAATATTAACTATAATTGTTTTAGATATATCATTTACTTTATATTCATTAAGTAGAAGAAAAGACTACACTATAAAAAACAAAAACATATTAAAAGTTTTATGTATGGAACCGATTTTTGTCTATTGCAATTTATTTATTCTAGTTGTAGTGTCTATAGGTTTAAAATCTATTACTTTACCAGGTTTATTTTTACTAAATATATTACTATTTTTTACTTCAATAGAAATTTCTAGTGCAGTAAGAAATTCTATATATAAGAAAGTTCCAATAATTAAATTCAAAAAAGACTAATTTTAAAGTAGTTTTGCAAAATAAGCGCAAAACTACTTTTTTATTTTCAAAAAATATATAAATTGAATAAATAATATAAAAAAAACCATAATAAAAATAAGGAGAATTTTATTTATGGAGCTGGAAAAAATATCAAATTTAAAAAATGATGAAGATATAGTTAAGTATATTAAAGACTCTACTTCTAATTCAAAAGATATGGTCTATAAACAATTAGATGTTCATGGAGAAATTATTAATGTTATATATAATGAAACTATGGCAGATGATCAGTCTATATCAAATTATATTATAAGAAGTATAAAAAATACATTTGATTCACAAATATTTAAAAATATCGATGAAAAAATTTCTGAAACAGAAAATAGTGAAAATGTAAAAGATTGTGAAAAGAAAAGCAAAAAAAATTCTTTAATTACGAAAATTAAGAAAAATTTACAAAAAGATAATAATGAATTAAAAAATGAAATTAATAATACTTTAACTAATTTAGACAAAATAATAGCAATGGCAAAATCAAAGAAAATAGATTTAAAAAAAGATGATATTTTTTATTATTTATTTTCTGGTTTTACTTGTGTAATATATCAAATGAACGTTTTTGCAATATCTACACGTGCACAAATTGATAGATCTATTAGTGAACCTACAACTGAAAAAAATATAAGGGGTCCTAAAGATGCTTTCACAGAAAATTATCAAACAAATATTGGTCTAGTCAGAAAAAGAATAAAAACGGAAAAACTAGTTCTAAAAGAAGAAATTATAGGAAGAAAAAGTAAAACTAAAATAGGAATATTGTATATTGAAGATATTGCAAGAAAAAAACTTGTTGATTATATACAAAAAAAATTAGAAAAAATTGATATAGACGCAATACTTGATAGTAACTACATTATAGAAATTATAGAAGATTCGAATAAGACAGATTTTCCAACAATGATTAGTACTGAAAGACCTGATTTAGTTTCTTTTTACTTGCTTCAAGGACGTATAGCTTTAGTAGTAGAAAATACACCATTTGTTATTATAATACCTGCTTTTTTAAATGACTTTATTAGTAACATAGAAGATTACTATCAAAAGAATTTAAATGTAATAATTACAAAATTTATTAGATATGCAGCATTTATTATTACTATAATAACACCAGCATTATATGTAGCGCTTATTACTTTTGACCAAGAATCTATACCAACACAATTATTATTATCATTTGCTACTCAAAGAGAAGGTGTGCCTTTTCCAGCATACATTGAAGCTTTTATAATGATATTTGCTTTTGAAATATTAAGAGAAGGAGATTATAGGGTACCAAACACGGGTGGAAGTACATTATCAATAGTTGGAGCACTTATATTAGGAGACGCAGCGGTAAGTGCAGGTATAGTTTCACCAATTATGATAATAGTAATCGCAATAACTACTATTTCAGGCTTAATGTTTACAGATATATCAATGGCAAATGCACTTAGAAGTTGGAGGATAATATTTTTAATATTTTCAAGTATTGCTGGCTTAGTTGGTGTTGGTGTTGCAACATTTTTATTAATTGCAAAACTTGCAAGTACAACTAGTGTAACAAAACCATATACATATCCATTAGCACCTACTAATTTTAACACTATTGGAAAAAATGTTATAAATAGAAGTAATATTTCACAAGATACAAAAAGACAAAAAATACTAACAGATAATTTAACAAAATATAAAATAGAAAAGGAGAAAATATAATGAAAAATAAAATAATTTTTATTATATTAGTAATGTTTATATTAAATGGTATGAATAATGCAAGACAACTTAATGATTTAGCAGTAGTATCAGCAATAGGTGTAGATATAAATGAAAAAGGACAATATATTATAACATCGCAAATACTAAATCCCAAAAAAGAAAATAGCTCTGGGTCTGGTGGTTCAAGTTCTAAAGAATCAAGTGATATTGTTGTTTACAATTCAACAAGTAATACAATTCAAAATGCTATAAGAAATATTATAGAAGAATCTCCAAGAAGATTATATTTAGCACATATGGACTTATTACTTATATCTGAAAAAGTTGCAAGAAAAGAAAATATTTTGGATGAATTAGACTTTTTTATACGTGATAATGAAGGAAGTAATGATTTTATGTTAGTAATAACTAAAGAAACAAATCCTCAAAAAGTTTTAGAAGTATTAACACCACTTGAAACAAACCCATCTAAAAATATAAAAGATAGTATAGTAGCTACTAGTAAATATAAGGGAATATGTACTGATAAAACTTTAAGTGAAAATATGTCTATGTTTTTAAAAGATGGTCAAGGTGCTGTTTTAACAAGTATAGAATTAGATTATGGAAATGAAGAAATTGAAAATTCTAAAGTATTACAAGAAGAAAATAAAAAAACTAATGAAATCACAAAAGAAGAAGACTTAAAAAACGAATCAGAAATTATTTCAAAAAAAGATTCTACTCAGAAAGCAAATGAACAAGATGAACAAAAAAATGTTGGAAAATCTTCAGGCAACAAAGAAGTAGGACAAAATGATGAATCTAGTAATGAAAATCAAACTAATAATAGCAAAATGGATACTTCAAAAGAAAACACCGTAAATTCTAGTAATGCAAAAATTAAAATATCATATCTAGGGTATTTTAGACAAAAAAGTCTAAATGGATACTTAAACTATGATTCATCATTTATATATAATTTATTAAACAATGATATACAATCTGGTGTTATACAATCTGGAAAAGATGATGATGTAATAGTTATAGATATAATAAATTCAAAAGTTAATAAAAAACCAAAAGTTGAGGATAATAAATTTAAAATGGATGTTAATATAAATATTACTTGCTCTTTAGCTGAAGTAGGAAAAAATATTAAATTTTGTGAATGTGATAATGTAGAAAAGTATCAAAATCAAGTAGAAAACACTATAAAAGAAAAAGTAGAAGAATTTTTAAAATTATCTCAAACAGAATATAACTGTGATTTAATGGCATATGGTATTACATATTATAAAAAAATGAATAAAGAATATAATAAAATGATGGAAATGTACTCAAAAGATGATTATTTTAAACATATAGAATCAAATATAAATGTAGAAGTAAAATTTGAAAATGAGGGAGGAATATACAATATATGGTAAATACAAATATAACAGATCAAAGTAATAAAATAACGTCTTTTGGATATTCTAGCTTTTTAGTTACAATAATGGCTTCAACATTTTTTGGAACATCGTCATATATTATATTTTCTATATCAAACATAGATTCATATATTTCTGCAATTGCTGGAACAATTTTTGGAATTATACCATTATTAGTTTTTTTATTTATAATAAAGCATAGTGACAATATGGACATTCTCGATTTAAATGTTTCACTTTTTAGGAAGCCAATCGGTATAACAATAAACTCTATTTTAAGTATTACTATACTTTTTATATCAATAGTACTTTTATATAATATGTCACAGTTTATTGATATTCAATTTATGCCAGATACTGACACAAACTATTTGAGAATACTTATGCTTATTCCAATTATATATGCTTCATCAAAAAATATAAAAGTAATATCTAAAATTTCACAAATATTTGCTATTATAAATATTAGTATGTTTGCTATAACAGTTTTAGGCTTAATTGCAAACATAGATACAAGTGCTATATTACCCGTAATGAAAAATGGAATTAAGGATCCTGCACTTTCAAGTATAATATATACTGTATTTACAACTTTTCCAATATTTTTATTAACTATAATACCGCAAAGTGAAGTAGTACAAGATAAAAATAATACAAAGAAAATATTTTTATTTTATTTTATAGCTAATTTAATATTAATTATTTTTACTTTACTTACTATTACTTTATTATGTGAAAAAATATTACCATTATATAGGTATCCAGATTATATAATTTTAAAAAGATTTGAAATGTTTTCTATAATAGAAAGAGTAGAAAATATATTAGCACTACAATTTGTATTTTGTAATATTATGTATCAAATTCTTTCATTTCATTTTATTATAAAAAGTATAAAAAAAATATTCAAAAAAAATCAAAGTGAAAACTTGTTTCCTATCTTAATAGGAATAATAGTCTTAATAGCTTCAAACTTAATCTTTAAAAATACAATTAATGCAGCAAGCTTTTTTAAAAAAATATTAGTATACATTATATTAGTAGGTTTTTTTATACCAATTATTTTAACATATATAGCCTTAACTATACGTACCTTTAAATCGTGGATAAGTTCTATAAAAAAGCCATCTTAGAATCTTCTAATATTTTTTTAATAAAAAAATTATCGATTAATTAAAAAAATCAAATATATTAAAAAATAGAACATCTTAAAAATGCTCTATTTTTTTATAGTTGATTTTTACATAAAATTATGGTATTATTAATAAAAAAATAATTACAATTTTAATAAATGTGTAAGATGTAATTATTAGTAACTTTTTAACAAAATTTTCATGAAAGGGAAGGTAAATTTAATATGAGTATTATAATTAAGCTTTTGTTATTTATTTCTTTAATTTTGTTATTAGTAGATGAGTCTTTTAACTTAAAAAGTAAAGCAATCTGTATTTTTTCAACAATTAGTGTAGTTATTAACTTAATATACTTAGGATATATAACAATAATAAATTTTGATAAGGGAATATACACATTAATTTTTATTTTTGTAATTATAATGCTTATTAAAAAAATTACAGATATAATTTATAAAATTGATTAAAATTAACAAAAAATCATTAAATTGTATTATAATTTAATGATTTTTTTCTTTATAAAAATAAGATTTTGTAGGATTTTTATTAATTTATTGAATAATATTTTATTCTATGTTAAAATAAATACATAAATGGGAGGAAGAATTGAAAGAAGATTTAGGAATATATATACATATACCTTTTTGCATGAGCAAATGTTATTATTGTGATTTTGTATCATACAGCAATATGGATGAAATTATAGAAAAATATATAGATGCACTATGTATTGAAATTTTAAAAAATTCAGAAATACTTAGTCAATATAATATAAAAACTGTTTATTTTGGTGGTGGTACACCATCATATATAAAATCCGAATATATTGAAAAAATAATGAAAACATTAAAGATGTTTTCTAAAAATGATGAGGAAAAAAATAATGAATTTAGTGAAGTTACTATTGAACTAAATCCAAATAGTACTACATTAGAAAAATTATTACAATATAAAGATTGTGGAATTAATAGAATTAGTTTAGGAGTGCAATCAACAAATGATGCTATACTAAAAAATATTGGTAGGGCACATAGTTATAAAGATATTATTATATCACTTGAAAATATAAAAAAAGCTGGTTTTAAAAACATTTCAATAGATTTAATTTATCCATTACCGGGTTTAGATATAAAAACTTTTAAATCCACTTTAAACGATATTAAAACATTTAAAGAAAAATATGATATAAAACATATATCTATATATAATCTAGAAATTCATGAAAATACAAAGCTAGACTTTCTACTAAAAGAGCATTTTTTAAGTCTACCTGATGAAGATACAGAATATGAAATGAAAGAACTAGTATATGATACACTCTTAAAATATGGATTTGAAAAATATGAGATTTCAAACTATTCTTTAAAAGGTTACGAATCAAAACACAATTTAGTGTATTGGAATCAGGAAAAATATTTAGGATTTGGTGCTAGTGCTTCTAGTTTTTTTTATGGTTGTAGGTATAAAAATACAGATAATATAAATGAATATATAAATGGTATATTTAATGATGAAGATATAGTTATTCAAAGGGAACAATTAGATAAACTTTCTCTTATGAAAGAGTATATAATATTAAAACTTAGACTTAAGTCAGGTATAGATGTACTAAGTTTTAATAAAAAATTTGATACAAATATTTTTGATTTATTTAAGCAAGAGTTTGATTATTTTATTAATAATGGTTTAATAATATATAATGATAATAAGCTTTATTTGTCAAAAAGAGGCACAGAAGTAGCAAATATTGTATGGCAAAAATTTATTTAATTTATTGACTTATAGCGTTGACTTTAACACTTAAAAATCGTATAATACGTTGTAAGGAGGTAGACTTGCTATGCTTTACTTTTACAAAAATAAAAACAAAAATTATAATATAAAAATGTTAAATAATATAGATGAAATAAAAAATATTTTAAATAATAATAGGTTTTCATTTGAAGATTATAAATATAAATTAGATATATATATGATAGACAAAAATGAAAACTTTTATAAAATAAAAAAATTATCTGATATTTGTAATTATGCTATTATAAGAGATTATAATGGAGTTAAAAGTGTTATACTAAATAATAATGTATTACAAGAAGCAAAAATAAATAGTATATTTTTTACACATGATTTGTTATATAATTTTGGTTATTATGAACTTTTTCATTTAAATAAAGATATATATGAATATAAAGACAAGGATAATCTAAGAAAATTTTATATATTAAATATAAAAGAACAAGGATGTTTTTTAAATATAATAGACATTAGTGTAAGAGAATTTAAAAAATTTATAAAAAAATTACAAAAATTAGGTATTAAATTTTATTTAAAAAATTGTAAAGTAGATAATGTTCAAGTTGAATTAAACAAAGCAATTTTTAAAAAATAAATAGATGAGGTGAAATATGGAAAAATTTTTAATAATAGATGGAAATAGTATTATGAACAGAGCATATTATGGGTTATCAGTTAATATGACAAGTTCATATGCTGGTATTCATACAAATGCTTTATATGGATTTTTAAATATATATTGGATGATACTTGATAAGGTGATACCAGACTATGTTGCAGTATCTTTTGATCTAAAAGCACCTACTTTTAGACATAAAATGTATAAAGAATATAAAGGAACAAGGAAAGGAATGCCAGATGAATTAGCTGAACAAATGCCAGTAATAAAAGAAATTCTTAATGCAATGAATGTTCCTATTTTACAATTAGAAAGTTATGAAGCAGATGATATACTTGGAACGGTAGCAAAAAATAATAGTCAAAATAACATATTTACTTACATTTTAACTGGAGATAAAGATTCTTTTCAACTAATTAGTGATACAACATCTATTATTATTCCAACTACAAGATTTGGAAAAACTGAATATTCTATTTATACACCAAGCCTTTTAAAAGAAAAAAATAATATTGAGCCTTATCAAGTTATACATATAAAATCTTTAATGGGTGATACTTCAGATAATATACCTGGTGTTAAAGGAATAGGTGAGAAGACTGCATATTCTTTGATAGATAAGTATACTACTTTAGATAATATATATAATAACATAGAACAAATTGACGTTACACCTAAAATACGTGAAAAATTATTATTAAATAAAGATATGGCTTTTTTAAGTAAAGAATTAGCAACTATTGATGTTAATGTCCCAATTGAATTAAATTATGAAAATTGCAAATTTTCTGATGTTAATTTAGAACAATTATATAGACTATTTAGAAAATTAGAATTTAATAAGTTTCTTAATAAATATGATTTTTCTACAATAGAGAGCAATGAATTTAATTTACAAGTTCAACAAGATAATAGTATACCAAAAATTGATATTGATTTAAATAAAGTTATAGTTGTAGATAGTAATAATTTTGATAAATATTTTGAAAAAATAAGAGAAATTTTTAATGAAGAAAAAATTTCTTATTTAATAAATGGTATAACTGGACAAGACAATATATATTTAAATAATAAAAACTTATTTGCCATTTACTCTAATATACAAGATTTAATATATATTTTGAATTTAGATGAAGTAAGAAAGACACATGAAGATAAAGTTAAAAATTTATATTTACTTTTAGCCAATTCTGAATCTAAGAAAATGGGATATAATATAAAACCTGATATAAGATATCTATTTAGCAATTACTGCGAAAATGTATCTAATTTTTCGTATGATTTAATGATAGCATACTATTTAATGGAATCTAATAATTCAAATCATATGGTTGACTATATATTAAATAGTATATATAAAATTGTAATAGAAAAAGAGACTTCTAAAGAAGAAAAACAAATTTCCTTATTTGAAACTTTCGAAGATGATGAAAAATTCCTAAATGAAAAAGAATTAAAAAACATTATATTATATTTAAAAGGCATATTTTTATCATATAATATAGTAATTGAAAAATTAAAAGATTTAGGCATGATTAATTTGTTTGATAATATAGAAATGCCATTAGTAGAAACTTTAGCTGCAATTGAATATGCTGGAATGCACATTGATTTAAATAAATTAAATGAATTTGATATAGAAATAACTAAAACAATTGAAAAATTAGAAAACGATATTTATAGTTTGGCTGGTGAAAATTTTAATATAAATTCTCCACAGCAATTAGGTATAATTTTATTTGATAAACTTGGTCTTCCAACTGCTAAAAAAAATAAAACTGGATATTCTACTGATAAGACTGTTTTAGAGGAATTAAGTTCTTTTCATCCAATAATTGATAAAATATTAGAATATAGGCAAGTGATGAAATTAAAAGGTACATATGTAGATGGATTAAAAGATAAAATTGCTTCTGATAATAGAATTCATACTACTTTTATGCAAGCATTAACAACTACTGGTAGATTAAGTAGTATTGAGCCTAATTTACAAAACATTCCTGCTAGATTAGAGTTGGGAAAAAAAATACGAAGCTTTTTTACTGCTGAAAATGATAATATTATAGTAGATGCTGATTATAGCCAAATAGAACTTAGAGTTCTTGCGCATATTTCTAATGATGAAATGATGATAAAAGCTTTTAATGATAATATTGATGTTCATAAAGTTACAGCTTCACAAGTTTTTGGTGTACCAATAGATGAAGTTACTAATACAATGCGTACAAATGCAAAAGCTGTAAATTTTGGAATAGTTTATGGAATAAGTGAGTTTGGGCTTGCAAAAAATATTGGAACTGGCAGAAAAGAGGCAAAGCAATATATTGATAACTATTTAGAAAAATATAAAGGAATTCATCACTTTATGCAGGATATAGTTTTTGATGCGTCTAATCAAGGTTATGTTACTACTCTTTTTGGAAGAAGAAGGTATATACCAGAACTAAAACAAAAAAATAGAAATTTAGTATTGTTTGGTGAAAGAGTTGCCATGAACACTCCAATTCAAGGAACAGCTGCAGATATAATTAAAATAGCTATGAATAATATATATAAAGAGTTAAAGTCAAATAATTTAAAATCAAAATTAATAATGCAAGTTCATGATGAATTAATTATTGAAGCAAAAAGTGATGAATTAGAACAAGTTAAAAAAATTATGAAAGATTGTATGGAAAATGTAATAAAATTAAAAGTTAAATTAGATGTAGATTTAAATGCTGGTAAGAGTTGGTATGATGCAAAATAAAGGAAGGTATAATGATTAAAATAAACCCAAATAAAATTTATAAGAATTTATATAAGAAAAAAAATAAAAATATAACATTTAAAATATTATTGATATTATTAGTTTTAATCTCTTTAATATTTTTAACAATATATATATTAAAATCGTATATATATCCATTAAAACATTTTGATATAGTAAAAATAGAATCTCAAAAAAATAATATTGATCCATACTTAGTTTTAGCTATTATAAAAGCTGAAAGTGGATTTAACAAACATGCTACTTCTAATAAACAAGCTAGGGGATTAATGCAAATAATGGATTCAACTGCAGAAGATATAAAAAATAAAATGGAAACTACAACCATAAATAATGATTTGTACAATGAAGAGGTAAATATTTCACTTGGATGCAAATATTTTTCATCACTAATCGATAGATATAATGGAAATTACTATCTTGCAATATGTGCATATAATGCAGGAATGGGAAATGTAGATAAATGGATTGAACAAAATATTATTACTAAAAATTTAAATGAATATAAAAATGTAAATTTACCATTTTCTGAAACTAAAAAATATTTAAATAAAGTAATAAGTTCTTATAAAATGTATAGATTATTATATTAATTAGTTGATACTAATTATATTATATTAAGGTCTCAAGTAGCAAAAACATTTGTTCTTGAGACTTTAATACTAATAACATATTTTATTAAATATAAAAATATATTAAATAAATAAATTTTTCATATTTTTCTATTATACTGGACTGTATTTAATTTGCATGATATAATAATTATGATTGGGGGATAAAAATGACTGAAAAGGAAAAAATGTTACTTGGAAAATTATATAATGCAAATTATGATGAAAAATTAAGAAATGAGCGACAAAATGCAAAAAGTTTATGTTATGAATTTAATAATTTAAACCCATCCGATGAATCTAACAAAAAAAATATAATAAAAAAATTGTTTGGTGCTATACAAGATGAATTTATAATAGAGCAACCTTTTATTTGCGATTATGGTTATAATATAGAAATTGGGAAAAATTTTTATTCAAACCATAATTTAACAATATTAGATTGCAATAAAGTAAAATTCGGGGATAATGTATTTATAGGCCCAAATTGCTCTTTTTACACTGATGGGCATTCACTAAACGCAATCTTAAGAAATCAATGAGTAGAGTTTGCAAAACTAATAGAAATAGGAAATAATGTATGTATTGGTGGAAGTGTAACAATATTACCAGATGTAAAAATAGGAGATAATGTTGTAATAGGTACTGGAAGTGTCGTAAATAAAGATATACCATCTAATACTGTGGCTGTTGGAAATCCATGTAAAGTTATAAAAAATATAGAAAAATTAAATTAGAAACAATTGTCGAAAGGAGTGAAATACATGTTAAAAGTAGTAGTACAAAACTGTCCACAAAATCATAAATGTCCTGCTGTAAAAGTTTGCCCAGTAGGAGCCTTAAGTCAAAAAGAATTTGAAGCGCCTAAAGTGGATCACGATAAATGTATAAAGTGCGGAAAATGTGCTAATTTTTGCCCTAAAAAAGCATTATTAATATAATTTAGAAAAACAAATACATAACCCCAAAAAAAGAATTAAATTAAAAAAATATATAAATATACTACACAAATAAGAGAAAATATGATAATATATATACAGTTGTAATATAAATAAAGGAGGAGTTTAGAATGTCAGGACACAGTAAATGGGCTAATATTAAAAGGAAAAAAGAAGCAACAGATTCTAAAAAGGCAAATATATTCTCAAAAATAGGAAAAGAAATTGCTGTAGCAGTAAAAATGGGTGGTAGTGCAGACCCAAATGTAAATAGAAAATTAAAAGATGTAATAGCAAAGGCAAAATCACAAAATATGCCAAATGATAATATTAATAGATGTATACAAAAGGCTGCAGGAGATTCAAATTCCGATAATTATGAAGAAATTGTTTATGAAGGTTTTGGTCCTTGTGGTGTATCAGTTATAGTTGAAGCTATGACTGATAATAAAAATAGGGCGGCAGCTGATATAAGATGTATATTTACAAAATCTGGTGGTAGTTTAGGACAAACAGGGTCTGTTGGTTATATGTTTAATAAAAAAGGATATATATTAATTGAAAAGGGAGATAACTTTGATGAAGACACTTTAATGATGGATGCTTTAGAAAATGGAGCTGAAGATATAGTGCCAGATGAAGAATATGTTGAAATTTTCTCTGAACCTGAAAATTTTTCTGATTTAAGAGAATTTATAGAAAATCAAGGATATATTATTGTAGAAGCCGATGTTAGACAAATCGCAACAATAAAAAAAGAATTAAATGATGAGGAAGAAGAAAAATTACAAAGATTTTTAGATAAGCTAGATGATTGTGATGATGTACAAAATGTATGGCATAATGCTGATATATAATAAATATAATTGTAGTTGGTACTAGATACTAACTACTTTTTGTTTGTATTTTTAATGTAACATTGCAATGTTATAAAAAAGATAATTATTTATAAAGTTGTTATTTATTATAATAATACATATATTCAACAACATAAAAATGTAATATTTATGAAATATTTTTCAAAAAAGTATTGACTTTACATAACATACATGTTATAATAATAATGTAGTTTGTAATAAATTATGAGAGGAGGTAATATTATGTACTATAATGGAAAAAAAGATTTTTACTTTAAACAATATGGAATTCCAATACTTACTTTAGCTTTTTCAATGTTTTTAGTTGGTAGTGGTGTATATATATATTGGGCAACAAGTACATCAAATACCTCTAGAAATACAAACAATATAGTTATAGCAAGTGATAACTTAAAAGATGTTAAACAAACATCTGAAATTAATCTTTTAACTGATAAGTTAAATGGACTAAGACCATTAGAAAAATCTGAAGAAATATCAGTTTCTGAAATTAAAGATGATGCAAGTTTAGTACTTTCTGTAGAAGATAAACAAATACAAGTAAATCTTCTTGGTGTTGATACTACTAAAACAACAGATTCTTTAATTGAAAAAATGAAAGAAGATTTAGAAAATAAAAACGTTAAAATTTCTTTTGAAGAAACTAAAATAAATGGTTCTCAAATATACGCATATGTTTATATTAATGAGAATACATTATATAATGAAAAAATTATAGAAAATGGTCTTGCAACTATAAATAAGGAAACAAAAAATTTAACATATCAAACTGATTTAATTCAAGCACAAGCATATGCTAAACAATTAGCAAAAGGTGTTTGGAAAAGATAAATAAGCATGCCGAACTAGGGAAAAACCTTAGTTTTCATATATCAACCTCTTATGATCGCCTCTATATTAAATAGAGGCATCTTTTTTGTTATATAACAATAAAAAAGAAAGTCTTATTTTTTGAGACTTTCTTTTTCTTGGCATAAAAATAAATATCTTTTTATTTCATCCTATAAATACAACACTATTGTTAAAGTCAAACGTGGCTCTAAAAAAACTGACATAGCTGACTTAACAGTATTTAAATACAACTATTGTTAAAGTTAAACAATTTTCAAAATAGTCCCATGTGTGGGACTTTCGGAATTTAAATACAACTATTGTTAAAGTTAAACGAATTATCCAAATTAAATAAATAAGGAGAACTAGCTAATTTAAATACAACTATTGTTAAAGTTAAACTATCACAGCAGCCTTTTTTAGGTTGCTTTTTTTAGGATTTAAATACAACTATTGTTAAAGTTAAACCAAATAAACTAAAAATAGAAAAATTAACAACTAAACCATTTAAATACAACTATTGTTAAAGTTAAACTGATAAAAATTTAGGAAATAATAATTTAAATGTTGATATTTAAATACAACTATTGTTAAAGTTAAACCATTGAAAAATCAACTTTTTATATTTATATAATACCACAATTTTGCTTATAAATCAATAAATTTATGATTTTTTTCCAGCTATTATATAAAATATTACAAAATTTTGAAAATCCTGATATTTAGGGCCTTTTAAGACTTTTAACAAAAATTAGCTGGAAAAATTATTAAATGGTTATTAACATGGGGAAAATGTACATGTATTAATTTAATATCAAGAAAATCAACAATTTTATCATTTATATTTTATAATATTTGACATAATTTTGTTTACATGTTATAATGTTTACATAATATTGTAAAAAGGAGAAAAAAATGTTAATTGAATTATCCGAAAGAAATCTTATATATATACTAAATTCATTAAATTTTTTTATAAGATGTATGGAATATCATTATCAAATAAATGATGTAAAAGAAGAAATAAAAAGATATATAAATTATGATAATTATATAGATGATTACGATTGTATAAAAATATTGCATATATTACTTAGTTCAATAGGGAATAAGGATTTTTATAATATAGAAAATGATACATTTTTCAAAGGTCAAAAAGATTATTTGTGTACAAAAGAAAAAGATTTTAAAATTTTACAAGATTTAAGTAGATATAAAAATA
>CANAIR010000032.1 GCA_947361355.1 uncultured Clostridium sp.
AAAATTGCATCTATACATATCCCTTTGTATCGTTTCCATACTTTTTATCTTTTCCAAACAATAACCATGTCTATTTTCTTCATAATCGCTTTTAAGCCATTTTTAGAAGCGGGAATATAAACTTATATGTCTAGTTCTTTAGTGACTTTTATTTTCTAATTTATAATCTTTCAATGTTTCAAAAACTTTGGCTATTACTCGTGCATAATCTATTGACCTATTTAGTACAACATCAGAATTTCCACTAAACTCTAAAATTGCTTTTATTGTATAAATCTTCAAATGGGGTATTTTTTCCTTACTCAATGCTAAAGTATCAATTACTTCATTTTCAAACTTTATATTAGTATTTGCTTTTATAAATTTCATAACATAATCAGCATTGTGTACGACAATAGGTAAATCTCCTATAAAATCTACCAATTTATTTAAGACTATATTTACTGTATCTGCATCTTTTAACATATTATCCGTTATTCCTGTTATTTCTGTTATAGCTTTGTGTATAGGCTTCTTTGGGTTAATAAAAGTTGTAAAGCTGTCAATTATTCTCTTGTTTTTAACCTTACAAACAGCTAACTCAATAATATTGTCTTTTTCTACATTAAAGCCCGTTGTTTCTATATCTATTGTTACATATTCATTTAATATTTTTCTTTTGATACACATATTTATTATCCTTTCATTGTAATAACATTTTAAAATCTGTTTCTAAACCATTTTTCTTGGGGCTTATCAAGTTCTTCTTGCCATAATAATATCTATCAATTAAATATTTTAAATATTCACTTGCATATTTATAATTATACAAGTTGTCGATATATTCTTGCACCTCTGGAATATTCCTATTTTTGCGAAGTAATTTTAGTTGATCCATTATATTATCTTTTTGTTGTATAAGATTTTTCACTACTGGCTTGGTTTCTTCTTGTATTCCTGCAAGTTCTTCAAATGTAATTTCTTTTTTCAAATATCCTAGTAATCTTCCAATGTAGTATAGGGATAAAGCCTTTGTTCTGTAATTCTTATAATTATATTCTTCTATATCCTTTTTCAATAGTTCGTAACAATAGTCTTTATCCATATTGTAAACAAATATGCTTTGACCATCTTTACTTATACTTATGCAATTTAAAATTGCTTCTTCTGCTTCTTTTGAGCCTTTTTTTCTATTTCTTGCTTCTTGTATATTGTTAAAGACTAATTCCGTAAAATATTGTACTTCTTCTTCAAAATTATCCATTTCTTACCTCTTACAAACATAATATAGCATAACGATTTTTGCTCATGTTATCAGAAAACTAAAAGAGGGAGTAGAAGCATAATCATAAAAAAAAGCACCTACCATTTAAGGTAAATGCTTTATATTATATATCTTTTTATTCATCTATTTTTCTAAACTACTATAATCATATTTGTAATTCTTATTTTGTGCTGGTTTAACTACTACGATAGTTTTTCCGTCAATAGCACGATTAATTTCATCTACTATAGCTTTGTCATTATAATTGTTAATTTTTTGTATTTGGTCTATTTGTATTTTGTCTGTATCGCGAAGATATGGGATTTTATAATATTTTTTGACTATGCCACTTACAAGTGGTACGACCTCATGAGTATATTTATTATAAACTGTTAAATTCATTTCAACAGAATAATAAATGTCAACAATATTGTCACCATATTTATTAATAGTTACATATTCTACTTGTGCTTTTGCATGTCTTTCTCCTGTGCTTGTATTAAAAGGTATATACACATAATTATTATCTTCATTTTGATATAATTCAACTTTAATTTCTTTTGCAAAGATTTCATCTAATTTAGCAGAATATTTTTCATCATATTCTTGTTGAATTTTTATAGAAGTTTCAATTCTATTTAATACTTTTTTTATCTCACTATTGCTATATTGTTCTAATTCTTGGTAATCATTATTTGACCACTCAAGATAACCATTATCTTGATATTCTTTTATTTTACTTATCATTTGTTCTTTTTCGTTACTTTCATTAATATTGCCATAACCAAACATAACAACTATTACAAGTACAACTGCTAAAACAGAAGATAGTCCCAAAATAGTATTTCTTTTCTTACTTTTTTGTACTTGTTCTGCTGTAAGTTCTTTTTTCTCTTTTCTTTTTAATTTCTTTATATTTTTTATAATCCCATAACCACATAAAATGTCTAAAACTAAAACTACAACAATAGCAGGTATCATCGATGTTTCTCCTTTAGATAATTCAGAAAAAGCCTTTTTTGTTGTAAAAATAAGCCCTAATGAAAAATAAATAGCTAAAATACTCAATAATATTACAATGAATATTCTCATTCCTTTTGACATTCCTTTTTTTTCTTTTTTCTCACCCATATAAATACATCTCCTTTAATAATTAACTTATTTCATTATATCCAACACAAGTATATTACAATATTCGACAAAAAACAACAATTTAGTCTTTATCTTTTCTTTTTTTAATAAAGTAGTATATTCCAATAACAACTACTATTAAAATCATTATTCCCATTACTATTAAAGTTGTTTTTCGCTCTTCTGGTGTCATTTCCCATATAGTTTTACCTTTATATAACATAGACATTTTTAAATCTCCTTCCGTTATAATAAATTTATCTAGGGTATATTATACATTATTCATTTTTATTTTTCAACTATTTTTGAACTAAAAGTAATTCTCTTTTAAACTATACATAGTCAACGTGAAAATGTAGAATTATATTATAAACTAAAAATAGTTCAAAGGTGGTGCAAAATATGAGTTTTAAAATACCTAGTGGGTCAGATAAAGTTCAATTTTCAATAAGAATAGATGAAGCGGACTTTGATATAATAGAGAAATTATCAGCTAAAAGTCGAAAGTCAAATAACTATGTTATTAATTCAATGATAAAATATGCCATAGCCAATATGGATTTAACCGATATAAAAAATGTAAAAGATTAAACTTACATTTAGTCATAAATAAAACCTAGTATTTGATTACTAGGTTATTTAATGTCTTTAAAAATGGAATTTCACTATGCCACTATGCCAGATATACATTAGTAGCTAGAGTAATTTTGCATGAAGTCTGCTATATTTATATACGAAGTATATAAATATACTATCAAAACCCTATATAAAAATTAAGTAAAAATGTGTAGGGAATTAAAAGGGTAGCATTTTTACTGGTATTACTGCTACTTTGACTATGCTACGAAGCGGTAATAAATTTTTATATAGGGTATATTTCCCTTTATATATTACCTATAAAAAATTAATGCAATAAATAATGCAATACACCTAATTTTGAAAATAGGTTGTATAAATTTTAAATTTGATGTATTATATAAATGTGTATAAAATATTCAAAATTGACTATGTATAAAATCACTTGAAATCATTGAAAATACAGCGAATTGACCATCCGCACCAGAGTAAGAAAACAGAGCCATAAGAAGCTCTGTTTTTTAATACTTTTTTTTTAAAAATAATGCAATAGTAATGCAGTAGCAAGTTAATTTAATTAACTTGCCTTTTTTAATTTCTTTAATTGTTCAAATGCAAAGTCTTGTGAAACATCTATATAAACATCTGTAACTTCGCTATCTTCTACATGACCTGCTAAATATTGAATTGCAGAAATATCCATTTCCGCTTCTTTCCATTGTGTAATTCTATCGTGTCTTAGTCTATGGTTGTGTAGCTTCTTATCAGAAATTTTATACTTTTTGTTTATACTTTCAAGCCAGTCATTTATCCTTCTAGGATTTATAAATGTATTTTTCTCATAATTCCAAAATAACAAACCATATATGTTATTTATTTCTTCTGTTGTTAAAGTATCCAATAATTTTTCTAATTCCTCATCTACTGGGAAATTACGTTCTCCTTTATCTATACCTGTTTTCTTGTCATAGGTTTTAGTATATTTGCCTAAAATTAGTTTTCCGTTCTTGTCTTTTGTTACTGTATTATGAATATGTAATGTCTTTTCGTCTTTATTATAATCATCTTTTGAACGTGCTAAAACTTCGCCTATTCGCATACTTGTTATCCATTCTATTTTTACAATATTTCTGTAAGGGTGGTTACGTTCTTCGTTGTCTAATATTTGTTCTAGTTTTTCCCTTTCTTCTTGTGTAAGTGGATATACTTTTTTAGTTTTTTTAGTTGAAGTAGGTTTCTTTAGGTTTTCGTCATTCATAATATTAAAAGGTATAAGTCTAACAGACGGAGAAGAAGCTATTGAAAATGCTTTTTTTAGTAACTGCCATATTTTATTTATGTTGGACTGAGAATACTCTTTTATTTTCTCCTTAGCCGTCTGAATATCTTTTAATGTAACATCTTGAATTGGTTTATTTACAAAGTTTGAACAGCAATTTTCAATTTGCTTTAAAGTGTCATTATCTCTATTATAAGCATTTTCCTTTGTAACACCATCATTGAATTTTTGGTCTATATGCTCCTTAATTATACTTTTAGTGGTTACTAGGCTTTTACAAATATAAGTTCCTGTGTTCAATTCCTCTTTAACTTTTGTAACTCTAGCCTTAAAGTCTTTTACAAGTTCTTTTTTTCTTTGTTTCATAGTCTGTCTATTGCCTTGTGTATCATAATATTGGAATACCCAACATTTTAAAGTTTCACTATAATAAAGTGAGCCTTCTCCATTGCCCACAGATTTTGTCTTTTTATTTCTTCTTTCCATAATAAAATCACTCCTCATTATTTACAAGAGCGACTTTTTGTACTATAATAAATTATAGAAAGTCACTCTTGATTTTCTAGGGGAATTATTTTTTCGAGTAGCCTGACAACTTATCTAAAAAATATTCCCTGCTTTTTTTATTCATCTTTTATGTGTTCTTTTAATTTGTTTAAATTTTTTTCAATATCAAAAATAAAAGTATTTTGTAGTTTAGAAGCGGTAAAACAAAGTGTTTTACCTGAATTTATTTCTAATACTTCAAATACACCTTTATACTCATCCCATAAAAACAGAGAAATATACCCTAAAATACCATATTTATCTTCATTTTCTAATAAACAGTTAATAGTTTCAATTCTTTTTGCAAATGCTCTTTTATTTGTAGTTGATCTAGTTTCACTAGCTTTTAAATCTTCTAATACCTCTATTGATTTTTCAGTTAGTCCAAGTCTTTTATAAATTTCCTTATTATTAGTTTTTTCCATGAATTTACTCCTTTTTTACCAATAGTATAACATTTATTTTTTTCTTTTGTTATTTGTGGTTTTATTTTCAGTATCTTTGTTATCTTTTAATTTGTTTAATTGCTTTTCAAGCTCTAATAAATTTCCATTATACAAATCAGAAACACGAAAATAATTGATATGACCAGAATTATCTACAATTTCTATAATTTCTTGTCCAAAAAAGTCATTCGTTTTATATGTACGCCATAAGAAATCTGTAATAATTGACAAAATATGATATTCATCTTCTGCTTCTAGTAAATAATTTATTGTTTTAGTATTGTCAATAGCTACTTCTTTAAGTCCTATCTCATTCTTTGTTTCTTTTAATAAGTTATTTAATTTTTCTATTGCTTTATCAGATAATCCAGTTAATGCGTGAGTAGCTTTATATTGTTCATCTGTACTTTGTAGATATGACAAGCCTAACAGATAATCAGTAGAAACATTAAAATATTTAGCAATTCTAACTAAACTACTTATTCCTAACTCTGTGCCAGAATTTAATACTTTACTTAATTGTCCTTGTTCTATTTTCATTAAATCTGCCATTTCATTATTAGTTATTCCTTCTTTTTTCTTTTTTTCTTCTACAAAATCACTTAGCTTATCGGCTAGTGTATCTACTATAATTTTCTTATATCTAGCCTTTTCTTCTTTTAAATTTTGTCTTTCTTCTTCGGTTAAACTTTTCATAGATTTCCTCCTTGTTTCGTATTTGAAATAATTTCGTTTTTTATTCCCCTAAAATTCTTTTACATCATTTTTAAGGTTTTATAGAAAAAGTATGTTATTATAATTCAAGCAAGTAATTCATATAAGAAATTAAATCGGAAATAATTTCTTATATGATATAGTATTTTAAATCAAAAGTCAAGCAAAAAATTAAATAAAATGAAAGGTGGGAAATATTATGACATTAAATGTTGAAACAGACATTGATTTAAACATTAAAAAGGTAGATGAACTATTAGAAAAATTGAAACAGCTAGAGGATAAGTCAAAAATGATTACATTTATTACCATAAAAGACTTCTCAAAACTGCGAAATATCAGCTTAAAATCAGCACAAGACATGTTCAATTTACCAGACTTTCCGAGTGAAAATTACGGAAAGCAAAAGGTCGTTGAATTAACTGCTCTTATTAACTGGTATCAGCAGAAAAGAGATAAAAACGATAGTTGTCAGGCTACCAAAAAATAATTTATTAAAAATCAAGAGTGAATTTCTGTATCTATTAGTATAATACACAAATTCGCTCTTGTAAAGAAAAAATGGAAATAGAAATAGGAGGAATTTATTATGGAAAAGATTAAGTTACTTATAGATAACAAACCTTATACCAGTAAACCTGATAGTAAGGAAACAGCTTGTATTAAAATAAGACTTGCTAAACCAGAAGCACTAAAGGAATATACACTAAATGAAGTAGTTGAGTGTATTGGTAAAGGTTATACCTTCGTTCCTGCTGTACTAGAAAATGGTACAAAAAATAAAAACTGGAAGCAACAACAATTAATTGGTGTTGATATTGATAATGAAGTGGAAGCGGAAATATTAACACCAGAAGAAGCAATAACTTTATTAAATGATAAAGGTATTAAGATATGTGCTTATTATCACACTTTCAATAGTAGTGAGGTCAAGCCTAAATTCAGGTTATTGTTTTTACTTAAAGAGGCTACTTCTAATCAAGAGGAAGCAAAACTTATAATAAAAACATTAATGGACCTTTTACCTCAAGCAGATAAAGCCTGTAAGGACTTATCAAGACTATTTTATGGAACTAATAAAGAAGTGAAGATAATTGATCCAGAAGCAAGAATTACTTTAGAAGATGTTATAAAATTTGCTAAACCAGAGGCAGAAGCAAAAACAGAAGATAACACAGATTATGAAGTAAGTAGTAATTTAAAACAATTAACAAAAGAATTTGACCTTGAAAAGTATATGATACAAGACGGAAACGAAGTTTGTGGAAGTTCTGGAAGTTGGACTTATTTTAAAACTTGTAAAATATGTGGGCATAAGGACTGTTTGAGGTATCATAAGGACAATAATACATTTTATTGCTTTGGTGCAAATGGTTGTAAAGGTGGAAACATTATCAAATATTTAATGATAACCAAAAATCAAGACCGTGAAGAAGCGATAAAGTATTTTAAATATACTTTGTTAGGGATAGATCCTGTAACAGACCTAAAACAATTCCATTTGGAATTAGTCAAAAAGCAACTTGCTGATATTTCTTTAAGTAGCGATTTTATTAAAAAACTTGACTGGATCTCTTATCAATTAAAAAAGCCTAAAAAGACTAAAAATCAAGAAGAATTTAAGGAGGAATAATCAATATGAGAGAAAAAATAGATGTTATAATATCATGTCCTAAACTAGCAGATTTTATAAGAAAGAATGTACCGTACTTTTTTGTTAGAAACAATGCGAAAAGTGGGATATTAAGATATGTTCATTTAGGAGGCTATTATAAGCTAGTTTCTGATGAAGAATTTAAGGGAATAATTAAGGCTTTTATTCCCTCAAGTTTAATCAAAAGCAACTATATGGTAGAAGTCTTTAAATTACTAGAAACAGACTTGAAATTTGTACCAATAGAAAAATTAAATGCTGACCAAAATATAATAAACTTTGAAAATGGAATACTAGAACTTGATACAGGACAATTAAAGCCTCACTCTCCAGATTATTTATGCACTATTAGAATACCATGTAATTACAATGAGAATGTACCACCACCTAAAAAACAATATTTTGTTAGATTTATTAATCAACTAACTAATTATAATAAAGCAGTTAAATATTTTTTACTGCAATTTATAGGGGTAATATTAAGTAATATACCAGGGCACAAAATGAAACAAGCACTTTTTATGGTAGGAGAGGGAAACACAGGCAAGAGTGTGCTTAAAAACTTTTTATCTTCTCTAATAGGTAATGAAAATTGTAGTAGTTTAGACTTGAAAGATTTGGAGAAGCAATTTACCAAGATCCAGTTATTAGGTAAAAGACTTGTAGGCTCAAATGATATGTCTTACAAGAGTGTACCAGAATTAGAAACATTTAAAAAATTAACTGGTGGAGATACTATTTACGGAGAATATAAGGGAGAAAATGGTATAGATTTTATATTCAATGGTGTACTATGGTTTTGTTGTAATGAATTACCAAGATTTCGGTGGAGATAGAGGAAGTTGGGTTTATAACAGAATAATCATTGTTAGATGTGATAATGTTATTCCAGAAAATAGACAAGATAAACAACTTGTAGAGCATTTATTGGAAGAAAAGGAGTATATTGTATCATTAGCAATAAGATGTTTAAGGCAAGTAATCAAAAATGGTTACAGATATAGTATTCCTACTAGTTGTAGGGCTTTAAATGAAGATTATCAAATAGAAAATCACAGTTTCCTATCATTTTATAAAGAATGTGTTGTTGATAGAGAAATAAAAGGAAAAATAGAAGATATATGTACTACTGCAAAATTCTACGATGTTTATGAAGCATGGTGTAAAGATAACAACAATGGTTATAAAGAAACCAAGCAAGAAGTCAACAAAATTTTAAACAAAAAGGGTAAAGGAGAAAAGAAAAAATCTAATGGTTATTGGTATTATAGAGATATAACATTAAATGAAGCCACTAAAAAAGAGTATGAAAGTATTTATAATCCTAATAACGAAAAAGATATTAATTTTGATAATGATGTTCCAAATTCTGATAAATCTAGGTCTGAACTTGGACTTGATAGTGATAATAGCGATGATTTTCCTCTCGAAGATGAGTTTGGCGACTTACATCCTAGTGAGGAAAAACTTAGAGAAGCGGGACTTTATGATATAGATCTTAACAATAACGGAAAAGTTTAAAATAACTTTTTCGTTATTAACTTTTAAAAAGTTCCCTTTTTCCCTAAAAGCCTAAAAGCCTTATATTTTAAGGGAATACTAAAAAACAGTATTCCCTTAAAAGTTCCCTAACAAATTGATAAAAGAGTTAGATTTAACCTAACTCTTTTATCATGAAATGGATATAAATAATAAAATATTATCTAAATTTAATATATAATATTTTTTCAAAATTCAATAAAATAAATTTGCATGAAGTCTGCTATATTTTAATACGAAGTATTAAAATATACTATCAATTATTTTATAAAAAAAATTCTTTAATTAAAATAATTATATGATTTCAAAGTTAGTCTTAAAAAAACTATTATATACTATCTGTCGTTCTCTAGGCTCGATTTTAAGCTGTTTTATATACTACGGCGAAAAAAATTTTGTAAAAATAGATATATCCTCTGTAAAGGCTATGTAGCCTCTCTAGTTCAATATATGAGGTATTGTTGCATAGCATCCTACATAAATTATATTAATCATAAAAAAAGGCTTTTAACTTCAAAATTAAAAGTCCATTTCTTTAGATAATTCTTTTATAGTATAAACCTTTTTTGTTTTCTTATCGACAAACTGTATATCAAAATCACAAACATTAACAAACTTTAATATTGTATCAAAAGTTGGGTTGCTATATTCAGTTTCATAATTTGATATAGTATTTTCAGCAAGATTTAATTCTTTACCAATTTGTTCTTGAGTTTGTTTATTTATTTTTCTTATATTCCTTAATATTCTTCCTATCATAATAAAAACCACCTTTTTACTATTTATTTTAGTAAAAAAAGTGATTTTTATCATAAAATCTCGAGAAACTTGATGTTTTGTAAAAAATATGTTATAACTACTAATAGAATAGAGGTAATAGAAATGGAAGATATAAAAAGTTATAGTACACCAAATGGTACAATTTTCAAGTTAGATATATTTAAGGGTAAACGTGTTTTAATTGGCGATTACTCTAGTTGTTCATATTATAATACCAAAATGGTATTAGATAGTTTAGGTATAGAATATGTTATTGAAAATGCACCTTTTCCAATTTATGAACGTATTAGACGTGGAGAAAAGTTTGACGCTATATTTACTAATAACATTTATACCTATGGTACTGGAGAGCAATTACTCGGCTTGTTACATACATTAAAAGATTTTAATATACCAGTAGTTATACATACTATTAGTGATAATGTAAATAATAAGTTTTTGAACATGGGCTTTAATGGTTATTTAAAGAAACCTATAACTCAAGAAGATACTATAAAAGTATTATCAGAACTTGGCTTCAAAACAACTAAAGATATTCAAACATAAAAAGAGGTTACCTTTATATTGGTAACCTTTCATTTATCAATTTGACAACATATCTAACTGCATAAATACCATTCTTGTTATATAATCTTTGCCATGCCTGTTCATATCTCGACCATTTAAAACCATGTTTCTTTAATGTAGTTCTTGTTTCTTCATCTGGTATAGCATCAAATAAAAGCTGTAATCTGTTTATTTCTCTATTTAATATTGCTTTGCCACCATTAAAGGTAACATCTTCAAATTGTAGTTCTTCCAATTCCTCAATTTCTTTTATTCTGTTTTTTAATCTTCTTATATCTTGATTAAGGTAGGGTAATTCGTACCATTCATGAGGTCTAGCTTTTACTTCAACTTTTGCCTTTTCTAATTCTTCAATTCTAGCTTGTAGTTTTTCAATAGCTTGTGGATCATCAGAAGATATTGCTTTGCTATTATCAATATTGTCTATTTTATTTCTATAATAGTCTGCTTTTTCACTTTCTTGTATAGATTTCCTCATTTCATTGTCTATCTTCTTTAAATCGTTTCTATGTCGTTTCTCGCTGTGATGTCCTGTTAAAATAGGTTGTCCCATAGGTATTGCACTTGATATCTTTCTTTGATTTTCATAGTGTACTTGACTTCTTTGTTCTGCTTGTTCTGCTCGTTCTTGGTATATTTCCTTTTTTTGTTCCTGTCTTTCTGCATAATCAATTCTTCCTGCCATATTTTACATCTCCTTTCTAATCTGGTACTGTGTTATAGACTTCTTGTGTTTCATATCGTAAATAAACCAGTCCATAGTCTATATGTGAGAACATAGGTGATAAGTAACCATCTACTAGAGGTTGGTTGTCTAATTCTTTCCTTTGACAAGTACCACCTTTTTGTCTAATATGTGTTAAATCTTCTGTTAGTCCGTGTGATAAAGTTTCAACTTCTGCTTTAGTCATGGTCTTTCCGTTGTATTTTCCACCAACAAACTCATACATAAATTCTATCTTTTCATTGTTTAGTCGGTTATATATCCATTTTGTAATTTTATCTAAAAACAAACCATCTTCTAGTATTTCATTTTCTTTCTTAATACTTACTTGAAAATCTGCAATTCCTTCAATGTCTAATGTTTCAACGAATGTTTGTGTTTCAATAAATGTTAGCATCTCACTTAAATTCTTTTTGTTCTTGTTAAATTTCCATACTGTTATTGATCCTGTATTATCTCCGTTGTCTGCTATTTCTACTTTAAAATTTCTTACTTGAGCCTTAATATTTATATCGTATTCATGTTCCTTTAATTTTTCAACTGCTGTTTTGTGTTCCATATTTTTTGATTCCTTTCATAATTCATTATATCTTGTATATTTCTTTATTGTTCAAGTGTCTAATTCTATATGGTAAATCTAACTTGTCAAAATCGTATGAGTTTGTGCCGATGTATAGGAATTATCACATTAGGTTTAACAATGTTGCAAACTTCAATAATTCCTTCAGCTGTTGCATGACCACTCGTATGTAAATATGTGTATTTTTTAGGAACAAACTTAACAAGGTCTTTTTCTGCTGTTTTACCTTGTAAATATCCTAACCATTGAGAGTAAATGAATATGTTGTTTTTAAATCTAGGGTTATAAACAAATTTCTTTGAAAAGTAGTTGCTGCGAACTAACATACAAAAACCATTACTGACCATCTTTTTATACAATTCGCTATCAAAACTCTTAACATCAGAGAAATTATAATAATCTGTATATTTCGCACTATTTTTGCTTACATAATCAAGTATTTTCTTCTGGTAAATATCACATATAAATAGTTTTTATCCTGCTTTTTTATTCGCATGATAAAAAGAAGCTATCCTGTCAATGTTAGTAGAAGCACATAGTATAAAAATGTATTTTTTACTTTTTATTAAACTAACTGCTTCTTCTTGTAACATAAATTCAGACATAAAGTTTTCATCTTGTCTTGATAATGTTGTATGCTCACAAATTAGAACATCAACTTTTCCTATTTTTTCAAGTGTTTTAGGTGTTCCTTTTCCCATAGGACCATGCAAACGGAAGTCTCCTGTATGTAAAATTCTTTTTCCGTTAGCTTCTATAAGAAACATATAACTATCAAAAGCCGAATGGTCTGTACGAATAGGGGTTATTTTCATATCTCCAATTTCAAAAGGTACACCTTGCTTAAATATTTTAAATGTATCTATTTTATCAATATGATCCTGTGTAATGTCTGTAACACCTGTATCTTTCATTTTATTTTGAAATATAGTAAAAATCTCTTTTGCCTGTTTTCCAATGTAAATAGGAACATCTTTACTAACTTGCATATATTCGCCTATATGGTCTCCATGATAATGAGTTATAAGAACAGCATCACATTTTTTACTGATATTAGCAATATTCACTTCTATTTCATTTTCACAATTAGGGAGATTAGAGCCAACATCAACAAGTACCCTTGCTTTTTGACTTCTAATTTCAGTTACACAACCACCAATTTGATTAACTCCTCTATGAATTTTGACTTGCATATAAATTCCTCATCTTTCGTATCTATGTTTTATTTTTCCTAAACCTGTTCAACACTTAATTTTCTAAAACAGCATAAAAACCACTTTTTAAAAATTGCATCTATACATATCCCTTTGCATTGTTTCCATACTTTTTATCTTTCCCAAACTATAACCATGTTTATTTCCTTCATAATCGTTTTTAAGCCATTTTTAAGAAGAGGGAATAAAACTATATGTCTAGCTTTTATTGGCTCTTATTTTCTACTTTATAATCTTTTAGACTTTCAAAAACTTTAGCTATTACTCGTGCATAATCTATTGACCTGTTTAATACAACATTAGAATTTCCACTAAACTCTAAAATTGCTTTTATTGTATAAATCTTCAAATTGGGTAGTTTTTTCTTACTCAATGTTAAAGTATCAATTATTTCATTCTCAAACTTTATATTAGTATTTGCTTTTATAAATTTCATAACATAATTAGCATTGTGTACGACAATAGGTAGATCGCCTATAAAATCTATCAATTTATTTAAAGCTATATTTATTGTATCTGCATCTTTTAGCATATCGCTTGTTATTCCTGTTACTTTTGTTACAGCTTCGTGTATAGGCTTCTTTGGGTTAATAAAAGTTGTAAAGCTGTCAATTATTCTCTTATTCCTAACCTTACAAACAGCTAATTCAATAATATTGTCTTTTTCTGGGTTTAATCCATCTGTTTCAATATCTATTGTTACATATTCATCTGATATTTTTCTTTTGATACACATATTTATTATCCTTTCATCTTAATAACATTTTAAATTCTGCTTCTAAACCATTTTTCTTGGGTTTTATTAAATTCTTTTTGCCATAATAATATTTATCTATTAAGTATTTTAAATATTTACTTGTATATTTGCCATTATATAGTTTGTTGATATATTCTTGTACTTCTGGAATATTCCTATTTTTGCGAAGTAATCTTAATTGTTCACTTATATTATTTTTCTGCTCTATAATATTTTTTACTACTGGTTTAGTTTCTTCATATATCCCTGCAAGTTCCTCAAATGTTATTTCCTTTTTTAAATATTCTATTAATCTCCCAATATAGTATAGGGCTAAAGCTTTTGTTCTGTAATTCTTATAATTATATTTTTCTATGTCCTTTTTCAGTAATTCGTAACAATAGTCCTTATCCATATTGTAAACAAATATACTCTGACCATCTTTACTTACACTTATACAATTCAAAATTGCTTCTTCGGCTAATGCTTTTTTGTTTTTTCTTTTTCTGGCTTCTTGTATATTGTTATAAACTAATTCCGTAAAATATTGTACTTCTTCTTCAAAATTATCCATTTCTTACCTCTTACAAACATAATATAGCATAACGATTTTTGTTTGTGTTATCAGAAAACTAAAAGGGGAGAGTAGAAGCATGAACATATAAAAATACCCACTAAATTTAATTAGTAGGTATTTTACATTATATTTATTTTATCTTTTTTGCCACTATTGCAAATCTTCCATCTTCTTGGCTATATTCACAAGTAGAGAGAGTAAGCAGTTGATCTCCGTATTCTGCTGTTATTCCTGTATCATAAATACTTGCTTTTTTAGCTTCGTTTATAAATTCGTTATATTCCGCTTCATTGTTTGCATTAACAAAATAATAATATCTAAAAACATCTTTTTCACTCTTATAATACACTCTTGAATAGAAAACTGCCAATATTTCATATATTGCATCTTCCTTATTAGTAGTAAATTTTATCGTTTTATGCTCTTTATAAAAATCTTCCTTTGCATATTTTAGTAAATCTTCAAACATTAACCCTTGTTTATTTCTATGACCATATATTAAATAATTACTACTACCATTTTCTAAATCAAAATCTTTATCTAAAAACAAACTTCCACTAGCTGATTTCTCCTTTTTATAGTTATGTGTTAAATAAAAGTCATTATCTGTTGCTTGTAATACTGGGTATTTTATATTAGTTCCGTCTATTTCTAGCCAACCTATGATTTCGTTATTTTCCTTTTGTAGTTCTTCTAGTTTTAGCATCATTTCTGTTTTTTGAGGTGTTATTTTAGTATTATCTATTTCAATATTGTTTAATATGTTTGTATTTTCTTTTTTGTCTTTATTCCTATTATACAAATAACAACCTATGTAAATAATTCCAATAATAAAGACCAATACTAAAACTATTAAACTTAATTTTTTCAGTTTGTTTCTTTGTTTACTATGTCTTGATTTTCTTTTCATTATATCCCTCACTTTAAAAATAGGGTAGTATATAATACTACCCATATACATTATAGCCAACCATTAAATTCTTTTCTTTAATGCAACTATTCCAATACCACTTAATATTGTTGTAACTAATACATAACCTATTATATCTGTTGTAGCTGTTTTTGGTGTTGTATCTTTTTCGCCTTTATTCGTTGTAGGTGTTTTGTCTTGTTCTGTTTGATTTGTTATAGGTGCTTGCTCCTTTTCTTTAACTGCAATAACAAAAGGAGATAATTCACTTACTGTTATTGTAACTTTACCATCTTTTATCTGTTCTTCAAATCTTTCATATGTTCCATCTGCTTTTTTATGTAGTATATAAGCCATTTGTTCATTATATTCTGTTCCAACATTAAATGTAATATCAATAGGGTTTACTAGACTTGTTGCTCCTGTTAATGTAAGTTCGTAAGCACCTAATATTTTATTATAACCTACATTATAAACATCTTTTACCATAACATCATTTTCTTTTGGTATAACTTTCACATTTACATTCGGTAATAATCCACTAACTGATATGTTATTTCCAACATTCACATCGCTCGTTACATCATAACTACGAGCCTCAACCTTAATAGTCTGGTAATATACATCATTCTTAAATACCATAATTTCAGCACTACCCCAATTTTCTTCGGGGTCACCAGCAACCATACCATTATAAATTAACTTTATACTTGCATCATTTATCTTTTTATTTAATATTTCTATAACATCTTGACTTTGATTTGGTCTATTATATATCTCAATTGACTTTCTATCAAAATCTTTCATCAAATTTGCTACATAATTCTTATCATTTTCATTATAATTGGTTGTATTATTATATTTAATTGTAATTTCTTTATTTAGTATAATAGTTTTATTAATAGAATATCCTACTTTTATTCTAATAACAATTTTATAAAGCCCATTATAAAGTCCGTTCCCACCTTCGCTATCATCATCTTTTGTTCCAAACCAAACATAAATTTCTGGCACATTTTCACCATAACCTTCGTTTTTATTTAGTATCATTCCCTGTTTTTCTAATTCACTAATAACTTTATTCATAATAAGTTCTGGAACTTTTTCACATTCGCTTTCTTTAATATCTAAGCTAATTACACTTGGAAGATTATCTAAAGAATTTGCAGTAGGTGTTCCTTTTGTTACTGCTGCCGAACTAGAAGTTGCCTCTACTTTGTTTGTAGCAAATATACACATTGCTACTAATATTACTGCTAATATTGTTAAAATTTTAAATTTTGTTTTCAATTTTTATTCCTCCTTAAACTTTTTCTTATTATTTCAAAATTTGTGTTGTTTTTCTACATTATCAAGCACACTTTCTGTTCTTCTGGTATCGTATCTGTCCTATTATTTTTACTATATGTTGAGAACACAGTTAACACCCCTTTCTTTTGTTTTTACATATATCCGCATTTATTATATAGTAAAGCTAAAAATATTTCAACTATTTTTGAACTAAAAGTCATTCTTTTTTCAACTATACATGGTCGTTGTGAAAATGTAGAATTATATTATAAACTAAAAATAGTTCAAAGGTGGTGCAAAATATGAGTTTTAAAATACCTAGTGGGTCAGATAAAGTTCAGTTTTCAATAAGAATAGATGAAACAGATTTTAATATAATAGAAAAATTATCAGTTAAGAGTAAGAAATCAAACAACTATATTATCAATGCTATGATAAAATATGCTATTGGTAATATGGACTTAAAAGATATAAAAAATGTTAAAATTGATGACAAATAAATAAAACCATAGATAAAAATTAAGTAAAAACACGTAGGGAATTAAAAGGGTAGTGTTTTTACTGGTATTACTGCTACTTTGATTATGCTACGAAACGGTAATAAATTTTTATCTATGGTGTATTTCCCTTTTTAAAAAAGTAATGCAATAAATAATGCAATATGAATATTTTTGAAAATGGGTTGAACAATATTTGAAATTTGATATATTCTAAAAAGTATTAAAAATATGTTAAATTAAATATTTATGAAATCATGTGAAACTATTGAAAATACAGTAATATGGACTTAAAGTATCAGATGTAGAATGAACAGCACCACTTACCATACCGTCAGCCTCAT
>CANAIR010000033.1 GCA_947361355.1 uncultured Clostridium sp.
TTAATTATTTCATTATTATTACATTTTTCTATCTTTTTAATTACACTGATTTTTATACACAAAACCTAGCTAAAGAAATTCATCTCCTTTAACTAGGTTTATATATCTATATTTATTTACATTTTTTACAAAATTTGCATAACAAATTGATGCTATTTTATACACATTGTGTGTGTGTGTGTGTGTGTGTGTAGTTTTATCATATTTACCTCTCCTTTTGTTTACATATTTTAAAACTTTATACTCTATATTATATACTATATTTTTATTATTTACAATATCTTTTCATGTAAATCAAAAAACGTGAAAATATAAATAATATATACAATTTAAATATTAGGTAAAATTTTTAATAATTCTTTAATTAAATCATTTATTTCCTTTTCGGATTTTGGCTGTGCATTATCATTGCTTCCTTCAGTTGCTCTTCCATAACCTACTCCACATGTATTTAAATAATAATTATCTTTTAGTTCTCTTTTTCCTTTTGCACTACTAGAATATCCCTCTTTAGCAACTATTCCACCTCTTGTATAGCCAGAAATTTTTCCTAAATTATAACAATTTTCAATAATTGCATGTCCACTATTACTTCCTGCTATATATCCTATAATTCCTCCAACATTACTTCCAGAATAACTACTCTTTACTTCTCCAATATTAATACAATTTTTTGTCATATGCTTGCCTGCATAAGCTGCTCCACCAGCTATTCCACCTATATACATAGCATTATATTTAGATTCTGCTGATAACCCTGTTACATTACCAACATTTTTACACAAATTTATTTCACCTATTTGTGCATCACCAACTATTCCACCTACTCCATGATTTCCGCTTATTTGTCCATAATTAATACAGTTTTCAACAATTCCATATGAACTACCAGAAATTCCGCCAATGGCTCTCCCATAATATCCAGTTGTCCCCAATGGATAAACTTGTGCTTTATTAACACTAAATTCTATTTTGCCATTATTTCTTCCAACACAACCTCCTACACTATTCCATCCACCTACTTTTCCTTGTGATATTACACTTTTTATCTGTGCTTCATTTACTCCACATATTAATGCAATATTTCCGTCATTTCCAAATACACTACCTGAGACTTCTAAGTTTTGTATTATACCATTATTATTACTAAACAGAGCTTGTTGTTTTTTTCCGCGATTATCTATATATAAATTTTCAATTTTATAATTATTTCCTTCAAAAGTTCCATAAAAATTATTTATAGGTATCCACTGATTACTTTCACTCCCTTTTAAATCTATATTGTCCATTACCTCAATTAATTTATCTTTATATGTAGCACCTTTATTTGCTTTATCCCTAAAAGCTTTCATATCATCTGTATTCCATATTTCCATATTATCTGCTAATTCATTTACTCTAACTATTTCTTTTATTTTACTTTCATCTTTTGCCATTGCAACTACTTTATAATAACCATTTTCATTTACCTCTTTACTTCCTATATATTTTCCTTCTGAATTTTTAATTACTTCTATTTTTTCACCATTTATTGTTACACTATCTATTTCACCTTCATATTCTATTATAACTTCTAAAATTGCCTTTGTAAAATCAATATTTGTTGTAACTTTTACATTCATTATCATATTTTGATTTACATTTTCTTCTTCCTTGCCTTCACCAAATGAAGTTTCTCCAAGTTGTAATCTTAATATTCCTTCATCATCTACATACCATACAGTTTCTTTATTATATACTGGTAGCCTTTTTCCTGTATAATAATTATTTTTAGTATTTTGCCTATTATCAAATATTATTTTTCCTATTACCCTTTCATCTATTTTGTATAATGCTTCTCCAATAGTACTATTCATTTTACTTATAGGTTCATTTAATCTTCCTGACTCTATTCCTATTACTTCTTGTTTTTCGGCCATTATCTTTCCTACTGTATTTGTAAATATAGCCTGCATATTTGCTACATCAGACTTTACTCTGGCATCATTTGCCTCTATTATTGGATTATTATTTTGAAGTGATATTATAACTGCTGATGCAAGTATTATTACTACTATTA
This sequence comes from uncultured Clostridium sp., assembly GCA_947361355.1. GTDB lineage: Bacteria > Bacillota > Clostridia > TANB77 > CAG-465 > CAG-465. The sequence goes on from CANAIR010000033.1 coordinate 2,060, forward strand.
TTGTTATAACTAATACAATTAGTGATATACCACCATAATGACTTACTTTATAAAAATTTTTTTGAGTATATCCATTATTTTTTTTTTTCATCTTCTCCACCTCGTATTTTTACATGTTCTTCTATTATTTTTTCCTATATTTTATATTCTATACTATTCTTCTATAAATGTCATTGGAAATTTATTCCAATTTTTATAACAATATTTTTTATATTTCACTTATTTTAATATATATATTAATTATTTCATTATTATTACATTTTTCTATCTTTTTAATTACACTGATTTTTAACACACAAAACCTAGCTAAAGGAATTCATCTCCTTTAACTAGGTCTATATATCTATCTTTATTTACATTTCTTACAAAATTTGTAATACAAATTTCTTCTATTTCTTGTTTATAGCACCTGTGTGTGTGTGTGTGTGTGTGTGTGTAGTTTTATCATATCTGCATCTCCTTTTGTTTACATATTACTTACTTTTTTACTTTTCTTATTATATTTTATATCAAAATAATTTATTTTACAATACTTTTTTTAATTATATATTTTTTTCTAGTTAATCAATTTTATTTGTTTATTATACTTTTATATTATTTTGCAATTCTAAAACTATTTAGTATAGCTATAAGAGAAATACCAACATCAGCAAACACAGCTTCCCACATTGTAGAAATTCCAAATCCACTTAAAACTAAAAATACAACTTTAACTATAAGTACTACTAGTATATTTTGCTTTACAATTGATTTTGTTCTTTGAGATATTTTTATACTATCTAATATTTTTTCTATCTCATCATTCATTAATACTACATCAGCAGTTTCAATTGCTATATCTGCACCTTTTCCCATGGCAATACCAACGTCTGCTTGGGCTATAACTGGTCCATCATTTATACCATCACCAACATAAGCAATAATATCAGTTTTTCTAGATGTACTTTTTATTTTTTCAAACATTTCCAGTTTTTCTTGTGGCAATAATTCAGAATAAACTACATCTATATCTAATTTATTAGCAATTTCATCAGCCAATTTTTCTTCGTCACCTGTAAGTAAAATTGTTTCATTTATACCAAATTTCTTTAAATTATTAATTACATTTTTACTTTCTTCTTTTAACGTATCAGCTAAAGTTATATATCCTATATATTTACTATCTATTGAAATATATAAAATAGTTTTATTGGATTTAATACTTTCAAAATTTATATTAAACTTATTAAGTAGTTTCTCATTTCCAACTAATATAGTTTTACTATCTATAACTGCCTTTATTCCCATACCAGATAATTCTTCATGAGAGCTAACTTTAGATAAATCAATCTCTTTTTTATAATTATCAACAATAGATTTTGCTATATAATGATTAGAATATGATTCACAAATTGTAACATATTCAATTATTTTATCATTAGTTATATCACTTTCAACAAAATTTTTTTCAACTATTTCAAACTTCCCTTTTGTTAAAGTGCCAGTTTTGTCAAATACCATCTTTTTCACATTTGAAAGCAAGTCTATATAATTACTTCCCTTTACTAAAATACCTTTTTTACTGCATGTTCCAATACCGACAAAAAATCCAAGTGGAATTGAAATAACCAAAGCACATGGGCATGAGACTACTAAAAACGATAATGCTCTCCTTAAAGATTCACTAAAATTTATATTTAGTATTACAGGAAATAAAACTGCTATAAATATAGCTACAAATGTAACAATAGGTGTATATACTTTTGCAAACTTTGTAACAAAATTTTCTGTTTTTGATTTTTTAGAAGAAGCATTTTCAATAAGTTCTATAATTTTATATGCTGTTGACATTTCATATGTATTTGTTACTTTAACTTCTATAACTCCACCAATGTTAATACATCCAGATAAAACTTCGTCACCTTTAAATACTTCTTTTGGTAATGATTCACCAGTTATCGCTGCTGTATTTATACTAGTACTTCCTGAAATAATAATACCATCAAGTGGAATTTTTTCTCCATTTTTAATAACAATTACTTCATCCATTTTTACTTCTTCTGGTTTTACTTTAATTGTATTAGAACCAGATTTTAAATTTGCATATTCACTACGTAAATCTAACGCACTTGCAATTTTTTTTCTAGATTTTTCTACTGCTAAATCTTGCAAAAATTCTCCAACTTTATAAAATAGTAAAACAGCTATTGATTCAGTATACTCATTTATAAAAAATGCACCAAGTGTGGCAATTGTCATAAGAAAATTTTCATCAAACATATCTTTCTTGAATAATCTCCTTAACGCATTTAAAATAATTTCATATCCTATTAATACATATGAAATTATATAAAATGTTAAGTACATTTGCTTAGAAAAATCAAATATTTTTTCAAAAAATATAGCTAAGATAAAAAGCATTACTCCTAATATATTTAAAATTATTTTGTTTTTACTTACTTTGCCATGTTCGTGATTGTGAAAATGTTCATGAATATTATCCTCTTCCATTTTTAAACCTCCTCTATATGCTCTAAACTTAATTTAAAAATCTTTTCTATATGTTCATCATCTAAAGTATAATATACCTCTTTTCCCTCTTTTCTAGATTTTACTAATCTAGCCTGTTTTAAGTTTTTTAACTGATGTGAAACACTAGATTGAGTCATATTTATAACTGTTGCTATATCATGTACACACAACTGCCTTTTGTATATTGTGTATATGATTTTTATACGTGTACTATCTCCAAAAAGCTTAAATAATTCTGCTAAATCATATATTTTTTTATCATTTGGGATATTATTATGAATATTACAAAGCTCATTTTTAGTTGATTTTGTATTTTTACATATTTCTTCCTTATACATATTATGCACCTCCAAATTATATATGAATACATGTTCATATATTCACATATTATCATAAGGAAAGCAAAATGTCAATAATTATACAAAAGAATAAGTAAAAATAATAAAAAATTACATACACATATAATTCAATTATATATGTATGTAATGCTATGTATTTATAGGAAAACGTCAGCATACTAAATTATATTAAATTCACCTTTTGTAGTAATATTTTCTTTATTATTAGTTATTACAGTAATCTCTATGCTATCCAACCATTTAGGAAATTTTTCTATTGTAACAAAACTATAATATTTTTTAGCACTTACATCATTTTCTTGTATTTCATCTTCATTTTCTATGTCTTCAATTTTTTTACTTTTTGTATCCTCTTTAACCGTTTCCAAAAATTGATCTATATCAATTATACTACTTATTGAATAATTACCTGTAATTAAAGAAATTATATTTTCATCCTTTACTAACTTATCATTTGTTTTTCCATTTACAATAAGTTTTGTACCTTTATAACTTCCATCTTCAACTATTTTCAAATCAACTTTTTTATCAGCAATATTAACAATGTTTACTTTTGTATTTAATGTATAAGAATGAGATAAATTGGCCATTTCTTCAGATATAAATTTACTTATGTCCTCATTATATAATACTTTGTTTACTCCATAATTAATAACGCTAAAAATACTTGTACATACTAAAATAACAAATATTAATATAATTCCAGAAACATCATATTTTAAATTTACATCATTCTTTTTTGTGTAATATATTATCTCAACACCAAGTGCGATAAATATAAGTGGCCACATCATAAGTACGTATCTTAAAATTTCAAATGATACAACACTTTGTATAAATATACTAATTCCAAGTAATATTAATGTAAGACCAAAAGTTAATCTTCCTATACATTTTTTCTTTGTGACTTTATTTTCTTTCACATTTTTTATATTTTCATTATTATTTTTAATATCTTTTTCTTCACTTTCCATAAATTTCCCCCTTAAATTATTTTTTTCCTATAAATTTTACACCAACTGCAATACAAATTCCAGATATTACTATTGGTACTAAATACTCAGTTACTGAATCTATTAAACTTGATATTATATATATATCAAAACGTAATGCTAAGTTATATAATACTGTATTTAAAAGTATATATGCACCTATAACTATTAACACAATCCCAAGGGTAGTATTTTTCTTTTTTATATCTAGTTTTTTTATTACATTATTAAAATCTGTATTTTCCCATATGTAGTCGTCTTTTTCTTCATTTTGTGTACCTATTTTATTTCTTAGACTATATGTATCAAAAAAACTATATGCAAATATTATAGGAAGAGGTATTGAAAAAAGTGGTATTGGAACCATTGCCATTAATCCTACAATTAATGCAAATAATAACATTATAGAAACTCCTCTTTTCATATATCCTTGGTACATTTGACCTGCACCTGGTATAAAACTAAAGCAAAATGTAAAAAATATATTTTTTTTCATTATTTTTCTCTCCTTTCAATTTTTATAGGACTCATAAAAAAGTCATTAACTTTTCTTCTAAATTTAGTATCATTATTTATATTTTTCTCTTTTTGTTCTGTAACTATTTCTGGCGTTTTTTTAGCATAAGTATTTGTTGTAGGTGCAGCTTCCCATATCATTAATGCAAATATTGTACAAGCTGCAATTTTTAATACATTAGTAAATTTATACTTAATTCTTTTTATAAATTGTTCTTCAATATCATTATTTTTTATTGTTTTTTCTCTTTTTATATATTGTAGCTTTTCTTCACTCTCTTCTTGATTTTTTATATCCTTTTTGTCATATTGATTTAAGTTTATACCTTCTTTTTTTTCATTAGTTATCCTTTCTAATATTTTCTTATTCAAATCTTCTACTACTATTGGAGTGTCTAACTTATCATTTTCTATAATATCTATATATCGTTCTAAATTTTCTTGACAGTCTAATATATTCTCTATTTTTTTTATATTATAATCTACTTCTAATTTTTCCTTTTTTAATTTTGTATAATTCATAATAAGTTTTCACCTCCACTTTCTAACAATTTCTCTTTTAATATTTTTTTACCTCTATGTATTTGCATTTTTAAAGTCGCTTTATTTACATTTCTTTTATTAGCTATTTCATCTAAAGTTTTTTCTTCTAAAAAATATTCGTATAATATTGAACCATATGGTTCTTTTAATTCATCAAGATTCTTTTTTATAAGTTCTAATCTTTGTTTATTAAATATTTCTTCATCAATATTATTATTTTCCATATAATTTTCTAGTGCAATATTATTTTCGTCTATCATATTTTGTAATTTTCTTGCTTTAGACTTTAATATATCTTTGCACATATTAAGCGCTATTTTGCAAATTACATTCTTAATTTCATTCTCACTTAAACTAATATACCTATCAATGTTAAGATATAGCTTTAGAAATACTTCTTGTGTTGTATCTTCCGCATCTAGAGAAGATCTAAGCATATCATAACATATTTTATATACTAAGTTTGTATATTTTCCTATTAAATACTCAATGCTCACTGTCTCCCCCCTAATACATAAATACATTACAATTATTATAACGAAATAAATTTTTAAAAGATAACAAAAAATAAAACTTTTATATAAATATTTATAAATTTTTTACATACAAAAAAAGTCTAGGTTTTATCCTAAACTTCTAATTATCTATTTAGTATTTATTTCTACAATACTATCAATGTCAACAATTCTATTATGTTCAATTGGTTCCCACACATGTTCCTTTTTTACACAACAGACTATATTTATAGGAACCCATGTAAGCATAAATATTGAGAGTGTTAATATTCCTTTCACTGTTTTTTTGACTTTCTTTTTTTCTACTATTACAACAAATGTTGCAAGTAAAATACTAGCTACATACCCAAGCATTACAGAAAATATCTTATTATCATACATAGTTTTTACCATATCAAAAACTTGTATGTCAAAAACATTGTATAATGCTAATATCAAAATTAACAAAGTACTCAAAATTTGAAATATTGGCGCTACAAAAAATAATGACATATCAAATGCTTGCGGAATTTTTTTCTTAAATGCTACTTTCATTAATTTTGGCGAATATAATTTCAAACATTGAATTGTTCCTATTGACCAACGTGTACGTTGTTTCCATGATTGTATAAATCCTAATGGCTGTTCATCATATGTTATAGCATCCTTCACAAATGCTATTCTTTCATTATTTAAAGCACATTGCGCTGCAAATTCTATGTCTTCTGTAAGTGTCACAGTATTAAATCCATTTTCTTTTATTACATCTTTTGCAATTATAAATCCTGTACCATTTATTGAAGATGACCATCCAATATTCATCCTTGCTTGATTAAAGAAATAGTTTTGTATCCAATAAAATAATGAATAGCAACTTGAAATCCAAGTATCAGAAGGATTTTTACTATCTCTATATCCTTGTGCTACTCTAAAACCAGAACATAAAGTATCATTCATCCTTCTTAGAAAGTTTGGATGTACTATATTATCTGCATCAAATATACAATATGCTTCATATTCTGGATAATTTTGTGCCATAAATTTAAATGTATATTTTAAAGCATCTCCTTTAGATTTTATATTACCTTGGCACTCAATTATTTTAGCACCTTTTTGTATTGAAATTTCACTAGTATTATCAGTACAATTATTTGGTACAACAAATATATCATATAAATTCTTAGGATAATTTTGCTTATTCAAACTATCTAATAAATGACCTATAACTTTTTCTTCATTTCTTGCCGCAACTATTACTGCAATTTTATGCTTTGCTCTATATTTTCTAATTTTACTATTTTTATTGAAAAATGCAAATATTCCTGTAATAATGTAATAAATTGCATATAACAATATAAATATATCAATAGAATAATATATTACTTTACATATTATCTTTATAACTTCCATATATTTTTCCACCTTTTAGCTTAAAAGTCTCCATTTACATTATACTACCACTTTTTAATTGTGTCAAGTATCAACATTTTATTATGTATAATATATTAATAATATTATATGCAAATTAAGCCTTATATAATAACAAAAAAGATCATTTAATAAACTAATTTACTAAATAATCTTTTTTACTCATATATTATCGATATCTATACTTTGCATAGTCCAATTTCCCGCTTTATCTTCTAAATAAACAGTTATCTGCCTAGTTCCTTTTTCAATAGGTATTACATTACCATCAATTTGTTTTCCATTATTTTCAAAGTGTGATTTTATATTATTTTTTTGATCATCAGAAATAGTTCCTGCAAATACACTATTATTCTCATATTTTAAATATTTAATTCCACTTAAAGTGTCAGACATATTTAATATTTTTATATACCCTACTAAATTAGATTCATTTAAAGTTTTTAATGGAACAAAATTTTCATCTATTTGTAAAGTTGGAGATAAATTATCAACATTATTAACAGTATATGTAGCACTTAATATCTTTGACTCATTGCTATTTTCAAAATACTTTACTTCTACTGAATAGTTTTCACTACCACTTATAGTATAAATGTTGTAACCTGAATTTTGTGAAGTTGCATAAGTTGCACTTTCACCATTTACACTTATAGAAGTTATACTGCAAGAAATAGGAACTTTAACTTCTACTGAAACTGTTTCATTAGTCCACTCTACATTAGATGCAGAGAATACAACTAAACTGTTATCTGAATTTATTTTTTGACTACTATTATTATTCAATGAATTTTTAAGTTCATTAGTTAAAGTAAAATACAATTTATTTCCTATTTTCATACCTTTTGCATAATATACTTTTCCAGTCTTTGGTGATACTGCATATATATCATTTTCTCCTTCAGTAGTATTACCATATTTTAGACTAACAATTGAAATCTTACTAAAATCTATCTCATTTAATACAACTTTTCTATCTACAATATCTTCCCCATTAGCTTCAAATTGATTTACAGAAAACTCATTTAAGTTACTAATATCAACTACAACATTTTCTCTTATAGGATAAATTCCATTATTTTTTTGTTTATAACTATTTACAGCCTGTTCTACCATATTAATTTCAGTAGCAAATGATAATTTTTTTGAGTTATTTACAGTATTAGTTCCTGCAACTGTCATAGAAGTAAGAAGAATAATCATTATTAAAATTGTTATAGAAAGTACCGCAAAAGAAAAACCTTTTTTCATTTATTCTTCCTCCTTTTAAATTCCAAATCTAAGTTTATCTATTTTGTAATTTTTATTTATTTCTTCTTGTGTTAAAGCTCTATTATATATACGTACTGCAAAAATATCAGCTTTTGCAAATTGACTAGCTGATTGTCCTGGTAAATTAGTACCTAATGATATATATTTTCCAGCTACAACATCACTAGATACTCCAGATTTATACTTAGTATTTTCAAAAATTTTCATATATATATTGTTTTGTGATTCCTTATTATACAAAAAACATACACTAACTGCATTAGATATATCAAAGTTAGTAATTGAAATATTTTTAAATCTCATATTTTCATCCATTACTACACTTCCATTTGTATCAGTTGAAAAAACACAATTTCCTTCATAATATTTATATACAACTTCAACAGTAGCATTATATTGATCTATTCCAATATTTTTATACACATAGTCATTAATGCCATCTAATTTTAATGAATTATTTGTCCAACCACTAGCCTCATTTCCATCAAAACCGACTAAAATTCCATCATTATCATTTCCAGATAAATCTTTCCAAATATCTACACTATCACTATGCCCACTTCCAGTATTATTTATTCCATCATAATATAGTACAAGCCCCTCTTCTACATAATCTTTATCAGTTACAACTGCATCTAATGTTATAACTTGTGAAGAATAGTTTCCTGCGTTATCCTCAACATATATTGTTACATATTCTATAAACTTATCTACAATAATTGTTCCATTTAATATTTTATTTCCATTACTAGTAAAATATTTTTTTGCATCTGCATCAGATATATTATCAGTTTCGTACTTTGCATATTTAATCCCACTTAAGTCATTTTGAAAATCAATATCTATATAAGTTTGTTTTACATTATCTTTTTCATTTACCATAGGCTTTATACTTTTTATAACAATTTCTGGAGACTTATCATCAAAATTTGTTATATCAAATATTTGAAACGTATTAGTTTCATCTTTTGTATACTCTACTTTAACTTGATAATTTCCTGATACATCTTGTATTTTATATATATCGTATCCTTTTGTATTTTCTAAAATATCAATTGTTGAAAATACATTATTATTTTTTATTGTAGATACAATTACATTAGTATAACCTAAATTACTAGGAACTTTTACAATTGATTCAACATTTTTATTCGTCCATTTAGATTTTAAAGTATTAAATATAATTCCATCCTTTGTAACGCTTCCACTATTTGGAGTATAATCTATACTATCTTTTAAATCATCAGTCAAAGTATAATATGTAACTTTACCTATCTTTAATCCCTTAATATAATATACTTTTCCAGTTTCTTTTGAAACAGCATATACATCTGTTAAATCTCCTTTTGCCTTATTACCATAAATCAAATCTGTTTTTCCAAGTATTGAAAAGTCAATCTGATAAAGTATAATTTTACTAACATTTTTTACTTCATCATTAAACTGATTTATAGATGAAGATGTAACATTTGACAAATCTATCTCAAGTGAAGATGAAACAGGATACTCACCTTCATTATTATTTGCATACTCATCTGCTAGTTCTTGTACTAAAGCAAGTTCAGATGCAAATTTCATTTTCCTTGAATTATTTATAGCCATAGTTCCAGTTGTTGTAATAGTAGTTATTAATATAATCATTAATAGTATAACAATTGATAATATGGCTAATGTTATTCCCTTTTTCATATACCATCCAACCTTTTCTAATTTTTAAAGATTCAAGCTTTCTTTTAGTTCATCTGTTAAAGTAAAATATCTAATGCCACTAAATTTTTCGCCCTTTAAATAATATACTTTACCAGTGGACTCTGATACTGTATATATATCTAATTCATCATATTCTCTTTTAACACCTCTTGTAATATTATCTACTCCCGCTTCTACTAAATTTATTTGTTTTAAAACTACTTCTTTATTTTTATAACCTGGCTCATCTGTAAATTGTTTTAATTCTCCAATATTCATATCATTTAATGACAAAATTATCTCTTCTGAAACTACTGGATATTTTCCATTCATAAATTTATATTGATCTATTACTTTTTGTAAAGTATTTATTTCATTTGCAAATTCCTTTTTATTTGTTGATCTTACAATATTATTAAAAGAAATTGTAATTGTACTAGCAAGTATTAAAACAAAAACAATAGTAATAACTAAAATTAAAAATGTTATACCATTTTTATTATTTTTTAACAACAACTTATTATTATTACAAATTTTCATATATCTCCCCTCAATTATTGCATTATACTATATATTTTATACTTAAAAATTAAATTTGTCAATTTATATAATTAAGATTAACAATTTTTATATCAATAATTATATTAAGCATAAAAAACAAAAATAAAGCTTTAGTTTAACTAAAGCTTTATTTTATAATTATCATTCTACACGAAAATCATACACATCTTTTACATTAACACCTGAACGAAATTGTGTTAAAATAGGAGACGAACATTTATTTTCTACATTAACTGCAATTATATTTATTCTTTCTAATTCATTTCCATTTTCATCTAACAATACTACTTGTTTTTTCCATTGACCTATAAGTTTACCAGTAGAGTTATATAATGTAGATATAAAAGATGTCATTTCACCTTCAGTATAAATTTTTGTATCTTTTAAAATTATTCCATCTATATTTTTTTCTTCTTTTAACTTATCATGTTTTGAAATATCTTCATGATTTGACATTTCCTCTTCTCTTTCGTTGTAGAAATCTTGAACTTGTTTTTCACTTTGTTTTCTGTCTTTTTTGTAATTAATATACATTCTAACAAGTAAAAAAACTACTACTATTAAAATACAAATTATTAAAATACTACCCATTCTTTTAATAAACTTTTTTTTATTTACATGTATTTTTTTACTTTTTTTTACATATTCTTTTTTACTTTTATTTTTATTTTCTAATTTTGCTTTGTCTTTCAAAATACATCACCTTTTTCTATCGACAAGTCATTGGAGAACCTTCTGGTTGGTTTGGACATTTCCACCATGATACTGGTGATCTTTTTCCACATATACTACACATTGGGTGTCTATATTGTATGTGAGAACCTCCACATTCACAAGCCCAATACGATGAATGACTATGCAAAGTAGTACAGTAATTTGCCGTATTACATGTATGTGCTGGAGGTGTTACAACCGTACCACCACCACTTGAAGGTACATATACATATCCTCCATCAATAATACTACCCGTTGATCCAGAACTAGTTCCAGGATATGCGTGTACGTTATACTTACCACTTTGACCACCATGATTAGAAGTAAAGACTGTTAACCCATAAATAAACATTCCATTTTGATAAGTAAGATATGTGCCATCATACCATTTTATATCATCCTGACCACCAGATTCAGTCCAAACAGGAAATACTACATTAGAATAAGCTGTGCTAGTATATAATCTTACATCAAATCCAGAAGATGTAACATTTATAAAATCTATACCTGTATCTTTACTCCACTGTGCATATAAAGTATAATCTGATGTAAGTGCCAATGAACCAGATGTGTATGAACCACCAGAAGCTGATGTATACCATCCATCAAATGTATACCCCGACCTACTAGGAGTTCTAGAAGTTAAGTATACCGTTGCTGCATATTTATCTCCTGAATAATTCATATATGCTGTTCCAGAAGTTGCAGATATACTTCCAGAGCCACCATTTAAATTATAATATAAATATACTGTATATGAATACGCAGCATAATAATTTGTATCATTTACTATAGTAACATTACCATTTGCAGCTACATTTATTGTACCAGTTGGAACAATTGATGTCCTCCATCCTCTAAATGTATATCCATTTGCTGGTGCGGTTCCTAAATTTATTGTTGCACCTGTTGTTGTTCCATCATAATATCCATATGCTGCGCCTGTTGCTTTTGTACTTCTATTCTTATATATAAACTTATTTGCTGTTACTGTTTTTCTATAAACTGTATAATACGTTAATGTTGCTGTTGTAGGAGACACTGCTGCACCAGTCTTAGTTGTTGCTACATGTGAAAAAGTTGTACTTGATGGCCCTGCACTACTTGATACTGCACTTGGTAAAGCAATATTTGC
>CANAIR010000034.1 GCA_947361355.1 uncultured Clostridium sp.
TTGATGACAGCAATAACAATATTCAAAATGAAATTGAACTAAACAAAGAAAAAAGTAATTTAGCAAAAGCTATTGAGGTTTTAGACTTTCAAATAGAAAAACTATATGAAGATAAATTAAAAAATCTTATCAATGACAACGATTTTTCAAGAATGTACGAGAAAAAAGTTAATGAAAGAGATTCTAAAACTAAAAAACTTGAAGAATTAAATACTGTCAAATTTGAAAGAAATGTTGTAGACTATGAGAAAATCATACAAAACTTTTTAAAGAAAGAAAATATTACAGTTTATATGCTAAATAGCTTGATTGAAAAAATTGAAATTGACCAAAATAAACAAGTAACTATATACTATAAATTCGCAGATTTAAACACTTTGTCATAAAAAGATGTAAACTCATCCCTATCGCAAACGAGGTAACAATTATGCTTTTCTAAATCTAAGATTAACACCTCTAAATCACGAACTGAACGTGTAACTCTATCTAGCTTATATGCTACAATATAATTGATTTTTCCTGCTCTCATATCTGTTAGCATTTGCTGAAAAGCTGGTCTGTGTTCCATATCTTTTGCACTAATTCCTGCATCTTTGTAAACTTTAAATATCTCATATTCTTTATATTTACAAAGTTGTTTTAGTTTTTCTTCCTGTTCTCCTAAACTAAATCCGTTCCCTTGCTTGATCTTCTGTACTTACACGAATATATATTCCTGCCTTTTTCTTTTCTCCATTCATTCTATAAATATTCCTCCTTCCAAATTATGAATAGAAAGGCAACTAAAAAAAGTGCCACATAGCATAGGTTTGGCTATTAGCACTTTAGAGTTTTATATTTATTATTAACTATCTCTATAATTCTCTTAAAAAACACAAATAAACCAATATAGTATAATTTTTTAAAACTCTAAAATGTTCTGCCGTTTTCTCCTATGATATGTATTCTTGTAACTTGGACATTGGATATTTTGTCCTTAAATCTGTTACGTAGAAGTAATCATGTTCATTAAAGAATAACAATAATTTGTTATTTATGATTACTCTATGGGGCTCTACATACGCTAAATTCGTATGTTCTATTATTCTTAAACACCCAGTTATAATTTCGGGTTGTTGTTTAATGGAGTTTATACGACACGCCCACTTGATTTTAGAGTGTAATTCATCACTCATATTGATTTGTTTTTTAATAATATGTAACATAATATCACAAAAACCTCCTTTTTTCAATAGTTTTAGTCAAAAAAAGTCCAACTCTTAAGAGCTGGAATAAGATTTTTGTGTTCATCTAATTTTTCATAGTCTTAAAATCAAGTTGTATCAAGACTTTCAAAAAGTTCGACGAAAATTGTCTGTGGTGCGGGTAAAAGGACTTGAACCTTCACGTCGTGAGACACCGGATTCTAAGTCCGGCGCGTCTGCCAATTCCGCCATACCCGCATTTACAACTATTATATTAACATATAAAATAAATTTTGTCAATATTTTTAGATAAACTTGTAAAAAATAATATATACAATATGTTATATTATGTATTTTATCTTTTTAAGTCTATTTTTATAATCCTTATCTTTTTTATGATATTACCTCATAATTTATTTTAGATATATTCCAACCATCTTTTGTATATTTTACTTTAAAAGATTGCATTCCACTAGATTGGTTTGATATATAATAATATACATTAATAGTTGCTTTTTTATATGAAAAAGAAGTGTAGCTAAATGATATAAATAGTTTATTTGTATGTTCATTATTTTCATTTATTAAATCTTCCTTTGCTTTATCATATATTACAGAATTATATTTTTTAGTATAGTTTATAATTTCTTTTTTTGCATCATTTGATAATTTTTCTTTACTTAGTGGATCTAAAACGTTATCAAAAGATATAGATATAAATTCGTCTTGAAAAGTTGAGTATTTACTAGCAATTGTATCAATTAAATTTTTATATAGTTTAATAGCAGACTTTTCATCTTTTAAATTTTTATTCATTATAAAAAAGTAGATTAATGATATAGCAATTATTGCAAAAACAATAATTATTGTTAATAATAATTTTTTTTTCATATAGTTTGCCTCCTATTTTATTTAATATCATTGTATCACAAATTAATAATATTGAAAAGCATATTTATATTTTTTTCATATTATATAAAAGGTGATGATATGTTTAAAAAAGTTTATTTAAAAGAATATATATTTACATATGATAATGTATGTAATATTTTAAGTAATTTGTGTAATGAATACTCTAAAGAAATTTCAAGAGTTTGTATAGGAAAAACAAATTTTAATTATGATATAAATTGTTTTAAAATAGGGTGTGGTAAAAAAAACGTGTTATTAATTGGGGCAACTCATTCAAATGAAATAGTTACTACATATTTTATATTAGATTTTATGATATCACTTTTAAAAGATTATGATGAACTATTTATATATAGTGATATTTTAAGTAGTTATACTTTTCATTTTATACCAATATTAAATGTGGATGGTTATATCATAACTACATCTAATATTATTACAAATTTTAAAACATTTTCCAAAGAAGAAATTGAAAAATTATCTAGTAAGTATTTAAATGTGTATAATAATGATGATAAAATAGCAAGTACTGGTGTTAAAAAACAAAAGGAATTTTACAATATTTTGAAAGCTGATGTAGAAAATATAAAAGATTTAAATATAAGAAAGAGTGTAGAATGTATTTTAAAAAATACAAAGTTAGATGAAAGTGTACTTAATATATGGTCTGCAAATGGTTTAGGTATAGATCAAAACTCTAATTCTATACATAGATTTTGTGAGATAAAAAAGCTTAGAGCAAGACAAAAATTTGCTAATTTAAGATACAATGATATTCCTGTAACTATGGAAAGTCCAATGTCATTTCCTGGATGCTTTACTTTTGATAGAAGCCCAGAAAATTATTATTTATATAAATATATAACTTATTTGTACAATATTTGTAATGAAAGATTAATTGCTATATTTTCTTATCATTCAACTGGTGGAATGTTATTTAGTTTACCAGAAAAATGTTGCATAGATATGTGTCAAATGGAAAAATATATATATCTTTTTAATCTTTATTCAAAAGTTACAGACTATGAAATAATGGAAGATAATGAAAAATATGGTGTTATGGATTATTATAGATGTGCATTAAAAAATACATTTACTTTTACAGTAGAATTGTCTAAATTAAATGCAAATCCAATAGGTCCATTTGCAAATATTAATGCCTTGGAAAAAGAAGTAGTGGATAATAAAAATGCAGTTATAAGTGTTATAGATGCAATATAAAATATATATTGCTATAATGTCTAAAAAAGAAGAAAAAAGTTGCTTTTAAATATTTTTTCTGATATACTATAATATATTTAGACGTAGTAAAGAGAGGTATATGATATGCAAAAGTATAGATTAACTTATCCACAACAAAATATATTACTTGTTGAAAAGTTTAGTAGAGATTTACCAATTAATTCAATTGTAGGAACTGTTGAAATAGATAAAGATTTTGATGCAAAAGTTTGCAATGACGCGATAAATAATGTTATAAAAAATAATGATGCAATGAGATTAAATTTTATAGATGAAGACGGCGAAACTATGCAGTATGTGAAAGAATTTGAATATATAAACTTTGAGGTAGTAAAACTTGAGAAGTATTCTGATGATGAAAAATTAGAGTATATTAATAAGTGCGTTTTGTTACCTCTTTTATTTGATAAAAATGAATTATATGATTTTAAAATTTTAGATTATGGAGATGGCAAAGGTGCAATTTTTATGAAAGTGCATCATATAATATCAGATGCGTGGTCTTGTAGTAAAATCGGGACAAGCCTTATAAATTACATGGAAAATAGCACAAATGAAGTTAAGTTAGAAGATGAAATAAATCCAAGTTATGTAGAATTTATTCAAAAAGAGGAAGAATATTCTAAATCAGAAAAATATCAAAAAGATGAGGAATTTTGGAAAGAATATTTAGGTGGAATAAAAGAGCCAGTTACACTAAAAAAAGTACATACAGCTATATCTAAAATGGCAAAACGTTATACAGTTTATTTAAGTGAAGAGCAAAATCAATATATAGCAAAATTTTGTAAAGAAAATAAAGTGTCAGTATATTCATTATTTTTAGCTGCACTGTCAATATATATAAAAAGAATAGAAGGTGTAAATGATTTTAATATAGGAACACCTGTACTAAATAGAGCAAATTTTAAAGAAAAGCAAATGCTAGGTATGTTTGTATCAACAATACCACTAAGAATAGAAATAGATGATAGTGAGACTTTCTTAGATATAGTTAAAAAAATTGCTTCTAATACTATGTCTGTATTTAGACATCAAAAATATCCATATAAGAAAATATTAGAAAATTATAGAAAAAAGAATAAAAGTAGTGAAAAATTATATAAAATAGCTTTATCATATCAAAATGCAAGAGTAGAGCATGATGAAAAATATAGTACAACATGGAAGTTTAGTAATTATATAGAAGATGATTTGGATATACACATAGAAGATATGAGTAATACAGGTTTGTTAAAAATACATTATGATTATTTATGTGATTTATTTGATGAAATCGAGATAAAGTATTTACACAATAGATTAATAACCATAATTAATAATGGAGTTTTAGATAATTCTAAATTAATATCAAAAATAGATATTATAAGTAAAGAAGAAAAAAGTAAAATAGTAAATGATTTTAATAATACTAAAGTAGATTTTCCAAAGGATAAGACATATATTCAATTATTTGATGAGCAAGTACAAAAAACACCAGAAAAGATAGCAATAGTTTTTGAAAATAAAAAATTAACATATAAAGAGTTAAATAATAAGGTAAATTCACTTGCATATTACTTAAAGTATATAAAAAATATAAAAAAAGGTGATAAAATATGTTTGTTGCTTAAAAGAAATTTTGATATGTTAATTAGCATTTTAGCAGTTATAAAAGCAGGAGGTGTATATGTACCTATTGATCCTGATTTTCCAGAAGATAGAATTAATTATATGATAGAAAATAGTGAAGCATCATTAGTTATAAAATCAGAAAATATAAACTTTGAAAGTAATAAAGATTTTGTAATAGATAATTTTGAGTATTTTAAATACGAAAATAAAGTAGTAAAAAATTGTAGTAATGTTGATGATTTAATATATATAATTTATACGTCTGGAACAACAGGGAAACCAAAAGGTGTAATGATTAATCATTCTAATGTGGTTAATTTATGTTTTGCAGCAAATTTATTTCAAAAATTAGATGAATGTAAAGTATGGGGAGGTTTTTCAAGTTATTCATTTGATATATCAATATTTGAAACTTTAGTACCACTTGTTTTTGGGAAAAAGATAATATTTGCAAATGAAGAAGAACAAAAAGTTCCAGAAAAGATGTCGGAACTTATAAAAAAATATAATATTGAAGTAGTATATATGACACCTACAAGAATGCAACTTTTAATAAACTATGATAAAAATGGGGATGCTATAAAAAATTTCAGAAGAATTTTATTAGGTGGAGAAGAATTTCCTAAAAACTATTTTGAAATTCTTAGAAATTTTACTGATGCCAAAATATATGATGGATACGGACCAACTGAAATTACTGTTTGGTCATCTGCAAAAGAAATTGAAAAAAAGAATGAGATAAATATAGGATACTCAATACCAAATGTATTTTCATATATATTAGATGAAAATAATAATTTATTACCAATAGGTTGTAAGGGAGAACTATGTATTGGTGGTATGGGAGTTGGAGTAGGATATTATAAAAATAAAGAGGCAACAGATGAAAAATTTATTAATGTAGATGGTAAAAGATTATATAAAACAGGAGATATAGCTTATTTTAATTTTAATGGAGAATTAGAATATGTTGGAAGGAAAGATAGTCAAATTAAATTAAGAGGACTAAGAATTGAAATAGAAGAAATAGAATCAGCTATAAAATCTTATGATAATATAATTCAATCTGCTGTTGTTGTAATAGATAATAAATTATACGCATATTTTTCAAGTGATAAAAGTATAGCACAAGATGAATTAAAAAAATATTTAAGAACAAAACTTCCTAGATATATGGTTCCAACATTTTATATGCAGGTTAAAAAATTTGAATTTACTGTATTAGGAAAAATTGACAAACTAAAATTACCTAAAATTAAAGTAAATATTGCCTCATATATAGAGCCTAGAAATGAAATAGAAAGGAAAATTTCTAGAGAAGTATCGGCATTATTAAACATAGAGAAAGTTGGAATTGATGATAATTTATTCGAACTAGGTTTAGATTCATTAAATGCTATTAATTTAATAACTAAGCTTAGTAGAGAAAAAATAAAATTAACTTATGGTAATATATATGATTACCAAACAATAAGAGAATTAAATGATTTTTTATCAAATGATAAAATAAAAGAATTATATGGAAATATTAGTGATTATGACTATTCTAAAATAGATAAAATTTTATTTGAAAATAAGTTAGAAAAAATAGATACTAAAGTAAAAAAAGAAAAGTTAGGAAACATAGCCATTGCAGGTGTTACAGGATTTCTTGGAATTCATATTTTATATGAATATTTAAAAAATGAAGAAGGAATTGCTTATTGCTTGATAAGAAAAAAAAGTGGTCAAAATCCAAAGGAAAGAATAAAGTCTAGACTAAATTTTTATTTTAATGGTGAGTTTATAGAACAAATAGGAAAGAGAATTAAAATATTAGAGGCAGATATAGAAAATGAAAATTTAGGTTTAAATGAAAAAAATATAAATGAATTAATTAATAATGTAACTACTTTTATTAATTCTGCTTCAAGAGTAACTCATTTTGGGGATGAGGAAATTTTTAAAAAGGTAAATGGGGTTTCTTCTAAAAATATAGCAGATTTTTGTTTAGTTAATAATAAAAAGTTGATATATATATCAACACTTAGTGTATCAGGAAATGTATTAGAAGGTGGATATATAGAGCAAAATAATATTAAGGAAAAAATTATATATGATGAAACAAATTTGTTTGTTGATCAAAAACTTAATAATATATATATATATACAAAATTTTTAGCAGAAAGATACTTATTAGAATTAAAAGAAAAAGGGCTTAATTTTAAAATAATGCGACTTGGAAATCTTACAAATCGTATAAATGATAACAAATTTCAAATAAATGCTGAAGAAAATATGTTTGCAAATAGAATTAAAACTCTACTTAAAATAAAAATACTCCCAAAGAATCTAGAAGATTTTTATTTAGAGTTTACACCTGTTGATTTTGCAGCACATACAATAATAAATCTATCAAAGCTAGATAGCAAGTACATAATGTTTCACTTATTTAATCATAACCATGTACCACTTAAAAGATTTATACAAATATTAAAGAAAATAGATATAAATGTTAGATTTATATCAGAAGATGAGTTTGCAAAAAAAATGGAAAAATATATGTGTGATGAAAAAAAATCTGAAGATATTTCAGGTATTATAATTGATTTAAATAAAGATAATAGATTAAATTACTTAACAAATATAACTATAAAATCTTATTATACTATTGAAATATTAAAAAAAATAGGAATTAAATGGCCAGAAATTGAAGATGAATACATTATAAAATATATTAAGAAATTTATGTGAAAGGGGGAATAAATTTGTTTTTTAATTCAACGTTATTAATTCTTTTAATAGTATTAGTAGTTATACTTTTGCTATTGAAGTTTTTAAATAGAATGAAAAATAAAAATGAACTTCATAGGCATTTTACAATTTTTGTTGGTTTACTTACAATACCTCTTATTAGTTTATCATTACAAATATTATTTAGTAAAACTAAAATTCCACCAATATATTTTGATTATTTTACGTATATATTTACATTAATAGCACCAATTGAATTATTAAAAATAGCGCTTTTGTTTTTAAATCCTGATATAAAATTTAAAAAAATAAATATATTATATGGTATTTCAATTTTGTCACTTTTAATTTTATGGACAAATGATGTACATCATTTATTTTATAAAGTATATTCAATTAATTTTAACCAAACAGTATTTGGTGAAGCTTTTTATTTAATAAGTAGTTATGGCTATATAGTATTAGTTGTTGCTGTTATAATATTGATATCTGGAACAATAAAAAGGTCAGGTTTTTTTTCGAAACAGACTATGTTAATATTTTTAGGAATATTAGTTCCACTAAGTGGAAATTTATTAGGAGTTTTTAAAATAATTGAAACAAGTATATATGTTACACCAATATTATTTGTTATATTAGCTTTATGTTTTTCAATTGCTATTTTTAAATTCAAAGCATTAAATTTAACGCCAGTAGCTTCTAAAACAATAATGGATATAATGTCAGACGCATATGTAGTTATTTCTAATGATGGAACTATAATAGATACCAATAAAACATTTATTAAAATATTTCAAAAAAATATATTATTTAAAAATGGTGATAATTTATTCGAGATAATAGAAGATAATAAATTATTTAATATTAATAAATTATATAGTTTAATAAAAAAATCCAGAAAAGAAAAAAATATACAAACTGTCGAATTTCATGCAAGTAAGAATAATCTTAACAAATATTTTGATGTAGACATAAGTCCTGTTTCTTCTAAATTAAAAAACACAGATTATATAGGAACACTATTACTTTTTAAGGACATAACACAGCACAAAGAAGATATAAAACAAATACAAGAAAAACAAGATATAATCGTAAAACAAGGGCAACTTGTATCAATAGGTGAACTTGCAGGTGGAGTAGCACATGATATAAATACACCAATATCTGCTATAAAAACAGGTATTTTGATGTTAAATCAAATGAACGATTCAAGAAGTGAAGATGAAAAACAAATAATTCAAAGAATGGATAATTGTGCTACTAAAATAATAAATATTGTAAATAGTATGAGAAATCAAATTAGAAATCTTGGTGGAGATTCAAATGTTGAATTTAAGATAAGTGATGTTATAAATGATGTTAAAATTATAACTTTCCATGAAGCTAAAAAGAATCAGTCAGAAGTTTTTGTTGATATAAAAGATGATCTAAAAATTAAAGGTGATCCAACTAAACTTGGACAAGTACTTACTAACTTGGTGGTAAATGGTATACAAGCTTATGGTGAAAATGAAAGTGGAAAGGTTGAAGTTACAGTTTTAAAAGAAAATTCAAAAATAGCACTTATAAAAGTACAAGATTATGCGGGTGGATTAGATGAAAGTATTGCACCATTTGTATTTAAGAACATATTAACAACTAAAGGTACAAATGGTACAGGCCTTGGATTATATTTAGCGTATTCAGTTATAAAAGGAAATTTTAATGGTGAAATTATTTTTGATACAAAAAAGGGTGAAGGAACTATTTTTTATATAAGAATTCCTTTAATTAAATAAAAAAATAAACTAGTAAAGATAATTAGAAAATTTTTACTAGTTTTGTTTTTTTTGTATAAAAAATCAAATAAAGCAAAAAATAATAAAAATAGGTGAATAATATGAATCAGGGTAAAAAAAAGTATATAGAAAAAAATAATAATACAATATTTAATAAAAATAGTTTAATGATTTTATTTATAATAATTTCTATAATAATTATATCTGTTATATTTATACAATTAATAAATAATAATCCTGTAAAAAATTCTCAAATATTAAAAGTAGTAGATAATTCTGAAAGTATAGATGAGTCTAAAATAAAAAGTGATTTAAGAAGGATACAAGAAGAATTTACTAATACTATAAAGTATATAGAATCAGAATTTAAACAAAAGCTTACAATAAAATCAGGTCCAATAAATTCTATAACAAGTGAAGTAGGAAATGCAAGGGGAGAAATACCATTTATATTACAAAATGGAGTTACTGGAAGGATATTGTTTAATGATTTAGATAATGGAGGAACAGACTATTTTATAAAATCTTATCTTCCAATATACAATGAATATACTATGTGGTATGTAGATAGTAATGGAATAATAACTTTACTAGTAGGAGATAATATATATACAAATGATAAAGAAAAACCACAAGTGATAAATAAAGATATAAAAGTAAAAACAAATATAATAAGTGGATTTGAAGGTTTAAAAGCAACATTAGAAATAGAGATTAAATATGATAAAAATATAGATAATGTTGTAATAAATGGAGAGAAAATACTAGGTATGATTAAAAATGATAATACATATGTGATAATAAAAGAGGTTAGTAAAAATGGTGATTATAATATAGTGGTATTTTCAGAGGATGGAAGTGTAAATAAATCAATTGTAAATGTAACACAAGTTAATAAAAATATGCAGTAATTTGTTAAATATTCTAATAAAATAATATAGATAAAAGAATTTTCATACTTTTATCTATATTATTTAATCATTTTTTGGACATAATTTATTAATTGGGCATTCATCACAATTTGGACGTCTTGCAATGCAAAATTTTCTACCATGATAAACAAGAATATGATTTATAGTAGACCAGTATTTTTTATCAAATTTTTTCATTAAATCTTGTTCAATTTTTTCGGCAGTGTTAGAATTTGAAAATCCAATTTTTCTAGATAGTCTTGTAACATGTGTATCAACAGCTATGCCAACAGTGTTATTAAAACACTCTTGTAAAATAATATTAGCAGATTTTCTACCTATACCTTTTAAAGTAGTTAAATCTTCCATCGTATTTGGAACCTTTCCATTAAATTTCTCTACTATTATATTTGCAGTTTCATGTATTGATTTTGATTTGTTAACATAAAATCCACAAGGCTTTATAATAATTGATATATCCTCAGGGGTAGCATTTGCCAAGTCATATACTGTTTTATATTTGTTAAATAATATTGGAATAATTTGGTTAACCCTAGCATCAGTACATTGAGCTGCAAGTATTAGGGCAACAACAAGTTCAATAGGACTATTGTAATCTAGTCCACATTTTGCGTCATTATAATAGTTTTTTAAATTTGTTATAATTTTTTCTGCTTGTATTTTATCTTTTGATATATATCTTTTTGCGTCATTTTGTTCTTTCATTTAATCACCTTTTTATTTAAAAATTCATATTATATAGTAAATATTCTATAATATTTTTATTCATTTGTCAAAAAGGAGGAAAGAAAATGTTTAGAGGCGGTTTTAGAAAAACAATAGGTTTATTTCTTTTAGCACTTGGTCTAGGAGTAGGTCTTAGTATAATCCTACCTTTTTGGGGATGGGTAGCAATAGTAGCAATAGCTATAATTATACTTGGAATTTCATGGCTTTTTTGCTAAAGGAGGTAATATTATGAAGATAGTTATATATCAACCAGGTAAGTTTATGAAAATGATTTTAAAAACAATTTTTAAGGTATAAAAAAAATCACCTAAAATATTAATCGTATAGTTTAATATTTTGAGGTGTTTTTTTATGTAAAAAGTTTAATTTTCATTTAAATTCCTTTATTTTAAGGAACAAAACAAAAAAGGAGCACTGAATATACTACTAATTTACTACTTTTGAAAGTAAAAATATAAGGAATTATAAAAATATATGTGAATATCTTCCAAAAACAAAAGTATCATAAGCACTTATAAATAAAGATTATAAAGATATTTAAAAATTTATGAAAAGTGGCTTTAAAAAATACAAATTTGTCTTACATTTATATTTTTGTATTTTATTTTTATATTTGTAAATAATAATAATATGATTATATATAATTGTAATAAATGTAAATATGCAAAGTTTATATATACAAGTAAATATAAGTTAAAGAGAATATACTGTAATAAAATAGGTGAGTATATAACTTTGTCAAGTTATAGAAAACTTAAATATTGTTTATATTTTTGTTCTAACAATAAACAAGATTTAAATTGACAATATAATAAAAAAATAGTATAATGTCTGTAATTCATTAGAAAAATTTAATTAATTAATTGTATTGGAGGGAAAAGTTTTGCAAAAATCTGAAGGAAAAAGTTGTTTAAATGTAGGTAGTAAGCTAATTTTAAATTATGAAAAAGATGGTGCTGTGTATTCTAAAAAAGTAAAATTAGTTAGTAAAAATTTTGTTGATAAAATTCCTCCAAGAATTGAAGTAGGTTGTATAATAGGAGCTTTTAGGGAGAGTCAAATATTTGAATTCGAAAGTTTAGAAAAAGAAAAGATTATTTTATTAGAAGATGATGTTTTAGATTATGTAGTATTATGATAAAAATATATAAAGGAGTAAATTATTAAATTATAATTTACTCCTTTATTATAAAAAAAGATATGAGATAACTCATACCTAAAAATCTATTTTTTATATTGCTCTTTCAACTTTACCACTTTTTAAACATTTTGTACAAACTTTAACTTTTTTTGGTGTTCCATTAACGTTTGCTCTAACTGTTTGAACATTAGGTTTGAAAGTTCTAGCAGTTCTTCTATGTGAGTGACTTACTTGCATAGAAAATTTAACTTCTTTATCACAAATTTCACATTTTGCCATTTTAAAATCCCCCTTTTGAATCACACTAAATTTATTACTAAATTATTTTAACATAAATTAGTTCAATAATCAAGTATTTTGATAATTATTTGATTAAATTAACATAAAAATGTTTAAAACTTGACATTATATATAAATTATTATATAATTTTATAAAATTATGGTAACTAATTAATAAATATTATTTAGGAGGAATAAATAATGTCAATTCGTAAATTAATAAAAAGTAAATTTTTTAAGGAATGTGACCACAAAAAAGAAACAATGGAAGGAATTAATGAATATTATGACTCAGTAGTTGATAGCTCAAAGTATTTTATAATTTTTAAAAATAATGGTGAGAATGAAGAAAGTACTGAATATTTTCTTTATGATAAAATTAGTAAAAAGCTTATTGTTAAAACAATTGGAATGGAAATTACAAATCCTAATAATGATTTTTTTAGTATTATATATGATTATAAAGAAAAATATTTATTTAAATTAAATGGTGATTATATAAAAAATAATAAAATAGACTTTTTAATATTAGATAAAAATACTGATTTTGAAAATCTTAAAAGTAATAAATTTTCCACTTTTATTTCTAAATATAATTCTTCTGATAGACCATTTTATTTAAGACATGGAAATGAAATATTTTATTTTGATGAAGAGTCAAATATACATTTTGTTAAAATTCCCTATGATGAAGATTTGTCAAGTCATAATTTTAGAGTAATAAATTTAGGAAAAGATATAATTGGTATTAATTTTTATGATTATAGTACTGGTATTAATTTAACTAATGTTTTTTCTTTTGATAGGGAAGAATTTTTATTTAAAGAATTTATAAACTCACCTATAGTAGAATTTAATGTAGTTGGTGAGCATATATACTTTAAGTGCTATAATAATAATATATATAATGGAAAAGGTGAAAAAATAGTTAATGAACCATTTGCTGCTAAAGTTAATTTTATTAATGGAATTCATTATGCTATAACTAAAAGAAAAGATAGAGTTGGTTTAATTTCTCTTTTAGAAAAGAAAATAATTTTTAGACCAATATTAGTCGATATTATAATTGAAAATGACGGATTTTTAATACTCGAATCAGTAGGTGGAACCTATAGAAAAGTAAATAAAGATGGGGTATAAAAAATAATATAGTAAAAAAAGAAGAAATAATATGTAAATAAAATTATTTCTTCTTTTTTATTGGTGTAAACCATAGGCAATGCCTATGGTGCAGGAGAGCCAAAGGCGTGGGTTT
>CANAIR010000035.1 GCA_947361355.1 uncultured Clostridium sp.
TATGAATGTTAAACTTATCAGATATAACACCCTCACTAATTTTTATATATTTTACACTATCATATAATATTAAAGATATATTTTTTATAAATACTCCAGTTGAAATCAAAATATAATTTTTATTTATACTTATCCTTTTAAAATAATATAACACTAAAATCATTATTAAAGTAACAGCCATATATATAAGTATATATAATGCTTTTAGTTTTATATACATTAATATTGGAATTACTAATATATTTGCTATAGTAAAAATAACTAGAAATATACTAATTGCAAAATTTGGTTGATATAATAAATCTTTACTTAAATTAAAATTACTTTCTGGTAAAATTTTAAGTAATATGTTATTTAACTTATCTTTGCTTATCATAGGTAACAAAAAGTCAAGTTCTCCCTTTTTACTAGATACGCCTGAACAAATTACTTTTAATAAATTAAAATTAAATATTCTAGATATTAAAGTTTCTTTTATTATAACACCTTTTATTTTTAAAATTGGTATAAAATAACTTCTAGTTGTTAAAAAACCATATTTAACTAACAATAAATCTTCAACTTTTTTTAACTTATAACCATAAAATTTTAAAATTGAACTTATTATACTATACAATATTGGAAAAACAATTGTCAAAATTGTTATTAAAAATCCTAATAAATTTGTAAAAATCTCTTTTGCAATAGTTCCATCCCTTATCATTGAAAATATTAATAAAATCACATTAAAAATTATAATACTGTTACCAATTGAAATATTAAAAAAACTATGAATTAAAACATCCCTTATATTAATTTTAATATCATAATTATTTATATTTTCTAATTTTTTTAATATATCATTTTTCTTTACTATTTTTTTTATTATAAATTCCTTTAGTTCAAACATTATATGTTCTTTGACTACAAAGTGTGCATCTGGCTTTAAATTGTTGATTTTTTCTGTATATATTTTTAACCTATATATTTTAAATAATTTATCAATTATATTTTGCTCCACTACAAAGCCTGATACGTTCTTTATTAAAAATTCATATTTATCTTTTATTAAAATATTTTTATAAACAATAATTTTATTCTCATCATACGAAATTCTAGTAATTTTCCAATTTATTAAGTAGTACACAAACATAATAATTATAAATATTGATAGTATTATAATTATTAATATATTTGCACTTAAATTAATATTTACATTAGTAGCTTTATTAAACTCATTTATTTTATTTGCTATAAGTGCAAAATTAGTTATTATAAGTATAGTAGCTAGCCAAGTTACTCTTAAAGTATTATCAATAATGCTTATTGGAGAAGATTTGAAATATTTTTTATCATTTGTTATTACTTTTTTATCTATTTTATTTTTTTTCACAAGCTTCCCCTTCAATTTTATATATAATTTTATTATATAAACTCTCTAAACCTTTTTCATCTAAAAAATAAACTTTTACTTCTCCAGCACTTGTAACTAAGGCTAAACTAGATATTCCAAAAATTCTTCCTATTATTTTTTTTCTTATTATTATTTTATATACATTTTTAAATAATACTATTTTTCTATTTAAAAAAATAACCCCTGATATGGATTCTATTTTACTATCATCTATACAATAACCAAAATTTTTATATATAATTCTAGGTAAAACTAATACTAATATCATTGTAATTATAATATCTAATAAAACTAAGGAATATATAAAAAAACAAATTTTTGGATCAAAATATAAATTAATAATATAATTTAAAATAAATAAAACTAATAATATAATTATTGAAAAAGTAATTATTACCGTAAATATATATTTTTCTGATTTTTCTGATATTTTATTATATTTCATATGATCACCTTTTTATATATTTTTCCACAATTTATATAAAAAATACTAAATTTAAAAAAAGACTAAAAAAAAGCAGTATAAAAACTGCTTAACCTCTTATAATCACCTATATTTTATAGTCTTGTATACTTAGGTGTCGAAAAATCATAATTTGTGAGTGCTTGTCCATCAATTGAACTTAACTGTAAATTGTTAGTAACCAAATCAGTATAACTATATGATAACTTATTAGAAGTCTCATTTTCTTTAAAAACAAATAAATTTGGGTATGTACTATCAATTACACCTTTTCGACAAATACATTTATTTCTACCAATATTAGCCTTTATTAGTATTTCCTGACCTACAAAAGTTTCTACTTCCTCCTTAACTTTAAGTAATGAATCTTTTGATACCATATATATCACCTCAAGCCTCTCATGTGTCAAATTATAGCACTTTTTGTTTATAATGTCAAAGCAAAATTTTTCCAAAAGATATGTATATTACAAAAATATGTAAACATCACACTCTATTATTATCTATTTTTTAAAGCATGATATTTACATATATTTTTTTAATATTTTTTTTACATTTTAATTACATTTTAATTACAGCGAAATATTTCTTTTATTTTTTATTTTGTTCTAATATATATTCAGTAGCTTTTTGTAACTGTACATCCTTCATCCTTGGTATAGCTATTTCATTTTTTAAATTATCAGGTAAACTAACAGATATATTTGGCTCAATTCCATTTTTATGAATCTCTACTCCACTCATAGTATAGTATTTAGCAACAGTTATAGATAAAGCACCTCTTTCACCAAGCTTTTCTACTTCTTGCACAATACCTTTACCATATGTTTTATCTCCAACTAATACACCTTTATTTGAGTCTTTTACAGCACTTGAAAGTATCTCTGCTGCACTAGCGCTTCTTTCATTAGCTATTACTGCAAGTGGTATTTTTATTTCATCCTTATTTTTGCATTTGTATACTTTTTCTCTACCATCATTATATACTAGTTTTAATACATCTCCCTCTGGTAACAATAAATCTAATATATCTATTGTTTCATTTACTAAGCCTCCTGGATTATTTCTTAAATCAATAATAAGACCTTTAATATTTTGTGAAATTAATTTATCATATTCACTTTTAAATTGCTCATATACCTTGTTTTCAAAAGCCCAAATTTTGATATACCCAATATTTTCATTAATAATTTCTGATTCAACATTACTACTACTTATTATCTTTCTTGTAATTTCTTTTTCTATTAATTCATCATTTCTTTTTATTGATAGTTTTACAGTTGTATTTTCCTCACCTTTCATATTATCAACACATTGTTGGTAATTTTCTTTGTTCACAATTATGTCATTTACCTTAACAACCAAATCTCCTGCTTTCATATCATTTTCTAATGCTGGTGAATTAGGCATTACACCTAATACCATTATAGCATTTGAATTTGAATCAAAAGTCAAATGTACTCCAAGACCACCATATGTTTCAGCACCAGATGTTGCAATATCATTGAATTCCTCATCAGACACATATCTTGTATACGGATCTGATGTAGCATCTGCCATTCCTTCTATTGCGCCATCTATTAATTCATCTATTTTTATCTCGTCTATATCAATGTATTTTGACTTTATTTTATTTAAAGCTTCTTCAATTCTTGCCATATACTTAGAGTTTTCATTAATTAAAGATTCACTGCCTGATAACTTAGGCTCAGCTACTGTCCAAAGACACATTATAATAATTGCTGAAGAAACTATTGATAATGTACATATAATCACATTATTAACAATTCTAGATTTATCAAAATGTATTTTTTTATCCTCTTCCAACTTTATCCCTCTTTTTTTCTTTTTCAATATATTTTATTATATATTAAAATATATGTGTAGTCAACTTTTTTATACAATTTTTATACATATATTTTGTATATCGTATTATATATTGATTTTTCCTTTTTTTAGCCATTTTATACTTTTTTTATAACATAACTTGACTTATTTAACAAACTATTGTATAATTTAATAGTAATTTAGAAATACTTATGTAATACGATTATAAATTAAAGTATTTCCCACTGGAAGGAGGGAAACGAAATGCCAGGAATTAAAATAAAAGATAATGAAAGTTTAGATAATGCCTTAGCTAGATTTAAAAAACAATGTGCCAAATATGGAGTTCTTGCAGAAATTCGTAAAAGAGAACATTATGAAAAACCTAGCGTAAAAAGA
Source organism: uncultured Clostridium sp. (assembly GCA_947361355.1). Classification (GTDB taxonomy): domain Bacteria; phylum Bacillota; class Clostridia; order TANB77; family CAG-465; genus CAG-465. The sequence goes on from CANAIR010000035.1 coordinate 4,083, forward strand.
AAGAAAAAATCAGAAGCTGCTAGGAAAAGAAAACACTAGAATCTGTTTACACTAATATATAAAATGCCCCTACTTTATCTTTTGCTTTAGGGGCATTTTTTTATACATTTTTTATACTTTCAATTTCTTCTTTTGTTAAACTTCTATACTTACCTATTTTTAAATTTCCAAGTAATATTTGTCCTATTTGTACTCTTTTTAAATTAATAACTTTTAATGAAACAGCCTCACACATTTTTCTTACTTGTCTATTTTTCCCTTCACATATTATCAGCTCAATTTGCTTATCACTATTTTTTTTAATCTTAGCTGGCATGGTAATATACCCACCTATATCAACACCATTTTCTAATTTTTTTATCATTTGCTCTGTTACCATTTTGTTTACATCAACTATATATCTTTTTTCTATTTTATTTCTAGGATGTATTAACATATTTGCAAATTCGCCATCATTTGTATATAATAAAAGCCCTTCAGTATCCATATCCAATCTTCCAACAGGAAATACACGTTCACTTTCATGTATTAAGTCTAATGTACTTTTTCTATCAAATTGTTCTGAATTTGTAGTTATATAACCTTTAGGTTTATTTAACATTAAATATATTTTTTTGTCTTCTAATTTTACTAGTTTATTATCTATACATATTTTATCAACCTTTTCATTTACTAAAATATATAAATCACTTATTACTATACCATTTACTTTAACCCTACCTTGTAAAATATATTCTTCTGCTTTTCTTCTAGAACATATTCCACAAGCTGCTATAAATTTATTTATCCTCATTTTTCACCTTATTCTTTCACAAAAATAACTTTTATACATATTATATATTATCATAGGTCCTATGTTTATATATATTCTATACTGGTAGTTGTAATACTACCAGTATATTTATATATTTTACTTCTCTTTGTTTTCTAATACTTCTAAAATTTGTTCAAATTCTAATGGCAATTCTGATTCAAATTCTACATATTCTTTTGTAGTTGGATGAACAAATCCTAATACTTTAGCATGTAACATCTGACCATTTACTCTAAATTTTGAATCTTTTTTTCCATATACTTCATCACCGACTAAAGGATGCCCAAGATATGACATATGAACTCTTATTTGATGTGTTCTACCAGTTTCTAAAATCGCCTCAATTAAAGTTACATTTGAATTATAAAAACGAGTTAAAACGGATATATGTGTCACTGCTCTTTTTGAATTTTTATATGTTACTGCCATTTTTTTTCTATCTTTATTACTTCTACCAATAGGTAAATCAATATCCAATTTATCTTCTTTTATAATTCCTTTAACTAATGCAATATATTTTCTAGTGATTGTATGTTCTTTAAATTGATTAGAAAGTTCTTTATGTGAAAAATCATTTTTGGCAACCACTAAAATTCCAGATGTATCTTTATCAATTCTATGTACAATTCCAGGTCTTATCACACCATTTATTGATGACAAATTTGTTTTATGAGAGTACATAAGTGAGTTTACCATAGTTCCAGTATAATTACCATTAGCTGGATGAACTACCATTCCTTTTTCCTTATTAACTATAATTATATCATCATCTTCATAAACTATATCTAAATCTATTTTTTCAGGTATTATATCAGCTTGTTTTTCATTTGGTATCTCTACTAAAATATGATCTTCTTTTTTTAAGTAATAACCTGATTTTTGTATTTTCCCATTAACAAGTATCTTACCTGTATCAATAAGTTTTTTTATATAACTTCTAGTCATTTCATCTAAATTTTCTAGTAAGTATACATCTAATCTTTTTTTTGCATTTTCTTCCGAAATTATATATTCCATTTTTTTCTCCTAATTTTATTATTATATAGTATATTTTCTTATTTCACAATTATTATATTTATATAGTCTTATATTACCATTTTTTGGAAGTCCATTAAAATAACAGTGAATTGTTCTACAAACACCATCATGTGTAACTATAACTACATTTTTATACTCATCATTGTTTTTCAATTCATCAATGAAATCATAAACTCTTTTAAATAAGCTATCAAGTGACTCTGCAGATTCATATATATTAACACTATAAAAATTCCAATAATCATCTAAATCAATTCCAATTGCACTTTTTCCTTCTAATTTACCAGCATTTCTTTCTTTTAACCTATTATCATATATAACTTTTTTGTTTTTAACGTTTACTATTTTCATAGTAGTTCTTGTTCTTTTTTGCGGTGAACAAAATACAACGTCATAATCTATATTATTAAGTTCTTTTGAAGCTTCTTTTGCTTGCTCAATACCAATTTCATTTAAATCAACTTCAGTAAAACTAGCTATAATACGATTAACATTATTATCTATTTGTCCATGCCTTATAACATATAAATTCATAAAAATATTTACCTCAAACTTATTATTTAAATAATTTTTCTATACTTTCTATATCGTAACTATATACTTTATTACAAAAATTACAAAATATTTCTAACACACCATTATTATTTTTTGCTGACTCTATAGCATCCTTTTTTCCTAAAGCAATTATTGTTTTTTCAATTCTTTTTTCATTACAATCACACTCTAATTTTGGATTTTTATCTTCTACACATTTTATATTATTATCACCAGTTATTGTTTTTGCAATATCATCAATATCTCCTAAATCGATTGCAAGATCCGTTATACTATTAATATTTGAATTAATATTTTCTAACACCTCTATTATATTCTCATCACACTCAGGTAATGGTTCAATTATATATCCAAAGGCCTTTTGTACAATATTATTTTTTGATATATTTACTCCAAGTGATACAGCACATGGAGTTTGTTCAGATGTTACAAAATAATAAGCAAAATCTTCAGCAATTTCTCCAGATACTAACTGACTAAAACCTATATATGGTTCCTTTAGACCAATATCTTTTACAACATTTATATAGCCTTTTCCAATTGCTTTACTTACATCTAATTTTCCATTTTTATTAAGTGGCAATTCTACATTTGGATTTGACACATATGCCTTCATATTTAATGAACTATTACCACACACTACTATACTTTTTAAAGGACCATCACCTTTTATTTGTACAGTTATTCTATTTTCTTTTTCCTTTAGCATACTTGACATCATAGTTGTAGCCATCAAACTTCTTCCAATAGTGGCAGTTGCAACATTTGATAGTCCATGTAGATTTCTTAGTTCATTTATCATATTTGTAGCCTCTATTACAATTACTAATACTTTCTCATCAAAAGCCAAGTATTTTTTTACTATATCTTTATTTTTCATTTTTGTCTCCTCTTTATATTAAAAATACATTACATTATTATGTTTACCATATATTTTAACAAATTTATACTACTTTTTCAAGTGTTATTGTTTTTTATTTTTTTTTATAATATAATTATTATAAAGAGGAGATTTTAAATTTTATGAAAAAAAATACGACAAGAAAAATATTTCTCATTTTATTTTTAATCATATTTTTTGTAATAGCTATTATATCATTTATTTATCTAAAAAAAACACATAACTTTTTTGATAATCCAAAATATATAGCTACATCAAAAAGGAAGGACTATATAATAGCTAACGTTGATGATACTTTACTAAAAAAATATGTTTCAAAAAAAGATAATACACTAATAATATTTTGGGCTTCATGGTGCTCAACATGTATAGAAGAGTCTGAGCAATTAAATAATTTTATGATTAATAATCCAAATATACCTATCATAATTGTCTCACACGATAAAAATATCTCAGACTTACAAAATTATTTAAGTATAAATAATTACAATTGGTTTGTAATTTTAGATACTGAAAAATCTATTAGAGAAAGTATTAATAATGGTAGCAAAGGTATTCCAGCTACATATTTATTAGATAATAACTTAAACATACTTTCTAAAACTACTGATACAATGACAGAAGAAGAGTTTTTTAACTTTTATAATTTAATAAAATAGGAGGATATGGAAAATTTCCATATATATTGATATGAACGATATATTTAATTTTTTTTATAATTTTAAAAATATAAACTATGTAAACTTAGCTATTTCAGTTTTAATTATAGTTATTTTTCAAATACTGTCAAAAACACTAACGAAATTAGTACTTAAAATTTTAAATATTAAACCTAAAAAGAAAAAAGACATATCTGAACTTGAAATCTTTAGCCCAGTAAATTCTTTTTTTAAAGTTCTTGGAATATATTTAGCAATATTATATTTACGAGTTCCTAATGACATATGGTTAGTGGTAAATAAAATATTTAGCGTTACTTTAATATTTATATTTGCTAGAACTTTCAGTTCACTTTTAAATGAAGATTCTAATTTTGTAAAAAAGATACAAAATAAATTTGAAATTGCAAAGGGAAATTCTGCCATATCAATTCTAACTAAAGCAGGTCAAATTATAATATACATAATTGCCATTTTTTTAATTTTATATAAACTAGGATATAATTTGGGAGGGCTTTTAACAAGTTTTGGTGTACTGGGTGTAATAATTACTTTTGCAGCACAAGATACAGCAAAAAATCTTTTTGGGGGATTTGTTATATTATTAGATAAACCATTTATTGTTGGTGACTGGATACAAATAGGAGAAATTGAAGGAATTGTTGAAGATTTAAGTTTAAGAAGTACAAGAATAAGAACTTTTAAAGATGCTTTAATAACTATACCAAATTCAACTATTTCTAATGAATCCATTATAAATTGGAGTAAAATGAAAATTAGAAAAATTACATTTGATATAGAATTTGAACTTTCAACACCACTTATAAAAGTAAATGATGTAATTGATAAAATTTATCTTATGTTACAAGAACACCCCAATGTTTTAAATAAGGATCTGCAAGTACACTTTGAAAAAATTACAGAAAATGGTTATAGTATAAGAATTTCTTACTTTGTACAAAATACTACCTATATTGATTATTTAAATATAAGGCAAAATGTAAATTATAAATTAATACAAACTTTAGAAAATTCAAAAGTCTTACTTGCCTATCCATCAAGAAGCATTTATTTAAAAAAGTAAATATAAAAAAGGAGAAGTCAAATATAAAATTAACTTCTTCTTTTTCTCATTTAAATTATCATTTATTTATTTTCAGACTTTACTTTAAAATAATATACAACCGTTCCTCTATCTTTAAAATTTACGTTTATATAATAGTATAATGTCTTTTCTATATTTTCTCTTAATATTGGTATATTAATTTCTCCATTTGAATAATCTATTACCTCATCTATCGGTAAAACTGGATTTTCAACATCTTCATCACTTATTGCATTATACGTAATTTCATAAATAGATTCTGTCAATTCCTTCGCAAATCCTTCTGTTGACAATTTTACCATATCACCTGCTTTTACCATTTCTAAAAATTTTTCTTTTTTTAAAAACTCATTTGCTGTTACTAAGTTAGTAGTAAAAATACTATCATTATTTTTCCATGAGGATATATTACCAATCGCTTTTCCAACCTTTTTTCCATCCTTTAATACCTCTACTTTTAATTGTGGCTTTACTTGTCCTTCTATTTTACCGCTATTATTTTTAAAAAAATATCTATATAAAAATATTCCTATTGATATTAGTATTAATATAGTTAAAATTATTGCTACTATTAAAATTACTTTATTTTTTTTCATAATATCGTTTCCTCCAGATAAATTGATTATATAATATAATAAAAAAAAAAGGAAGAGCTTTGTCAAAAAAAACTTCTCCTTAACTATATTTATTATACTCATTTTTCATACAGACTTATCCTTTTAGCTTTATACTCTTTTAAAATATCAATCCATATTAAGTTTTCAACATTCCTTGCTTTTTTAGGATGTACTAAATATCTAATATATAATTCTACATGATCATCTACTATTGATGTATATATTATTGGCTCTAGATTATTAAAATATATCCTATAATCTGCACTTGCATCATCAATTTGTGATTCCATCTTCTTTGGTATCTCTTTTATAACACTATTTTTCCTAACTATTTTATATAGTATTCCTTTTGTTTTAGAAATATCAGCATTTAAAGTTACTTTTACTGTAAGTTCATTCCATATATATTTAAAAGCTTTAACGTAATTTTTAATTGGATATGAAAATACATAGGAATTTGGCACATGAATTATTCTACCAGTACTTTGTTCACTATTGACTCTCTCTCCTATTTCCAATATATCAAATCCAGTGGCAGTCATATTTACAACATCACCTTTTATTCCATTTACTTCAATTCTGTCTTCAAGTATAAATGGTTTATTTACTCTTATATACATTCCGGCAAATAAATTTAAAATTACCTCCCTAATTGCTATAATTACACCAGCTGAGAAAAATGAAATAAAAGTTATAACATTTGTTATATATTTTTCCCAAATAATGATTAAAAAAATTATAGTTAAAATTCCAAACACTAATTGAGATTTTCTATTGTATAAATATCTTTTTTTAGGACTTTCATTAAATCTTATATACACATTATAGAATATGCTTTTTAATAATTTAAAAAATATTATGCAAAGTATTGACAATATAATTAATTTAAACAAGTGTGATGGAACATCTGTAATTTTTTCAAGTCCATCAGATAATTCAACAATCCATTTCATATTTTCCTCCTATTTTGAAATATTATATTATCATATTTTGTACATTTTTACAAGTAAAAATCAATCTTTTATCAAAAGTAAATTAAAATAAAGAGATAATAATTAATTATACATTATTACCTCTTTATTTATTCATGTTTTTAATCTTTTTTTCAATTTAAAATTTCTCCTAATTAACAAAATAAAATTGTTTTTACTATATCTATCGATTTATCTATTCTATCTTTTATTATATATTTTATAAACTGGTCATGTAAAAGTTTATCAGCACTAATTTTATCTAATATTGTTACTAATATTCCATCTATTGCTACAAAGGATTTTGCAAATTCATAATAATACTTTGGGACATATAACCCATTATCTATACATATAAATGCCATTTGACTAAACCAATTAGTTACATTTAAATCATCTATTTTATTTAAAAAAATTATTAAATCCTTTTTTAATTTTAATTCTTTTTTTCTTTCTTTAAAGGTATATCCATACTTTTTAGTAATCTTCATTAATAAACTATACAATTGCTTTAGATTTTTTGTATAAATTGCAATCGCTAGTTCTTTAATTACATCAATTTCTGCTTTTGTAAATTTAAAAACAAGACCATAATCTAAAAATCCTAAATTTCCATCTTTATCTATATATACGTTACCAGTATGTGGATCACCATGAAAATATATTTCATTATAATTGAATAAAGCAAAGAAATATAATCTTAAAGCAGAATTAACAGCAATAGATATTTTAACTCTATCTATTTCTTTTTTTGAAAAATCATATTGATTTAATGTTTTATATCCTACATATTCCATCACAATAACATTTTTTGTGCAAAATTCATTATAGCATTTTATACTCATCATATTTTTGCAATTTTTCAAATTATTATTTGAATTTATAATATTAAAATGATCAAAAATATTATTAATATTCTTAATTTCATTTTCAAAATCTATTTCACTTATAATCCAATCAAAATAACTATCTAAAGCATTACTTTTATATAAATATCTGACTTTTTTTGAAAAAAGAAATAAAACTTTTAATATATTTTTCATAAACTTTATATCTTTATCAACATTTTCCACAACATCATGTCTTTTAATCTTAATTGCAACTATTTCACCATTATACAGTTTTGCCCTATGTACTTGTGAAATAGAGGCAGAACCTATTGGATTTTTATCAATTTCCTTAAATATTTTACTAAAATCATTACCATATTCACTTTTTAATATTTTCTCTATTTTGCAATATGGTAATACTTTACAATTATCATTTATACCTTTCAAATCATTTATACTTCTTTTAGATAATATATCACTCCGTGTACTTAAAATCTGCGCAAGTTTTATATAAGCTATAGACATACTCTCTGTTACTTTTCTTATATACAAACCTAATGACCATCTTTTTAATATCGCTATAAAAAAATATTTTATGCAAGTAATTATTAATTTCATATATCCACCTCCAAATTATTGTTAATTATAATTAGTTTTTTTGATATTATACCATTTTATATTCCAAAAGAAAAGATATAGCAGGAAATTTCCCCACTATATCTATAAATATCAATCATTCATTATTTTAAGAGTAAGAGCATTTTTGTAATCCTCAGTCATATTACTTACTATTTTCTAACATCTCGATTAGCTCTCTTTTTTGCTCAGTTGTAAATTCTCCATTCTCTATATATTCTAAAATGATTCCTTCTACATCTAAATTACTTTCTCTAGACGCTGATAAAATTTCATTAAGATCAACATTAGTTCTCATCATGTTTGTATCTTCCGGAACAAGTTCCTTTTTTTCTTCATCATACTTCCAAAAACTTCCCTGATCTCTATACAAACCACAAAAGCCTGTGGCCATATTTGTAGTAGAATTTCTTATCCCAGCAACATATACCGTTTTTGAGTACTTATGATACACTAAGCCTTCTTCTTCTCTACCAGGTACTTGAATAAGAGAACCTGCTATTACTTCATTACCCGTCTCAGAATCCGTTTTACCGCAACTACATAAAAAACATAATATCAACATCACAAGTGTAAAAGTCCAAATTTTTTTTAACATAATTTTTCTCCTTTAATTAAATTTGAATTTAGTATTATACATAAATATTATACCATAATTACATAAAAAGTCAATATTTTGTAATTATATATAATCATAATCAACTATAATATAAGTTATAAATATTTTATATATTTTATATTTTTGTATTTTTTCTCTTTTAAATAAATACTTTATTAAGAAAAATGCTATCAATATCTTTATTATAACTTCTAACAAATATATAGGTGATATCCCATTATATGTATTAAACGTTTTTGGCAAACCCATAATACTACGAACTATGTTATTATTCTCATCAAATCCCATTCCAACAGCACCTGACGGTCCGTTAAAATCTATATTTATCAAAATATATATAGAACTTGTAAATAAATAACAAATTATAACTAAAACCAATAAGTTTATTAATTTCTTTTTCATAAAATTACCTTTCCTTTATATATACTATAATTAAAATCCTGTTTTTTATTTTAATTAAGCAATATTTTTTTTACATATTTATGAATAAGTTTAGATATTATGTTCTTTTTACACATTAATACGATTGTACCTACTTTTGCTATTAAAGAAAATTTCGAATTATCAATTAAAAAACTATCTATTGATGATATATTAATTAAATCTACAAATAAATCTATCGCTGATACTATACCCAATCCCAAAATAATAAAAGAGATTACAATTAATATTTATCTTTCCTTTATATAAATAAAAAAGAGCAGATACAAATATATAAATAAAAAAGAGCAGATACAAAGTACCCAC
>CANAIR010000036.1 GCA_947361355.1 uncultured Clostridium sp.
CTTCAGATAAATCAAGGTCATTACCATAAATCATACTCTTAAAAAGTGATGCCTCTTTAAAACCAATTTTGCTATCTACTATTTTATCTATTTTTTCTCTTAAAAAATAGCCAATATATAATAAAGGATTACATATCTTTTTATTTACTTTTTGCGTTTTATATGTTGTTATTGTTCCAACAATGTTATTTGAATTTAAATACCTTTTATAATCAAATTCATATGGATTATTAAGATTTTGTGGTATTGTTATTTTTCCCCTAAATGTTAATATATCACCATATGTATAGTTACCAAATTTTGATAAATCCAAAATATCATTTTTATCTTGATATTTATCCACATATATATTTAAAATAAACTGATTTGAATTATATTTTACAAGATAAGATACTTTCTCATCGCTTATCTTTTCCATTCTTATAACCATACAATTTTTTCTGTTTTCAACTTTTTCACTTTGGTATTTATAGTTAAATACATATATATTTTTAATTACGTTTAATATAATTAATACCATAACAAATATAAAAAATAATAATCTGTAATTTTTCATATTTATATTTTAACACTTTTATTGATATAAAAATATATGCTTTTAATGTCTACTTTTGTAACATATAGGAATTTTAATAATATAATTTAAATAAAAAGGGTGTTTTTCATGATAAGTTTAAGTATATGTATGATAGTAAAAAATGAAGAAGATGTGTTACATAGATGTTTAACATGTGCAAAACAAATTGCAGATGAAATTATAATAGTTGATACAGGTTCAACTGATAACACAAAAAAAATAGCTAGTAAGTTTACAAATAAAATATATGATTTTAGATGGTGCTATGATTTTTCTAAAGCTAGAAATTTTTCATTTTCTAAAGCTACAAAAGATTATATTATGTGGCTAGACGCAGATGATGTCATACTACAAGAAGACATAGAAAAAGTATTAGATTTAAAAAAAGAATTATCACAGAATAAAGATATAGATATGATAATGCTAAAATATAACATGTTTGATGAAAAAAGCGATTCTTCCACACTTTCATATTATAGGGAAAGAATTTTTAAAAGAGAAAATAATTATAAATGGATAAGTCCAATTCACGAAGTAATACCTCCATCAGGAAATTGCATTTACAAAGACATAGCAATTACACATAAAAAAATTCATGCAAGTGATCCAAAAAGAAATTTAATTATATTTAAAAAAATGATTGAAAACGGTCAAAAATTAGATGCAAGACAAAAATTTTACTATGCAAGAGAACTTTTTTACCAAAAAGAATATGAAAATGCTTTAAACATATATAAAGAATTTTTAAATGATAAAAATGCTTGGATAGAGAATATAATTAGTGCATGTATAGATATAAGTGATATATATTTAATACTAAACGATACTAAAAATAGTATTGCTTATCTTACTAAAACTTTTGAATACGATATTCCTAGAGCAGAAGTTTGCTGTAAGTTAGGTGAACATTTTATTAAAAAAAATATGTATAATATAGCAATCTATTGGTATAAAGAAGCCTTGAAAAAAATACCAAATTATGAATCAGGTGGATTTCTAATAACTGATTATTATTCATTTATACCTCATATCCAACTTTGTATATGCTATGATAAGATTAAAGATTATAAAATGGCAAATTATTATAACGAATTAGCTAATAATGATAAACCAAATAATGAATTTTATATCCAAAATAAAAAATATTTTAACAGTATTATAACAAAGCAATAACATATTGGAAAAGCTATCATATAATATATTGAGTATATCTCAAAAAGAAGGAGGATTTAAAATGAATTTTGATAATTCATATCAACCATTTGGCTGTTTAAAAACTTGTCCAAGCCATTGTGTTACTGGAATAACTGGTGCTACTGGTCCTACTGGTCCTACTGGTGCTACTGGTCCTACTGGCCCTACTGGCGTTACTGGTCCTACTGGCCCTACTGGTCCTACTGGCCCTACTGGTCCTACTGGTATTACTGGTCCTACTGGCCCTACTGGTCCTACTGGCGTTACTGGTCCTACTGGCGTTACTGGTCCTACTGGCCCTACTGGTCCTACTGGTGTTACTGGTCCTACTGGCCCTACTGGTCCTACTGGTGTTACTGGTCCTACTGGTGTTACTGGTCCTACTGGCGTTACTGGTCCTACTGGTGTTACTGGTCCTACTGGCCCTACTGGTCCTACTGGATTAGGTGCAATTATACCTGCTGCTTCAGGAAATCCTATAACACTTACTACTACTCAAATAGATACAGATGGAGTACCAGCATTTATTGGATTTGGTGCATCTGCTCCTGGTAAAGATATAATAGCTCAAACTATTGATATAACAACACTACCTAATATGGCATTTAGTGTTCCAAGAAGTGGTGCAATAAGTTCTCTTGTAGCATACTTTAGTATTTCTGATACAATAGATCTTACAGATGCAACTGCCACTATTGGAGCTAGAATATATCGTAGTACAACACCTAATAACAGCTTTGTACAAATTGCTGAGACAGTAATAGATTTATCACCATCTATATCTGGAATAGTACCACAAGGAACGATTTTAACAGGAAGCGTAACAAATTTAAATATACCAATTAGTTTAGGGGAAAGATTATTAATTGTATTTACTGCTCGAGCAAGCGGTGCTTCATTTAATAATAATATACTTGGTTATGCAAGTGCTGGCATAAGTATTGTATAAGAAAAAATTTCAAATTTTAATAATATGCACTAAATAATAATTAGCAAAAAATGAGATGATTTTTCTTGAAGTGAATATTTTAAAGTTCACTTCATTCTATGTCATCTCATTTTCTTTAATAATTATTATATTAAAAAAATATATAATTAGATAAATTTCCCATTATTAAAAATCAATACTAAAGACTTTATAAATATTATTACTAAAGTGAACAGCTCTGAACAGAAGTGAACAGCTCTGAACAGAAGTGAACAGCTCTGAACAGAAGTGGACAGCTCTGAACAGAAGTGGACAGCATAACAATAATTTTTATCTCATTTTATATCTTCCATAGCTATCTTTTTTTGAAGTTCCAGTCCAAACAATCAAATCTAAATTTATAAGTTTATTCAAAAGTTTTACTGCTGTTGTTTTTCCCCTATTTATGATTTTTGAAACTTCGTCTGAGGTTACCTCTCCCTTATCATTAATTACTTGTAAAACTTGTCTTTCAGCATAATTTAATATTTCCCACTTATCTTTTATAGCATCTGATTTTTTTAGTGTCTCCTGTTTTCTATTAGCCCTTACAGCAATATTATTATCTAATACTAATAATACTGAATTTCTATCTGGTTCAGAATATACTGGGTCTTTCAAATAAAATTTTTGCATTTCACTATATATTCTTTTTACGCCTTCATTTAGTTCTCTTACTATACCTAACTCGTTTAAGACTCTTGCTATTTGGGGATTTCTAGAATATCTTTTATTTTTCATTGTTTCTAATGTTACAAATCCTCCTAATCTCCCTGGACTTGCAATTTCAAGTCTATCATCAAATAATTTTACTATAATATATTCTCCACTATTGGAATAATCCCTATGGCATACTGCATTTACTAATCCCTCATACCAAGCAAATTCTGGATACTCTGGAACTGTTTCAAACACTCCAGTTGGATTTAAATGAGTAAACTCCCTTAACTGAGAATTTATAAACTCTTTAGCTTGTTCTAATACCCTATATAAGCATTTATCAAACGTTCTGTCTTTTATTATATTCATTTCTGTGCCTACTTGGAATTCTGTTCCCTCAAATTTTAATACTCTGACCCTAGCACTCGGTAAATAAATAGACGGATTTTTACCAAATAAAAGCATACCAGCTTTTGTTAAATGAAATTTGCCATTTTTTTCTCGTAAAAAACCTCTTGCTTTTAACACCTCTTCATTTGACAAATTGGTATCTATTTTATTTTTATATATTTCAATTACTTCTATATCAATATCGTTTATAGATGATTCAAGTAAAATTTCTGCTTCAAAATCCCTTTCCCTTCTATCGTATTCTAAACTCCTAATTTGATTTGCATTTAACTTTATTGATGAATCCCCCTGTCTACAATATACTTCATCTTTATTATTTCTAATTATATAGTTTAACTCTGGCTCAATATGAAATAATAAAATATTATCTTCTTCTCCATTTTCATTAAGTATATCAATTAATTCTATTTTATACGTTGGTGTATTTTTCAAGTAATTTGTTACAATCTTTTGACAATCATTTAATTTTGCTTTTCCATATTTATTAAATCCCTCTATTTTTCCATCATCTGTTATTCCTACAACAATCAATCCACCATTTGAATTTGCAAAAGAAGCTATTTCATTAGCTAAATCTTGTAATGATATTTTTGCCCTTTTTCTATCAAAATATAAATTTTCTTTTTCCTTAGTTAAATACTCTAAATTAATTCTAGAATTTATTTTAGATAAGTTCATTTTTTCCCTCTTTCAATCTATCTTCATATTTTAGAAAAATATTCAATCATTATATACTTATAATATAACTTTTACTTTCTACTAGTTAAAGTTTTTCTTAAAAAGTTCAATTTTTTAAATAATATATATGATAAAATTATATAAATTTTATATATTATTACTAATACAATTACTTTCTTCATTTTTATATTTCTCTAAAACATTCCTATATAATTATACTAATATTTAATATTTTCGTCAATAGCAATAAAAATATTTTCAATTACTTATACCTTGTAAAATTTATACTATTATTTTTTGTAATATAAATTATTTTATTCAATTTTTAAAATTATATTATTTAATTGTTAAAATTTATTTATTAAAATTTATAAAGCACTTATTGTTTTTTTAATTTCCAGTACTTCTATACATTTTTAAACACATATTCCAAACAATTACTGCAACACACCAAACTGCTACTAAAACAAAAAGTGATAAATATACCAAATTTCCCTTTTCCATTTCTAAATAATTCAAAGTTGGATAATATGATGCAAAAGCAAATGGAAATACGCATGTTATTAATATTCTAATAAATTTATTATAAATTTCAATTGGATATTGTGCAAATTTATGAATTTCAAATACAGACCATACAACTTCATTAGATTTATATGTAAAAAATCCTGAAACACTAAATATAGTTTGAATTCCTCCCATAATTAAAGCACCAATTACTCCAAAGAATAATATTTTTAATACTAATAATACTGTTAAACTTATTTTTAATTTTATAATCATTGTAACAATTAATCCAAAAGCTATAACGAAATAGCCTATTGATGTGGCTGAACTTGACTCACCTAAAAGAGAAATAAGGGGATGCACAGGTCTAAGTAACATTGTATCAAATTTTCCTTTTCTAATATACACTCTACCTAAACTATACGTTGAGTCAAATAAAAAGTCTAATATTGATATAGATAGCATCATTACTCCATACATAAGTAGTACATGTTCAAATGTAAAAGAAGCTATATTATCCGTATTTTGAAATATTATCCACATAAAAATAAGTTCTACAATTTGAAAAGCAAACTGTGATACAAGACCAACTAAAAAATCTATTCTATACTCCATCATTTTCTTTATTGAAGCGCCTAAAAATGAAAAGTACAATTTAATATTTCTAATCATTTTATCCTCCATTTATAGTTATATGTTTAATAGCTTTATTAAACATTAATTTTGCAAGTAAATATAAAATTAATATCCATATTCCTTGCTTTACAAAAATTTGAAATATTTCAAAATTATTTATATCTCCAAAATATATATTAATAGGTGTATATAAATAATCCTTAAAAGGTAAAAAACTAGCCATTTTCTGAAAAATTTCTGGAAATAAAGTAAGAGGAGCAATCGCACCTGAAAATATATTAATAATGGCCCTTTTAAACATTTCTACTCCCCATGTTGTACCAGAATAAAATGCCATAAGCCCTAATATTACCTCAAACAAATATAATGAAACTACACTAATACCAACCATAGCTATAAATAATATAAAATTTATTATACTGCTTGGTAAAGTAACACCAAAAATTATTGAACTTATACAAAATGTTATTATTGATACAACACCAGCTTCTATAAGCTCTCCAAGCCTTATTCCAAAATAGTAATTAAAATATGATATAGGATTTAAAAGTTCCCTTTGAATTTCACCTTCTCTTATCGAATCTCCTACCAATTCATTTATTCCCCAAAATAATATTGGATTTAATGCTATAACTAAAATATAATATGTAGTCATTTTATCTGCTGTAATTCCTTGAATATCAGTATTTGTATTATATATAGCCATCCATATACAAATATATACTGTTATTTCTACTATAAAATTAAAAATATACAAAAGTAAATCATATTTATAATACATTCCCTCATAAGCATTTTGCTTTGCTATTGCCCAAATTTTCTTAAAGTTCATCTACTAAATCTCCTCTATAAATTTCTCTTAATATTTCTTCCAAACCATCTTCTTTTATGTGAATATCCTCTACAACACAATAATTCGATATTATTTTTGCTATATCAACTATTGTAGAATTATCATGATTAAATTTTATTTTTAGTGTTTTCTCATTTTCTTCGATTAATTCAAAATTTTCATCATAAGTCTGCGCAGTAATATTTTCTTTTTTATTATTTATTACAAATTCTGCAAGTACATATTTTCCATAAGATTTTTTAAATTTTTCTTTACTACCATCATATATGATATTTCCCTTATCTATAAGTATTATCCTATCACATACTTCTTCTATATCTTTTAAATCATGTGTAGTTAAAATTACTGTTGTCTTTTTTTCACTATTTACATCTTTAATGAATTTTCTAATATTTTCTTTAACTAGTATGTCAAGTCCTATTGTTGGCTCATCTAAATATACAACCTTTGGATTATGCAAAAAGGTAGCTGCTATCTCACATCTCATCTTTTGACCTAAACTTAAATTTTTTACTTGTTTATTAAGTAATTCTTTTAAATCTAATATTTTAGTAAATTTCTCTAAATTTTCATTATATTCTACATCAGTTAAATCATACATTTTTTTTATTAGTTTAAAAGACTCTATAACAGGCAAGTCCCACCAAAGTTGGGTTTTTTGACCAAATACTGCACCTATTTGTTTATTATTTTTTATTCTTTTTTCATAGGGTACTAATCCATTTACTAATATTTTACCACTACTTGGAGTTAAAAGACCTGTAAGCATTTTTATAGTAGTAGATTTTCCAGCTCCATTTTCTCCTATATAACCTACCAATTCCCCTTCATCAATACTAAAATTGATTTTATTTACTGCTATTTTTTCTACATATGTTGGATTAAATAAATGTTTTATATATCCCTTAAAACCACTTTCTTTTATACTAGTTTTATATTTTTTTTCTAAATCTTTTACTTCAATAATTGACATTTTTCACATCTCCAATATTTAATATTCTAACACACAATATTTTATAATTCAATATTTAACACTTCATTGATATATTTATGTAAAATTATTCTTTTCGACTAAATGAATTTATTTGAAAATATTGACTAATTAAGCTTTTAGATATATACTATTTATATGCAAAATAGCATATAATATATATACTAAAGGAGGAATAGTTATGATAGAAATAAGATGGCATGGTCGAGGTGGTCAAGGGGCAAAGACAGCTTCTTTATTACTTGCTGACGCTGCTTTTAATACAGGAAAATATATACAAGGATTTCCAGAATATGGACCTGAGAGAATGGGAGCACCAATAACTGCATATAATCGTATAAGTGATGAAGAAATAAAAGTTCATTCTAATATATATAATCCCGATTATGTAGTTGTAGTTGATGATTCACTTTTAGAAAGTGTTAATGTAACATCTGGTCTCAAAAGTACTGGTGCTATACTAATTAATACTGAAAAAGAAGTTGATGAAATAAGAAAACTATTAAACAATTGGAATGGAAAAATATACACAATTGATGCAAGCAAAATTAGTAGAGAATGTCTAAAGGCAAACTTTCCAAATACAAGTATGCTTGCAGCTATAATTCATATTACTGGTATTATGACAAAAGAAGAACTTTTAAAAGACATGGAAGAATCTTTCAAACATAAATTTGCAAGAAAACCAGAAGTTATTGAACCTAATATGAAAGCATTAGAAAGAGCTTATGACGAAATTGGAGGTATAAAATGAATAAAAATATTTATGGACGAGGTGCAACTATACTAACTGATGGTAACTCTGTTGAGATAAAAACAGGTTCTTGGAAAAATAGACATCCAGTGCATAGTAAAGAAAAATGTAAAAACTGCATGCTATGTGTTCCATATTGCCCAGAAGGTTGTATTTATCAAGAAGACGGAATACTAAAAGATATAGATTTAGACTATTGCAAAGGATGCGGAATATGTGCAAAAGTATGTCCTTTCAAAGCAATAGAAATGAAAGATAATGATAAGGAGGTAAAATAATATGGCAATAAGAGAAAGACTAAGTGGAAATGAAGCCGTTGCTACTGCTATGAAACAAATAAATCCTGACGTTGTCGCAGCTTACCCAATAACACCATCTACCGAAATACCACAATATTTTTCAAATTTTGTTGCAAATGGAAGTGTAGATACAGAATTTATAGCCGTTGAAAGTGAACATAGTGCAATGTCTGCTTGTATTGGTGCAAGTGCGGCTGGTGCTAGAGTAATGAGTGCTACATCATCACAAGGCCTAGCATATATGTTTGAAATGTTATACATAGCTTCTGGAATGCGACTTCCTTTAACACTAATTGTAGCAAATAGAGCTTTATCTGCTCCACTTAACATACATAATGACCATTCTGATTCTATGGGCGTTAGAGATTGTGGTTTTATACAATTATATTGTGAAAATAATCAAGAAGCATACGATAACACAATAATGGGTATAAAAATAACTGAAAAAACAAAAATCCCTGTTATGGTATGCTATGATGGTTTTATAACTTCACATTCTGTTGAAAATATTTCATTACTTGAGACTGAAAAAGTTAGAGAGTTTATTGGGGATTATAAACCAGATGAATACTTATTAGATCCAAATACGAATATTTCAATGGGACCATTAGACATGCAAAAGACATACTTTAAACATAGAATTGAACTTGCAAAAGCTATGGAAAATGCAAAAGATATTATTGAAGAAATATCAGATGAATATTATAACTTAACTGGTAGAAAATATGATTTATTCGAAAGTTATAAATTAGATGACGCTGAAATTGGAATAATTGTTTTAAATTCAACTGCTGGAACTGCAAAAGTAGCAATTGATTCTTTAAGGAAACAAGGTATTAAGGCTGGACTTTTAAAACCAAGAACTTTTAGACCATTGCCATATGAAAAAATTTCAGAAGAACTAAAAAACTTAAAAGCTATTGCAATTTTAGACAAATGCGATAGCATAAATGGATATTCTGGCCCACTTTTTTCAGAAATCACTTCTTTGTTATATTCAAAAGGAATATCCATACCAACAATTAACTATATATATGGTTTAGGTGGTACAGATGTAACTGTTGAAAATATTATTCAAGTATTTAATGAACTTGAAACTATAAAAAGTACAAAGCAAAATGATAGCAATTATATTTTATCAGATATAAAAAGATACTTAGGATTTGACAAAAAGGAGGTAGAAAATGATGCCATATAACTTAAAAGAAGTATTAAAAAAAGAATCTAGATTCGTATCAGGACATAGAATGTGTGCTGGTTGCGGAGCTCCACCAGCTGTAAGAACTATTCTTCGTGCATTAAAGGAGGATGACAATGCAGTTGTATCATGTGCTACTGGTTGTTTAGAAGTATCAAGTTTTCTATTTCCATATACATCTTGGAAAAATGTATCATTCATACATACTGCTTTTGCATGTGCTGCAGCTACACTTTCTGGTACTCAAACAGCATATAAAAAATTGAAAAATGATGGCAAGTTAGATAAAGAAAAAACTACAAAGTTTATTGCATTTGGTGGCGATGGTGGAACACTTGATATAGGTTTTCAAAGTTTGTCTGGAGCAATGGAACGTGGACATGACTTAACTTATGTATGCTACGATAATGGTGCATATATGAATACTGGTACCCAACGTTCTTCTTCTACCCCACACTATGCAGATACAACAACTTCACCAGCAGGAAAAGTAGTAAACGGAAAATCCCAAAGACGTAAAGATCTAGCACAAATAATGGTAAATCATAACCTACCTTATGTTGCACAAACAGCACTTTTTGGAAACCAAAAAGATATTTATGAAAAAGCTCAAAAAGCAATATATACTGAAGGTCCAACATTTTTAAGTGTATTTTCTCCTTGTCCAAGAGGATGGGGATATCCCACTGAAGATTTACAATTAATTGAAAAACTAGCAATAGATACTTGTTTTTGGCCACTTTATGAAGTTGTAAATGGTGTTTACAAAATAACATATAAACCTGCAAAAAAATTACCAATAGAAGAGTTTCTTAAACCTCAAAAAAGATTTAAACATTTATTTAAAGATGGAAATGAATATCTTATAGAACAAATGCAAAAAGAAATTGATGAAAAATGGAATTATCTTTTAATGATGGAAGAAATAACAAATAAAGAATAAATTAATAGCGACACGTTTTAACGAGTCGCTATATATTTTTGTTTACAATAATAAATACTTAATAAATTAAATTTAATTCTTATTATTTTTTATTAAACTTCCGAAATTAATCTTATCACTTCCATGTTTTAACTTAATTTCATCTAATACTTTGGTAGCATATTCAATTTTTTTCTTAGCTTGTTCATTTTTTTTACTTTCGCTTAAATCAAATATATTAAGCTGTATTTCATCATCAATATTTTCAAGACCACTAACCCCAATAGTAATTGCTCTAATTTTTTTTCCATCTACATAATTTTCTTTTAATATATTAATAACTATGTTTACTATATCTTGATATAAATCTGTCTTAAATATTTGTTTTTGCCTATTTATAGTAAAAAACAGATTATCTTTTAGACTTACTGTTACTACTGTACATTTCATATTTTTTTTTCGTAAGTTTTCAGCTATATACGAACAAAGTTTCCTGGCTACTTTTATTAAATCTTCTATATTTGTAATGTCTTCTGGAAATGTAATTCCCTTACTTATACTTTTAGGAGCATGTTTTGTTCCATAGATTTCTACTTCATCACTGTCTATACCATTTGCATATCTATGTATCATAACCCCAAGCTTTCCCAATTTTTTTGATAACCTTTCAACATCACAATTTGCTAAATCACCAATGGTATATATTCTCATTTTATTTAACGTATTGCAAGTTGATTTGCCAACAAAAAGTAAATCTTTTACAGGAAGTGGATATAATATTTTTTTATAATTTTCTTTATTAAGTACAGTTATAGCATCTGGTTTTTTCATATCACTACCCATTTTTGCAAGTATTTTGTTAAATGATACGCCGACTGAAATTGTAAGTCCTAATGTATGCTTTACATCCTCCTTTATCTTGTATGCTATCTCATATGGTGTGCCAAATAAATTTTTACTTTCTGTTATGTCTAAAAAAGATTCATCTATACTAAAGGGTTCTACTTTTTCAGTATATTTTAAATATATTTCATTTACAAGTTTTGAATACTTTTTGTAATCTGAATAATTCCCTTGTACTAATACTAAATCATGACATTTCTTTTTTGCTGAATAAATTGTTTCAGCAGTAACAACATTATACTTTTTTGCTAACTCATTTTTTGCAAGTATTATTCCATGTCGTGTATTTGGATCACCACAAACCGCCATAGGTACTTTTTTTAATTCAGGATTTTTAACGCATTCAACAGAAGCAAAAAATCCATTTAAATCACAATGTAAAATATCTTTCATTTTATCACCTTGCACTAAAAAGAACTTTTGTTTATATTTTATCATATTATGCTTTATATGTCAAAAAAATAGATACAAATGTATTTATTTTTGTATCTATTTTTTATATTTATTGCCATGTAAGTATTGGTAAGCCATCATTTATTTTATTTGAATCATCCTTAAAATTGCTTCCAAGTAGTGATGATGTTACAGATGAGTTTGAATAACAATTACTTTTATTTCCGCCATATGCACATATTGCATCTTTTCTAGTACCTATTATTGTTGCCACACTATAACAATTATTTATATTAACTACCCTACTATCTACATGAGCTACTATTCCTGCCGCATCAACCATTATATTACCTGAAGCAGATATTTGACCTCTATTATAGCAATTGCTAACTATATTTGTCTTTTTAGCGGTTCCTACTATTCCACCAGCCCTTCCATCTTCTACCGAATTTGCAGTAACATTTGCAATATTTAAAGAATTATCAATATTTATTCCTTCTCCTAAAAGTGCACAAATTCCAGCAACATTTCCATACTTATTTCCATTATTTGATTCAACTTCTCCATTATTTACACATTTATTAATACTACCTTGCCTAAGATATCCTATTACTCCCCCCACACTACTACATTTATTAGCTTGAATCTTTCCATAATTTTCACAAGAAGTAATATTACCTCCAGACTCATTTGCCCCAACTACTCCAGCTACACAATAAGTATTATTATTTGCTGTAACAACACCATAATTTTTACAACTATCTATTGTACTATTTGAAAACAAAGTCCCTACTATTCCAGCAATATTCATATTTGTCGTACCTAACTGAGTAATGCTAGCTCTATTTGTACAATTTATTATTTTACTATCATTATATGCTCTTCCAACTATTCCACCACTCTCCCATTGATTTCCTGTTCCTCCAACTTGAATTTTACCACTAGATATAGTAAGATTTTTTATAGTTGCTCCTGTCATTTTAGCAAATAGCCCCTGTCCTCCTTCTGAAACATTTATATATATATTACTTATATTTTTATTATTTCCATCGAAAGTTCCTTCAAAATAGACTGCACCTTTTGATATTGGTACCCACTGATTACTATCATTTCCTTCTAAATTGATATTATCCATTAATTTAACTGTTTTACCCAAAAACGTTCTTCCACTATTTACTTTATCCCTAAAGCTTTCCATATCTGCTCTATTC
>CANAIR010000037.1 GCA_947361355.1 uncultured Clostridium sp.
ATATTTTTTATTTGTATTTTCTATATATTTTTTCATGTCTCCACCTCTTATTTTTGTTTTATATTTTATACTTACTTATTTATCTATTTTTTAACGCACAAAACCTAGCTAAAGGAATTCATCTTCTTTAACTAGGTTTTTATCTATATCTTCATTTACATTTCTTACAAAATTTGTATCAATATTTTCTTCTATTTTTTGTTTATAACAGTTGTGTGTGTGTGTGTGTGTGTGTGTGTAGTTTTATCATATTTACCTCTCCTTTTGTTTACATATTTTTATTTAATAAATTATATTTATATTTTATAATATAATTACTCTATTTTCAATACCTAAATTGACAAAATTGCTTTTATGTAGTACAATATGTAAAATTTACATAAAATTAAATAATTATTTAAAAGGAGAAAATTTATGCCAGGAATAATCATTCATTTAGCTTTTGCAAAAGAAATATTAAAAAATTCTTCTCAAAAAATTGAATTAAACAGCAAAGATTTTTTGTCTGGAAGTTTAATTCCCGATTTAGCAACTAATAAAAAATTATCTCATTATCGTATGAATGCCTCAAAAAGAGGATTTCTAGTACCAAATCTTTATGAAGCCAAAAAAGGTTTATTAAATAAAAAAAGTTCTTTAAAACTTGGAATATATTCACATCTATATCTTGACTACTATTTTATAGAAAATTATTTATTAAAAGAATTTATATTTGATAGAGAAAATATGTTAGTAATAAATCCTAAAAATAAAAAAACATGGACTACAACATCCTTTTTTTCTAAACCACAAGATGGTGGAATTTTATATAAAGGATATAACGAGATAAATCAACTTATATTAAATGACAGAATAGTTAATATTAGTGATATAAATACATTGCCTAATCATTTACCAAATAGTGGAATCTCTATATTTGATATAAGGAAAGATAAGTGTTGGAAAGATGAACTAAGCTTTTATCTAGATAAAAATATTAACTATACTGGAGATATTTTAGAATATAACAGACTTATGAATATTATTATTAATTTTGCTAAAAAATTTGTCAAAGAAGAATTATAGAAAAAATAAAAAACTTAAAGTTACAATAGTAATTTTAAGTTTTTTATGATATAATACAGTAATAACAAAAAATTTAGGAGGTTTATATGACTAATGAAGAAAATTATATAATCGAAAATGAAATAACTAATACTACAAAAAAGCAAGAATACTGGGATACTGGTATTGGCTTGAATAAAGTTGATAACTTAGAACCTTCTGAATATTTATTAAAATTATCTAAAAAAAATATCAATGGAGAATTAAAATATTATGAAGTTGAAAATTTATTAAATATATATTATAAGTCACAAAATCCTAATGATATAAAAGTTCAAAATGAAAAAGAATGTGATTTAGTTTCTTTAAGAATAGCACAACTATTAGAAGAAAAAACTTTTGGTTTTAATCCTATTACTTTAAGAAATATTCATAACTTTTTATTTAAAGGTATATATAATTTTGCTGGTAGTTATAGAAACTATAACATTACCAAAAAAGAAAACATACTAAATCAAGATACAGTAAAATATGTAAATTATCAAGACATTGAAAGTTTTTTAGATTATGATTTTAAAGAAGAAAAAAACTTTGATTATTCCAAGCTAACTAAAGATGAATTAATATTACATATTGCAAAATTTACTTCAAACATTTGGCAGATACATCCTTTTGGAGAGGGAAATACAAGAACAACTGCAGTATTTATTGAAAAGTACCTAAATAATATGGGATTTAATGTTAATAATGATATATTTAAAGATAAAAGCATATATTTTAGAAATGCTTTAGTAAGATGCAATTATGGAAATATTCCAAAAGGAATTTATCCTACTTTTGATTATTTAGTAATGTTTTTTGAAAATTTATTACAAAATAAAAATCATGACCTAAAAAATAGAGAATTATATGTTAAAGAACTATTTAAAAATAATAAATAAAATAAAAAACTTAAAGTTACAATAGTAATTTTAAGTTTTTTTATTAACAAACTTTGCTACTTAGCATAATATATAATAATTATATTATCGAGGTGATTAAGATGCAGGATAACTCTTGTTGTTGTTACACACTTGCAATAAGACAAATAAGTTGTCAAAATAGTATTAGTAGATGTATAGACAATGTTTATACAAATATTTTTATTGGAAGTAGTATTTCATTAGATTTTGGTTATAAAATAACTATAACTAATACTACTTGTTGCGGTGTTAATATAAAATTAACAAATTGTAATTTTATACCAGACTTAACTTTTAATATACCAAATGATAGTTACAAAATATTTGATTTACCACAAGAGTCTGGAACTTTTAAAGTTTTTATAGGCGCAAAAAAAACTTGTTGTCCAGCTACATGCGCTAATTGTAATAATTGTTAGAGGTGGATTATGAATAACTTTAGTATAAATATAACAATAGAAGACTTAATTTGTTCAAAAAACTGTAAAGATAAAAGTACAACATCAGAAACAATAACAAGTATATCAGAAGTAATATCACTAAAAAATGGTTACATTTTAAATATAGTAAATGTAACTAACACTCATTTTACTATTATTTTACAAAATGGAATTAACACTATAATAAGAAACGTATTTCAAAATGTTCCTATAAGAATTTGCATTCCATGTAAATGCGCAAATCATATTGTTACTATTAATGGAACTATAACAAATATAGCATAGGTAAATTTATGGAAAACATTAATAATATTACATATAAAAATGACTTACAAAAAAATATTGATTGTAACTTAGCTGGCATAGATTTAGTATTACTAAGCACACTAGTATCAATTACTCTATCACAAGATTTAACTATCAATCAAATTAATATTTTATCTGATTTTTTGCAATCAGTTGGAGAAAACTTAAGTATTATTGCAACATCAAGAGACATTTGTGAAAATGAAAACTAACCCAGTTTTGAAATTACAAAACCAGGTTAGCTTTTTTATAGTCATTCAAATTAATAAATCATTTGCATATTCGCTTAAAAATACAATAAATACTTCTTCAACTTCAGATTCATGTTTAAAGTCAGTACATTCCTTATTTAATATATTTCCTATTATTCTATTTGCAGAATTTAAATTCATTTCATATACCATGTTAAATTTTAAAATTTTTCTAAGATAGTCTATCTTATTTAGTTCATATAGATAAACTCTTTCCTCTGTAATACTTATAAAGTATTGGGGAAGACAAGAAAAGTCTATTTCTATATATTTAGCTTTTCTTTCTTCATCAAACTCTAAGTAACAAATAGAACCAGATTCATCTAAAGCATATTCGTTTTCATCTAATAAAAGATAATACTCATCGCCATATACAACTTTAATTTTTCTTTCTATCATTTTTGTGCTATAACCTTCCATAACCTTCTCCTTTCACAATTGTGTATAGATTTTTATTTTTTTTTAATTATATCAAATATTATTAGAAATGTCAAATTTATGTAAATTAATATATAAAAAAGAAAAGTAACTACATAAAAAATATAGCAACTTTTCTATTTATTTTTACTTTATTAAATTGTACATATCAACTAATATTGAGTCTTTTTTATTTTCAAAAATTTTTGGTTTACTAATTGGGATATTAATTCTAAAAAAATTATCAACATCATCAGGAAAACATATTACATTTGCATCATTATATAAATTCAATAAAGCATTTAAAGTCATAATAAATGTTTCGGTTTTTAAACTACTTATAACATTTTCTTTATTATAATTTTGTGACAAATATTTACAATCTCTTTCATATTCATCTAAATCTTCTAAAGGAATTTCAGCTTTACTTTTATGCCATTTTTTATCAAAACTTTCCTTTAACTTTATCCCTCTTTTTTTATGATATTCATAATCTAATACATACATGCTTGGTGCTTCAATTTCAGTTATACCTTCATTATGTAAAAAAGTAATAAATATACATAAAGATAATAGCTTTAAAGGCTCTATATTTTGAATATAACATTCTTTCCTTAACTCTTTAGTTAACACTTCTTTTCTAATGTTATTTTTTAAATTAAGATATTTTTCATCTAATTTATTTAAAGAATCAATATTTTGTATAGAACCAATATAGCATAATTTTTTTTGATTTTTTTCGTATATTCCATATCTTATAACGGGTAACTTAAAATTTTGTTTTAAAATATAATTACTCTCATAATCTTTCTTATCATAAATTAATATTTGAAATTCAAAAGGAGCTTCATCCCAAGTTCTAGATATTGCATTTTTTACACAAACTACATAATTTCTATTTCTTTTCAAACTACCTATACAAACTTCATTACTATATTTTTCAAAAGTTTTATCTTGTATCATTTTTACATTTCGTCTTAAAAAATCCTCTGGATTATTAAAATCATATGGAGTCATTCTAAGCCATATTTCTAAAAAGCAATTCTTAAGTTCATATACAGGAAATTGTGAAAAGTTTGTCCTTTTAAAATATAGTTTTATATCTTCTTTATAATATTGTTTAAGTAGTTTAAAAAATTTTATATAATCATTTACTACAACTACTGGTAAATTTTCATTACTATATATACCTGATTTAATAACCTTTAAAATTTCATTTTTCCGAAACTCAAAAAAACTATATTCTTTAGTATAATTTTCTAATGTACTTACTATAAAATCTACTGCCTCTTTTTCTCTAAAATCAAATCTAAAATTTGGATGTTCTTCACTAAATAAAATATCATAAAATATATCAGTTAAAAAATTTCTAGTAACATTTTCAAATGTTGGTTTTAAAGATTTAGCTATTGTTCTATTTTCCATAAGTCTCTCCCTATATTTATATAATATTTTTCAGTTTAACAATTTTGATATAACTTCTATTCAATTTCATATATTATATCAAACTTTTATTATTTTATCAATAAATTATGTAAATTTATTCATATTAAAAGATGTATTTTTAGATTATGAGTAGTATAAATAAATATTTTTTACTTATCTTTTTTATTTCAGAACTTAAATTTTCCATCATTTTCTTCGAAATTTTCAAATAATAAACTACTTATCTTTGCACCTAATATAGTTGCAGGATTATCACTATAAAAATAAAAATCAGCAAAATTATTTATAAAAATACTTATAATATATGTACCTAGTTTTGTACAAACAATTCCACCATCATTTCTACAAGTAATAATATTTTTATTATCAGATCCTAAGCCTCCACTTTTTGAAGCTATATACCTTATATCTGCCTCTTTGTTTCCTTTTTCATATAAATATTTTTTGGGTAAATCCTTAATCAACATCTCATTTTTTGTTTGACAAGATAATATTGCAATTATTTCATCACATAAATTTGGAGATAATATTTCCTTTTTTAAAATCTTTCTAAACACACTTGCAAATTCGTAAGCTGTAGTCTTGCCTATACTGTTATATACATCAAAGTCTAATCTCTTTGCAATAAGACTAGTATTATTAAAACCTAAACTTTTTATTGTGTTATTAATATTTTCAAAACCTAAATACTCAATCATTTTATTTGTAGCTATGTTATCACTTACAATTATCATAAAAGTAGCCATGTTTTTAGAAGAAATCTCAAAATCATTTTGCAAATATTTTATAATTCCACTACCCCTAGCTATATAATCATTTTTAGTATTATATTTTAACTTATCTTCTCTTGATTTCATTTTCATCATAATCTGTCTATAATATTCTATTAAAATAAATACCTTAATACAACGCTGACTCCACAACTTTATTTTCATTAAATTTTATTTCATTTCCATATTCATCAACTGCAAAAACACTTGCCTGTCCATCAAAATTATTAATTATATCTTTTATTTTTTCATTTACATTCATATATTTAACTCCTATTTCACATTTTAATTTATATAAAAACTAACCATGTTAATATCATAGTTAGTTTATATACAAATTCATATTATACTTTCTTAAATTCATTTATTTTTCTTTTATCTTGTCTTTCTTTTATAGTTTGTCTTTTATCAAATAATTTTTTACCTCTACATACACAAAGCTCTAGTTTAAGCCATCTACCTGAAGTATAAATTTTGCTTGGAACTAATGTATAACCACCTTGTTTTATATAGTTTAATAATTTTAAAATTTCTTTTTTATGTACTAAGAGTCTTCTATCACGTGTAGGATTAACATTATTTATATTTCCATGTTCATATGGACTAATGTACATATTTTTTAGAATTACTTCATTATTTCTAATTAAAGCAAAACTATCTTTTAAATTACACTTTGCCTCTTTAATCGATTTTGCCTCTGTGCCTTTTAATTCTAATCCACATTCTAATCTATCTATAATCTCATATTTAAAATTTATTTCTTTATTCTTTATATTTATCTGATATTTCTTATTTACCTTTTCCAATTAAATCATTACCTTCCATTTATTAGTACAATATATAATATATTAACTAGTTCTTAAGTTAAGATTTTTTTGCAAACTTACACTCAGCAATTTTTGTAACACCACAAGCAGAACAATTTTGCATACAGTTTTTAGTAGTTTCACCTTTTAAGGCTTTTTTATATTCTCTTTTTAAAAAAGATTTTTCTACTCCATGTATTATATTATCCCAAGGAAATACATAATCCAAATCATACTCTTTACTTGCATACTCTTCTGGCTTTATATTAGTATCTTCAAAAGCTTTTTCCCATGCCTTTAAATTTAAATTTTCTTCCCAACTATCAAATTTAGCTCCATTTTTAAACGCTTCATAAATCAAATCGCCTATTTTTTCATCTCCTCGAGAAATAACAGCCTCTAGTCTACTAACCATAGGATTATGCCAAGAATATTTAATATTTTTATTTTTTAACTTATCTTTTAAAAATTGTTGTTTTAATTCAATTTTATCTAGTGTATTTTGACCAAACCATTCAAATGGGGTATGTGGCTTTGGCACAAATGTTGAGGTTGAAACTGTAACACTACATTTTCCCTTCCTATTTATTCTTGGAAGTGAATAATATAAATCTACTATGCTATTTGCAAGTTGTACTATTCCCTCTAAATCTTCATAAGTTTCAGTAGGTAGTCCTATCATAAAATATAATTTTACAGAAGTCCAGCCACTTTCAAAAGCAAGTTTACATCCATTTAAAATATCTTCTTTTGTTATATTTTTATTTATAACATCTCTAAGTCTTTGTGAGCCAGCTTCAGGTGCAAAAGTAAGAGAACTCTTTCTTACAGCTTGTACTTTATTTAAAATATCTAAATTTATTGAATCAATTCTTAAAGATGGAAGTGATAAACTTACTTTTTTATCCTCACCAAGTTTTATAAGTTCTGTAGCTAAATTATTAAAGTCTGAATAATCGCTTGTGCTAAGTGAAGCTAAAGATATTTCATTTATCCCAGTATTTTCTAAAGTACTTTTTGCCAATTGTAAAAGTCTTTTAGTAGATTTCTCTCTAACAGGTCTATAAATATAACCTGCTTGACAAAATCTACAACTTCTACTACATCCCCTAAATACTTCCAAAGATATTTTATTTTGCACAATTTCAGTACTTGGAACTACAAAATTTACAGGATAATCAACCTTATCCATATCCTCTATTACAACCTTTTTTATTTTATCTTTTTGAGTATGCAATGTAGGTATATATACGCCTGGAATATCCTTTATACTTTTTAAAAATTCAATCTTTGGAAGTTTTTTATCTTTCCATTCAACATATTTTTGTGCAACTATATCAATTAGTTCCTCACCTTCACCAAGTAAAAAGGCATCAATAAACTTAGATAATGGAGCTGGATTTGAAGCACATGGTCCACCAGCTATAACAAAAGGATATTCATTTTTTCTATCCTTTGAAAAAA
Organism: uncultured Clostridium sp.; assembly: GCA_947361355.1. GTDB lineage: Bacteria > Bacillota > Clostridia > TANB77 > CAG-465 > CAG-465. The sequence continues at coordinate 7,907 of CANAIR010000037.1, forward strand.
CTGGAATATTAGCAAGTTCTAACATATTTAAAATGTTAGTATAACTCATTTCATATTGCAGTGTAAATCCTATAATATCAAACTCTCTTATACTATCTTTTGATTCTAATCCATATAATTCAATATTTTCTTCTCTTAAAATTTTCTCAAAATCAGGCCATGGTGCAAAAACTCTTTCGCACCATGTATCTTCTCTTTTATTTAAAACATTATACAATATTTTCATTCCTAAATTTGCCATTCCTATATCATAAACATCAGGAAAACAAAATGCAAATCTACATTTAATATTATCCTTATTTTTAATTACCTGATTATATTCTCCACCAACATACCTAGCTGGTTTAGTAACAGATAATAATTTTGTTCTTGATAAATTTAACATTACTTTTTTCCTTTCTAAAATTATTTTAAGCGTTATTTTTTAGTTCAGACACATTAAATTCTTCGTAAATTTTGCTAACATCAATATATACTTTTATTAACCTATTTAATTCTTCTTTCAAATTATTAGATAATCTTTTCTTTTCTAAATTGCTATTTAAATTATTACTGTCAATATAGCCTTCAAGTGATGTTGGTAATTGTAAATATATATATCGCATCTGTTCTAAAATATCACTTTTTGTATATTTTGTTAAATTTGAAATCTTAGACGTAGTATTTTTCAGTGTCAAATTTATGTTATCTTGATAAAATTTATTTTCTTTTTCGATATATTCTTTATACAAATTAACTATTTCATCTAATAGATTTTCTTTTTCTTCATTACTAATACTTTCTAATTTATCTTTACTACCATTATCTTCATCTTTTTCATCTTTTTTATTATTATCTAAATAATATTTAACCTTTTGTTCAATATTATTTAAAATAGTGTCATTTATCACTGTTAAAATATTTCTTGAAGCTATATCATATACTACTTTTTCTTCAATAGTTTCATTTTGCGATTCGTTATTATTATTTTCAATATTACCATTTATATCTTCATTTTCTTTTATATCATTATTTTGATTATCTGTATTTTCATCTTCTTTAATCTCTTTTTTTACAATAGATTTATCAACAATTTCATCAAGCACTTTTTTTCTACTTTCTAAATCATTTTTTACAGAAATCAAAATTTGTTCCACATTAGCTTTTTCTTTTACAATTTTAAGCTCATTTTCAACTTCAGTAGAAAAGTCAATCATATTTGCCTCTAATTCTAATACTTCCTTTTGTACTTTAGTTAATTCTTCATTAGAAATCAACATATTATTTATTTTTTTCTTATTATTTTTTATTTTTTTACTTAAATTATCAAATTTTTCTAACTCTTTTTCAAATATATTTTTCTCTTCATCAATAATTGAAAAAATATATAACCTAACTAATTTATCATCTTGTTTTAAAAGATTCTCTTCTAATTTATTTAGTTTTCTTTCAATATCAACAATATTTTCACTTTTTACTTTATCTATATATCCTTTAAAAATTTTATTTATTTGACTATTTAAAAATTCTATTGTATTATCTACAGTTTTAGTATATTGCATAAGTTTTAATACACAAGCATTTGCATCGCTTAATGAAATATTTTCATCAAATTTCACATCTTTAGTAGATACAATAATTCCTGCTATATACTTATCAGGCATTTTAATACTATTATTTTTTATAATATACCTAATAGAATATCCTTTTGCAATATCAGTAGCTGTTACCTCCTGTTTTATCTTTAATTTTGAATTTGCTACTGAAACAAGTCCAAATATTGGTGTATCAATATTTAACCTAATTGCTGGGTAATTTTCATACTCCTCTAAACTTCTTATTTCTTCTGTTTTATCATCAATTATTTTTAATTTGTTTCTTATACCTTTTATTAATTCTTTAATAATATTATTTAATTCTTTTACCTGTTTTAGTTCTTCTTCTGAAATTTTTATATCTTCCTTATTCTCATTTGTTGAAATACTCTCTTTATTATCTGCACCTTTTATATCAAGTTCCTCTATATTATCAACTGCAAAAACATTAGATATCAAAATTATATTAATAGCAACAAAAACAACCATTATTTTAATATATATTTTTTTAGTCATAATGTTTCCTCCACATTTATGCTGTTATTATATCACTTATAGTTTTCATTGTAAATAGAAATATTATACATTATTTAGTTATTATCTCATATTTTGATAATTTTTTTAATATAAAAATTTTGAGTAATAAAAATCACTACCAGTAACATTTCTTTTTATTGTATCTGTCATAAAATCTGCCTTTTTTCTGATATTTTGCTCTTTTCCTAAATACCTTGGCTTTCTTGTCATAGTCATAAGTTCAGCAAAAATTTCTGCTCTATCTTCCTTTTCTGTTACTTTTGAATATTTTGATACAAAATATGGATTTTTTTCATTTTCACTTACACTGCTATTTTTTATGTTTTCATCTGATTTTTTTAAACTTTCCTCATTTGAAAAAGCTATATTTGAGGCTATATATACATAGTCATTATTTAATTTTGATATATCTTTTTCATATGTAAAATTTTCTGGATTAAAGTTTTTCCATGAAGCATATAAATATTTTTTAGTATCAGACATATAATATTCTAATAAATGATACATTTCATGGTGAAAAGCTCTTTCAAAATTTTTTGCATTACTTATATATATAGAAAATTCATTCAAATTATTTCTTGAAGCAAGTGCTAAGTTATCATTATTAAATTTATCTACCAACATTATAGTTATGGGATATTTTTTTGTTCTAGTCATATCAAACACTTCATTTGGATACTTTTCTAATGCCTCATATATTACTTTTAAATTACTATTTATTACATATATATCATACTGAGATATAGCATCTACTTTTTGAATAAAATCTTCAATATCTCTTCCAAATTTTATTTTTATACCATATTCTTCTTTAATATTTTTGATATACATCTTATTTTCTGATTCTATATTTGATTTTTCTCTTTTTTCTAAAATCAAATTATCTGAAGCTAGTATTTTATTAACATCATCACTATAACTTAAATCAGATTTATAATAATTATTAAACAACATAAAAATTATAGACGAAATTATAGCAAATAAAATGATATCAGTAATTATTGAAATCCTTCTTCTTGACGTTTTTTCCATTATATGTTTTTTCCTCCGTATATTAATTTATATATTCTACATTTAAAGCATTCTTTATATACTCATAGTCATGCTCCATAGTGAATGAATTATCTTTGAAAAATTTTTCTATATTTAAATATGAAGTTATATTTTGACTTGTATTTTCATTATTTTTTATACTTATAATTATTTGTTGGAAATTTTTTAAATACTCAAAATTTTTTAAATCATTAATTAACATTGCTATTTCTTTTGAATATTTTAGTATATCGTCATCATTAATATCTCCACCATCTTTTGATACTTCCTTTAAAATTTTAAATTCAAAATTATCAACTTCATTTAATTCTATACTAACCTTTATACCTTCATATTTTTCATTTAATTTATTATCAGTAAAATATTTTATTAAATTTTCATTAATATTTTTTTCCTTATTAATGTTTCTTAGTTTATTATATCCATCATCTATATCATACTTTTCATCTTTACTTACCAAAAAGTTATATATTTTTCCATCTTTAATATTTTCCATATAAAACTCAAAAGATTTCTCTCCTAAAAAATTATATCTTACATTAGATACCCTAAACATACTATCACTATAGTTTTGCACTAAATAATTATCTAATCTTTTTCTAGCTTTTTGTAAGTCAAAAATATTCGAATTAGTATAGTTATATACTCCAATTGAAACTATTAAAGTTATTATTAGTAAAAGATAAGATCCACAAGCTTCTTTAGATGAACTTTTTTTCTTTTTTATATAATACCAAGATTTAGAAAAGGCAAATGCGCAAAGTTCACCAAGTGCAATGTATGCAGCCATCCAAGAGCTGATAATTAAATTTTTAGGTATACTTCTAATACCAGTAATATATACAGCACAAACAGCTACTATCATTCCAAATACAGTTGTAGTTACAGGACGATTAAATACTATTTTTCCAACTATACCTAATATAAATAAAATAGGAATCATTTGTATATATATATTTCCATAAAGATTTGCAAATATTGCTATTATTATAGCTAAAATATATACAATAGTTTCAACTAATTCTATTGTTTTTATTAAAACCTTATTTTTCTTACGTTTTTGCTGTTTTTCTTCTTTTTTTCTTTGCTTTTCCTCTTTTGATTTTATATTTACTTTTGTTTTTTCTATTTTTTTACTTAATTTTTTTACTATATCCTTCTTTTGTTTTTTCACACTATCACCAAATTTTATATAATTTTAATTTTACATCTAAATTATATAATATATAATAACAAATATCAATTGAAAATGACAATTTATAATTTTTTATTTTCTATAAAAAAAAGGAATGGATATTTTCCCCATTCCCTTTTTTTATTATTATATTTGGTGTAAACCATAGGCAATGCCTATGGTGCAGGAGAGCCAAAGGCGTGGGTTT
>CANAIR010000038.1 GCA_947361355.1 uncultured Clostridium sp.
TCACCTGTATCATTTGCTACATCTGATATTACTAATCCATCCTTTATTACATCTTTTCCTGGTACTACCGCAAATCCTATTGGTACCACTGCTACTTTTCCATCTTTATCTTTGTATTCTTTTGCTGATGTTTTTACTATCTCTCCTACTTCTGCTTGAAGTGGTGGTAATACTTCTCCTCCTCCTATTTCTCCATTATTTGTTTTATCTCCTTCTTCTGTATATTCTGTATTTCCTACTCTTAACGTTAATATTGCTTCTTCATTTACATACCATGTTGTCTCAGGCTTATATACTGGTAGCTTTTTTCCTGTATAATAATCATTTCCCTCTTTTTTCTTGTTATCAAATACTATTTTTCCTCCTGTTTCATCACTATATTTATATGTTGTTTCTCCTACTACATTTTTTGGTCCTTTTTCTTTATTTACTAGTATCTTTGCTTCTACCTTTATTGTTTCTTGACTCTCTGCCATTATCTTTCCCACAGTATTAGTTAAAATTGCCTGCATATTTGCTCTATCACTTTGATACCTTGCTCTATTTGCCTCACTCATCGGATTATTATTTATTATACTTACCACCACTGCTACTGCTAGTATTATTACTACTATTATTGTTATCACTAGCACTATTAGTGATATACCTCCATAAGGGCTTACTTTATAAAAAATGTTATTATTTCCTTTTTTATTTATTTTTTCTTTACTATTTTCCTTTGTTTTCATTATCATAATACCTCCATATATTTTTACATGTTTTTTTATTATTTTTTCTTTTATTTTATATTTTAAACACACAAAACCTAGCTAAAGAAATCCGCTTTCTTTAACTAGGTTCATATATCTATTTTTATTTACATTTCTTACAAAATTTGTATAACGAATTAGTGCTTTCTTATGCCCATAGCACCTGTGTGTGTGTGTGTGTGTGTGTGTGTAGTTTATTCATACCTTTATCTCCTTTTGTTTACATATATTATTATAGTATTTATATATAAATTATATATTAAAAAAAATATAATTTCAAGTACAAATGTTATTTTTTATACAATAACTACTCCACCATTTGGACTAATTACTTGACCTGTAATATAGCTTCCCTTATCAGATGCTAAAAATTCGACTAAAGAAGAAATATCTTCTACTTTTCCAATTCTATTTAATGGTATTTCTTCTCTAAATGATTCTATTGTATCACTTGATAAATTAGAAACCATATCTGTATAAATGGCACCAGGAGCTACTGCATTTACTCGTATATTTGATGGTCCCAGTTCCTTTGCTAATGCTTTTGTCATACCAATTATAGCAGATTTAGAAGTAGAATAATTTACTTCACAAGATGCACCTACCATCCCCCAAATAGATGCTATATTTATTATAACACCATCTTTTTTATTAATCATATATTTTTTTAATGCTGATTGTGTAACATTAAATGTTCCTATAACTGTTGAATTCAACATATTCATTAAATCATTATTTGTAATATCAGTAAATAGTTTGTATTCACATATTCCAGCATTATTTATTACTACATCTATTCCACCAAACCTTGAAATAACAAAATCTATCATTTCATCAACCTTTGTTCTATCAGATATATTAGCACAAAATATGTCCACATTCCATCCTTTACTTTCTAGTTCTTTTTTTAATTCTAACGCTTTTTTTTCAGAAGTATTATAATTTATACAAACATTATATCCTTTTAAAGCAAATTCTCTGACAATAGCTTCCCCTATTCCTTTTGCACCACCTGTTACAATTACTGTTTTTTTCATTTTATCACCTAAAATCTAAATTTACTTAAAATAAAAGCGGAAAATTTTATTCCACTTTTATTTTTTAATTAATACTATCTATTTCTATATTCGTTTTGTAATGCACTTCTATTATTTGATAATTCAGGTACATTTGTAGTTGAAGGATCAGCAACTATTACTGGATTTTTTTCTCTATGTAAATTTTCAAAGAATTTATTTCCTTTTTCCACTACTGTACTAAATCTTTTAGCTTTATTTTGATTATATAATTTCATAGATCCAAGTAATTCTCTTTTTAAAAATTCTTTTCCAACTCTATGTTGATTTATCATCCTTAAAAATTTATTTTGACTGTAATGTGATATTAACACTGAATTTGCCAAAGTATCTAAGAATTTTTCTTCTACTACTTTTAAATCATCATCACTAAAATCTAATATATTTTTATTATAATTATCAATTATACTTCTAAGTCTAGCTAATTCATCTTCATCCAAGGTATTAAGATCTCTTGGATATCCATTTTCCATAATCAATTCATATGCACCATCACCTAAGATATCATCAATTCTCATTTCATCTCTTGGATCAGTTTTAGTTTCGTTTCTTCTTTCTTTTAACATATTTAAAACTTTATTTCTATCAAGCCCATTTAAATGAGGTAGTGCATTTACGAAAGTTCCATAACCATATCCATCTAATTTTAATCTTAACTCTTCTGGTGAAGTTCCAAATTTTGTTATATCATTTGCAAAATTTCTAGCAAGCTCCCTATCTGTAAGTTCTGGCTTTTCTTGAACAGCCATTGCAACACCACCCGCTACAGGAGCAGCTGCACTTTGAGCATTTTTAGCAGCATTTTCTTGAGCAGCCTTAGTTGCATCATCTACTGTCTCACCATTTTCAGATTTAGAAATTGGTTTTGTATTTGGAGCTTCTATTTTATAATCTTTAAATCTTTTTCTTATTTCTTCACGATCTTTATATAAAGTTGATACAAACTCACTATTTTCTTGAAATTTTTGATCATATGCTGCTTGTCTTTCATCAATTTTGTATGTAGCTATAACTGAATCATTCTCAGCTATCTTTCCATCACGCTCAATTCTCATTTCATCTTTCTTAGTTCTATCAGACATTTTTAAAGAACGTTCTTTTCTTGCATTATTTAAAGTAAATTCCTTATTTTTATTTTCACCTTGTAACATTTTTATAGTTTTATCATTTTCTGTTTTTCTTGTTAATTGGTCTCTTATCAAAGATTCGATAGTTGATATATTTGTCTTAGCATTATTTATATCTTTTAATAAATCAGCATTCTTAGTCTCAAAATCCTTAATTTGATCAATCAATGTAGAATGGTTACCATTAGGATCCTTTTTCTTAGCATTTTCTAATTCTCTTTTTGCCTCTCTAAGTTGTCTTTCAACTTCTTTCTTTTCTGCAGTCAAATTGTTTATTTCTATTTGCTTTTGTTCCTTTAGTAATTTTTGATTATTAATTTCTTTATCTGCCTCTAAAGAATCTGCTTCTTTATCACTAATTTTAGATTTATTATCATTTATTTCTGCTTCTACACTACTTATTTGTGCATCTTTATCTGAAATTTCAGTATCAATGTTATCAATAGAAATTTGTATTGATTCTATTTCTTTTTGAAGTTTAGCATTTTCCGATGCCAAAGTATTAATAACATCCTTATCTATTATCAAATCATTATGTATTTTTTCTAAAATTTCAGTATTTTGTTTTATAGTCTCATCTTGCATCTTAAATATTTTTTCTAAATCAGTTCTTATCTCATCTTCTAACTTAAATTTTTGTTCACCGAAAAAATATGATTTTTCAGTCATTTGTCCAATACTTGCTGGTTTTAATTTCCATATATTATTTTTTATATATTGTAATTTTTCTTCTGTATCACCTATATTGTCAATATCATCATCATTTAACTTGAATTTATCACTTAAAATATCATAAATAAAATCTTCGTACTTATCATTTAATTCATCTAATATATCTACTTTTTCAGCTGTCATATCAGTATAATATGTAGCATCTGTAACTAAATTTGATAAATCTTTTCTAAAATCATTTTCTCCCATAATTAATTACCTTCCCTTTCTTCATCTACTTCTACATTTAATATATCTAATAATTCCATCATATTATTTACTAACTTATTAGATTTTTTTAGATAATCTATATTTTGATCTAAAGTTTCTAATGTTTCATTATTTTTTTCTTCCATAATTTTTCTCCTTATTTTATATGACTTTCTTTTTTTCTTCTTTGCTCTACCTCTTCAAATTCTACATCTTCTAATAGTTCTTCCTCACTAACAGTTTGTGATTTTAAGTCAGTTACCATTTTTTCTTCTTTTTCTATATTTTTACTTTTGACGATACTTTTTAATCTATATGGTGCTAAAACAAATTTATCAAAAATTTTCATTTCAGATTCGGGAATTTTTCCATCTACACTCATTTTTTTATATCTATTAATACTTTCTTCTACAATTTCTCTATCCTCACGAGAAATTTTCCCTTTTATATATTGTGGACTTCCATCACTAAATAATTTAGATACAAATTCATCACCATTAAAATCTACATCATCATAATATATTCTTTTAAAAACCTTTCTTATATTTCTATATTCCTTAGTTCCTGGCTCTACATTTCTAGAAATATAATTATTCATTAAATTTAAGTTTTCTTCTAATTCATGAACATCTTTTCCATTAGGTTCACCAAGATACTTTCCTATTCTACCAGCTATAATTAAATCATAATTTTTCTCATCAGGATTTTCTTCTAAATCTTCTTTTCCTTCATCGATTTCTTCATTTTGTTCTATTTCATCATCATCTAAACTTTCTACAAAATTTTCAGCATTTTTTAAATCTTCTTGAATGGCTAATTCGTCTTGCTCAACTTCTCCATATTCATTTACAATTTTTTCAAAATTTGCCTCATTTTCTAAGGATTGTTTATAAAATTCTTCATCTGTAAGTTTTTGAACTTGATTAACACTTACTTGTTTTTGTTCCATTTCATCTTGTGCTAATATTTGACTTTGAGCATTAAGTCCATCGTATTGTTCTTGATTTCGTTGTTCATCATAGTCAGCATATTCTTTAGCATATTTTAAACTTTCATCAAATTCTTCTGGATTACTTTGTGTATCATTAGAAGTCATATTTTCTAAACTTGCTTCATTTTCTATACTTTGCTTATGAAATTCTTCATCTTGAAGCCTATTCTTATCAATCTCATCAACAAATTCTATATCTCCATCATTTTCTAGTTGTTCTTTTACATCTAAGTTTTCTTCTTGTTTAACACTATCATCAGGATTTTTCATATTTTCTAATTGTAATTCTATTTTTTGTAAAGGTTCCATATATGAAATAGATTCTTTTTCAATCTTATTTATTAGTTCTAAATCTAATTTTTTCTCTTCTTCTTTATCATCACCTATTCCTTTTATATGATTTCTAGTTTTTTGCTTTATATTATTTAAAGCACTCTTTAATTCTTTATATTTAGATTGAAAATCTTCTAATTTTTTTCTTCTTTGTTCTAATTGTTCTTGTGAAAAATTTGTAATATCTTGATTATATAATTCTTCAAACTTTAGATTTAACTCATTTAACTCAGCTATTGCATTTTCAACCTTTTGATTATTTTCATCATTTATAATTTTAAACGAACTAGTATTTTCTTCTACAACTTCACTAGAAGTAATTTGATTATTTTTATTAAATGCTCCAAAATTTTCATTTAAATACTCATTTACTAATTCTGGTGTTATTTTCCTAGAATTTTGTACTTTTTTTCCTAATTGTAATATTACACTTTTTTGTTCTTGTGAATCAAACTTATTTATAAACTTAAGATTCCTTCTTATATCATTTAGATATTTTATTTTCGCTGTTTCATACTTTTCTTTAGGTACTTTTCCACCTTCAACATTAGACCTTACATTTTCTAATTCTTCTTTCCATTTTTCAACATCAACTAAAAACGTTTCTATATCATATATACTAGAATTAGCAGCCATATTATCACCTCTTTTTCAATTATTAATCATATTAATAATTACCCCATAATTTAATTATATTATATTATAAATAAATTGTCAATTAAAATAATAGTATTTTAATAAATTTTATTTGTTTTTTATCACTTTTTTCAATAAAATTTTAAAATTGAATTTACATAATTTATTTTACATTAAAATAAAAAATTCTAAATATTTTATTATTAAATTTCATTTTTTTATATTTTAATTATTATCACAAAAATTTTCACTTTAACCTTTTTTGTTTTTTCATTTTAGTTCACTTATATAAATAATTACAAAAAATGTGTAAATTAAAATATAATATATTTTTTAATTTACACATTTAAAATTATTTAATTTTATAATATACTAAGCATATTTTGCGTTACAAATAACATTACTAAAACTAAAATTACAGAAACAATAAATGAATAGTCTAATAATATATATTTATAACCTTTAACTATACTTGCCTCTTTATAAATTTCCATTTCATTATTTTTTTCAAACTTAAAAGGTTGCAATATTCCTTCTTCTTTAATTTTTTTAATTCCATTTTTACTGCAAACAATTTTAAATAATTTAATCACACTATTTTTATTTTTTACTATTTCTAATATAATTACAAAAATACCTAAAATCAAAATAGCTAACCCTATATAATTTATAATATTTAAAACAATTTCGTTTTTTTCAAATATTGTAACTAGTGCTGCATATCCATTATTTACAAAATGTATAATACAAGTTGGTACAATACTTTTTGTTCTAAAAGCTATAACTGCTAGTATAACACCCATTACAAAAGCAAAAAGTGATTGAGAAATGTTAAGGTGTATCAAAGAAAATAATAGTGATGATGATATTATAGCAAATGTATATCCATATTTTTTAGAAAAATCAAGTACAGCCTTTCTTATATATAATTCTTCAAATATTGCTGGAAGTATAGCTATTTGTACAAAAAACAATATTTTAGACAATACAGATGTACTATCATACAAATTTACCTTTTCAACTATATCATAATTTAAACCTAATTTTTCAAGTATTAATGTTAGTACTATTTGTACTATCACAACAATTGGTACTGCTACTAATACGCTTTTTACACAAAGTTTTATATCAATTTTTTCTTTATTTTTTTCTCCACCTTTTAATAATTCAGTACTATTTTTGGTATATATTTTTACAAAAATTGTTGGAATTGCAAGCGATATTACAAATGCTAATATATTAGATATTGATGAAATATTACTAGCACTCAAATTCATATATTTATTTAGGGCAGACACCAAAGGTGTAATAACAAATGGTAATAAAAACTGTAAAAATATAAATAAAATTACTGAAACACCTATTACAAATCCATAAGTACTAAAATCTTTTTTTATTACATATTCTTCTTGAATTTGTCTAATACTTTTTTCATCTTTTTCTTTATTATTTTTCTTTTTATTGTTATAGTCTAAAATCCCCTCTTTAAATATTTTTTCACTAAATTTAAATATAAATGGAATAGATATTATAAGTATTAAAAAAGCTATAACAATTTGAAAAATATTTGCTTGTCCAATTAACATCATACTAGGTATAAAATACATAGATACTATTGGTATACATGATAATATATATGTAACTATACTTATCTGTTTTATAGGAGAAATAAGCATTGATGAAGCTGCATAAATTACTAAATTAATTACCATAAGTAAAATAGTTGCATTACTTGCTTCAGATATATTAGTAGTCTTTGATGATATTGCAGCTTGTATTACACTAAGTATTAATACCGTAAAAATTGCAAAAATAAACACTATAAATATATAAAATACTGCACTTGCATCAATACTTGCAAATATATTACTAAATGAAATATCTAAACTTGGCATGTTATTTACAGTACTAGGATTTATTACCAAAAATTTAAATAATGCACTAATAGAAGATGCAATTATTAAATATATTATTCCTAAAATAAATTGTGCAATTAAAGTTAAGCTTATACTAATTATTTTAGCTATTAAATATGATTTAGCACTAATTGAAGTTAGTACGTATTCAATTGATTTTGATACTTTTTCTTGTGATATATCATTTGAAATCTTAGATAATACAATCATTAAAATAATAAGTATCATATAGTTTGCAATTGTTTGTAATATAAATTTTATATCTGAATTTTTATTATCTACTCCTACCATAATTCTTTCAATTTGAACATCTTTTAAAATATTATTAATATTTTCCTCAGTTAAATTGTATTTATTTGAATATAACCTATTTTTTTCTTCATTAGCACACTTTTCAATTGCATTAATATATTTTGATTCTACTCCTTCTTTTGAAATAATTTTTAATTCTAACATATTTTCATCAGAAGGTACTACATTTACTATAATTGTATTTTTATCTAAATTTTGTTCATCGTATTGTAAATTTTCTTTTCTAATAACTTCTACTTTTTCATTATATTCCTCTTTAAGAAATTCTTCTTCAACACTTTTATATAACATATCATATTCATCTACAACTTGAATAGATATTTTATTTTTATTAAACTCTATATTATTATTTTTTAATACATTTTGTATATTATCTATATTTAATCCAACTACTGTTATAATTAATAATATTGCATTTAATATTATAAACCATTTATTTCTTATATTCTTTTCTACATTATACTTTGCAATTGTAATTATTTTTTCATTATTTTTACTCATATTTTCTACCTACCTTATCTATAAATATATCATTTAAACTAGCTTTTGTAGTATAGAAATTTGTTATATATGATGTTTTTAAATTAGCAAATAATTTTGGAATTACTTCTTCACCTTCAACTTTTACTTTTATATTAAAATAATCAAGCTTTTCAACTTTTATTACACCATTTAGACCTTTTATTAAATCAAGCGTATATTTACCAATTTTACCTGTAATATTTACTTCATGCTTTTTATATATTTTTTTAATATTTTTTAAATCACCTGAAAGCACATTATTTCCATTATCTAAAATTAATATGTCATCACATAATACCTCAACATGTTCCATTCTATGTGATGAAAAAATTATCATTTTATCCAAAGATTTAAGTTCAAATATAATATTTTTAAACTCCTCAACACTTATTGGATCAAGACCTGAGAAAGGTTCATCAAGAATTATAAGTTTTGGATCATGAAGCAATGCAACAATAAATTGTATTTTTTGTCTATTTCCTTTTGATAAATCTTTTATTTTCATATTCAAATATTCTAGTACATTAAATTTTTCTAACCAATAAAAAGCTTGCTCCTTTATACTTTTTTGGCTCATTCCCTTTAATGCGCCATAATAAAGTAATTGCTCTAAAACAGTATATGTAAGTATTAAACTTCCCTCTTCTGGTAAATAACCTATCTTATCTGTTAAATCGTTAGTTATTTTTTGGGAATCATATAATACTTCTCCACTATCTTGATTTATTATATTTAAAATTATCCTAAATATTGTTGATTTTCCAGCACCATTTCTTCCAAGTAATCCAAATATTCTTCCAGGTTTAACATTAAAAGAAATGTTATTAACGGCTGTATTATCACCAAATGATTTTGTAATTTGTTTTACTTCTAACATTTTCCCCTCCATTTATACTATTATATATAATATGATTTTTAATGTCAATCAAATCAAAAAGTATTTCTATTATATTTTTATTTAAAAAATAGTTTCATAATTTGGAATTTATCATACTTTAATATATTCTTAATATAATGTATATATAGGAATATGGTGATTTTATGTATTTTATTTTATCAAGAAAGAATATTTATTTTATAATTATTTCTCTTATTTTAGTTATTATATTTACCATTTGTTGTAGACAATTTATACTTGCAAAGAAAAATACAAACTGGGGGTTAGGTTTTTCTAAAATAAGTGGCGAGCAACCAACAGGTAATGCAACACCAGAATATTTAAAAGATTTTAACGCATTTTTTATAGAACCAAAAGATGAAAAAAAATTATATATAACTTTTGACGCTGGATATGAAGCTGGATTTATGCCTAAAATATTAGAAGCGTTAAAAAAACATAATGTAAAAGCAACATTTTTTGTAGTAGGCACACTTATAAAATCTAATCCAGAACTTATAAAAGAAATTGCTTCACAAGGCCATATTGTTGGAAACCATACAATGACTCACCCTAATATGTCTAAAATGGAAACTATGGAAGATTTTAAGAAGGAAATTGAACCAGTTGAAAATTTATATAAAGAACTAACTGGAGAGGATATGCAAAAATATTATAGACCACCTCAAGGAGTTTATAGCGAAAAAAATTTACAAATGGCTAAAGAACTAGGTTATAAAACTATATTTTGGAGTTTAGCTTATGTTGATTGGTATAAAGATAAACAACCATCACATGAAGAAGCTTTTTCAAAAATAATGTCAAGACTTCATCCTGGTGCTATTATACTATTACATAGTACATCTAAAACAAACTCTGAAATTTTAGATGAATTGCTTACTAAATTTGAAAAAGAGGGTTATACATTTGGTACATTAGATGAGTTAAAATAATAAAAAATAACCTAGCTAAAAATTAGTTAGGTTATTTTATATATAACTGTATTCTACCACCTACTGCATCACTAGCATAAGTAGTATAATTTTGCCATCCTCTATGTGAAATTGGTGTATACGAAGCATTATAATCAATTCCACATCCTCTATATATACATATAGAATAATTATCATAAGATTCCATTGACCATTCCCAAAGATTCCCTACTATATCATATATATTATTTAAAGCATATTCAGGATTACTTCCTGTTTGAACTGATTTTCTATTTTCTGTACTAAATCCATCTTCATTACAATTTACTGCTGTATTTCCATAGCCAGTACTATCCTTTTCAATATTTATATATTTTTCATTTGTCTTTAAAAATCGTACAACTTCATCAAATGCTACTCCATACATTAAAGTAGAAACCACATTTCCTATATTTGAGTTTACTTCAGGATACATTGATCTAGCAAGCTGAACAATTCCTCCTGTTAAATCTGTAATACTATTAGAAAATGATATATTAGCAAGAGGAATTTTATTTTTTTTACTTTCTATATTTCCAGAAATATCCCTACTTATTTCATATCTTCCTATATAAAAACCTTTGTTTTTTCTAATACTATCAATCATATTATTATACTCTTGTATTTGACTTGCACCATCATAATAATCCTTACACTTTGATATATCAATACCACCATTTGATGATGTTTGAACTTTACCTTTATAATATCCTGCTTCTCTTACAAACTTACTCATATCATTTACTGGTATCCATACAAACTGATTTCCTGCATCTTCTATATCATTTGCCATATCTGATATTACTAATCCATCTTTTACTACATCTTTTCCTGGTACTATTGCAAAGTCTATTGGTATAGTCGCTTTATCTCCATTTTCGTCAATAAAGTCTTTTGTTTTATCTTTTACTATTTCCCCTACTTTTGCACTTTCA
>CANAIR010000039.1 GCA_947361355.1 uncultured Clostridium sp.
TTATACTTTTTATATTTTAATTTCAAATAAATCACCTCATATTGTAATAATAGTATGTATAAATTATTATATACTAAAAAGTGTAAAAGATAAACATATAGTATAAATATATTAAAAAAAAGGAGAAAAAAATGAATAAGAGTAAGGAATTTAATATAAAAAACAAAAATAATGAAAATAAAATAATAACAAAATTATTTTATAAATTAAAAGAATTTTTTATTAAATATAAAATGTATTTACTTTGTATTGTAATACTTACTTTGTCAATTATTTCAATAGTAATTCAGTCAATTGATAAAAAAAATACAATGCAAGTTAATTCTACAAAAATAAATAAAAAAGATGAAAAAATAGCTGTATATATAACAGGTGCTGTAAAAAATCCAGGAGTATATTATTTAGAAGAAAATTCTAGACTAATTAGTTTACTAGATATATGTGGAGGAATAAATGAAAATGCGGATATAGAACACATTAATTTAGCTAAAAAATTAGTGGATTCAGATAAAATAAATATTCCAGAAAAGAAAGAAAAAAATTACGAAGATAATGATGATGATAATAATTATGATAGTGTTATGGAAGAAAGTGAGGATAATATAGAAAATAATACTAATGAAAAGATAAATATAAATAATGCAAGTAAGGAAAAACTTATGAAATTAAATGGCATAGGAAGTTCAACAGCAGATAAAATTATTGAATATAGAAAATCACAGAAATTTTTAGAAATAGAAGACATAATGAATGTATCTGGTATTGGCAAATCGAAATTTGATAAAATAAAAGATGATATAGCTGTAGATTAGTTTAATAACTTTGATAAATATTCATATATAATAATAGGTGTAAATATGAGATATTATATATATTTAGATAGAGAGTTTTTAAGAATATTGTTTTCTGTTTTAGGTGAAGATAATTTTAATATTGAAGTTTTAGAATATTCTTTAAGAAAAAGTGTTACTACAAATAATGAATTGTCTTTAGAACCAAGTTTAGAAAATATCAATGATTGTGAGAATTCCTGTAAAAATGAAAGTGAAAAAAGTGATTTGAAATATTTAAAAAATGGTGAGTTTAATAAAGAAAAATTGGAGGTATCATATGATAAAAGTAAATCTTGTAATGTGCAAACAGAGATAAAATATATAAATATAGAAGATGTATCAGATATAAAAAATACTAGTTTTTATCATAAATTATTAGAAGATTTAAGAAAAAACATTAATGATAATACATCAAGAATAGTAGAAGAAGTAGGATATATAAAAATTGAAAATGGTTTAAATAGAATAGAAGTAAAGGAAAGTAATGATGATTTTTTTATGATAAATGAATCATTTGTATGGATTGATAACACAAAACTTCAAGGTAATTTGAAACTTTTAAGTTTAATGGGATGTGAAATAAAAGTAATTGGTTATATGATGAATTGTAAAAATAGTAATAATGGAAAAATATTAAAGGCAATTGCTATATTTATAGAGTAAATAAAAGGTAACAAAATAAATCCAATTATACAAAATGCTGTGTGTACTAATTTTGTACATACAGCATTTTTATAATATTAAGACTGAGAAGAATTTGATGATATTATTTCTTCGATTCTTTCTTTTTTATCATTTAGAAATTGTATAAAGTCTTTTGCAACATTAGGGTCAAATTGTGTGCCACTACATTCTTTAATTTCCTCTATTGCAAATTCTATTGTATTTTCATCTTTATATGGTCTTTTTGAAACCATTGCATCAAAACAATCACAAACAGTAAGTATCCTTGCAAGATATGGTATCTCAGTTTCTTTTAATTTATCTGGATAACCTTTTCCATCATATCTTTCATGATGGTGTTTTATAACATTAACAATACCACTAAAAATATCAGAAACAGAAAAGATATTTGCACCAATTATTGGATGTAGTTTAATTGTATTATATTCATTGTCTGTAAGCTTACCATCTTTTAGTAATATGCTATCAGGTATACCAATTTTACCTATATCATGAAAAGATGCAGCAGTAATTAAATTTTCAGTTGAAGTTTTATCTAATCTTAAATAGTTTACAAATTCTCTACAAATTTCAGTAACTCTTTTTGAGTGTTCCTCAGTATAATGATCTTTTGCTGCAACGGTATTTAGTAGAACTTTAGCAAAGTCAAAGATATAATTTTCAAGCTTTGAGTGCATACTTTTAACTTTTTTTATTTGTTCTATGTATTTTATACCAGTCTGAATGAAAATTATTAATTGATCAAATCTAGAACTTTTTTCAAAGTATGCTTGTATATCTAAATTTTGCATTGATTCAATAGAAGGTGCTAAATCTCTGTGCATTGACATTAAGATTATATATATTTCTTTATCAAATTCTCTTACTAATTCTACAACTCTATCTCCAGTAACAGGTGTCATTAGGTAATTAACAAGTAAAATATCATACTTATTGTTTTTAAGTTCCTCAATAGCGGCAACTGGTTCAGTAAATGTTGTTACAGTATGCCCATATCTATTTAAAATTTCTGTTAATATTTCCATCATATTAACGTCTTCATCTATGATTAATATATTTGCTTTTATAGTTTGTTCATTTTTTGATTCCAAAGCTATCACCTATTAATAGTATACCAAAAAAATGTGAAATAATCAATAAAAACTAATAAAATAAATGATTTGAAAGTATTTTAGGTATGGCGTTTTTGAAAGAAATAAGGACTTCATTAAAATGTATATGTCGAATATTGCGATCGATTTTTCTTGACTTAGGTATAAAATGATGTTATATTATTAATATCAGGAGGTGATGTTATATATGTATTGACTTTTATATTAATATCTGTATTTATATCTTATAATTTTGTTTCATATTATTATGTTTTAAAGAAATCAAAGTGTATTTTAGATTTGGATAATAAAGTTTCGAATTTTTTTTATTATATTCTATTAAAGATCAAATTTAAGAGATTGAAAACTTATTTCATTTCAAAAGAAAAAAATCTACAAGATATTGGTAATCCATATGGAATTGATATAGTAAAATATCTTTTTATAAAATATATTTTATCTTTTATATTGTTTTTTATATTATTTTATAATTCAAAAAGTATATTATATTCAATAATTTTATTTCTTATTATATATTTTTTCCCAGATATATTAGTTAGTTTGTTTAAAATAAATGAAAGTAGTAAGCTTATTAATGAAATCTCTAATATAGTACAAAATATCATACTTTCACTATCTGCAAATATGAGCTTGTACAATTCATTATTTTCTAGTATTAATTTAATAAAGTATAATAGGTTCAAAATTGAATTTGAAAATTTTATTAATAGATATAAAATGTATAATTACAATATATTAAAAGCAGTAAATAACTTTGAGAATAAGTTTAGTTCTTATGAGTTTAAAATGTTTTTATCAATTCTTGTTGAGTGTGAAAAAGAAGGAAATTATATAGAACTTTTAGAAAATTTTAATGAATCATTAGAAATTAGATATATAAAAAGTGTAAATTTTCAGTATATTAAAAATTTATCGCTTACCATGTTTTCTATAATAGTATCTTTACTAAATAGTCTTTTTATTGTAGGCTACCCAATTATATATGAAATTACTTCAAATATGTATAAAATGTTTAAGTGAAAATACAGTGTAAAAATTATATATTTTATATGTTATTAAAGGATGTGTAAAAATGTTAAAAAAAAGTATAATAAAAAAATGTAAAAAATATACTGAAAAATATGGTTCAGCGCTTGCTGAAACAGTACTTCTTATCGCAATTTCTCTTGTTATAATAATAACAATATTTTATCCTACTTTTAAAAGTATTGTTAATGATACCCTTATAAGTATTTCAGACTGGTTCACTAATGCTTTGAATACTCTTGGAGTATAGCTATTATGTTCTATAAAAGTATCAAGAAAAGATTAATTGTACTAATATTTTCAGTTTTTATTTATTTTCTATTAGTGTTTTTATATAATAATATATTAAAAAAAAGTGACTATATAGAAGCATATATATTAAAGGAAAATATTTCAAGGGGAAAAACTTTAAATTTAGAAGATTTAGAAAAAGTATATTTTAAAGATGATAGTAATATTAATTTAAAAAAAATCACTTTATATGACAATTTTGATAAATATATTTCAAAATATGATATGGTTAAAGGTAGTTTATTACTAAAAGATAATTTTGTGTTATATGATGAATATATAAAGGCAAGTGATGATAATGAGGTTATTTCTATTAAAATTTCAAATCCAGAAGATATTGTTTCATATCAAATTTATAAAAATAGTATTGTAAATATATATTACACTGGCAAATTAGAATTTGCAAATAGTATTTTAAATAATTTGAACTCTTTAAATGTTAGTACTAATGATGAAAGTAAATCAAGCAATGGGTATATAACTGCTAAATTGGCTAGTAATGTAAAAGTAATAAATTTATTTGATAGATATGGAAACGTAGTAGAATGTGATAATGAAAAGAAAAATGAATCAAATAAGATTGATACAGTGATGTTTGAGTTAAATAAGGATTTGATTATGAATATTAACAATTTGAAAAATTATGGTGAGTTTTATATTACTATTGAAAGATAATGAGGGATAGAAAGTAGTTATGAAGATAGTTGTTGTAAGTAGTAAAAACAGAAAATATAAAAAAATGGAATTAGGTTACTTTGTTAAGTTAATAAAAAAAGGTTTAATAAAGGTGATAAGTTTTAAAAAATGTCAAAACATTGATTTAAATATAGTTTTAGTAGAAAAAATTGATAGTTTGAAATTGGATTTTGATATTTATGTACTAATTATTGATAATATAGACGAAGTTTTTTATTATAAAAATAAAATAAAAGATTTTAATAAAGTATTAATACTTACAGAAAATACAAATGTTAATTTTATAATGTCATGTATTGATTATACAAAAAATTTATTATATTTAAATACTAGCATTAATATTATAATTAATAAAATCAAAAATATGTATTTTGAAAATAATGAAGTAGATATAAATGTAAGTGATAAATATGGAAAATAAAAATTGTATAAAAGTTGTAAGTGTGTTATTTTGTATTCTTTTGTTTTTATGTGTGATTTATTTTATATATTTAAACTTTAATTTAGAAGATAAGTTAGAATTAAAGAAACTGTATGAAAAAGAAAAACTTAATAAAGATGATATAATTCAAAATTATAAGTTAAATTTTAGTAACAAAGATTTTTTACCTTTTGTAAGTGAAATGATAAAACAAAGATATATAGTATTAGATGAAAAAAACTTTAGATTATCAATTGGGAAAAATAAAAAGGAGTTAGAAAATGGATATTATGATATTATGTTTTGTATAGAGGATAATACTTTAGAAGTATATGTTAATAAATTATTTAAAGAAGAAAATTTTGTTAAAAATAGTGTTTTAGATAATGATTATTTAAATGAATTTATTAATTTAATAGAATCATTAACAAAAGTTACTTTAAATGAAACCGAGAAGGATACTTTTAAGAATTCAATTTCAAGAAATTATTTATATATTAAAGATGTTGAAAGTGTGAATAAAGTTGAAGAAAAAATTAGTAATGAGTGTATATATTTTAGTCTTTTTAAAGTAAATCTTAATAATGAAAATAATATGCTTAAAATTAGTTTGTAGGTGATATATGAAACATTTTAATAAAAGAAATAAACTGTGTATTTCTATAATTGTTATAATTTACTATTGTATAAGTATGAAATATTGTTATTGTATAAGTGATGATTTTAAATTTATGATTGATACAGTAGGTATACCAGAATATAACGTATTAGGAGAAGCGATAAATGAGCAGATATATAATGTATATAATATAATTGTATATTCTGATCCTATTAAAATTATGGAAAAAACTAATAGGCAAAGGTTTAAAAATGTAGAAAAAGATGGTAAATGGACAGAAAATGGAACTAATTTAAAAGGTGAGTACTATATTTTGGGTACAAGCTACAGTGGAGATTTAGTTACAAATGTATATTTTCCTGTTGATTTTGTAGCAGAAACTACGCCTGATAACTGGAATTTTTTATACAATGAAAAAGCATTAAAATCTTGGAATAATGTAAATAATTATAAAGTAATAGAACAACTTGAATATATGAAAAATTCTAATATACATTTTGATGAAATTGATTATAATAATGGTACTTGTAATTCATATAATTTAATAGAATATGATATAATGCAAATAAAATAGGATTAGATAAAGTAATGTTAGAAACTTGTGCAACATGGAAAACATCAGGAGTTCTTAGTGTTAATAGGCTGACAAATGAAGGGAAGATTAGATATGCTACTTTTATTATTAAACCTATGGCAGCTAGTGCTGATATAAAATCTGAGTTGTTTGTTAAAGATAATATATTTTTAGATAAAGAAAATAATTATTTTGATATTAGCTTTGGAGCTAAAGTTATAAATCTTAATGATTATGCAAAAGAAGAGCATATTAAAAAAATAACTTCTGAATTATATGTTAATAATAAAAAGATTGCAACTGTTGATTGTAACAAGAAGGCTACAATTAAAAAAAATATATTGTATAATATATTAGAAGAAGATTTTAAAGAAAATATTAAAATGTTAAATATAAAAGTAAAGAGTTATTTATATACAGAGTTTAGTGCAGATGGTTTGATAAAAGACGAAGTTGAGAAAAACATTATTTTATATAAAGAAAATTTAAATAAATGTGATAAAGAGCAATCTAATAATATTCTAGTAAAAAAACTTGAAAAAATAAATGGTGAATTTTTTGTTAGTGACTTGATTAAGACAAAGCAGACTGATAAATCATATTCTGAAGGAATTATAGAAAGTGGCAGAAGTTTAGTTGTAAAAATTTTTGATATAAAAGTAAATGAAAAAGATATAGAAAATTTGGATGTGAGTATAAATGATAAAAAAATTTTTTATGAAATTATAAATGTTAGTTTAAATGATTTAGTCTTGAAAATAAAGATAGATGATAATTTAGTTTCTAGTACTATTGCTACATGGAAATATTTAAAAGATAATAATGGAGATTATTTTAAAATTGACTTTAGAGATATAGGAAGAAGAATTAGTAATCCTAATATTTTAAAAATAGATTTTATAAAGAAAGAAAAAATATATGAGACAAAATTTGATACAATTGATTATTTTACATATAATATGAATTATACTTTTTCTCAAGAAATAACAAATAAAGAAGAAAAATTCCAAAAAAATAGGTTAGAGGAATGGATAAAATAAAAAGAATAAATTTTAAGGAAGGGAATATATGTATTATTTGTATAAGTATAATTTCTGTATTTTTTATATTAATGTTTTCAATAATTTTTGTTTTGTATTCACAAATAAATGTAATTGTATATAGTATTAAATATGATATAAATAATGTTGTTCAAAATGTTTGTGTTAGTTTTGATAAAAAGGAATTATCATACTATAATTATGTTTTAAATGAAAGTGATATGTTTGAAAAAGTAGAAAGTATTATTTCTTTAAATTATGATAATGTAAAACTTAAATATTTGAATTATGATAAAGAGGAAAATGAGGTAAATATAAATGTTGATATTATTATAAATCCTATTTTTTTTATAAAAGAAAGAAAGGTTGAATTAAAGGAAAGGGTAAAAATTAAATTGATGGAGATTGAAGATATTGAATACTAAGATAATTAAATATAAAAAAAAGGGGTATTTTGCAATTATTACTCCAATAGTTGTTCTTTTATGTGCAATATTTATACTTTTTTTAACTGTATTTATTATAAATGTTATTAAACCATTTATATTGTATGAAAAGTTAGATAGTATAGCAAATAAGTATATGTTTGTAATAGAAAGGTATGGATATTTATCACAGGAAGAAAAAATTAGTTTGGAAAAAGAAATACAAAAAGAAGGGTTTGATTTAAAGAATATTATTATAATATATCCTGATTCAAAAAAACTATATGGTGAAGTAATAGAGTTTTGTATAAAATATAAATTTGATTTAAAATTACCTCTATTAGGAAATGAAATTTCTAATAATAAAAGATATGATTTGATAATAAAAAAACATAGTATATCAAAAAAATAAGTTTATATTTATTATAATAATAACTGAATATAAAAATATACAACTCAATACATGAGTTGTATATTCATTACTCTTTATTATATTTTATTAAGTCTTTGAAGAGCATAATCTTTTATAATTAAGTTAGATTTTTCTATTAAAGTGGTTTCATATAGGTCAAGTGAATAGTAATTATCACAAAATTCAGATAAAAATACATACGTTTTTAAAAATTTATCATTTTTAACTGAGTTTTTACTAAAAATTAAGAAGTAATTATTTTGATATTTGTATAATGAATTTCTTCCAAAAAATAATTTTTCTTTTTTGGACTGTTCACATAGTTTAAGTATTGTATCAATACTGCTAAATGAATATATATAACTATCTACTTTATATTTTATTATATTACTTTTGCATTTTGGCTTCTTTTTTATTTTTTTTATATTTTTATTTTCCATTAAAGAATACTTTTTTAACTCAGGAATATCATTTATTTTAGTGATTGTTATTATAAATAAGTTATTATTGTCTGATGCCGCTTCTATAAATAGATGAGAATCATCTGTTATGAAGTCTTCTTCTAAATTAGATTCTTCTAATAATGTAATAAAGAAATCTTGAGCAATATTTGTATTTTTTGAAATTTCTGTTAAAGATATGTTTCTATTTTCTAATTCATCAAAAGTAAGGATTATTTTTATTTTATTTTCATTGATTTTTTCTATTTTCATTAAAATAATGCCTCCTATGTATATTTTGTTTTACATATAGTATATGTATTATATAATTAAACGGTTACAAAGTCAATAAATAGCTAAAAGATTGTTGATTATAAGATAAAATTATATTTATTATTATAAAATATTATTTCCAATTTTTTTAATAATATTAACAAAAATAAAATACAAATAAAAAAAATACATAAAAATTACATAATATATTGAAAAAAACAAAGTTATGTGTTATAATTTGACGTAGTTAATTTCCTTACTCTATAAATGATATAGAGTCATATGGGCCAAGAGGAGGTGAGTAAGTCATGAATAAATATGAAGCAGTTATAATTTTAAGGGCAAATGCTGCTGAGGAAGAAACAGTTGCATTTGGTGAAAAAATGAAAGAAATAATATCAGCAAATGGCGAGCTTACAAATGTAGAAGAATGGGGTAAAAAAACTTTAGCGTATGAAATAAAAAAACAAACTGAAGGATATTACATTTTATTTACATTTGAGGCAAAACCTAGCTTTATAGCTGAATTTGAAAGAATTTTAAAATTGGATGAGATTGTATTAAAAGATATGATAGTAAAAATAGAAAAATAAAAATTTAAATGAAAAATATATGAAAAAATAAGGAATATTATTCCTTTAAGGAGGAATTACAATGAATAAATTTCAATTTATGGGGAGATTAACAAGAGATCCTGAAAATAGAGTTTTGCCAAATACTGGATCACAAGTTACTAATTTTTCTTTAGCTGTAAATAGAAGATTTGCAGATCAAAATGGTGAAAGAAAAACAGATTTTTTCAATTTAACAGCATTTGGAAAATTAGCTGAGTTTTGTTCAAAATATTATAGAAAAGGACAACAAGTGTTAGTAGAAGGTAGAATTCAAAATAGAACTTGGGATGATCAAAATGGTCAAAAAAGATATGCAACAGATTTTATTGTAGAAAATGCGTATTTTGCTGACTCAAGAAGAGAGAATGAATCATTTGGAAATGGCGAAGTAGCACCATCATCAAGCATAGATGGTGAGTTTATAACTATTGATGATACAGATGATTTACCATTTTAGTAAAGCATAACTGAAAGGAGGAATAAAAATGGCAGACAATAAAAATTCAAAAAGAGGTTCTAAAGGTGAAAAATCATATAGAAGACCTAGGAAGAAAGTTTGCAATTTTTGTGTTGATAGAGTAGAAGAAATTGACTACAAAGATGTAGATAAATTAAAAAAGTATGTAAGTGATAAAGGTAAAATATTACCTAGAAGAGTAACTGGAACTTGTGCAAAACACCAAAGAAAAGTTACTGAAGCTATAAAAAGAGCAAGAACAATTGCTTTATTACCATTTACAGTAAAATAGTAATTAAATTAATTAGTAAAAATAGAATTAATTCTTTGAATTAATTCTATTTTTTTATGTGAAAAAAATAATAATTATGTAAAAAAATGCACTTGTATACTTCGAAAAAATAACAATATTTCATATAAATTAC
>CANAIR010000040.1 GCA_947361355.1 uncultured Clostridium sp.
AACATCCCCTTATAGGGGTAGAGCAAACGACCCGTTATCACGGGTCGTTATGATTTTATATTTTTATAATAGTTCCAGTATTCTTTTTATCCAAGTTACCGCTCAAAACTACAGTATCATTAGTTTTTAATAAACCTTCTGATTTTAATTGTTCAATTCCTTTATCAAGAATTTCATTATAATCATTTCCTGTAACTAATGTAGATGTGATACTTTGTTCTACTGACATTTGTCTATGTGCTTTTGTAGAAGTAGTTATAGCATATATAGGACATTCAGGTCTAAAACTAGAAAGCATACAAGCAGTTGAACCATTATCAGTAACTACTACAATTGCGTCAGCATTTGCAAACATTGCTGAGCATACTACTGCAAAATTAGTTTGTTTTTTAAAAGCTTCACTGCAAGATAAATCTTCTTTATCAAAACTTGTTAATTTTTCTATATTTTTTTTCTTAAACCTTTTCCAATAACAAATATCGTGTTCGCTAGCTTCAACTATTCTAGCCATTGTTTCAACTGCATTAATAGGGTAGTCACCTTGTGCAGATTCACCTGAAAGCATGACAGCACTTGTTCCATCATATACAGCGTTTGCAACATCAGAAACTTCTGCTCTAGTTGGTCTAGGATTTTTTTGCATAGATTCTAACATTTGTGTAGCAGTTATTACAAATTTACCTGCTGCAACAGTTTTCTTTATCATCATTTTTTGAGCAGCTGGTACAAGTTCTTCAGGAATTTCAACTCCTAAGTCACCACGTGCAACCATAACTCCATCAGTTACTTTTAATATTTCATCAAAATTATCTAAGCCTTCTTGATTTTCTATTTTAGAGATTATTTTTATATCTGTATTTCCTAAAGATTTTAAATATTCTTTCATATCAATTACATCTTGAGCTTTTCTAATAAATGAAGCAGCTATAAAATCGAAGTCATTTTCAACTGCAAATTTTAAATCTGATTTATCTTTTTCAGTCATTGCAGCAAGTTGTAATTTAGCATTAGGTACATTAACTCCACGTCTGCCTTTTAAAGTACCTGAATTTTGGAAAGTACATTTTATTTCAGTTCCATCAATTTCATCAATTAATAAATCTATTAAACCATCATCTATTAGTATATGTCCACCAATTTCAACATCTTGAGGTAGTCCAGCGTAAGATACTGAAAGTATATCTTTGTTTCCTTCAATATCTCTTGTAGTTAAAGTGATTTTATCTCCCTTTTCAAAGCTTACTTTAGTTTTTTGATCTTCTCCAAAAGATCCTGTTCTTATTTCTGGTCCTTTAGTATCAAGCATAAAACCAACATTAGTTCCTAATTTTTTATTTAAAGCTCTTAATGTGTTAACTTTTGCTAAATGTTCTTCATGATCACCATGAGAAAAATTAAGTCTCATTACATTCATGCCAGCTTTTATAAGTTGTTCTAAAACTTCAGATGTTTCACTAGCGGGACCAATTGTACAAACGATTTTTGTTTTTTTCATAAATAATCCACTCCTTTAAAAAATATATAATACACATATTTAATATATTATAATCGTTTATATAGTATATTCTATATATGTATTTTTGCTCACTGCATATATTAGTATACATTTATTTAAAAAAAAAGTCAACAAATAATGTAGAAATTTGTAAAATAATTACTTAGCAAAAAATAAATTTTTATATGAAATTATAACTAAAAAATACATATAGAATACATAATAGTTTATTAGATATGTAATTTAGTAATTAATATAATACTATGTTAAGTTATAATTGATACATATAAATATAGCATGGAAAATAAGCAATAATTTGACATAATTATAATTTAATAGTATAATAATATAATAGATGAAATATTTTTAGTTTTAGATTAATATTAAAAAGGAGAGATGATATGAGATTAGGTTTTAAAGTTGCAATTGAAACAAGTAATGGAGTAGTAGGTCTTTATACAAGTCAGTTAGGTAATATATTTAAAGTTTTTTATCCATTAAATGCCAATGTTTATGATGAAATTGTAAATGAAATATTTAATATTAAATTAAATCCTCCAAATAGTAGTAAATGTAAACTTGATAAGTATTTATATGGAAAATATTATTTAGAAAAATTGAGTGATAATAGTAATTTGTGTATTGGAGTTGAAGATCAACATATATATTGCCATAATTTATTTACTATAGATGGAATAGGTCTTAAAGAGCATTATTGTGGTCATATGAATACAAATACTATATTTTTGTATAACTTAACAGATGATTTAAAAGTTTCTAATAGTGAAATTTTAGATGTTGAAGAATATAGAAAAAAATTTATTAAATTACTTACTAGAATTGTTCAGAGAGTGGGTAAAATAGTTGCTGTTAATATTCAATGTGGATGGACTTTTTATACACCAGAATTGTTAAAAAAAGATGGATATTTTTTAGAAGAGTGGGAAAAACATGGTGTAAAATATTGTTATACAAGAAAATCAAATTATGAAATAATGTTAAAGAAAACTAATGATTTATTATCATGGTCTACAATTGTACGTTATAAATGTAATTATATTAAAAATGTATAAAATATAAGTGAACTAAAATTATTAAAAAATAAAGTTTTAATAATTTTAGTTCATTTTTTTACATTTTTTTGTAGAGTTTTTTTATTGACAATTATTGTTAATTAATATACAATTTATATGAGGTAGATTATGAAAAATTATTATGAAATTTTGCAAGTAGATAAAAATGCTGATGAAGAAATTATAAAAAAAGTTTTCAAATATCATATAAAAAAAAATCATCCTGATTTATTTCAAGGAGAAGAAAAACAAATAGCAAAAGAAAAAGTTCAAGAATTTAACGAAGCTTATGAAATACTTTCAGATAAGAATAAAAGAAAAGAATATGATGATGAGTTAAATCAAAATCAAATAGAAAAAAGACAAGAAAGCAATGAAAGTATTCAAAGATTGAAGTTTGAAAATGAAAGTTTAAGACAAGAACTTATTTTGAAAGAAGAAAAAATTAAAAATATATTTGAAGAATTAGGAATTAACTATCTACAATATGAAAATAATTATTATAATGTTAATCAAGGTTTTAATGATGATTTAAAAAATGTTGAAAATAATATAAATAATACTACATCTTCTAATGTATCAAGGCGTTATTATGAATATATGAAAGAATTTTTATTAAAGATTATTGGTATGATAATATTTATTATTGCTGTATTACTGTTTTTTTCTGTATTTTTAGATTATAACGCTTTTCAAATTATAATTGATATATTAAGTAAAAAATAATTATTAGATATTTAAATAGAGTAGAATGGAATAAAATAAAAAAGGTGCTGTAAAAGTAGCCCGTTCGATGTACCCAAATTTAAAGTATATAGATACATATAAGTTACCTAAAAATTTAACTAACACAACTGGTGTGATTTCAACGCTATGTTATGGTATTCAATGGGACTTAGTAATGGAATTTATGAAAGATGTAGATAATCTTTTTACTAATACAAAATATATAGAAGATAGCACAAATATGGGATTTTTTGCTTTTAATTCACATGCAAGTAGACAGCCTACAGGTACAGATATAGATGAAAATTCAAGTAATTGTGTAAAAAACATATATGATATGGCAGGGAATGTATATGAATGGACAATGGAGACTTATAAAAATCATTATAGAATTTATAGGGGTGGGCATTTTGAAATGGGAAATGTAAAACCTTCTGCATCCATGCGAGCTTATGCAATACCTAGCTTTGGTGTTGGTTTTAGAGTAGCACTATATATAAAATTGTAATTTTAATCTTAAGGAGCAATGTATATGAAAAATAAGAAAATTTTATTAATATTATCTATAATATTTATTTTAATATTTATTTTAATATTTATTTTCGGTATAAGCTATTTTTATAATAATTTTAAATCTAATGAAATGTTAGAAAATACAAATGAGCCAAAAACTATTGAAAAATATAAAAATCCAATAATACCAAACGGTTTTAAAAAAGTAGAAACAGACTCTGCTAGTTGGGAAATTGATACTGATGGTAATCCAAAAGGTTGGAATAATGGTCTTGTTATTGAAGATGAAAAAGGTAATCAATTTGTATGGGTTCCATGTACTCTAACTGGTTATAATAATACAGTACAATATTCAAGATATTTTACAGATTCATTAATAAATGATACTTGGGAAATACATTCTGAAGATGAAATACTAACATCAGGTTATACTATACATAATCGGGGAAAAATATAAACAAAAATACTTCGAAAATAACTCTATAAACGATAGAGTAAAAAATAATATAGAAAATTACGAAGGTTTCTATGTTAGTAGATTTCCAATAGGCATTGAAGATGGTATATTATCTGACTTAACTAATGATGAAAGACTTTCAAACTGGACAAAGTGGAAAAATGGAAATGCGGTATCAAAAAAAAATTCGAAGGTGTGGAATAACATTACCCATGAAAAGGCAAAAGAAATAGCATCTAATTTTATAAATATTAACACTACTCACTCCTATCTTATAACATCATATTGCTATGATACAATTTTAGAATGGTTAAATCGTAATATTGATGATTTTAAAACAAATACTATTTATGGTACTTTTTCAAAAGAAGAAACAGGAAATTATAGTGAAATTTTTACAGGTACAAATGAAAATAGAAAATTAAAAAATATTTATGATATTGTAGGATTAGATGAATTTACAACAGAATATTTATCTTCACCCGAAGATAAAGCTTTTCCTGTAACAAGAGGAAGTCAAATTATTTATACAGATATTACTAATAAAGAAACAGGTGGATTTGAATGTCATTATTTATTTAGAAAAGTATACAACATTCCATCTTCAAATGGTCATTTAGTATTTAGAACAATTTTATATTTTGAATAATACAAAAGGGGCTGTAAAAAAAGTCCCATAGAAAAATGAGTGAAAAAAATCACTCATTTTTCATGTAAAAAAGAAGCTATCAACTATGAAATTGATAGCTTTAATGATATAATTTAAATATGAAAAAAAATAATTATATCAAAACAAATTATACACCAAAACAATTAAAATTGCCAATAGAAATTTAAAAAATAATAGATTTTTCTGATCCAGTATATTCTTTTTGTGAAATAGTAGACCAAATTGATTTATCTGAATTTTTTGTAATGAAAGGATACAAAAAAGGTAGACCAAGATACAGTTATACGAAACTTTTAAAAATTATACTATTTTCATTTATGGAAAATGGCTATATATCATTAAGACAAATAGAAAAATCATGTAAAACAGATATAAGGTATATGTGGATTTTAGATGATATGAAAGCATCTTCATTTGCAACAATTGGAAATTTCATAAGAGAAAATTTAGCAAATACGAGTGAAAATATATTTGTTGCCATAAATAAAATAATATTTGATAAAGAAAATGTTGATTTAGAGCATACATATATAGATGGTACAAAAATTGAGGCTAATGCAAATAAATATAGTTGGGTATGGAAAAAATCATGTATAAAAAATAGAGATAAAACATTTGATAAAGTATCTGAATTAATAGATAAAATAAATATAGAAGATTTAGAATTAATGAATATTAAGATTGAAAAACGAAATGAATATACAATAGAATACTTAGAACAGATATTAGAGAGATATAGACAAATATGCTGTATTGATATAGAGAAATTTGTACATGGCAAAGGTGTTAGAAAAACAAATTATCAAAGAAAATATGAAAAATTAAGAGAATATATAGAAAAATTAAAAAAATATGCAAAACATATAGAAATTTGTGGTGAAAGAAGAAATAGTTATTCCAAGACAGATAATAGTGCTACATTTATGAGAATAAAAAGAGATTACATGGGAAATGACCAATTGTTACCAGCATATAATGTGCAATCAGCAATTTGTGATGAATATATAGCAACAATTGATGTTAAACAATATGCATCTGATACAGAATGTTTCGTACCACTTATGGAAAAATTTTTCGCTCAATATGGGAAATATCCTAGATATCCAGTTGCTGATGCAGCATATGGTTCATTTAATAATTATATATATTGTGAGCAACATGGCATGGAAAAATTTATGAAATTCACAATGTTTGAAAAAGAAACAAAAGATGAAAAATATAGAAATAACCCATATAAATCAACAAATTTTAAATATGATGAAAACGGAAATTTAATGTGTCCAAATGGAAGAAAATTTAAGTTTAAGTATAATTTACATATAAAAGGAAATAAATATGGACGTACAGAAGAAGTATACGAATGTGAGAGTTGTGAAGATTGTCCATATAAACAAGAATGTTGTCCTAAAGCAAAAAATAATAGAACAGTAAGAATAAACAAAGAATTGACTTCAATACATGAAGAGGTTTTAAAAAATCTTTGCTCCATTCATGGTGCTTTACTTTGCATGAATAGAAGTATTCAAGCTGAAGGCACATATGGAATTATAAAAAATGATAGAGCATATAAAAGAATAAGAAGACGTGGGCTTGATAATGTTGTCTTAGAATTAACATTAATTGCTTGTGGTTTTAATTTGTGCAAATATCATAATAAGAAAATGCGATTGCAAAAATGTGCATAAAGTAAATAATTTACATAATACAGATATGACTGATGTCATACCTGCTTTTGTGATATTCAAAAATTATTTAAACATTAAAAATTTTTATAATTTAACAAATTATATAGAAAAATTGGTGAAAAAATTTTTTTCACCAATTTTCTATGGGACTTTTTTTACAGCCCCTTTTTACAATAAAAGAAAAATATATAGAGAGTACTTTTTTATAGCTAAACTATATTATTTTAATTATTCTATATATACTGCTACTACAGCTGGAGCATTTGCTACACTTGAAGTTACTGTATAAGTCCCAGCAGTTAAAGTATAATCATGCTTGGTTGTTATTTGGTTTCCAACCATAAAAAAAGTTTTCGAATTACCATTTGGTGGAGTAACCCAAACTATTATATCGTTATTAGAAGTAGTACCACTAGTCTCTACTTTAATTTTTGACATTCCGCTACCTGAAACAGGAAATGTAAATGTAGTTTCACTAGTTACATATCTAACAGCTGAACCACCACCAGCTCTAGCAATACTTTTTTCAGTTTCAATAACGTTAGTATTGTTTAGAACTAAATACTGTTGTGTTAAATGAAAGGCAAAATACTAATGCAAGTAATACAACAAGTACCCGTTTTGTTTTTGTTATTTTTTTCATACTTTAATCCTCCATATTTTTTTATAGTTTTAATCTCTCTATATAATAATGTTAAGAAAAAATATTTTTTATAGTTTACCATATTTGTAATAAAATGTAAATAATAAAATGTAATTTTATTGACTTTTTGTTTATATACTATAATATTATTGGTATAATAAAAATAATATCGAATGTTGTTAAAAACTATAAATTTTTGTTGACTTATTATACATATATGATAAAATGTAGAAAAGAGGGAAAATATATGAAAAAAGTAAAAAAGGTGATAATATTTATAGTTATAAATGTAGTTATGTTAGCAATTACAATAGGTATACCATCTATACCATCCAAAAAAGCATATGATGTAAATATGTTAAGAACGCCATCAAGTGCTGAATTAGCTAAATCTAGTGGTAAGCATGTTTATGAGAATATTCATTTATTTTGGAAAATAGCAAGGACTTTGGAAGGAGACGAAAAAGATATTTATAATTCATTACTTAAAATAGTTTTTAATGAAAGACCTGAGCTTTCTTTAAAATATGCTTCACAAAGTTATTTATTATTTGGATCAATAATAGGGGTATTTGGAATAGTTATAGGAATAATTTTAAGATACAAATCAAAGAATCATGTTTATGCAAATGCGTTTATACTTTCTGGAATAATTACAATAGTATATTATATAAATATATTTTATTTGATAAGTATAAACTATGAGTTTAGACCATGAAGTGAAATAGCATTGATTATTAATAAATTTTTATTGTATAATTATTAAATAGTTTAGATAAGATTAAATAATAAAATAAATAATTAATTTTATTATTATTTGAATAAAAGAAAAAAGAATGGATTTTGAAAAATTGCAAAATCCATTCTTTTTGCTGATTGGTATTTAGTAGCAATGACCTGGTCCACCACTACCACCGCAATGACCTGACATAACTCTTTTGAGTAGTGCAAGTTTTCTAATTAATTTAGTATACATGGTAATTCTCCTTTCTTAGTAAATTTATATTACAAGTTACATTTATATAAGCTAAGTCTTTAGACTTTAGTTTATATCCAACCTTTTGAAAGTATACCATTTTCGTAAACTACGCCATATTTATTAGTAGGTTTACTAAAAAGTGTTGATATAACTTTAAGACCATCTTCTAAAGTAGCTTTTAAAGTTTCCTCGCACATAAAGCAAGAACGTTTTAAAAGTACAGGTGTTTTAAAATTTGGAATTATTTGTTCCATATCTAAATATGTTTGACATCCATTGGAGTATGGACTACCAAGTTTTACATCAAACGTTTTTTCAAAAGATAC
The DNA here is from genome assembly GCA_947361355.1 of uncultured Clostridium sp. GTDB lineage: Bacteria > Bacillota > Clostridia > TANB77 > CAG-465 > CAG-465. Next base: position 8,568 of record CANAIR010000040.1, read on the forward strand.
AAAATATTTAGCACCATGTTGTATTTCAGATAGTTTAATTGAGTTAAATCCCATACTATCATAATGTTTTAGACATTCAATCAAGTCTTCACGTTTGTATAAAAATGGTTTTACAATGTTTAAATTAATACGTATTTTTTCTTTATATGGCAAAGAATTATAAAATTCTTGCCTATTGTATTTTGACTTTGTTCTTCTAATTTCATCCGCTACATCTTCTTTATAATGTTGCGCAGATATATTTAATCCATCTAATATGGAAATTAAGTATTCAAATCTGTCACGTTTGTCATAACATATTTTTGGAACAGATGTAGTAACATAAATTTTTAAATTAGTTTGACTTCTTAGTTTTTTAGCTGCGTCAATTAATTCTTCTAAATATAAGCAAGGTTCACCGCCAAGAAAAAGTACATCATCAAGTCCATCCTGATTATCAAGTATAGTTTGAACTATTTTATTTACATCAGGTTTATTAATTTTTAATCCATCATAACAAGCATCTACACAGTGCTTACATTTATTATCACAAGCACTAGTAAAATGGATGTCAAAACTGTTATATATACCATCACAGCAATTACATTTAGTTTTCATAAAAAAATCTCCTCTCAAAATTATTATAAGGTTAAAAATTTTACACGTTTATTATAGCAAGATTATTTGATTATGTCAAATATATTATAAATAATATGTATTTAATTTGTGATAATGTCACACTATATGAGGAAAAAATTAATTTTTAGAAATATCATCTCTAAGTGTGACAAAATATAGAAATGTAGAGAATAAAAATTATTAAAAAAGAAATTGAAAAAGGAGATCAATATTAAATTTTCTATGTATTATATTGTTAAAGTTATATATTTTTTTATTCTATTTGCAAGAAATTTTTATTTACTTTATTTTCTATGAAATAAAGTAAATGAAAGAAGTGGATTATGTATATACTATAGATAAATGAGTTTATACTATATTAATAAATATTATCAACTATATCATAATATAATTTACAGATATAATGTAAAAAAATGTAAATTATGGTAATAAAGTAAAAAAATGTAAAAATTATTGCAAAGTAGAAGTAACTATGTTAAAATATGCAAAGTGTTTTGAATTAAAAAATATA
>CANAIR010000041.1 GCA_947361355.1 uncultured Clostridium sp.
AGAAAATGGAACATATGAAATAGAGGTAAGTGGAGTAAATGGAGCAACAAATAAAACAGTAGTAGAAGTAAATGAGATAGATGTAGTAAATGACGAAATTAAGATAAATTCTAGTGTAACACTAAAAGATGAATTTATAAAAACGATAGCAAATATAAGAGCAGAAATAGTATATAGTAAAGAGGTAGAAAGTATAAAAATAAATGGAGAAAGTATTACAGTACCAAATGAAGTGGATGGGAAATATGTAGTAAATAAAGAAGTAACAGAAAACGGAGAATATAAAATAGAAGTAAGGGCAAAAGATGGAACAGTAAATAGTAAAGTAGTACAAGTAAATGTAATTGAAAAATTAAGTGAAAATATAAGAATAGATGCAACAGTAAGTCCAAAGAATGGTTATACAAGTGCGGATATAGTACTTGCAATAACTTATAGTGGAGAAATAACGAGTATAAAAATAGAAGGAGTAAGTGTAGCAGTACCAAGCAAAGTAGATGGAAAGTACAATATAACAAAAAATGTATTAGAAAATGGAGAATATAAAGTAGAAGTAAAAGCAAAAGATGGAACAATAAATAAATTGAAAGTAAAAGTAACACAAATAACAGAAGATATGGAAATATGGAATAAAGCAGATATGGAAAGCTTTAGAAATAAAGTAAATAGTGGAAGAACGTTTGTAGGAAAAAAGGCTACACTTAAAGCAGATATAAATTTAGGAGGAAGTTTAAGTAATCAATGGACTCCAATTAATAATTTTGCTGGAACATTTAATGGAGAGAAGCATACAATAAGTGGTTTGTATATTAATAATTCTTTATATTATCAGGGATTATTTGGTGAAAATAAGGGTACAATTAATAATGTAAAAGTTAAGGGTGAAATAACAGCTGCTGGTTATTCAGGTGGAATAGCAGGAAAAAATGTAAAAACCATAAATGGATGTATAAACGAAGTTAGAGTTACATCAAATGAAAGAAGTGGTGGAATATGTGGTACAAATGAGGAAAACGGTGTTATACAAAATTCAGGTAATAATGGCAAAATAGTAGCTACTGTGTATACAGCAGCTGGAATTACAGCTGGAAACTATGGTACAGCAACAAAAGTGATAGGATGTTATAATACAGGAGAAATAGTTACACCATATAGTGCTGGGGGTATATGTGCTAGTAGTTGTAATAATTCACTAATTGATAGTTGCTATAATACAGGAAATATAACTACTAATGGTAAAGATGGTAGTTCACATTCGAGTACTGGTGGTATAACAGGAATGAATTATAATAATTCAACAGTTCAATATTGTTATAATGTAGGAATAGTAACGGCAGCTTATCCATATGTAGCAGGAATAGTTGGATATAATGGTAATAGTAGTTCTGGAACACAAACAGTGAAAAATGTATATAATGTAGGTATTATAAAAAATGGAAGTGTAAGTGCATCTAAAAATATTGGGGTGTCTTCAAGTTATGTGGGATATTTAATAGGAAGATATGGCTCACTTTCAGGTGAATATGGTAATTTATCACTTAGTGCTTTAAATGCGTGGACTGCAGGAGATATTTCATATAATTTAGGCTCAAGATTTGCAGTAGATACAACAAATAAAAATATTGGTTCTCCAGGTTCACCAATATTATCATGGCAACTTATGTGGTAAAAAAAATAGGCGTAGAGTTTAAAATACGCCTATTTTTTGATGAAAATCTAGGAAAGATAACATTGTTTTTTTTACTTATTTATGATATAATTTTTATATAAATATAAAAGGAGAAAAAATGTTTAAAACAGGGTACATATCAGTTGTTGGAAAACCAAATGCTGGTAAATCAACATTAGTAAATAAATTAGTTGGTTTTAAAGTAGCTATAACTACTCCTAAACCACAAACAACAAGATTTAATATAAAAGGTATTATAACAAGTGATACATCACAAATGATATTTACAGATACTCCAGGTGTTCATATTCCAAAATCAAAACTTGGTGAATATATGATGAAAGGTGTAGATGAATCAATAAAATGTGTAGATGTAGTAGTATACATCGTTGATGCGTCAAAGCCTAAAATTGATCTTGCAAGTGAAAATATAATGAAAAATATTGTCAAAACAAAATCAAAAGTTATACTTGTTATAAATAAAATAGATAAGATAGAAAAATCAAAAATACTAAGTATAATCGCAGAATATAATAATTACATCCAAAGTATAAATGGCACTTTTAATGAGATAATACCTATTTCTATATATAAAGAAGATGGTCTTGATATTTTAGTAAAAAATATAGAAAAGTATTTGCCAGAAGGCGAAAAAATATTTTCTGATGATGAAATAACTAATATTACAGAAAGAGAATTAGTAGAAGAAATAATACGTGAAAAAGCATTAAATAATTTGGAAGAAGAAGTACCACATGGTATAAAAGTTGAAGTTGAAAAATTTAAAAAGAGAAAAAATAGTAAAAAGCAAAGTGTATATGATATAGAAGTAAATATAATTTGTGAGAGAACTTCTCATAAAGGTATAATAATAGGAAAAGATGGAATAATGTTAAAGAAAATAGGTACACTTGCTAGAAAAGAAATAGAAAATATGTTAGAGGACAAAGTAAATTTAAAACTTTGGGTAAAAGTAAGGAAAAATTGGCAAGAAAACGAAAATTATTTAAAAGATATAAAAAATAAATATTAAAAATATAAATTTGTATATTGTAAAAAAATACAAAACTAGACAAAAATTATTGTATAGAGCAAATAAATCTGCATAAAATAAAAATAGAAGGTGATTATTATGTATGAAAAGTTAGCATGGAATAATTTTTATAAAACAGGTAGCATTGAAAGCTATTTGGAATATAGACGTCTATTAGAAGTAAATGAAAATTTACCTGAAAACAATATGCAAAATTTAGAAAGCAATATAAGACAAAACGTAGGTGAATTGTTAAATGAGATTAATAAAGGTAAAAGGGATTGTAATTAAAGAAATACCATACAAAGATAATGATAAAATAATAACATTGCTTACAGATGAGCTTGGTAAAATTTCGTGTATGGCAAAAGGAGCAAAAAGAACAAATAGTCCAATACTTGCTAATTGTCAATATCTTGTGTATAGTGAATTTGTGTTATATAAAGGGAAAAGTTTTTATTATATAAATTCAGCTACAATAATAAACATGTTTTATAAATTAAGAACTGATTTTGATAAATTACAAGCAGTGTTTGATTTAACAAAATTATTACAGATTACAACAGATGAAAATCAGGATACGTCGAAGATTTTAAAGTTATTTTTAAATACTATATATGTTATAGAAAATATGGAGAAGAACAGGGGTCTTGTAGATTCTGCTTTTAGAATAAGGTTATTTTCGTTACTTGGATTTTCACCAAGGGTTGAAAAATGTAATAATTGTGGCGAGTTATTTAGTAAAGAAAAAGAAAATCTATCAAAAAATGGAATTGTATATGACTATGTAAATAATATGTTTTGTTGCGGTAATTGTTCGAAACAAATAGATAAAAGAAGGTGTATTAAAATAAATGAATCTACTTTGATAGCTATAAAATATATATTACTTACAGAACTAAAAAAAATATATTCATTTAATTTAAAAGATATAGATAATTTTGTGTTATTTGGACAAGTATATACAGATGCTATGACAAATGGAATATAAAAAAAGCTATTCAAAAACGAATAGCTTTCTTTTATTCTACTGTTACAGATTTTGCAAGATTTTTTGGTTTATCAATATCACAATTTTTAAGTTTTGCTGTTTCGTAGGCTATTAATTGTAAAGCAGTAGAAACAATGAGTGCTTTAAAAAAATCATTACTTTTTGGTAGAATTAAACTAATATCACAAAAATCTTCTGAAATTTTATTTTTAAATTCATCTGTTGTTATTAAAATTATAAATGCTCCCCTTGATTTAGTTTCTTTGATATTACTTATTGTTTTTTCAAATAGATTAGGATCAGTTGCAATTGCAATTATAGGAGTACCATTTTCTATTAGAGAAATAGTTCCATGTTTTAATTCACCAGCTGCATAGCTTTCAGAGTGAATATATGAAATTTCTTTTAATTTTAAAGAGCCTTCCATACTAATACTATAATCAATACCTCTACCTATATAAAATAAGTTTTCACTGTTCTTTATATTATTTGCTATATTTATATACTCATTATTACTGATTACATTTTTTATAATTTTTTCTATATTTGTATAACTTTGTTCTAATTCATTAAACAGTACTTTTGAAATATTTTTTTGTTTCATTGCACTTAAAACAAGACAGGCTAGAGTTGCAACTTGAGTAGTATAACCTTTAGTTGTAGCAACAGCGATTTCTGGACCAGCATGAGTATAAATATTTGTATCAACAATCTGAGAAATAGTACTACCAACTGCATTTACTATTCCAACAGTAGTACAACCATTTTGTTTTGCTATGTTTAAAGCAGCAATAGTATCAGCAGTTTCACCAGATTGTGAAATAGCGATGACTAAAGTTTTATCATCACAAACATGTTTTTTGTATCTATACTCAGATGCAACCTCAATATATGTAGCAATATTTGCATATGTTTCAAAAAGATATTTTCCAATAAAACCAGCGTGCATAGCGCTACCACATGCTACTATATGAATGTCTTTAAATTTGGTAAAATCTATTTCATCATATTTTGATTCCATACCCTCAAAATATCTTTTAAATACATTAGCTACAGCTTTAGGTTGTTCATGAATTTCTTTTAACATAAAATGTTCAAATCCATTTTTTTGATAATTAGAAATCTCGAAATTGGCTTCTTTTATATCCATATTTTGCAATTGTTTTAAATTATTATCATATATTTCTACGCTTTCTTTTTTTAATTTTGCATAGAAATTATCTTGCAAAATAACATATTTTTTTGTATATGATAAAAAAGCCGAAATATCTGATGCAATAAAATTTTCTTTATCGCCTAGACCAATAAGTAAAGGACTATTTAGTTTAGCAGTATAAATATAATCAGGTTCATCATCAAAAATAATACCAAAGGCATATGAACCAATAAAATTATCACAAGCTTTTTTTATAATTTCGATTTTAGTCAAATTTTTATTATTTTCATATATATAATTTATGTATGCACATGCTACTTCGGTATCTGTGCTTGAATTAAAAATAACTCCTTTGTTAATTAAAAAATTTTTTAATTCAATATAATTTTCTATAATTCCATTATGAACCAAATTTGTAATACCACATCTATGAGGATGAGCATTAGTTTCATTTGGTTTACCGTGAGTTGCCCATCTTGTATGACCAATAGAAGTATTAGAATTAATACTTTTTTTCTTTAATAATTCTTCTAAATTTTTAATTTTTCCACTTGATTTATACGTATGTATAATGCCATTTTCATTAACTGCAATACCAGCAGAATCATAACCTCTATATTCAAGTGTTTTAAGACCAGAAATAATAATATCTTTAGCATTTTTATTTCCAGTATAACCAATTATTCCACACATTTTAACCTCCAAAAAATTATTTTAGTTTATATAGATTTTGTAGTAATGAAAAATTTTACTTTTGTACTATATATAACGATACTAAAATACCGTAGTAACATCCGCTGATATTTCGATAATTACTAAACCTCGTCACTATATAAAAATATAGCCATGCGCTATTTAATCTAACTAAAATATTCACCTCCAAAAGTCAAACTAAACTAAAAATATTTTATTATATGTTAAACAATTTGTCAATGTAAATGATATATGTAAGTTGATTATTTATTGTGATTAAATGAATAATTTTAATAATAATCTTTATGGAATATTTTGTCGTAATATGGTATAATTCTTATAAATTAAAAGTTATTTTTGTATGGTTTGTTAATTCGCGTAAAAAACAAATGCTATTATAGGAAATTAAGAGGATTTAAAAATGGAGAATAAAAAAAAGAAAATAATATCAGAAGATGATATATTTAAAATGCTAAATAGTTGCTATGATAAAGTATTAAATGGAATAGCTAAGGTAAGCTCATCAGTAGAAGAATTTGCAGATGACTATTTAAAAAAAGCTAATAGTAACGAATAGGCAGTAAAAGCAATGTTATAAAATCAAATTATAAAATGTACTACTTCTGGATTTATAACAGGTTTTGGAGGTTTTATAACTATGCCAGTAACTATTCCAGCTAATGTAGGGAGCGTATTATATGTTCAAATGAGAATGATAGCATGTACATCATATTTGGCAGGTTATGATTTAAAATCTGATCAAGTTCAAACTTTAACAATTGAAAAAATACCAGGAAAAGCTTTGACAAAAATTAATCAAAAAATTGGTTTTAGATTTATAACAAAATTTGGACAAAAAGGAGTATTAAATTTAGGTAAAACTGTTCCAGTGGTTAGAAGTATAATAGGGGGAGGGGGAGATTGTGTAGAAACGAAAATAATAGCAAATAGGGCTTATAAAATGTTTTTTGAAAATGATTTTTCAGTAGAAGAACAAAAGGAGGTAAAAGATAATGAATAATAATGAAAATAATATAAAAAAAGATGAAGGAAATTTAAATAAAACAGTAAAGACATTAAAACTGTTTCCAAAAGTATTAAAAATTATTATATGTATAGCATTTGTTTGTGGAATATTTTACTTAGGAGGTATGTTTAATTCAAAGCATTTTTTGCAAACTAAAACAACTAAATTAGGTTTTGAAGATGTCGGTGAGTTAGTAGTTCAAACAGGATATTTAACTGTAGTTCAAGATAATAGAAAAAATAGAGAGTTTTTTAACTTGTTCGAAATTCCTTTTACAGAAAGTAGACAGATATTTAGCTATGATATCGAGATAGATGCCTCAGTAGACTTTACTAAAATAACTTATGATGCTAAGAAAGAAAAAAACGAGATTGTAGTAAAACTTCCTCATTCAAAAATTTATAAAGCGACATTAAAAACAGATTCGTTTAAAGAATATTTAGATTCAGAAAGTTTATTTTCTAGAATAAATTTGAAGGAACATAATGAAGCTTTAAAATCAATGGAAAATCAAGCAATTGAGGATGCAAAATCAAATGGGATTCTTAATGTAGCTGATGAAAATGCCAAGAGATTAATTGAAGGACTTATTAAGAGTAATACAGAATATAAAGATTATAAAATAGTTTATGAATATATAGGTGATTAATATGAAAAAAGAAAGTAAAAATATTAATATTATAATTAAAATGTTAGTATGTATAATTGTTGCAATAATATTAGTATATTTAAGCTTAGCTTTTACTAGATAATGCTAGACGGTGTAATAAATAGCTAAAAAAATTCAGAGTTATTAAATTGCCCTGAATTTTTTAGTGTATTGTATATACTTTTTTGTATAAATAATGGAATATCACAATTTACTATAAAAAAATAAAATATAAGTGTTGAAAAAATAAAAAGTATGTAATAAAATATATATGAAAAATATGAGTTTTAATATGTAAACAAAAGGAGAGAAAAGTATGAAAATACTACACACACACACACACACACAGGTGCTATGTGTATAAGATAGCATTAATTTGTTATACAAATTTTGTAAGAAATGTAAATAAAAATAGATATATAGACCTAGTTAAAGGAAGTCAGTTTCTTTAGCTAGGTTTTGTGTGTTTAAAAAGAACATGTAAAGATAAGAGGAGGAAAGTATGAAACAATGTAAAGAAAAAA
>CANAIR010000042.1 GCA_947361355.1 uncultured Clostridium sp.
TCATTGGATTGTTATTTATTATACTTACCACCACTGCTACTGCTAGTATTATTACTACTATTATTGTTATTACTAGTGTTGTGAGTACAAAATGTCGCTTTTATATTCACAATTAAAAGGGTCTACATACCCTTTTAAATAAAAATCAAATTTATTATTGCTATATACTATAACTTTATCTACTAATTCTTTACATACACTCTTACTAAATTCTTTAAAATTTAATATATTGTCAATTACTTTTCTTATATTACTAATAATATCATCAATATTTTTCCTTATATTTTCTTTATCTTTTTCTTCTTTTATCCTATCAGTTAAATTTATTATTCTTTCATTGATTTCTTTGCTTTTACTTTTATATTCTTCATCTGTTATAATTTCTTTCAAACATAAATCTAATAACTTATTTCTTTCTCTTTCTATTTTTTCCTTTTCTCTTTCTAAATTTTCTAAATTACTTATTTCATTTCTGCATTTTTCTAAAACTATTTTTAATGTCTTCTCTATATCATTTTTAATTTCTTTTTTATTAGAAATAATTTCTTGTAAAACTTTCGAAAATACTTCTTTTAATACCATATCATTTACTCTTTTATTATCACATCCTATTTCTTTATCATTTACAATATGTTTTTTACCATAATTTACTGCTGTATAACATCTCCAACTTCTCCTTACTGAACCATCTGCCCTTTTTCTACTGACTCCACCAACATATTTGGCTCCACACTCGGAACAAACTAATTTTCCTGAAAAAGTATGTCTACAAGAATACTTACTTTCCTCATGTTTATATAAATTACTTCTTCTTTCTAATTCCTTTTGAACAGCTTCAAATGTTTCCCTAGAAATAATTGGTTCATGATGATTTTTTATAATAATAAATTCAACTTCTCCTTTATTAATCTTTTTAGTGTGTTCCAAATAGTCTACGGTATATGTTATCCTTTGTTTTAAATCTCCTACATATTTTACATTTCTCAAAATATCTAATATACTACCTGACCTCCAATTTGTTGTACCAGTTCTTTTGACTTTTACGCCCATTTTCTTTAATTCATTTGCAATAGTATAAGTTCCTTTTCCTTCAATTAAATATTTATGATATATTAATTCTATTATTTTAGCCTCTTCTTCATTTTTATATAGTTTTCCGCCTTTAAAATCATAACCATAAACAATATTTCCAAAGGCAACACCTCTTTTCATGCTTTGTAAAACACCAAATTGACATCTTTCAGAAATTCTTCTACTTTCATCCTGTGCTAATCCTGCCATAATAGTTAATCTAAGTTCTCCATCAGTATCAAAAGTACTTATATTATCAATTAAAAATCTTACTTCAATACCTATTCTTTTTAGCTCTCTTGTTTTTTCCAAAGTATCAACTGTATTTCTCGCAAATCTACAAACTTCTTTTGTTAATATTATATCAAATTTTTTTCTTGTAGCATCTCTACACATTCTATTAAATTCATTTCTTTTCTTTAAAGAAGTCCCACTAATTCCTTCATCTGCATATATTTCAATTAGTTCCCAATCTTTATGAGTTATTATATATTCTTCAAAATATGCTCTTTGATTTTCCAAAGAATTTTTTTGGTCTTCATGCTCAGTTGATACACGACAATATGCAACTACTCTTTTCACTTTATTTCCCTCCTTTTATATAGTTTAATCCATTGTTTTGAAAATCTATTTTTTGATTATAATTCTTCTTTTTTGTATTTTTAATCGAATAACTATGTATTAAAGAATATCTACCTAATAGCTTTCCTATGTCTTTATCAAGATAATCTTCATGCTCATTATTATAACGAACATATACTACTGATTTTATCATTTTACTCCCCCCATTTCTTCTAAAAAATATATAGAATATTATTATTTTCTAAATTATAACTATATTATTTAAAAATATATTATTATTCACAATCAAATTTTTCAAATATTATTTTTCTTGCTAAGTTTAATTCTGCCTCTGTGATTATTTTCAGGCTATATAATTCTTTAATAATTCCTATTTCTATATACATTTTAGTAATTTCATTCATAACACTATACCTCCTAAAAAAGATATTAGTATTACCTATATAATACCAATATCTTTTTTTATTAACAAATATATAATTTATTTAATTTCATACATTTTTTACATTTGACAAAATCATTCTTCATTTTCAAATCTTTTTCCTACTATTATACAACTATATAATATTATTGTTACATTTGCTCCAAAAAATAAACCTAATAACATTCCTAACCAAAACATTTTTATTTACCATTTTGCCTTTTCAAAATATTTTTTGCTCTTATTTCTATCTCAGACAATGAATACATTTGAATTAAAGTAATCATATAATCTCCAAAAATATTTGATGTTATTTCTTTATTAGCACTATTTTTAAAATGTTCCAATGTAACTATTGCATATGATATAGCTTGTTTTACAGTTAATTTTATATTTTTTATTTCCTCTACTTTTTTTATCTTACTCATTTTCAAATCCCCTCTATTTACTTTTATATAATAAATATTATTTTCCTAATGCGATATCTAATGCTTTATCTACTTCTTTCATTTTTTCTTTATTTATTTTTCCTATTCTATCCTTTAATCTCTTTTTATCTATAACCCTTAATTGTTCTATTAATAAAATAGAATTTTCTTTTATTCCTTTTATATTTTCTATTTTTATATGGGTTGGTAAAATGCTTTTGCTTTTTGTCGTTAATGGACATATAATTATGGTAGGACTATATTTATTTCCTTTATTATTTTGTATTATCAAAACAGGTCTTGTCCCCCCCTGCTCACTACCTATAATAGGATCTAATTCAGCATAATATAATTCTCCTCTACTAAACATTTTATACCTCTACTTTTTCAACTTTATTTATGTATGAGCCAATATAAATTTATTAGCTCTTATAAATACTAATATTTTCTCCTCTCCCTTAGTATTATGGGTATTCATCATCTGGCAAATTAGCTATATTTGCTCCACAGGAATTCCACCTTTCTGCTTTTTACAGAATAGCTCTCATTGTCTAGGACGGTTTCTTCACGCTCGGACTGTGACTGAACTAGTGTATCATTATATATACTATTTATCTTCGCATTATTAGTTGCTATCTAATATTTATAACCAAGTATTTATCGCTACTAAAAAGATTATTGCGTACTCGTTAATGTGCTTAAAATAGTAGAATGTAAATGATGAATAAGTATGCACTTTTCAAGGTACATCCCATTATAAAGAAATGGAAACAATTGAAGAAGTATTATTCTCCTTCAATTGTTTCCCCACTAAAACTTATTTTTGCAAGTCTATTATAATAATTTTTTTAAATTTTTCAGAGCAATTTTTAAACTACAACTTATTGCTTGATGTGTACAGTTTTCTATTTTGGCTATTTCTTCTATATTCATATCATCAAAAAAATATAGTTTTATTCTTCTACGTTGTACCTGCGATAATTTCAAAATAGCTTTTTTCAAATTTTCAATTTCAAATTTTGTAACTAAATACTCATCTATATTTAAATTTTTACTAAATGCTCTTTTATTTATAGAATTTTCCGTTAATTCCGAATGTTCAATATGTCTTTCAAATTTATGCATCTGAGAAATATCTTCCAGTTCCTTTTTATTAAAAAATTCAAAAATTTCTTTTGTTACATTTACACAATGCATTACCCCTTCTCCATCTTTAAAAGATATAGTATATGTATTTTCTTCTTTTGATGTTCCTAATATATATGGATTATCATCTGATTTTCTCCTTTTTGGAATTTCTTTCATTTTTACCTCCCTATCAACTAACTTTTGTTAATCGATAGAAAGGTGGACTGCGACACCCACTATAATATAAAATAGTAATGCAAAAAAAACCAAATTTATTCAATTTAAAAATTTGAATAAATTTGGTAACACCATAAAACGTTTTGCTTCTTTTATTATAAAAAAGTTCTAAAATTTTCAATAGGCTCGCTCCTACAATGAACATTACTATTTAAATAGTAATATAATTTAAAGTATTACTAACCAAATTTATAAATTTTACAACCTCTTACATAATTAATAAAAAAAGGTAAAAATATAAATATTTTTACCAATAATTATTCTGCATTTATAGCAAACAAAAAAGTTTTATTTACATAATATTTTATCATCTACACCTTGTCGTATTTTGTCGAATTATGTTTTTGGGCAAAAAAAAAATGAAGAAAACTTCATCTTTTATATTAATATTAAAAATTTATTAATTATTTTACAGTTTTTAACTATTCTTATTATCGAAATAATTTAAAATATTTTTTAATAATTCCTTATCTTCTTTTGAATTTATATTTAAAGAATTAACAGCAAATGCTACTAAATTATTGATATTTTTACTTTTATCTTCTGTAAAATTAATATTATCAAAAATCAATTCATTTGGAGATATATTAAAAATTTTGCATAAACTTACTATCTGTTTGACATTTAGTAAAGCTCTTCCACACTCCAATTTTGACATTTGTGGAATTGATATTTCTAGCATTTCTGCGAGTTTTTCTTGTGATATACTTCTTTCCTTTCTGTAATATGCTATTCTAAAACCTATTTCTTTTAAAAAATTCTCTACATCATTATATTCTCTCATATAACCACCTATATTATTATACAAATAAACCAACACTTTTGACATAAACAATTTTATAAGTTATAATATAACACATATAATTTTGTTTATGTAATTGTAAAAAAATAAAAGATTTCATATCATACGAAATCTTTATATTATATATGATTATTTATTATTAATGTTATTTTTTGACCTTAATACATTTAATAAATCTAATATAAGTTTTTGGGAAACTTCATCATTAATATCATATATATTAAATACTTCTTTTAAAGAATTAGAAATATTATTTTTATATTTGTAATCATCATATGCACCTGATAACAATTGATTAGGAGTAACATCTAAGGCAATTAATAACTTTAAGAATGTACTTAAATAACAATCATTACCATTTTCAATATTAGATATCACAGATATATACGAATCTATATCATTTGCCAAATCCTCTTGTGATAATTCTCTTAGATGTCTATACTTTATTACATTTTTACTAAAATTTTCATTTATTATTTTCTTCATATGTAGACCTTTCTTAAAAAAATACAATTACATTATATAAAAGACATATATTTTTATCAAAGTTTTAAAAGGTAATTTATACCTTTTAAAAGAAGGTTAGAAATATTATATGTAGTATGAACAAAATTATACAAATGGAGGTGTTATAAAAAATAATATGTTGATAAGAAAAACAGCTTTTCTATATAAAGAAAAAAACAAAGACAACATTTCATTAATGAAATTAGACTTTAACACAAATTTTAAACCTGTTGAAATATTTTTAAATGAAGATAATACTTGGATTTTAAAAAATATTTCTTCAAAAACTGAAATAATATATGCTGATTTAGAAAAAAAATATATTCTAAATTCGTTTGATAATTTAAATATAGAAAAAAATTTCAAATTTGGAATATTATTAAAAATGTATATACTCTCATCTTCAATAATAAAAATTAATAATATTGAATATTGTGAAAGCATAATGTTATCTGAAAATATGGGATTTATGCATTCGATAAGCTCAAATATTGATAGTGGTAATTTTATAGTTATTAGACATTTTAAATTAAATTCTACAAAAAACATAAAGCTAAATGTGCCAACTAAAAAAATTATATATTCAAAGTTATAAAATGAAAAAAATTATAATTGTTGAGGATGTAGAAGAACAATTAAAGTGTATTTATAACTATTTAACTACACTATATCCAAATTTAGAATTTTATATAGCAAAAAACGGATTGGAAGCTTACAATATTATAAAAAAATTAAATATAGAGATAATTTTTACTGATATTAAAATTCCTAAAATGAATGGTCTACAATTAATAAAAAAAGTTAAAGAAGAAATAAATGAAAATATTAAGACAATAGTAACATCAGGGGATATACGACTTGAAGAAATTATTCCACTAAATATTGATTTAGTATTACATAAGCCTTTCTCTTTCGATAGATTAAAAGAGGGCTTAGACATATTAATAAATGATGATTAAAATAATTATAATTAATTTTTCAATAAAAAGAAAACCCTAAATATAGAGTTTTCTTTTTATTACATTACTGGGTAGCCACATATATTTTTACTGTTGCATAGCCCTCGCCTGATTGTGTTAAGTAATTACAATAATATAAGAATCGGTAATCAGTTCTACTAGCTGAAATCCAGTTACTCTCATAACCTACACCATTGTATGTCCAAGCCTGGTCTACCAAAATATCATTAGGTCTATTATATTTATACAAATATACACCTAATCTTAAATCATAGTTACTATCATATGTTCCACGCCATGTATAGCCCCATTTTAATCTACTTCCCTGACAAGTCCAATATGCTCCACCATTATAACCAGAAAAAGTAAATTCTGGGAATTTATAATTTTGGCCATTATTTGGAATAGTTACTCTTGCCATATTAGCTGGTGCTACATCAACAGCATATATGTTTGATTTTTGTGCTTCTTCATCTGATAATCCTAATACTTCTTTTGCCTCATCATAGTATTCATCATTTTCTTGAATTAAAGTTACTGTTTCAGCATCAGCATTGTCTGCTGCATAAACCTGCATTTGCGAAAAAGACATAACTGTAATTGCAACTGCCATTAAAATACATAATACAAAATTATTCCGTTTTAAATTGATACCTTTCATCATTATTGCCTCCTTATAGTTAATCAAACAAGTTATTTAGTTACATTAAATTAATTTGGTGACCTTATTTGTTTCATAACTAAACTCTCCTTTCTGTTGCTATTTAGCAAGAAATAATATATACTTGTAAAGGAATTATAATATTTTTTTTCTTGTTTGTTAAGTAAATTAATAAAAATTAGAAAAAGAAAGAAAAAATTGGAAAGAATATATTATGACTTTTAATTATATCAATTGTAATATATATAGGTGGTTATTTGAAAAAATATATAAGTGTATTCGCAGTTCTAATTGTTATATTTTTACTTATCGTATTTAATGTGTCATTAAATATAAATAAAAAAAATATAACAATAGAAGATGAAAATAATAAAAATATAAATATTTATAATATCAAAAATTTAGTCAATAAAGAAAATAGTAATTCAAAGTTTAATAATCCATTAGTTCCAGAGGGATTTAAAAAAGTTGAAACTAATTCTGCTAGTTGGGAACTTGATACTGAGGGAA
>CANAIR010000043.1 GCA_947361355.1 uncultured Clostridium sp.
TATTATTAAATATATTAATTGTTAATACTACATTTTTTAATAATACATATATTTTTGCAAATAATAAACAAAACATAAATACTAATTTAGAATTACATTGCAACAGTGATATAGCAATGGACTACGATAGTGGGAATGTATTGTATGATAAAAACTCTAAAAATAAAATTTTTCCAGCTAGTACAACCAAAATATTAACTTGTATATTAGCTATTGAAAACCTAGAATTAAATGATACTACTGTTGTCTCTAATAATGTTATAAACAGTATACCTCCAGAAAGTTCTGTTATGGGAGTAAAAGCAGGTGAATTATATACAATTAAAGAGTTACTATACGGATTAATGCTTCCTTCACGGAAATGATGCAGCTTTAGTACTTGCAGAGGCTATTAGCGGCTCTACTAATGAATTTGTAAAACTTATGAATGAAAAAGTAAAACAATTAGGATGTACTAATACTAACTTTACAAATCCACATGGTTATCATGATGAAAACCATTATTCTACTGCATACGATATGGCAACTATATTTAGATATTGTTTAAAAAACGATATATTTAGGGAAATAATCAATACTAATCAAATAACAATAAAAGCAGCAAATAGTGATAATACACTTAACTTAAAAAACGGAAACAGATTACAAGATGAAAATTATCCTAAAATATATTATAAATATGTAAAAGGTGGAAAAACTGGATATACAATAGAAGCAAGGGGAACATTAATCTGCTATGGTCAAAAAAATGATAAAACTGTTATTGTAGCAACTTTTGATGGTTCACAAAATATTAATGGATACCAAGCTAGATATTTAGACTCTACTAAATTGTTCGATTATTCTTTTGAAAATTACAAAAGAGAACTAATTTTAAATAGTAATGATTACACTTTTAAAATATATGATAACAAAAATAACAAATGTTACACTGCAAAATTAGATAAAGATATATATGGATTAGTAAATGATGTTCCTACTATTCAATATAATATAGACATTGATTATAATAAAATAGATAACATATGTAATGAAAAAAAATCAGAAAATAATAATGAAAATAATGATGAATATAATATAATAGGAAAAATTAAATTTAAATATGAGTTTGAAGATAACAATATTAATAATAATGAATATAATCTAGTATTGATTAATTCAGAAAATTACTATACTACTGAAAATATATCAAAGATATTACCTTTTATAATAATTTTTTTATTTGTAATTCTCATAACACTAGTAATATATTATATCAAAAAAATAAAAAATAACAATACATTGGATAAAATTTAATAAAAAATAATCTAGAAATTTTCACTTTTCTAGATTATTTTTTTATTTTACATTATTTAATATTTCATAATTTAATTTTGACTTTCGTTATCATCTTGACTATTATTAACCTCAGAGTTTAAATTAAACTCTTTAGCAATAATAGATCTTGCTTCTTCTTTATCAAGTAAAAAATATGATAGTCCATCTATTGTTTTTGCTTCTCCTGGTGCTGTTATAGAATATATATTTGTTGTATCTATTTTTGTCGCATCTGTAACATATTTTAATGCTTCTCTAATTGTAACATTAGTTTTTGTATTTTTACTTGCAATATTAATTAAGTCTGGTATTTTTGTAATATTTTTTGGATCTAATACAGTAGCTATAAATTTTTTTATAAATCCTTGTTGTACTTCAGTTCTGTCCAAATCTCCCATTGCATAGCCTACTGTCATATCATTATTATGTCTAAATCTTACATATCCCTCAGCATTTTTACCATCTAATACTTGTTTTCCTTTTGGTATATTTATATGTAAATTTTGGGTAGGATCATCATATTTCATTGCAAATGGCACATCTATTTCTACACCACCAATAGCATCTACCATATCTATTAACATATCAGCTTTAAATACTAAATAATAATCAATCTTAACTCCAATTTGTTCCTGTATTTCTTCAACCAAAGGAACAATATTTTTTCCTCGGTATATAGCATTTAACTTATGTCCAATGCAATATTCATTAGTAACATATGTATCTCTTGGAACAGACATCATAGCAATTTTACCATTTTCAACATTATACTTTACATATATCATGGTATCAGATAAATTATCATTTACACCTGCAACTAAAGCATTAATTTCTTTTTTCTTTGCTGTATTATTATTTATTGTTCCATCTGCATTTAATACTTCATCCTCACCTATTGTATAATTAAATGAAAACATACCAATCCACACAATTACAAGAATTATACTAAATACTATAAAAATGTTTCTAAAAATAACTGCTTTACTCTTCTTTACTTTACTTTTTTTCATATAACACTCTCTTTCAAATATTTGAACAAATTTCTATATTTTCAAATTAGACTCAATTATAGAAACAAATAGATTATTATTATATAAAGTACTTGATATACTTCCTTTGTTTACTATCTCCTGTAAAGTATTTGTTTCCATTATTGGTGAAACAAAATATATTATTGCAAAAACAATCCAAATTTTAGCTAATGTTTGAATCATATTTATCCCTAATCCACCAAACTTGTTTACTACATTTAAAAGTGGTAAATCAAATACTATATTTAATACTAATTTTAATATAAAACAAATAATGTATACAACAATAAGTATAATTATAAAACTCACACCTTTTAGTATAAACATAGTTACAGCTTTTGAAAATTGTTCAATAGTAGTACTAATATTATTATTAACTTTTTCTTGGTTTTGTATTTTATTAAACATATTTATAATTTGATTATTATCTTTATTTTGCCCATTTCCTGCATTTTCATTAATTATTTTTACAACATTTTCTTCTATTCCACTTCCAAAGGGTGTATTTTCATATAAATAATTTGAAACGGGACCTTGCAACGCAAATCCCAAAAATATTGCTAGTATTAATGATGCTAAACTTACTAGTACGCTTACTAAACCTTTTTTAAAACCCATATATGCACTAAATATAATTAAAATAATTACAATTATATCTATTATCATAATAACCCCTCTTTTCATTTAACAAGTTTTACAATTTATAAATTTTCTATATATATTCTATTTGTATAAATAAGTGCTAAAGATTTTTCATTATTAAATACAACTATATCTTTTGGGATAGCTGTCATTTCTTTATTTTCTACTTCTACACCCCATTTATTTACTATACTATACCTATCTTGAAAAACAAAATAATTTAATAATCCACTATTTACAAGCATTTTAGGAGAATTTGAAATATTCAAACTGCTTATATACGTACCATCAAATCTTACATTGTTAATCTTATACTCATTCTCACTTAGATTTTTTTCAACAGAAGTATAATAATTATTACTTAATGCAAAATATAATATTTGAGAAGAATCAAATTCCTTTACTGTCTTTGAATCTCCAGTATTGATGTTAACACTTACTAATTTATTATCTAATAACATTATAATATTTTGATTTTGTATAGTCAAGTCATAAATAAAATTATTATCAAACTTAATTATTTGCTTTATATTATCCTCTTGCTTAGTACTATCAACTATTTCTACTTCTACTCCAGCTTTAAAAGATGAAGTATTAATTTTTGTAACTAAAATTTTTTGTCCATTATCTAATATTTTTATATCAGCTATTGAATCATTTTTTAAATAAGCATTATATATGTTTTTTCCGCTTTTATCATATATTCCAATAACTTTTTTATAACCATTTGAAGCATATTCTACTGCAAAAACTCCGTTAGAATCTATATATATATTATCAATTTGTCCATCTATTTTCTTATTAAGTATCTCCTTTTTATTTTCAAACATATATATATTTCCACTTATATTATTAGTAATTATCATATATTTTTCTTTAATATATACTTTTGGTGTAAACATTTGCTCAAGTGTATATGTCCATGTTTTTTTTCCAGTTTGATTATATGTAACAATAGTTTGATTTGAACATACTAATAACTCATTATTATATACATCATAAATATCATTTTCAGAAGAAACAATATCAATTTTAGTATCATTACTATCACTCTCATTAAATTTTATCTTAATTCCAAATATAGGTCCATATTCAAAAAACAGATATAAGAAAATAATAATAAAAACTACCACAATACTAAAAATTACTGGTTTAAAACTAGATGTCTCCTTTTCATTTTTTAATTCCTCTTCAACTTCTTTTAAAGTTTTACCAATTCTTTTTTCTCTAGCATTTTTTACTTTTTGCTTATACTTATTTACTATATTTAACCCTTCAGAAATATGCTCTATATCTTTTTCATCAACATATTCATATACTACTTCAGGATTATCATATTTAACATCATTGTAATTTATATCATCTTCAAAATGTTCCTTTTTACAATTTTTAGTTTCAGATATATTGTCATATCCTTTTCTTCTTCTTTTTTTATCTACGTTCAAATTTATTGTAATTTTCTTATTTTTCATACATTTTCTCCCAACTTTTAGGAATAAAATACTTTTTGCCTAGTAATTTATCTGGCAAATACTGTTGTTCTACTTTTGAATTTTCAAAATCATGTGGATACTTATATTCTACTCCATAACCAAATTGTTCCATACCTGGTGCTACATTATTTCTAAGGTGCATTGGTACTTGTCCAATATCTGCATTTCTTACATCATCAATAGCTAAATTTATTCCCATATATGATGTATTTGATTTTGGACTAAGCGCTACTGTAAGTGCTGCTTGAGCAAGTATTATTCTAGCTTCTGGCATACCGATTTGGTAAACAGCATTCATAGATGATACAGCTACATTAAGAGCTTCACTATTAGCTAATCCTACATCTTCTGATGCTTGTATAACAATTCTTCTTGCTATAAACATTGGATCCTCTCCACCTTCTAACATCCTAGCCAAATAATGAAGTGTAGCATCTGGATCCGAGCCTCTCATAGACTTTATAAAAGCTGAAATAGTATCATAATGTGAATCATCGCTTTTATCATAAACAGTTTTTTTCTGCTGTAAACAATTTTTTATAACATCCAAATCTATTTTAATTTTTCCATTTTCAGATATTTGAGTTGTAAGTACTGCAAGTTCTAAAGCATTTAAAGCGTATCTTACATCGCCATTTGAAGTATTACCTAAAAATTTAAATACTTCTTCATCAATATCTAAATTATAGTTTCCAAGTCCAACTTCTTTATTATTAATACAGTTTTTCAATATTTTTTCAACTTCTTCATTTTTTAATTCACTAAATTTAAAAATTGTAGAACGGGATAATAACGCTTTATTGACTGAAAAATATGGATTTTCGGTCGTAGCACCAATTAGTATTACTGTTCCTTTTTCTACATGTGGTAAAAGTGCATCTTGTTGTAACTTGTTAAACCTGTGTATCTCATCTATAAATAATATAACTCTTCCAGTTGGGTTTTCAAAAATATTCTGTGACTTTTCAACTACACTTTTAATATCTGATACACCTGATGTAGTAGCATTTAGTGTAACAAATTTATTCTTAGTTGTATTTGCTATTACTCTTGCAAGTGAAGTTTTACCACAACCAGGAGGTCCCCAAAAAATAGCTGAGGTTAGTTTATCTGCTTTAATTAATCTATATAATAACTTATCATTACCTATAATCTCTTCTTGACCAAAAAAATCATCCAAAGTTTTAGGTTTCATTCTATATGCTAATGGTTCCATATGTTTCCCTTCTTAAATTATGTTTAATATTCTCTATTTTATTATACATTAAATATTGTTTATAAGCAATAAAAAATGTAAAACAGAAACATTATTCCTAACATTTTTTATTATAATAACATAAGAGTATTAAAAAGACTAACCATTTTTAATACTCTTATACTTTCATTTAATTTTGTTGCCATGCAAGTATTGGATAACCACCATTTATATTATTTGTATCTTTTACAAAGTTCGTAGTTAAATGTGAGTTTATATTATTAGTATCCCAGCCTTGCAAATCAGTTAAAGAAACCTGATATGAATTAGTAAGTGTTGCTTTTCCTTTATTTTGTCCCATAATGGCACCTATATGACCAGAACGTGTTTGACTATATCCACCTGCATTATATGTGTTAACAATTGACATCGAATTATCTCCACCGCCACCCGCTATACCAGATACACATCTAGAATAACCATATACTGGTCCTATATTATAACAATAATGTATATTATTATTTCCTGTACCAGATATTCCACCAGCCCATGAGCCATCATATGGTTGATAATAACTTGAACATGTTACACTATTTGTATTATAACAATAATATATTGGACCATAATTCCAACCTGTTATTCCGCCTACACTCCAAATATTTATTTTAATCTCTCCATTATTATAACAATAACTTGTAGTACAACTACTTTCAGTGTAACCAACTATTCCTCCTGCATATTTATTAGTTCCTTGCACTGTTGCAGAATTTGAACACCTAGTAATATTTCCTGTTGAATATCCCGCTATTCCTCCTGTATGTTCATTTGAGCCACTTATTGTATTTTTAGTAAGATTAGCTCCCATATAGAATCCTATTGTATTTTTACAATCTGTTATTGTTCCTGCATTATAGCCTACTATTCCTCCTACTTTATTTACTCCTGTAATTCCAAGATTATTAGTACAACGTAATGTTGTTCCACTTTCTTTATAGCCTATTATTCCTCCTATATTATCACTTCCAGTTACTCCACTTGTAACAGTACAATCTTGTATACTTCCTTTATGATATCCAATTATTCCACCAATATTACCATTTCCATGTACTCCATAATCATTTGTGCAATTATTTATCGAACCATTTAAATGTCCTGCTATTCCTCCTATACTATTACCTGTTCCTTCAACTATAACATTACATTTACAATTACTAATTATTCCATTCATTGCACCTACTATTGCACCTACATAATTTCCTCCTTTTACTTTATTTGTTAAACTATTTCCACTTCCAGCTCTTACTCCAGATACTCTTACATTATTTATTGTTCCATTATCTACAAATCCAAATAAACCTTGACAATCTGATGTTGAATTTATATACAAATTATTAATATTAAAATTATTTCCTTCAAACGTTCCTTTAAATGGTTTTGACCATACATCTATACTATTAAATCCTACTGGTACCCACAGATTGCTATCTCCTCCTTGCAAATCTATATTTGCCCTTACTCTTACTGTTCTCCCAGCAAACGTTCTTCCACTATTTACTTTATCCCTAAAGCTTTCCATATCTGCTCTATTC
>CANAIR010000044.1 GCA_947361355.1 uncultured Clostridium sp.
GCTGAAACGGTTTTTATTTCTTGTTTTGATTTAATAATTTGTAGAGCTGGTCTTAGGAACCAGTGTCAACGACGTGGAGGTTCGAGTCCTCTCATCCGCACCAAATTAAATAAGCCTTGTAATTACTGAAATATCAGTATTTTACAAGGCTTATTTTTATAAAAGTAATGCAATAGTAATGCAGTAGAGATTTTAAACTGCTTTTTTTAATTCATCAAAAACAAATTCTGGAGAAACATCAATATAAATATCTGTAACAGAACTTCCCTCAACATGACCTGCTAAATATTGTATAGCTTTTATATCCATTTTAGCTTCTTTCCATTGTGTAATACGGTCATGGCGCAACCTATGATTATGTAATTTTTTTGAAGAAATTTTATATTTCTTGTTAATTCTATCAAGCCATGAATTTATTTCATTTCCAGATATAAAAGTGTTATTCTCGTAGTCCCAAAACAATAAGTTGTAAGTATTGGTTTCTGTTTTTGCTAATTCTTCTTCTATAATTTCTTTTAAGTCAGAAGATAAAGGAAAATATCTTTCTCCCTCATCAATTCCTGTTTGCTTGTTAAAGGTTTTTGTATGTTTTCCTAATATAATATTTCCGTTCTTTATCTCTAGTAAGGGTATTGTGAATATGAAGTTTAGTTATGTCTTGATCTATATCATCTTTAGAACGTGCTAATGTTTCGCCTACTCTCATAGCTGTTATCCATTCCAATTTTACTATATTGCGGTATGGGTGATTACGTTCTTCATTATCTAATATATTTTTTAGTTTTTCTCTTTCTTCTTTTGTAAGAGGGTAAACCTTTTTAGTTTCTTTATTAGAAATAGGCTTTTTTAAGTTTTCATCATTCATAATATTAAAAGGTATCAATTTAATTGAGGGAGAAGAGGCAATAGCAAAAGCCTTTTTTAATAATCGCCACATCATATTAATAACTGACTGCGAATATTCTTTCATAAATTCTTTTGCTGTTTGAATATCAGCAAATGTAACTTTTTGAATAGGTTTATTTATGAAATTTGAACAACATTTAATTATACAGTTCAATGTATCTTTATCTCTCTTATAAGAACGACCACTTGTAACTTTATCATTAAATTTTTGTTTAATGTGTTCTGCTATAATAGATTTAACCGTATCATCTTGTTTTTCAATATATGTTCCATTATTAAGTTTATTCTTTGTAGTAGTAACTCTAGCCTTAAAGTCTTTTGTGCTTTCTTTTTTCTTTTGCTTCATAGTTTGTCTTTTTCCCTGTGTATCATAATATTGGAATATCCAACATTTTAAGGTATCACTATAATAAAGTGAGCCTTCTCCATTTCCAACTGATTTTGTCTTTCTATTTTTTCTTTCCATAATAAAATCACTCCTCATTATTTACAAAGAGCGATTTTTGTACTATAATTAAATATAGGAAATCACTCTTTGATTTTCTATAAAGGGTTTATTTTTTGGGTAGTTCAGCAAAATTCCACAAAAAATATTCCCTGCTTTTTTTTATTTTTTACCAATAATATAACATTTATTTTTTCTTTTTGTTATCCTTAAAAGTATTTTCAACCTCTTTTTCTCTATCACTTTTTATATTAAGCAGTTTTTCATCTGCTGTAATTTTGAATGAAGTTTCCCATTGTTTAATAGTCATAGTATAGCCGAAGTCATCATTAGTAATAGGTTGGTTTAACTCTATTAATTTTTTGTTTCTTTCTTTAAAAAATAAGAAATTTCCTAAATCATTAAAAAAATGGTACTTTAAATTATTTTCTAATAGATAATTAAGTGTGTAATGATCTTGTTTGCATATTTGATTTAAACAGTCTATTTCTTTTGTATCTGTATTTACTGCTATTCCTAATCTTTCTAATTCTGCTATTGCTTTATCAGATAATCCTGTTATTTCTTTTGTTTCGTGGTGTTTTCTTACTGGGCTGTTAGAATACCCTAGCAAATAATCACATGACACATTGAGAGTATCAGCAATCTTAATAAACATTTCTATATCAGGCTTTCTTTTACCTTTTTCGTAAAAACTAATTGTAGCTCTATTTACACCAATTGCATCTGCTAAATCATCTTGGCTAAAACCTGCATTAGTTCGTGCTTTTTTCAATTGTTCTTTGAAAACAGCAATATTTCCTTTTTTTTCTTCTGTGATAACTTTTGACACATTTTTTTCCATATAAAAATTCTCCTTTCGACATTGTTACTTTGCTTGACTTTTGACTTTCGTTAACATTATAATATGTTTGTTAACAAAAGTCAATTGATTTTTAAAATTTTTTAAGGAGGTAGATTAATAATGAATGTAAACATTGATACAGACATTGATTTAAACATTCAAAAGGTAGATGAGTTGGTGTCAAAGTTAGAAGCCCTTGAAGATAAATCAAAAATGCTTTGCTTCTTAACGCCTGAAATTTTTAGTGAAATTCGCCGGATGTAGTTTGCGGTACTGCGTACAAAATCTATAATTTACCCAACTTTCCATCTGAAAATATCCGGCAAGACTAAAGTAGCTGAAATAAGTGGTATCAAGCAATTTTATATGACTAAACATGATAAAAACGAAATTTGCTGAACTACCCAAGAAATAGGTAAAAATCAGGGTGGTTTTCTATATCTAGTACAAACTACCCTTGTAAATGAAAGGAGGTGATTTTTATGTTAGACAATGAAATGCAAACAAAAGAAGCGGTGAATGAAGAACAACCTACGACAGAAAAGAAGCTAGTCAAGATAGGAGACACTGTAGTCGATGTAGAGAAATACAAGGCTATGCTTAAGACTAAATCTAATATGATTGCCTATTTAGAGGTAACTTATGATGACCTTAATGTACTTGTGGAGGACACAGATGAATTAAGATTAGTAAATAAATTCTTTAATGATATTAGCTGTCGGAGATGAAGGAATAGTAACTTTGATATTTGTATCAATAGGTTCTTCTCTATTCAAAACTGCTATACTAAATAAATCATACATATACAAAGGCTGTGGAAGAAATGGAAAATCAAAAATCTTTAGAATTTTAGAGGCATTAATACCTAACCAATGTTCGCATGAACATTTAGAACAGCTATCAGGTAATAAAACAGGTGGTAAATCTACAATTAGAAAGTTAGCTAATTGCACAGTTAATATTTCAGAGGACCAAGTTCAGCCAAAATATATTAATACTTCGTATATAACAAGATTAATATCAGGTGAGCCTATTTCAATAGAAGAAAAAAGAGGCAAAAACCTTTCTTTGAAACCATTTGTAAATTATGCAACTTTACTTCTTTCAGTGAATGAAGTCATAAAATTTAAACAAGAAATTGGAATTTCACTCGTTGACAGATTTGTTGTAATTCCATTTAATAATACTTTTACAGATGACAATAATAATCGCATTCTTGATATAGGAGAAAAACTTTGTAAGCCTAAAGTATTGCAAATTATTGCTACTAGAGCAATATTTGAATTTATTAAGGTATTAAAGGCTGGTAAATTTACCATTCCAGATAATGTAAAGCAAGAAACAGAGAGATACTTTATGCAGGATAACAACGCTTTAGAGTTCTGTAAGTTGTTCCCAATTAAAACCATTGTAAGTAAGACATCATATTATCAAAAATATGATGATTGGTGCCACAAAAACCTTGATGAGCCATTGAATAAGATGCAATTTGGAAAACAGGTTATAGCATTAGGAAACAGAGCAGACAAATTGAATTTCAAAGGTGATAGAATTTTGTGTTATGCTAGCCCTAGTTTTAAAAATGCTAGTAAACCTAGTATTTATCAAGATTTCAAAAGACAGAATGATGTATCAGACCTTGAGACATATCTTTGTAAACAATTTGATGATGAAGCAAAGGTAGATGATACACAAAATACAGAAGATGAACAAACAACACAAGAAGAACAAAAGCCAGATGATGAACAAACAATAGATAATGAGCAAAACACACAAGAAGCACAAAGCACAGAGAATGAAGAAACAACATCTGACAACACTTGATAATTTAAAAATAAATAAGCTAGTCCTTATCGACTAGCTTATTTATTGGAATTTCACTATGCCACTATGCCAGATATACATTAGTAGCTAGAGTAATTTTGCATGAAGTCTGCTATATTTATATACGAAGTATATAAATATACTATCAATTTATGAAAAAATTAAGTAATTGTTAAAACACACTAAATTATTGGAATTTTACTATGCCACTATGCCACCATGACAGATATGGTATAGTTGCAAAAACCTCTTATTTCTTATCTGTTGCCCTCTAGGCTCGATTTTAAGCTGTTTTATATACTACGGCGAAAAAATTTTTGTAAAAATAGATATATCCTCTCTAAAGGCTTTGTAGCCTCTCTAGTTCAATATATGAGGGTATTGTTACATAGCATCCTAACATAACATTAATCATCTAAAATCTGTCTTTTATAAGCATTTCTAGTACGTTTTATATATTCCCAAACTGTCGCATCATATTCTTCTTCAAGCAAATAACTATATGATTTCAAAAAGTCCTCTTTATTAAGTTTTAGAAAATCTTTCATTTTTTCTGTATCTTCAATAAAAGTGTAAGGTCTACAAGTTATCATTTTCTTCGCCTCTTTCATTTATTAATTTGACATGATGTCGTAAACTTCTTGTGTTTCATATCTTAAATAAACAAGTCCATAGTCTATATGTGAAAACATAGGGGACAAATAACCATTGACTAGAGGCTGATTATCTAGTTCTTTCCTATGACAAGTGCCACCTTCTTGTCTAATATGTGTTAAATCTTCTGTTAGTCCATGTGATAAAGTTTCAACTTCTGCTTTAGTCATGGTCTTTCCGTTGTATTTTCCACCAACAAACTCATACATAAATTCTATCTTTTCATTGTTTAGTCGGTTATATATCCATTTTGTAATTTTATCTAAAAACAAACCATCTTCTAGTATTTCATTTTCTTTCTTAATACTTACTTGAAAATCTGCAATTCCTTCAATGTCTAATGTTTCAACGAATGTTTGTGTTTCAATAAATGTTAGCATCTCACTTAAATTCTTTTTGTTCTTGTTAAATTTCCATACTGTTATTGATCCAGTATTATCTCCGTTGTCTGCTATTTCAACTTTGAAATTTCTTATTTGAGCCTTAATATTTATATCGTATTCATGTTCCTTTAATTTTTCTACTGCTGTTTTATGAGCCATATTTTAAGATTCCTTTCATAATTCATTATATCTTGTATATTTCTTTATTCTTTAAATGTCTAATTCTATATGGTAAATCTAACTTGTCAAAATCGTATGAGTTTATTCCGATGTATAGGAATTATCACTTTAGGTTGAACAATGTTGCAAACTTCCATAATTCCGTTAGCTGTTGCATGACCACTCGTATGTAAATATGTGTATTTTTTAGGAACAAACTTAACAAGGTCTTTTTCTGCTGTTTTACCTTGTAAATATCCTAACCATTGAGAGTAAATGAATATGTTGTTTTTAAATCTAGGGTTATAAACAAATTTCTTTGAAAAGTAGTTGCTGCGAACTAACATACAAAAACCATTACTGACCATCTTTTTATACAATTCGCTATCAAAACTCTTAACATCAGAGAAATTATAATAATCTGTATATTTCGCACTATTTTTGCTTACATAATCAAGTATTTTCTTCTGGTAAATATCACATATAAATAGTTTTTATCCTGCTTTTTTATTCGCATGATAAAAAGAAGCTATCCTGTCAATGTTAGTAGAAGCACATAGTATAAAAATGTATTTTTTACTTTTTATTAAACTAACTGCTTCTTCTTGTAACATAAATTCAGACATAAAGTTTTCATCTTGTCTTGATAATGTTGTATGCTCACAAATTAGAACATCAACTTTTCCTATTTTTTCAAGTGTTTTAGGTGTTCCTTTTCCCATAGGACCATGCAAACGGAAGTCTCCTGTATGTAAAATTCTTTTTCCGTTAGCTTCTATAAGAAACATATAACTATCAAAAGCCGAATGGTCTGTACGAATAGGGGTTATTTTCATATCTCCAATTTCAAAAGGTACACCTTGCTTAAATATTTTAAATGTATCTATTTTATCAATATGATCCTGTGTAATGTCTGTAACACCTGTATCTTTCATTTTATTTTGAAATATAGTAAAAATCTCTTTTGCCTGTTTTCCAATGTAAATAGGAACATTTTTATTAACTTGCATATATTCGCCTATATGGTCGCCATGATAGTGAGTAATAAGAACAGCATCACATTTTTTGCTAATATTAGCAATATTCACTTCTATTTCATTTTCACAATTAGGGAGGTTAGAGCCGACATCAACAAGTATTTTTGTTTTTTTACTTCTAATTTCAGTTACACAACCACCAATTTGATTAACTCCTCTATGAATTTTAATTTGCATATAAAATTCCTCATCTTTCGTACTTATGTTTTATTTTTCTTAAACAAGTTCTATATTTAATTTTCTAAAACAGCATTAAAACCACTTTTTGAAAATTGCATCTATACATATCCCTTTGTATCGTTTCCATACTTTTTATCTTTTCC
>CANAIR010000045.1 GCA_947361355.1 uncultured Clostridium sp.
GGCCCACTTTGTAAAAAAATTTTTGTGCATATTTTTTATTTGTATTTTCTCTATACTTTTTCATATATTCCACCTCTTATTTTTGGTTTTATACTTCTTATTTATCTATTTTTTAACGCACAAAACCTAGCTAAAGGAATTCATCTCCTTTAACTAGGTTTATATCTACTTTTTTATCTATTTTTTCTTTTACATTTCTTCCAAAATTTGCATAACAAACCTCTGCTATTTTTTGTTTATAGCACCTGTGTGTGTGTGTGTGTGTGTGTGTAGTTTTATCATGTTTACCTCTCCTTTTGTTTACATATTTTCATCTTATTAATATTACATATTATTTTACCATATATTTATTATTTTGACAAGTAATATATTTGTTTAAAATATACTATCCAGTCCAAGTAATTTTTCTATTTCTTCTTTTCTTATCCTTGTTGCCTCTTTATCAATGATTATTTTTTCATCTTCTATTAATAATACATCTCCTTCTTTTGCATCTTTTGGTAGTTTTTTTATTTCAATATTTTTATATGACATGTCTTCTTCTTTTTCACATACTGCATAATCCCCTTCAAATCTGTCAATAATTACTCTCATATCTATCCCCCCTATTCTTTGTTATTTTTCTTTTTGAAATGATATATTATTTCCATCACTTATTGCAATAATTGTACCATTTTCATCAGTTCTATATATTTTAATACCATTATTATTTAATTTTTCAATAGTACTTTTTTTAGGTATACCATATTTATTATCCTCTCCAACACAAATTACCGCATATTTTGGACTTACAGCTTTTAGAAAACTATCACTTGTAGAAGTATCTGAGCCATGATGACCTACTTTAAGTACATCACATTTTAAATCTACATTACTCTTTAGTATATCATTTTCAGATAATTCTTCTGCATCACCTGTAAATAAAAAAGTATTATTTCCATATGTAAGTTTTAAAACTAAAGAATAGTTATTTGTATTATCGTTATAGTCACTAGTATATGTTGGTCCAACTATTTCAAAATTTGCTTTTCCAAAATCAAACTTATCTCCAACTTGTGGTATTACTTTTTCAATATTTTTACGATTTATAGATTCTAAAAATCTTTTATACACATTTGTAGTATGTGTTTTTTTTGATATTAAAACTTTTCCTATATCAAAATTATCTATTATACTAGACATTGCACCTATATGATCAGCATGTGGATGTGTAGCAACTACATAATCAATTTTAGATATATTTTGTCTTTTTAAATATTCATTTACAGTTTCTCTTGTTTCATATTCGCCAGAATCAATTAACATAGCTTTGTTATTTTGTTGTATTAAAATTGCATCAGCTTGTCCAATATTGATATAATGAATTTTTAAAGCTTCTTCTAAATTATTTATATCAACTACCGCATTGGTTTCAGTTATATCTGCTTTAGACTTCTCTTCAAAATCAAAAAAATATGATGTAAAACAAACTGCAATTATAACTATGAAAGTTAGGAATTTTTTCATATTTAATACATTTTTTCTTATATTTTTCACATTATCTCCCCCATATATAAATTATATCATAGTCTATGTGTAATTAAAATATTTTTCAAAAAATATACAAAAAAGTTGGAATTACAATACATAATTCCAACTAAAAACTTCTAAATTATTTTCTTATTCCTAATTTTGAAATAATACTTCTGTATCTTTCAACATCTTTGCCTTCAAGATACTTTAATAATCTTTTTCTTTTTCCAACCATTACTAAAAGTCCACGTCTTGAATGATTATCTTTTTTGTGTACTCTTAAATGATCAGTAAGTTCATTTATTCTTTCTGTTAAAAGAGCAATTTGAACTTCTGCAGACCCAGTATCATTTTTCTCTCTAGCATATGTTTCTAAGATTTCAGTTTTTCTTTCTTTAGTCATTTTTTATTCCTCCTTTTTTTAAACTTGCCTAAAGCCAAGATATAACTCGAGGTTTGTATATTCCTAGCAATAGGTGTAATATATATAAATAGCTTCTATGCTAATTATACCAAATTAATATATTATTTTCCTTGTATATATGGATATGAATTTACATGTATACCATTTATTCTTACTTCAAAGTGTAAGTGATTACCTGTTGAAAAACCTGTTGAACCCATAAGAGCTATTGTTTGTCCTTGAGTTACTTTTTGACCTGCTTTTACAAGTAATTTGCTATTATGAGCATACCATGTAGAAATTCCTTTTCCATGATCTATTTTTACAATATTGCCATATGATTTTGCCCAGCCAGAATATGTTACAACTCCAGATTTGTACGCATAAATTGGATCACCAGCTCTACCAGCAATATCTGTACCAGTATGAATAGTTCCCCATCTCCAACCATAAGGTGAAGAAATATAATGTGCTTTAGTAGGCCAAATACCATTTTCTTGCAAAGCTATATTTTGAGTACTTGTTGCTACTTCATTATTACTATTACTAATATCATTATTTTTTCCTACAATATCTTTTGTAATACTTTCTGCCTGCTCATATGTCGTAAATTCTTTTACCTCTGACATTTTCTCCTGTTTTACTTTCACATCTATTTTTTTTACTTGTGACTTTAAATTTTCAGAGTACTTATCTGCTTCATCTTGATTTGCAAATGTCATTTTATTTTCATTATCAACAACTACATTATATATAGTATATTCAGTTTTAATTTGTGACCTTAAATTTGTATATATATTTTGTTTTTCTAATAATGAATCTCTTACATAACTTGTTTCAAAAGTTGGTTCACTTTCTAAATATACTTTAACATCAGTGTCTATATTTTGTTTTTCAATTACCAACTCATTATATACTTCATCAAAATGTTGTTGAGTTGAAAAATATCCTATAAACTCTTGGTTGATATATGCCTTTACAACTGGCTTATAAGCATTTAGTACTGTAACCAGTACAGCACTAAACATAAGTACTAAAGAAAAAATTGAAGAAAATATAAATTTTACTGTATTAAAAATTTTTCCTTTTTTCATAATAACTCCACCTACCTTAAGGCTAGTTATAACTTTTATACATTTTATTTTCCAGCTATATATGGATAAGCATTAACTGGAACTCCATTTATTCTTACTTCAAAGTGTAAGTGTGGCCCTGTTGTATAACCAGTCATACCAATTTTTGCAATCATTTGTCCTTCAGATACTCTTTGACCTGTTTTTACAAGCAATTGACTTGCATGGGCATATAACGTTGATACACCACCACCATGGTCAATTCTTACTGTATTACCATAACCAGAACTCCATCCAGCAAAGATTACAGTACCAGTTCTAAAAGCATAAATTGCTGTACCTATAGCTCCACCTATATCAGTACCAGTATGACCTGCATATCCCATCCAATGGCAGTTAATTCTCCTTGCAACTGTTGGCCATACGCCAGCACCTGTTGCTTGAACAGATGTAGCACCTATTGTCTTTACATTATTATTAGTATTATTTGTTGCTTTTTTCTTTGGAGTAGTTGTAGCTTTTGGAGTAGTAACTGGTTTATTTCTATCAACTATATCTTTTAATATGGCATCTGCCCTTTCTATTGTTGTTATTTCACCTAGTTCTTCTACTCTAGCTTCATTTATTTGTGTATTTAGTTTTGATACTTGTGACTTTAAACTTTCAGCATATGTTAATGCTTCATCTTTTGTATTGAAAGTCATTTTGTTTTCTCCATCTACAGCAACATTATATATAGTATATTCTGTTTTTACTTGAGCTCTTAAATTTGTATAAACATTTTGCTGTTCAAGTAAAGAATCTTTTACATAACTTGTTTCAAAAGTTGGTTCACTTTCTAAATAAGCTTTTACGTTTGGATCAATATTTTGTTTTTCAGTAACTAATTGATTATACACTTCATCAAATTGTTGTTCACTAGAAAAATATCCTATACATTCCCCATTTATATATGTTTTTACTGCGGGTTTATACGTATTAAAAATAGTGAAAACAACTGCACTAAAAATAAGTGCCAATGATAGCATTGAAAAAGCTATAAACTTTAGCGTACTGAGCACACCTTTTCTTTCCATAACTAATTTTTGCACCTTCCTTTTTTGGTCACTACGTAATATTCTAACATAGAATAAAAAATTTGTCAAATTTACTACTCTATATTTAATATTATTACGGTTATTCTAGCATATAATATATTATATGTCAAGCAGACTACAATATTTTAAAAATTCTATAAAAATTCTACCTAATTCTTTAAAATATTATTAATAGAACATATAACTTGTCATAAAATCGTTGTATTTTTATATAAATTATAGTATAATATATATGTATAAAATAATCTTATACTTAAGAAAGGAGGAATCATTATGTGGATTTTATGGTTAGTACTTTGTGGTGTATTTTTAATAGCTGAAATTTTTACAGTATCTTTTTTACTATTTTGGCCTGGAATTGGATCTTTTTTGGCTTTTATCACAAGTTTAATTACAGATAATATTGCTATTCAAATAGGAGTATTTGTTATATCTACTACTTTAATGATTCTATTTACAAAACCTTTAGTAAACAGACTGTTTAAAAATACTAATACAACAAAAATGAATAGTAATTCTTTAATTGGAAAAACTGCAATTGTTGTTAAGGATATTAATACTTTAGAATCTAAAGGTCAAGTAAAAGTTAATGGTGAACTTTGGTCTGCATTTACTTCAGATGCAAGCATTATTGAAAAAGGCTCTACTGTTATAGTTGAAGCTTTAGAAGGTGTAAAATTAAAAGTTAGAAAAAACTTTTAACTTTATATATTATAAATATTATATACAAGGAGGAATTAAAAATGGTAATATTTTTTTTAATTGTAATTATATTAGTACTTTTTGTTGCATTAGCCTCTATAAAAGTGGTTAGACAATCAGAAGTTCGTATTATAGAACGTTTTGGTAAATATCACAATACCGCTGAAGCTGGTCTTAACTTTATTTTACCTTTCGTGGATAAAGTTAGAGCAGTAGTTAGTTTAAAGCAACAAACTATGGATGTAACACCACAAAGTGTTATTACTAAAGATAA
Organism: uncultured Clostridium sp.; assembly: GCA_947361355.1. Classification (GTDB taxonomy): domain Bacteria; phylum Bacillota; class Clostridia; order TANB77; family CAG-465; genus CAG-465. Next base: position 5,062 of record CANAIR010000045.1, read on the forward strand.
TGTTACAATAACTATTGATACTGTTGTTTTTTACCAAATTACAGAACCTGTAAAGGCAGTATATGAAATAGAAAGCTTACAAAAGGGTATTGCATATATTGCAATTACCACTATTCGTGATATCGTTGGTAAAATGGATCTTGATAGTACTTTTAGTTCAAGAGATGCTATCAATACTCAACTAAGGGATGTTCTTGATGAAGCAACAGATAAATGGGGTTGTAAAGTTGATCGTGTTGAAATAAAAGATATTAAACCACCTGTTGACATCCGTGATGCTATGGAAAAACAAATGAATGCTGAAAGAAATAAAAGAGCTAATATATTAGAAGCTGAAGGTAAACGTCAAGCTGACATTACACTTGCAGAAGGAAAAAAACAAGCAACTATACTAAATGCTGAAGCAGAACGTGAATCTAGTATTAGACGTGCTCAAGGTATTAGGGAAGCGAAAATATTAGAGGCTGAAGGTAACGCTGAAGCTATAAAAAAAGTTGCCGATGCAAAAGCTCAAGAAATAAGTTTAGTATATAATGCTATAATGCAAACTAAACCTGACCAAAACTTAATTGCACTAAAATCATTAGAAGCACTTGAAAAAGTTGCTGATGGTTCTGCAAATAAAGTATTTATTCCATTTGATGCTACTAAAGCATTAGGCACACTTGGTGCTGCAAGTGAAATATTAAAATCAGATAAATAGTATATATTTTTATAGTAGGAAAATAATAATTATTTTTCTACTATATTTTTATATAAAAATTTTTTAGAATTCTTTTCTTTAATTTTTTACAATTTTTTATAAAAAGTATTGACTTTTAAAAATAACTATAATATAATATAAATGTTCCACAAGAGTGGGCCTTTAGCTCAGCTGGTCAGAGCACCCGGCTCATAACCGGATGGTCCGGGGTTCGAATCCCTGAAGGCCCACCATTTTTTATATATAAAGGAACTTGGGTAGATGTCCGAGTGGCTAAAGGAGGCAGACTGTAAATCTGTTGGCTTACGCCTACGATGGTTCGAATCCATCTCTGCCCACCAACGACGTATCTGTTCGAACTAAATTGAACAGAATTGATACAGAAATCAATCAGAAAATAAAATCTGGTTGATTTTTTTGTTGCTTAAAAACAATATT
>CANAIR010000046.1 GCA_947361355.1 uncultured Clostridium sp.
AATACAAAGATAAAGATGGAAAAGTAGCAGTGGTACCAATAGGATTTGCAGTAGTACCAGGAAAAAATGTAATAAAGGATGGATTAGTAATATCAGATGTAGCAAATGATACAGAAGATGTAGGAAATCAATTTGTATGGATACCAGTAGATGATATGAGTACTTTTGTAAGAGAAGCAGGATATGTTAGAGGTAATTTACAATCTGCTACAAATGGTGTAATAGACTTTGAAAAATGTGAAGAACCATATAATCAAGCAACTTTAGGTGAAAGGCAAGAATATGAAAATATGATGGCAAGTGTAGAAGAATATAAGGGATTTTTTATAGGAAGATATGAGATAAGTAAAAGTGAAGATGGACTTGGAAGAGCTCAAAGTAAAAAAGGCAAGAGTCCATGGGTAAATATTAAGTGGGGAAATAGTATGTTAGACTTAAGTGATGGAATGGTTGAAAAAGCAAGAGGAATGTATCCATATAGAGAAGAATTGAAAAAAGGAAATGTAGTATCAACATTAATATATGGTACTGCATGGGATGAAGTTATTCGATTTTTAAAAACAAATGAAATGTATAAAAATATAGATAAAGATAGTACAGGATTTGGAAACATAAGTACAAATGCTAATGGAGATTATGGAATCGATAGTTCAAAAAATGTTATTTTAACAGGTAGCAATGATACATATTGTTTAAATAATATTTATGACTTTGTAGGAAATGTGTGGGAGCGTACTATGGAAGCATATAATGGAAAATCAACTGATATTACTGGTGGACGCTTTATTAGGGGAGGTGCTTGTACCCATAGTGGTTATGTTTTCCCTGTATCTTTTAGGGGTGATTATACCGATCCATTAACTATTAGTGATAAAATTGGTGGTCGTATACAACTTTATATTAAGTAAATTTATAAAAAAGCACAAATCAAAACTGATTTGTGCTTTCTCTTATACATTAAATCTAAATAATATAACATCTCCATCTTTAACTATGTATTCTTTACCTTCAAGTCTTACAAGCCCTTTTTCTTTAGCAGCAGTGGTAGAACCATATTTAACTAAGTCATCATATGAAACAACTTCAGCTTTTATAAATCCTCTTTCAAAGTCAGAATGAATTTTTCCAGCAGCACCTGGTGCTTTTGTTCCATTTGTTATAGTCCATGCTCTTACTTCTTGTTTACCTGCTGTAAGATAAGATATAAGCCCTAGAAGTGAGTAACTGGCTTTTACTAGTTTATCAAGTCCTGATGTATCAATTCCATAATCTTTCATTAGTAGTTGTTTATCTTCATCATCTAATTCACTTAAATCTTCTTCTAGTTTTGCACATAAAGTAACTACTTTAGCATTTTCATTTTTAGCGTATTCTTTAACTTTTTGTACATTTTCATCTTCTTCCATAGTAGGAATTTGATTTTCTGATACATTAGCAACGTATATTATAGGTTTTATAGTTAAAAGATAAACATCTTTTAATAAATCTTTTTCATCTTCTTCAAATTTATAAGTCCTAACGGGTTTATCAGATTCTAAGTGTTTTAGTAGCTTATTTAAAAGTTCTAATGTAGACTTGGCAGTTTTATCACCAGATTTTGCTATTTTTTCGTATCTTGTAATTGCTTTATTAATAGTTTCAATATCTGAGAGTATTAATTCTAAACTAATAGTTTCAATATCATCTACTGGATCAATTTTACCAGATACATGTACAATTTGTTCATCTTCAAAACATCTAACAATATGAGCTATTGCATCAGTTTCTCTAATGTGTGATAAAAACTTATTTCCAAGTCCTTCACCATTTGATGCACCTTTTACTAAACCAGCTATGTCAACAAACTCAATTGTTGCATAAGTAGATTTATCAGTTTCATACATTTTTGATAAAACATCTATTCTCTCATCTGGTACATTAACGATTCCTATGTTTGGTTCAATTGTACAAAAAGGGTAATTTGCGCTTTCTGCTCCAGCTTTGGTTATTGCATTAAAAAGAGTTGACTTTCCAACATTAGGTAATCCAACTATTCCTATTTTCATAATTTAACACCTATCTTTCAATTATATATTATATCAAACAAATTATATATGTCAAGAAAATGTAAAATTACACTTTAAAATAACTATTTTTTCAATCTAGTTTTAATATATTCTATTTGCCTTTGATGTAAGATTTGTTTAAATTTTTCAATACCTACATTTTTTACAGTAATATTTTCACTTTTTAAAGTATTTCCGTTTATATTATTTAACATATCAGTACCTAAGATTGCAAATTGAAGTTTTTCTCTATTTAACATATCGTCTGCATTTGAAATAATATTTAAATCTTTTAAACCAATTGCAGATTTATTTACATTATTTATAAATTTTACAAAAGTAGAAGGTTTCATATTTTTACAAATGCCAGCTTTCATATGATATTTACAAGTAGAAATAGCCTTTTTTTTCCATATTTTTGGCACCCTTAATCTATTACAAAATTCTTGTATAATCTGTATTCCTTTTTCTTCATGTCCTATATGACTTGGTAAAATATCAGGATTAGTACATGCTTTTCCAAAATCGTGTGTAAGTGCACAAAATATAACACTTTCGTCGTCTGTAATTTTTGCCACTTTATCAACTACAAGCATTGTATGGTTATATACATCTCCCTCAGGATGATATTTTAATGGTTGTATAACTGAAATTAGATTTGAAATTTCTTTAAAGTGTACATCTAGTAAATTTGTATCTTTTAAGGCATTAAAAAATTTTGAAGGAATAGGAGTAGCTAATGCTTTTTTTAACTCTGCAAATACTCTTTCTTGACTCAAAGTATTAAGTTCATCTCTTAGGATTTTCATTAATGAGAGTGTATCTTTGGCAATATCAAAATTAAATTTAGCTGAAAATCTAGCGGTTCTATATACCCTAAGAGGGTCTTCACAAAAAGAATTTGATACATGCCTTATAACATGATTTTTTAGGTCTTTCATTCCATTAAAAGGATCAATAATTTTGCCCGTTAAAACTTCCATTGCAATAGCATTTATTGTAATATCACGCCTTTTTAAATCTTGTATGATTGTAATATTTTCATTTGCTATAACTTCAAATCCTAAATGACCATTAGATATTTTATTTTCTTTACGAGCAAGTGCAAATTCATCAGAATTTATTAAAAATACTGGAAAGGTTTTACCGATTATTTTAGCTTTTGGAAATATGTCTTTAAATTTACTAGAGTTAATTCCAGTTACGCAAAAATCTAAATCGTGAATAGGTAAACCTAAAATTTTATCTCTTAGTGCTCCTCCAACTAAATACAAGTTACCATTATTATTTTTTATAATTTTTGCAATTTCTAGTATATTTTTACTAAACATTGTTACATTCCTCCAATAGTTAATAATATTATAATATGTTTTCATCGTTATATCAAATAAATTGTAAGAAAGTTTAAGTTGAATAAAAATATTTTTTAGAAAGTTTTTATTTTAAAAGTATATTTAATATATTAAAAATTAATTCTAAATAAAACTTTACTTGTAAAATAGTAATAAATATAGTACAATACTTGTATTGGTGATAAATGTGGAAAAAAAGTGTAATAAAATTAATGAAAAAGGTAATAGCAACAAAAATAGCAATATTTTAAAAATAGCAGAAGATTATAAAAAGTTTTATAAAGAAAATTTAAAATTCAAACAGCTTGTTATAACAATCATTATGACCATTTTGTTTTTAATTATGCTAAAATATTCAATGACAAAATTTGAAAATGTGGATAAAAATGTTTTAAATAAAATAGTTTATTCAAAATCTTTTATAAATATACTTACAAAAGATAAAATAATGATATCTTTTATAGTAATACTTTCAGGAATAACGCCTTTTGTGTTTTTCCCAATAATCGGTATTTTGTATAGTTGCAATCTTGCAAATCAGATAGGCAGTATATATGTTATAAGTAAAAGTCTTAGTGTATTAATAATTGGTAGTATAGGGGCTATAATTCAAATAATAGGGTTAAGTTTATCAATTTCTACTGGTATATTATTTTGTATAAAAAGTACAAAAAGATTTATATATAATGAAAAAAGAGGATTTGGATTAAAAGATGTAAAGAAGTATATTTATAAGATACGAAATAATGAGAAAAAAATGCAGGAGTTTGAAAAAAAGGAACAAAAAAGATTTAAGAAAAATGAAAAATATAATGTAAAAATAAACTATATGAATTTAGTAATATCGTTTTGTATAAGTATAGTAATTTTAACAATTGGAACTTTAATTGTATATTTTATAAAATAAAAAAATAAGGAAGAATTTAATTTTATGTTATTTTATTCTTCCTTTTTTATGTGAATAAAAATATTATATTATATTATATTACCTCAATTGGTAAAAACATATTAGAAAGACTTTCGATTATGTAATCAATAACATTTTTCTTTTTTATATCCTCTTCTAAAAAAATATCTTTTTCATAAATTATTTCGTCATCAATATATGCTGTTATTTTTCCTATTTTTTCTCCACTTTGCATAGGAGGTATTATATTTTGTATAATATCTTGTTTTATATATATTTTCTCATATTCCTCATCTGTAATGGGAATACTTAAGTTATCTGATATTTTTCTTTCATAATTTTTTATATTTCCTTTTACAACTGGAATATTAACATAAAAGTTTAAATATTTAGAAATATCTTTTTGTTCATATCGTTCAAAACATTTTTCCAAAATTTCCTTTGCAGTATTAAACCTTATTTGTGTAGTATCTGCACCAAGTACAACAGCAATATATCTATTTGTTTCATTTGAAGCAGAAGCAACTAAACATCTATTTGCGCCATTTGTAAAGCCTGTTTTAACACCATCAGCTTTATCATATGTTCTTAGTAAAGAGTTAGTATTATTTAATGTTTTTGTAAATGAACCAAAGTTTACAGTTGCTGTTTTTGTGTTAACAACATCGTTTATTATTTTATTATTTAGTGCATATTTAGTAATAATTGCTAAGGATTTTGCACTGGTATAATGATTTTCGTTGTCAAGTCCATGGGGATTTGCAAAGGATGTATCAGTGATTCCAAGTTCTCTAGCTTTTTTATTCATCATTTTTGCAAAGTTTTCTATACTTCCCCCAATATGCAATCCTACTGTTAAAGCACAATCATTACCGAGATGGAAGCATCATACCATAAAGTAAGCTTCTAGCACTAACCATATCCCCTTTTTTTAGTCCAGCAGTTGATCCTCCTATAATAGCAGCTTCTTTTGGTACTTCTATTAATTCATCTAAATCACAGTTTTCTACAAGTAGTATAGCAGTCATTATTTTCGTAAGAGAGGCCATTGGTCTTTTTTCATCAGCATTTTTTTCAAATAAAATTCTACCAGATTCCATGTCCATTACAACAGCTGATGGAACATTTATTTTTATAAAGTTTTTGTCACTTGCATAAATATGGTTTAAATAATATATAAATTGTATAATAACACAAAATGAGATAAAAACTTTAAAAATTAAATTTTCTTTTTTATATTTTATTATATTCTTTATCATATTAAATATATATGCAGTATATGTTTTTTTATTCATAAATTCAATATAATATGAATATATACATAAAATAAAATTTGATTATTTTTGATTAATTTCAGAATTAATTTACATAAAAATTGACATTACGATTATTTTGTGCTATAATAAAAAATAGTGAAATTTATACTTTAATTTAAATAAAGAAAGGAAAATAAAATGTTAAAAACTTTGAAAGAATCTTTTGAAAAAGCGATACAGGAAGGCAAAGATGGAATTTTAATATATGCTAATGAAATAGCATTTAAGGAGATTTCACCAGAATTTGCCGAAGGCTCAAATTGGCACAAAAAAATTTTAGAGCGGATTTATAAAGGAGAAGAAGCTGTTATAAAGTCAGGTTACCAGGGAAACTCACAAATTGTTGGCGTAGTTATTTTTCCGGTAGAACGCCTAAAAGAAACAATGTATTTTTTTAGTATGTGTCAAAAGTGGGAGGACCAGCTTTGCGGTCCAGTTAGCTTTATTTAATCATAACGACCCGTGATAACGGGTCGTTTGCTCTACCCCTATAAGGGGATGTT
>CANAIR010000047.1 GCA_947361355.1 uncultured Clostridium sp.
ATTTTAAAAGCAAAGATTAATTATAATTATATAATATGTCTTTGCTTATTTTATTAAATAGCTTTATTAATCTATCATTTTTTCTATATATTTTGTTCCATCTTGGTAGTTGGTTCATAACTTATTTTCCAATCTAAATATGAACCTAAGCTTTTACATTTTGTACATCTATTTCCTATATACACCCATTTTACACTTCCATTTTCTCGTCTTACAAATCCTACTTTTACGTTAAAACTTTCTCCTTTATTACATACTGGACACACTTGTAATTCTGGTTCTGCATCTTCCCAATACTCTTCACAGTCTAATAATATTTTTTCTGTTTCACACTTTGTACATTTTACCTGTATTACACCTTCATCTTGATCTATTATTAAATTAAAACTATCATTTCCGCATTTATGACATATTACATCCTTTATATCTATATCTTTTTCTTCTGAGTATATTCTAAGATATTTATCTATATCTTTTGGGTTATATCCCTTCCAACTTTTTATTCCTTTTATAATCATTTCATTTACCTCTTTTTCTACTTTTATATTTGCAGAGAATACATTGTAAGCACTACATGATATTAATGTTATTAAAAACTATACCTTCTAGTTTTATTTAATTCTACCATTTTTTCACTCATATAACTTTTAAAATAGCAATCTTTACCATCTATATTAACAACAAAATCATGCAACGGTGCATTCCTTTTTATCCATCTTGATAGCATTTCATAATCTTTTATTAATTGTTCATTTTTAGTTACTAATTTATCATTATCGTCATAATATTTATATTCAAACCATATTCTTCCTTCAGTTAAATACTTTTTATCAAAAACGTAACCAGTCCTACTAAACTCAATTATATCATTTATTATAGAATCTAAAAAGAAATCTTCTATTATCAATTTATTATATCCTTCTTTATAAAAATATAATTTTCCCAACTTATGAAACAAAATATATTCTTCAAAAGTTTTATATTCATATATTTCATTCTTGTCAAAATTATCTTCTATTACATATAATCCATTTTCATATGCAAATCTTACAAATTCATCTTCTTTTTCTTTATCCATATAAAAATTTATTTGTCTTCCCATATTTTTACACCTCATTTTTTTCTATATATTATTGGTTCTTTTTTCCTTACATTATATGGTATGAAAATTATATCAAATGGCTTTTTACGATATTCTCTACTTTTCATTATATCTTTTATTGCTCTAACTTCCCTGATTACAGGAGTACCATTTTTATTTATTACACCTACTTGATAAGCTTCTAATACTTTATCTCCATCTAATGAAACTATATCCGCAAATCTTTTACTTTTTTCACCATTTGAAATATCAAACCTTTTCTCACTTTCATGTGATATATGTTTTCTTTTTAATTTTCTTGCAATCTTTTTTATCTGTGCTTGGTGCTTTTTGCCTCCTTTTTTTCCATATGGATTTCTGGATTTGCCTTTTTTAACTTTTATTTTATAGTAATCTTCTACTACATCAGATACTTTTGCACCTAAATTAGATACTGCTCCTACAAATAATCCTGATATTCCTAATTCTGTTACATCTACGTTTCCTTTAATTAATACTTGATTTACTAAATCTCCTGCTACTGTTGAATTATATCCTTTAAAGAAATATGTTAAATACTTCTCTGATTTGGCTATTTTCTCTGGTACTTTTCCTCCTAGCCCAAATGTCATTGTTGCTACTGACGATGTTATTCCACCTATTAATGAATCTTTTACATCTATTTCTTTTTTATTTATATAATTATTTGTTGCTCTTCCTACTACTCCTGATACAAATGTTGATGTTCCTTTTAATAATACACTTGCTTTTGCTCCTACTGCTCCAAATCCTACTCCTGTTATTGCTCCTTCTACTGCTGATCCTACATAACTTTTTATTCCTGCATTTATCTTTCCATCATCTAGCATATCTGCTATAAAATGTATTCCTGTATCTATTGCTGCTCCTATTGCAGCTCCTTTTAATATCCCTGCTATTAATGCTGTTGCTATTATGCTATGTCCATCTGGATCTTTATATATTAGTGGATTATTATGTGTATATGTGTATAAGTTTAAGCTTAACGGATCTTCTATATTTCCTTTTACTGTATCTTCTGATATAAATCTTTGGATTGCTGGATTATAATATCTTGCATTTAAATAGTAATTCTTTGTTCTTTTATCTTGTATATATCCTGCATATTTATATACATTCTCTATGAACTCTTATCATATTAAATACGCTTTTATGATATCATTAAATTTTTTCATTGTCAATATATTTCAACAAATTCTTATAGTTTTTATTTATACTTCTATTGTGTTATTATACTATATTTTAAAAGCAAGGAATTATTATAATTATATAATATATCCTTACTTTTGTTCTATATATACTATGATTTCTTATTTCTTTTTATATATTCATAATAATATAATTTATGGAATTTATTATACATAACTGAATCTGACAATCTTTCATAAATACATAATTCAGTATTATTAATTTCAAAATATTCATCTACATATTCATCATTTAATGATTGAAAATTTTCAATTTTTCCTATTTTTTCTTGTTCCTCCATTTTTTTCTTTCTCTTACTAAATAATAATCTAAATTTACCTTATAAATATATTTACTATCATCCATATTATAAAATCTCATTCTATTTTCTTTTTTTATTGTTTCAATATCTGGTATTTCATCATATATTTTATCTACTACATATACCACTGGAAATATTTCATCTTTCATTCCTTCCTCTGTATCCCACATAATTAGTATTAAATATTTGTTATAATACTCTGTTCCTTCCATATACTTTTGATCCATTTTATATGCAAATACATCTCCTCTTTTCCATTTACATATATATGGTTCTCTTTTTACTATTTTCTTTTTTGACCTTTGTGGCGTTTTCAATTTTTCTTCTAATTTTTCTAGAACTTTTTTTCTTTTTTCTGCTTCTTTTTTAGAAGATGTTTCTTCCCAAAACTCTACATCTCCTCCATTTTTTTATATATTCTAATGTTTTATTTTTTGTTTCTTCTTTTAATACTCCATATCTCCACTCTAAATCTGCAAGGACGCACCAAAAATTTGGTGCTTCGTCCTCATCTATTAAATCACTTGCAAACATTTTCTTTAATTTTTCTTCTATATTTTTTCATTTCTCATATTCTAGTTTAAATGTCTCTCTTATATCTTCTGCATCATCATTCGAATACAATCCGTATTCCCCATGCTCCCATACTTTACTCCTTTTATGTTTTTTATAAACATTTAATTATTATACTTTTATAATATCATTAATATTTTAAAATGTCAAAGCTTTATTATAGTTTTACATTAAACGCTTACTGTGTTATTGTACTATATTTTAAAAGCAAAGATTAATCCTAATTATATAATATATCTTTGCTTTTGGTATTTTTATTTTATTTCTGTTTCTTCTATTTTTTTAGCTAACTCTTTTAACACTTCTTCTCTTTTTTGTGCTAAATCTTCATTTGATTCTTTCCAAAACTCTACATCCCTACCACTCTTTATAAGTTCTAATGCTTTTTTCTTTGTTTCTTCTGTTAATACTCCATATTTACATTCTAAGTCTGCCAAAATACTCCAAAAATTTGTTGCTTCATCATCTTCTTCATCTAACATACTAGTAAACTCTTCTTTAACCTTTTTCTCTATTTCTTTTATATTCTTTCCTTCTTCATATTCTTCTTCAAACACTGCTTCAATATCTAATGCAGCATCATTTTCATATAATTTATATCCCCATGCTCCCATATTTTTTCTCCTTTTCTTACCAAATATTTTTATTAAACATCAACGCAAAGACTCTTTCATTATAATTATTAAGTCTTTGCTTCTTTGTAATTTATTTTTTACTTAAATTGCAATAAACTTGGATCTATTATTAATTCTTTTCTTATATACATTGATATACCTATATCAGTTGTTATACCATAACAACCATATATTTTTGGTTTCTTCTTTATTAAAACTCCATTTTCTTTATAAAACATCCCATTTATTACACTATAAAAACCATAGTCTAAATTTTTTTCTTCTTCTGTTAAAGGAATATTACCTATTGTATAAAATAATCCTTGAGTCCAATATTCTTTACCTACAATAGCTGGTTGAATTAATAACTCATTATAATCTGGTTTAAAATCTTCTATACTTATATTTTTTGTTTTACACTTAAATATAAATACTAAATATTCACCTCTTATAAAAGAATTGTATTTATTATTTATTTTAGCTTTCAAAACTTTTCCATAAAAATATATTCCTTTTTCGGGACTTAATATAAATACATCACCTTCATTTATTTCTTTTCTTTTTCTTTTTATAATTTCTAATTGCTTATAATCATCTTCGTCTAATCTTTTTTTTATTTCGTCACTTAAAGAATTATATCGCTCTTTCCAAGCGTTTGCTAACATATTTTCTTCGTTACTTATCTCTCTCATAAATTTCTCCTTTATACAATAATTTATCTTTCATACTATTTCTCCATTTCATTGCCTTTTTATAATATTCAGACTTTGGACTTATACTATTTATAAGGTTCATTTCATTACCAGGTCCATTTTCTATATAATATTGTTCAAATGCTCTTGCCTGATTTTTTGTTAAATTTTCATATAATAGATCTAAACTCGTAAAATCTTTTCCTTTATAATTATGCTGATATTTTCTCGCTTTTAATGACTGTTTTGTTATTCCTGTATATACTCTATTACCATCTTTATCAATAGCTTGATATACTTTATATTTTTTTTCACCTTCATTTAACCAATTAAAAAATTTATTATTCGAATTTAACTTAGTTAAGTAATTTCCTACTGCATCAGATATTTTAGTACCTAAACTAGATATCGCTCCACCAACAAATCCT
>CANAIR010000048.1 GCA_947361355.1 uncultured Clostridium sp.
AATACAAAGATAAAGATGGAAAAGTAGCAGTGGTACCAATAGGATTTGCAGTAGTGCCAGGAAAAGATGTAATAAAAGATGGATTAGTAATATCAGATGTAGCAAATGATACAGAAGATGTAGGAAATCAATTTGTATGGATACCAGTAGATGATATGAGTACTTTTGTAAGAGAAGCAGGGTATAATAATGGTCAAATTCAAACATCAGATTTTGAAAAATGTGAAGAACCATATAGTCAAGCAACTTTAGGTGAAAGACAAGAATATGAAAATATGATGGCAAGTGTAGAAGAATATAAGGGATTTTATATTGGAAGATATGAAATAAGTAAAAGTGAAGAGGGATTTGAAAGAGCACAAAGTAAAAAAGGAAAGAATCCATGGATAAATATTAAGTGGGGAAATAGTATGACAGACTTGAGTGATGGAATAGTAGAAAAGGCAAGAGCAATGTATCCATATAGAGAAGATATAAATAAAGGAAAGGTAGTATCAACATTAATATATGGAGTAGCTTGGGATGAAACGATTAGGTTTTTGAAAGCAAATGAAAAATATAAAAGTATAGATAAAGATAGTACAGAATTTGGAAATTATGCAACAAATAAATTAAATTTAACTGGTAGTAATGATAAGTATTGTTTAAATAATATATATGATTTGGCAGGAAATGTATGGGAATGGACAATGGAAGTTTATTCTTCGAATGCTCGGAGTACACCGAGGTGGTGGCAATGATTATGTAGGTCTAACTTATCCAGTATCAAGTCGTGATTCTCGAGCACCTAATTACACTAGTAGTATATTAGGTGGACGTGTTCAACTATACATCAAATAGATTTTTATGTATGTAGTAAATGAAAAATAAATTATAACTCAAGAATGCAGGATATATGATATGGAGTAGAATAAGGAATAAAAATATATAAATTTTGATACAAAATTGTTTAGTATTTAATTTGAGAATTTCATAAAATTTTGCCAAAACACTTGTATTTTTTGATATGCTATGTTAAAATATACTAGTAAATTATTTAATCTATTAATAGGAAGGTGAATTTAAATGAAAACAGAAATACAACCAAAATATGGAAAAGCAACTATAAGATGTGTATGTGGCAATGTTATTGAGACTAATTCTGTAAAAGAAGAAATGAGAGTTGATACTTGTAGCAAATGTCATCCTTTCTTTACAGGTCAAAAACAAGCTATGTCAAATAAAGGTAGAGCTGCTCAATTCTTAGAAAAATATGGCGATAAAATGAAAAACAATAAATAATTTAGTATATAGAGGAGTGTTTTTACACTCTTTTATTTTTTATGCTTATATATTAGGAGTTTTTATGGAAAAAATATCAAATTTTGAGAATTTAAAAGTGGATGAGAATATTAAATATGATGAAGAAAAAAAAATAGGTGGTGTTGCACTTTTTAATGGATTGATTTTAAGAAGTAATAAAAGAGAGTCAATAATAAAATATTCAAATAATAAAATAAGTATAGATATTACAAAAATAGAAAAAAATGATAAAAAAGATATTATTAATAATATGCCAGTACTTAGAGGTATAATAAATATAATTAATGTATTTATTTCATGTATTCCTTATTTAGTGTCATCTGCAAAATCTACCTTAAATAAATATGTGCAAGATAAGAATGTAGAAGATGAGATAGAAATAAATAATTTTGAGATAGTTACAGGTCTTGTTATAGCAGTGACTATAATACTTTTATTTTTTATATTTCTTCCAAATGTATTGTCCACTTTTGTAATATATAGATATAAAAATATATTTGAATGTATTATACAAGTAATATCATTTTCGATATATTTATTTTTGATAAATAATATTTCAATACTAAAGAGTGTATTTGAATATCATGGAGCTGAGCATAAAGTAGTAAACGCATATGAAAACTTAAAAATAGATGATATAACAGTAGAAAATGTAAAAAAAGAGTCTAGATTTCACATAAGATGCGGAGGAAATTTTATAGTATATTTACTAATTAGCTTTTTAATTTGTACTTTAGTAATTCCGTCAACAAATATATATATAAAAACTGTTATTCAAATATTGTTAATTCCTATTCTTATAGGATTATCATATGAAATACTATTTATCATATCAAAATTTAAAGGTATATTTTCATATATTGCATATCCTGCAACATTAATACAATTTATCACTACTAGAGAACCAGATGATGAAAAAATACAACTTGCAATATATGGATTATTTGGTTGCATAAATGAAAAAAATGATAATAAGTTAAAGCAGTATCTAAATAGATATATAAATAATAATTTAAAAAATAATGAATATGAAATGAATGATATTTATAGAATAGTTGCCAAAGTCAAAAATGTAACTAAAGAAGAGATTATTTTAAATTGTGAAAAAATAGTTGTTTCATATCAAGAACAAATCATTTTAGATAGACTTTTAAATAAATTATATAAAGAAAATATACCACTTCAATATATTTTAGGAAAACAAAACTTTTATAATGAAGTTTATGAAGTAAATGAAAATGTTTTAATACCAAGAGCAGACACAGAAATATTAGTAGAAAAAGCAATTGAATATATTGAAAAAGAGAATCTAGAAAAATTAATAGATATGTGTACAGGAAGTGGATGTGTTGGAATATCAATTGCTAAAAATTCTAATATAAAATTTGGATTTTTAGTAGATGTTTCAAAAGAAGCATTAGAAGTGGCTAGAAAAAATATAATATTAAATGAAGTAGGTAATAAGGTTTGTATATTAAAATCAAATTTATTTGATGAGTTTGAGGGTATACAAGAAAACAAATATGATATAATTGTATCAAATCCACCATATATAAAAACAAGTGTTATAAAAACACTAGATAAAAATGTACAAAATGAGCCAATTCTTGCACTGGATGGTGGAAAAGATGGATTACAGGTATACAGAAAAATATTTGAACAATCAAAGAAAGTATTAAAAACTAATGGATATTTAATGCTTGAAATAGGATATGATCAGTTAGAACAAATAACTAAAATTATAAATAAAGATGAAAATTATGAGCTAATTGAATCTGTAAAAGATTTAGGTGGAAATGATAGGGTGATAGTATGTCGTTTTCTTCAAAAATAAAAGAAGAAGTATTAAAGGGTTTCACAGAAAAACAAAAAGAATGTTGTATAGTAGCAGAAAGGTTTGGTGAAAATTTAACCCAATGTAGTTATAAGGCAGATTTGGATGAATATAGCGATTTTTTTGAAATATCAAATTTGAATGAATGTTGTATAAAGGCAATACTTAAAGGGGCTTTTTTGGGTGGAGGATGTATAGTAGATCCAAATACTGATTATCATTTTGAAATTGTAATAAAAAATAAAGCTTGTGCTGATTTTATATTTAACTTATTGTCAGTACTTGAATTTACTCCAAAGGTATTAAAAAGAAAAAAATCTAATACGTATGTAATATATATAAAGGAATCTGAACAAATTTCATATTTTTTAAGTATAATTGAAGCAAATAGTTCAATGTTAAATTTTGAACAAATAAGAGTAGAAAAAGAAGTAAAAAATCAGGTAAATAGAACAACTAATTGTCAAACAGCAAATATTGCTAAGACAATTAAAAGTAGTGTTTTACAAGTTGAAGCAATAGAAAAAATAAAAAGAGAAGGAAAATTTGATAAACTTAGTGATAAATTAAAATATACTGCAAATTTGAGACTGAAATATAAAAATGAAAGTTTAGATTATATATCTAATATTACGAAAAAAAGTAATGATAAAAATGATTACATTTCAAAGTCTGGTTTAAAGCATAGATTAGATAAAATAGTAGAATATGCAAATAGTTTATAATAAGTATTGTAAAAAGTTAACTTTTATTATAAAATATATATAAATAAAATTTAAAAATATATGTAAACAAAAGGAGAGGTATATATGAATAAACTACACACACACACACACACACACACACAACTGCTATAGACAAAGTATAGTAGAGGTTTTTCATACAAATTTTGTAAGAAATGTAAAAAACTTAGTTGAAGGAGGTGACTTTTTCAGCTGAGTTTTTTGTTATTTATTTTAGTAATATAAATGTAACAAAAAAGAAAGAAAAATGTAATAAAGATAAAAAAGCTTATATATAAACAAATTTTAAAATTAAATTTGAAAATTGGAATATATTTCCAATGACACTTTAAAAATAATAGTATAGAATATAAAATAAAGGAAAAAATAATAAAAAACATATAAAAATATATAGGAGGTATTATGATAATGAAAACAAAGGAAAATAGTAAAGAAAAAATAAACAAAAAAGGAAAATATAAATTTATGTATAAAACCAACCATAATGTTGGTATATCACTAATTGTGCTAGTTATAACTATTATAGTGGTAATAATACTTGCAGTAGCAGTTGTGGTAAGCATAATAAATAATAATCCAATGAGTGAAGCAAATAGAGCAAGGTATCAAAGTGATAGAGCAAATATGCAGATGGTATTAACAAATACAG
>CANAIR010000049.1 GCA_947361355.1 uncultured Clostridium sp.
GAAGAGGTTACACCACGTACTATTGTTGGTAGTGCCAGCTCTTATATTAATGGATATGGAGAATTTAGAGTTAATTGTAGTGGTTGGAGCTTATGGGGGCAAGTCACAGTAAGTGTCAATACAAGTAGTGGCAACAGAGTTGTTGTTGATATAGAAAAGCCAAACGGTAAACCACTATTCAACGGTTTACCACTTATGTTTAACGGCTCTGACACTCAAAGAGTAAATCTTACAAGCCCTGGCGAGTCTTATTATCTTGTTAAAGTTCAAACACAAGAAGCAGGAGCAACTGTAAGTGTTTCATTTGGGGATAGATAACAAGAAGTTATATATTTGTAACTAATAAAAAATCTAAAAAACTACTTTTATGCTAAAAAAAATCAGTCAAATTCAAATTAAATTTTTGGCTGATTTTTTTATTAGGATGTTAATCATTTGACATTACAAATAAAAATATGTATCCTATAATTGATAATATACCAGATATTATAAAGGCATAAGATATATATTTTTTTGTAGTTAATTTTAGTAATATTATACCAATAGAAATTATACATATGCCTAGCAATAGCTCAACTATAAATAATAACTTACTATATTCTTTGTTTTGACCTTTTAAAGCATTTCCATAATCTTTCATTATACTTAGTGAATTATCCACTATCTCATTGTTAGCATTTGGGTTTTCAACTATCAAACCATAATAACCTATTGGACCTTCCGTATTAGCATTTTCCCCTTTAGAATAGTAATTATTAATATTTATGCTGTTTTGTAAATAACAAGGAACACCTAAGCAAATTCCTACAATTAATATAACCGTGATAATAAATTTTATAATTTTCATATATTTTTCCCCC
Source organism: uncultured Clostridium sp. (assembly GCA_947361355.1). Classification (GTDB taxonomy): domain Bacteria; phylum Bacillota; class Clostridia; order TANB77; family CAG-465; genus CAG-465. The sequence goes on from CANAIR010000049.1 coordinate 861, forward strand.
TTTTTTATATTCTATCACATAAGTATTATTAGTCAACAAAAATTTATACTTTTCGATAACATTCGACAATTTTTGCATAGAATTTTATGAAAGGAGTAAAAATTATATATAATTGTTAAGTATAAAATTATATTTTTATTGTGTAAGAAAACCTCCAGATAGTCTGGGAGCTCGGTAAAGCTTTAGCGATGAATAGACAAAAAAACTTTCGATATATAATAATATTGCGACTGACAATTGCAAAAAAATCTAAAGAGTGTCATTCAAAATGAATGATATAAAAAGTTTATCACATACAAGTTGGAATTGCAAATACCATATAGTATTTGCACCAAAATATAGAAGAAAAGTATTTTATGAAAGTAAAAGATTAAAAATAGGTCAAATATTAAGAGAATTGTGTAAGTGGAAAGGAATAAATATAATAGAGGCAGAAGTATGTGCAGATCATATACATATGTTGATAGAAATACCACCAAAATACAGTGTATCAAGTGTAATGGGATTTTTAAAAGGAAAAGCAGTATAATGATATATAGTAAATGGGGGAACATGAAATATAAATATAGAAATAGAGAATTTTGGTGCAGAGGATATTATGCAGATACAGTAGGAAAAAATACAAAAAAATAAAGGAATATAAAGCGAATCAATTAAAAGAAGACAGACTAAGTGACCAGTTAACAATAGAAGATATAGACCCATTTAAGGGTTAGTAAGGAATAGTTGCAAAAGTCAGTCGTGAAAAAGTACGTCTTTAGACGTTGCTAGTAAAGAAGTCCCTATGGGCGAAAAGTAAAAACCACCAGCTAGGTTGGTGGATATTTATTGAAAGAAATAGATTATGTATATACTATAGATAAATGAGTTTATACTATATTAAAAAATATTATCAACTATATAATAATGTAAAAAAATGTAATTTATGGTAATAAAGTAAAAAAATGTAAAAACTATTGCAAAGTAGAAGTAACTATGTTAAAATATGCAAAGTGTTTTGACTTAAAAAATATAAATTAATATTTTTAATTAATGAATATAACTATTATTTATTTTTTTAGTTTATAACATACTATGTATGTTGTATAAATGGCATAAAAGTAGAAAAAGTAGGAGGACACAAAATGAAAAAAAATATGAAAAAATTGGTAGCTTTGATGTTGACTTTAGCAGTGTGTTTAAGCTTAAATGCAGTAGCTTTTGCACAAGATACAGAAATAAATGCTGATGCAAAAACAATTATCACGGAAGAGGTTACACCACGTACTATTGTTGGTAGTGCCAGCTCTTATATTAATGGATCAGGAGAATTTCGTGTTTATTGTAGTGGTTGGAGTTTATTTGGAAAAGCAACCATAACTTTATCTGACATTGCAAGTGATACATTTGTTTCAATTCAAATGTTTGATTCTAATGGTAAGAGTATGTTAGGTGATAGTGCAATTACACATACAGGAGAATGCTTTAGTTAAGTACACTAAATAATTCTCCCCATAGATATAGCTTAAATTCTAATAATTAAGCTGATATTCTTTTATTTAACACTTTTTCAATTACCATTGTCATATCTTCCAAACTTACTGGAAAAGAAATAATACCAACACCTCTATAATATATATCTATCTCTTGAACTTTTTTACCATTAACTTTTTCTGCTTGATGAACTAATATCTTTTCTATTAGTTCATTCAAAATCTCTGGCGTTAGTTCCGTTATTTCAGTATATTTCTTAACATTAGATATAAACTGTGTTAAATTAGTTGTTTTCTTTTCAGTATTATTGATTTCTTTGGATAATTGTTCAATTTTAATTTTTAATTCTTGTTGTTCCTTGTCATAATTAAAAGATAAGTTTCTAAATCTTTCATCTGTTATCTTTCCAGATATATTATCTTCGTAAATGTGCATAAATAAGTTATCTATTTCAATCACTCTGTTTTTGGCTTTTTTAAGTTCTTTCTTGTTTTTAGAAATATGCTTTAGTTCATCTTGTGTAGATTTTGCAAGTTGTTCTTGAATAAATAAATCTTCATAGCTTTTTACATACGAAATTACTCTTTGAATATTCTCTAAAACAATAACTTGTAATACTTCATCTGTAATATAGTGAGAAGTACAAGCTGAAGTATCATGTTTATAACTCGAACATCTATAATGTTCTTTAGCTTTTAAATCTGTTACAGGTGAATGAAAATACATTTTCATTCTACAATCATTGCAGAATAGTAATCCTGAAAAAATACTTTTCTTACCTGACCTAGTAGGCTTTTTTCTGTTATTTCTTAATTGTTTAGCGATATTCCAAGTATATTCATCAATAATAGGTTCGTGGGTATTTTTAAATATTTTTCTATCTTCACTTGGAAGTCTTACTTTTGTCTTATCTTTATAAGAACGAGTAGTACATTTAAAATTCACTGTATCTCCAATATATTCTTGTCTATCTAAAATCCCAGCTACAGTAGTTCCACACCATTTATATTGATATTCTTGAGTATTAGTAATTGAGTTTGTGCTAACACTTGCATTATATTCTGATGGAGTCAATATTTTTCTTTCTCTTAAAATTCTAGCTATTTCAAAAGTTCCATGTCCTTGAATAAATAAGTTATATATTTCTTTTACAACTTCTGCTGATTGCTCATCTACAATCCATTTTGTTCTATCGTTTTCATCTTTTTTATAACCATAAGGCACATTATTAGCAAGTGAAATTCCAGATTCGCCTTTACTCTTTAGAACTGCTCTAACTTTTTGACTTGTATTTTTAGCATGCATTTCATTAAACCAATCTTGAATAGGCAAGAAGTCATTTAGACCTTTACTACTATCAATATTATCCATGATAGCAATATATCTAATACCGAAGTCTTACAAAATCTTCTTCAAGAAGTTGTCCTACAACAAGTCTATTTCTACCAAGTCTTGAATGGTCTTTTACTATAATCGTTCCAATTTGCTCATTTTCAGCAAGTTCCATCATTTCCATAAAGGCAGGTCTTGTAAAAGTTGTTCCTGAATACCCATCATCAACAAAAAACCTAATATTTTGAAATTTGTTATCTTCTGCATATTTACTTAAAATTAACTTTTGATTTTTAATACTATTGCTTTCTCCAGCCAGTTCATCATCTCTTGATAAACGGCAATATAAAGCAGTTATTTTATCGCTTTCTAGCTGTTTCATTATTTACTCCTTTCTTTTGACAGCTTGAAATACGATATAAAATTATAGTTACTACATTTCAAGTAGTGTTTATAATATACCATATTTCAAGCCTAAAATTCAATACAAAAACTATTACTTTTTGAAGATTTCAAAAAATCTAGTTAGTATCGTGTGTTCGGAATCTTTGTTAAAATAGGTATTTACTCTATAAACAGTACCTTTTATTTCTTTTTCAAAGTTCAAATTTTGCTCTGGATAAAAGCTTTTTAAATATTCTGCACGTTCTTCTTTAGTCATTTTGGAAAGCTTATTACAAAACTCACTTTTTAAATTCTCTAAAAATTCGTATTCTTCATTAGTTAGTTCAATTCTATATATTTTTTTACTATCTTGCATCTCTGTCAGCCCTCCTTTTCTTGTATTCAGGAGAGTTCTTTAATT
>CANAIR010000050.1 GCA_947361355.1 uncultured Clostridium sp.
CTTAAAGTATCAGATGTAGAATGAACAGCACCACTTACCATACCGTCAGCCTCATCTAATTTAACCATCATTGTTGCAAAATATACATTATCTAATATAAGCTTTTGAGCATTTTCATAAGTCATACCTTTTTGTTTTCTTAAATTATATAATTCATTAACATATACTTCATATTTTTCAGATGTGTTTGGATTTATTACAGTAATATTTTCATCTAAATTATATATGTTTTTTGCATGGCAAAGCCTTATAATTTCTTCTTTATCACCTATTAATATAACATCTGCTATATTTTCTTGTTGTATTATATTTGCAGCTTCAATTACTCTTATATCATTTGACTCTGGTAATACTATCTTTCTTTTTTTTTGTTTAGCTTGTTCAACAATACTTTTTAATACTCCATTAAATTCCATTTTTTCCTCCTAAATAATATCATTTCAATACATATTTTATCACTTAGTTATTAATTTTACAATAAATTAAGCACAACAAAAAAATATTTTATATAAAAATAAAACTAGATGAAAAAGTCATCTAGTTTTATTGCCAATTAAGTATTGGATAGCCATTATTTATATTTTTATCATCTGATTTAAATTCATTTCCTAGTTTCGAAGCATATGTTTTTAACAAATCCTCATCTACATTTAAACTACTTGACCTCTGATAGTCTCTTCCATTAAAAAATATATGAGATATTCCAACAGTCTTTAAATTGTAGCTATTTACTATATTATTATTATACGCAGATGATTTATTTCCTACTCTACCTATAATTCCTGCAACAAATGCTTCACTACTTCCACTTCCATTAACAATACCAATATTATATGAATTATGTAGTTCACTTGAACCAGAATGTTGACCAATAATTCCACCAACCGCGATATGACCTCCATTCCCACTTATTGTACCTGTGTTATAACAATTACTTATTCTTATTCCTCCATCTGACGATCCTACTATTCCTCCAGCGTATACAGAATTAAATACTAATTTTTGTCTTGTTCCTGATATATTTGCTTTATTATAACAATTACTTATTACACTTGATACACCAGCTATTCCTCCAATACTTACATAATACCAATTTCCATTACTAACTGAATTATTTGTACTTGATATTGTTCCACTATTTATTCCACAATTACTTATTTTACCCTCTGATAAACCTACTATCCCTCCTGTACATACATACTCATTAGTAGTACTATAATTACTATTTATATATACATCTTCAAGTATAGTATTTTGTATACTTGCACTACTTTCAGTAGTACAAAACAATCCTAAATTTGCATATAAATTACTATCAATATATAAATTATTTATCTTATGATTATTTCCTTCAAATGTTCCTGAAAAACTATTTATTGGCGTAAACTGATTATTTTCACTTCCCTCTAAATCAATATCAGCCATAACACTTACTTTTTTTCCTTCAAATGTTGCACCATTATTTACTTTATCTCTAAATTTTTCCATATCAGTTTTATTCCATATTTCCATATTATCCGCTAGATCTTCAACTTTTATTATTTCTTTATTTTTGCTTCCATCTTTTGCTGTTGCAACTATATTGTAGTTTCCATTTTCATTTACTTCTTTGCTTCCTACATATTTACCTTCTTCATTTTTTACTACTTCTACTATTTCTCCATTTATTGTTACACTATCTATCTCTCCTTCATATTCTATTATTACTCCTATAGTTGCCTTTGTATAGTCACTACTTGTTTCTACATTTGTACTTATTTTTATACTATCATTTAATTTCTCTTCTCCCGTTCCTTCTCCATATGTTTCTTCTCCTACTTGCAATCTTAATATTCCATCTTCATCTACATACCATGTTGTATCTTTATTATACACTGGTAATTTTTTTCCTGTATAATAATTTCCTCCACTTTTTTCCTTATTATCAAATATTATTCTTCCTGCTACTTCTCCCCCTATTTTATATACTGCTTCTCCTACTACACTTTTTCCTGCACTTATTGGTTCATTCAATTTATTTGCTACTATTTCTATTACCTCTTGTTTTTCAGCCATTATCTTTCCTACTGTATTTGTAAATATTGCTTGCATATTTGCTACATCACTATTTATTCTTGCTCTATTTGCCTCTATCATTGGATTATTATTTTGTAGTGATATTATTATTGCTGCTGCTAATATTATTACCACTATTATTGTTATTACTAGTACTATTAGTGATATTCCTATTTTACTTTTTATACTTTTTTTCATATTTCCACCTCATATTTTTACATGTCCTTTTTCTATTACTATTTTTTCCTTTATTTTATATTCTATACCATTATTTCTTATTAGTCACTGGAATTTTATTCCAATTTTATATTTTACTTATTAAAATACTACTATTTATACTTACTATATCAATTATTACATTAATATTTCTTTTTTCTTTCTTTTTTGTTACATAAACTTATATTTATAAATACACAAAATCCAGCTAAAGGAATTCATCTCCTTTAACTAGATTTTTATAATCATCTATTTTTACATTTTTTACAAAATTTGTATTACAACCTTCTTTCACTTCTTGCTTGTAGTGTGTGTGTGTGTGTGTGTGTGTAGTGTTTCCATACTTTTCTCTCCCTTTGTTTACATATTATTTTATAAAGTTATTTTT